>JAFDZR010000010.1:0-9119 GCA_018266875.1 Bacteroidota bacterium
GGAAATTTGCGCAGCAAATTTTGAGTTGGAAATTTTATCGCAATTTCTCACGCTTTTAGGCACTTATTCATCCCGAGTTCTCGGGACGACTTTTCTCTGGTACTTTCTTTTGGTCGTACAAAAGAAAGTACGTTTACTCCAGTAAATTTTGATTTCTTAAACTAAACGTTTTGGACACTATTGAAAACGAAATCCTTTCATTCAATAATACATCATTGTATTTGACAAGATGAAAATTTAATTTCCATTGAATTTTCCATGGGAATCCGCCGCTTTTCGGAAGCAAACCCAATAGTCTTCCCGGAATTTTCCCGTATTGATTTCATAAAATTTTCTAATAATTTAATTTTTACTTTCTATGAGAAGCAAATTACTTTTTACTTTTTTATTTTTTATTTCATCGCATCTTGTGGGGTTGCACGCACAGATAAAAAATGATTTCACTTATACATCTTCGGGAACAGGATATCAGTATATTGGAAATTACGATTTGAACCGTCTTAATAAAATACTTACCAAAGAAGCATCGGATTTCTCGGGCTTTGAAGTTACTTATCCGGCGGCAATAAATTCAGTAAAGCTTTACCGCGTGATTTACAATTCGGTAATCCCGGAATTCAGCAACAGACCTACCAAAGCTTCCGGGCTGATAGCAATTCCCGAGACAGGAGCGGATAAGTTTCCGGTTGTTTCGTATCAGCACGGAACAGTCTTTACAAAAACTGATGTGCCTTCGTTTCCGGAGGAATCTTACGAAACAAGATTAATGATTGCTCAGTTCGCCGGTAACGGTTACATATTGATTGCCGCTGATTATTTCGGTAAAGGTCTTTCCACGGAGCAGGACAGTTATCAGGTTAAGGAAAGTACACAGCAGGCATGCCTTGACATGCTTGCGGCATCTCGGGAGATATTGAATGAACTTAAAATTAATTACGGTCCGCTTTTTCTAAGCGGCTGGTCAATGGGAAGCTGGTCCACGCTGCTTTTTCTGGAAAAGCTGGAAAGTCTTGACATCCCGGTCACTGCTGCAGCCACAGCATGCACACCTACAGATGTCTTTGCTCTTGAAAACCGATGGGTTCATGCTCCCAGAAAAACAGACGCTGTATGGCTGCCGGGCATTATGGCATTGCAGTTAAATTCATATTCCGTTTATTATGAACTGCCGGGACTTATGGAATCGGGCATTAAGCAGGAATATCAGCAGGCAAGTCTGGATTTCTATCAGAATAAAATTACATTTGAAGATTTCTATTCCAAAACCACCGGTAAGATCGTGGATTTCCTTAAACCTGAGTTTATTGCCTCGTCGTCTCTCGGCGAAAGCAGATATTTTCAGCTGATACAGGAAAATAATTCATACCGCTGGCGCAGCCGCACTCCTTTGAATCTATATTACGGCGACTCGGACGAAGCAGTCCCTGAATACATCGCTACATTACCTGTGGCTTACCAGCAGTTTTTCAACGGAGGTAAAACTTCCGCAATACCGGCAGGTAAACTTGCAGATCACCGCGGAACATTCAAATTCGCAGCAGGACATCAGAAATTATGGTTTGACGGAATGCTGAAATGAATAATATTCAACAGCGTCAGGATTTAATACCTGACGCTTTCTGAATACCTATTGTCCGAGTCAGCAATCAAAACTATCCGAAAGTATTTGGTTTATTTGAAATTTCAAAATTGATATTTCAAATCTGAGAATTCATATTTTTCTGACTTATCCCTTTCGGAAGGGCGGGTTTAGGAAATGCAGTTACTGAACAGATACCGGATTAAGTGCCTATTCCGACAGGATTCATTGCAGATGCAGTATATCTTTATCTCGACTCGAACGGGAATAAATACAAACATGCGGATACAAGGATCCCTATCAGTTCACTCACTCCTTCGGATTTTACAAACGGAAATGATGAAAATAAATATTTCTGCAGGGTTGGTTTTGAACACGCTCACAACAATTATCTTAGTCTTCTGAATACTGATACGGTAAAAATTTTAAAACAGTAAAAAATATTTTTCTGCAACTTACAAATCATTTACAACTGACTTAATGAAAACATCTACGGGACTTACTCAACGGTTCTGTTCAGTAAAATATCACGTAACGTAATTCACGGAACACTTCAGTTTTTCAGTTTACAAGAACTCTGAAACCAAGATAATATTCCCTGCCCTTTGTCGGTCCCCAGATAAATGAAGTATCAAAGTAAGGTCCGAAAGGATCATCCGGACTAATTATCGGATCACTTTGAGTGAAGTTCAGTAAATTTTCAATTCCTCCGTAGAGTTCTATAAATTTGAAATTTTTATTGAACTGAATATTTATTACTGTATATGGATCTGATTCATCTGGTCTCTGATAATTTACCGGAAATGATTTTGTAGAAGGAAGCCGCTGTCTGCCGAACCACTGCAGACCTGAAGAAACGCTCCATGATTTGTCAGAAGGCGAATATGACATTGTGGTTAAGAATCTGTGCTTTGCGTTGAACGGCTGCTCCTTAAGGATTCCGTCTTTTTCATACTGAAGGTCAATGAACTTATAAGCCAGCTTCAGATCAAAACCTCTTAACAGATTTAAGTTTGTTTCCGCCTGAAATACATTCGAGAAAGCTTTTCCGTCAAGATTTGCGAATATAACTTTCGATGGATCAGTGTCATAATCCGGTATTATCTTGTTACTGAAAGTAGTTCGGTAAAAATCCAGATTAAGACTTCCGCCTGTTCTGCCAAGGTTGAAATAATAAAGTATATCAGCACCGAAATTAAATGTCTTTTCAGGATCAAGTTTTCCTATAAACACAATATCTCTCGAGCTTGCCAGAACGGAAGGATTCTCGCTGAAAACGTTTGCTGTTCTGAAACCGGTGCCGGCAGAAAACCTGAACACAATTTCATTTTCCGGCTGATACCTGAGCAGAGCTCTGGGTGTTATCACGGTACCGTAATCATTGAGATGATCAAATCTAATACCTGTCATCAGGGATGCCTTGTCATTCAGAAAACTGACTGCGTTTTCAGCAAATATTCCCGGCACAGATTCATATTTCAAATAATCACCTGAATATGTTTTTGTAGTAGTATCAGTAAAAAAAATGTTCTCATTTATCCTTAGCAATTTGTAACCTGCGCCGGCTTTTATAAAGCTCCTGCTGTTAACAGCGAACTCATAAAAACCGGAAACGGAAAAGTTTGTCTGGTAAGCATCATATCCGGTAATTCCGATGAATGATTTCTGATCATAATAATTTGCAGCTGCAAAGATCTTTAAATTACGGGAGTCTCCATATTCCTTTCCGTAACGGAGATAACCTTCGGCGGAATTTATTTTTGCAGTCTGACCATAGACGGAACCGCTTCCTTTGTCTTTTTCAGTATAGTAATTATTCTGTCCTCCGGTCCGTTCTTCATACCAGTATCTGCCTGCGATATTTAATTCCGTTCTGTTTTTTTTGTCTGACAGTTTCCATTTATTGTAAAGTGTATATCTTGTTATGAGCGGATTGTCAAGAAAACCGTCATTGTTATCGTCAGATCTTTTTGATTCCTGAACCGAATGAAACGCGAGAATATTGTTCAGATTTCTGCTGATCCCGGAAGTGTAATTAAGGTTGATCTGCTTTTCCAGAGTACTGTTTACAAATCCATTTGCAAGGAATCTGTCTGAATTATCATAGTCTTTCAGCAGGACATTCATAATGCCGCTGATTGATTCATATCCCTGCAGGACAGAGTTGGATCCTTTTGAGATCGTAATTCTGTCGATCACCACTCCGGGAATACTGCTGACTCCGTATTTGACATTAAGTCCGTTCATTAACGGCATGTTGTCGATCAGTATCTGCGTGTACGCTCCTTCCAGACCAAGTATTTTCAGCTCTTTGCTGTCGGTAATGATATCCGTCACAGCGACTTCAACCGAAGAATTTCTTCCGAAACATCCGGACAGATCGCAGCAAGCGTCCTTTACGAGTTCCTGCGAAGTGATGATCTCCGTTTTAGGAACATCGCTTCCTATGAAAGTTGAGCTCTGCTCATCTTCGACCTCTATCAAACCTGTTGTAGCATTAGGGACCATAACAATTTCAACAAAGGTTTTATCCTTTACATCTATCGTATCGGTTTTATACCCTGCGTTGAAAACTATAATTCTATAGTCTGAAATATTCCCGGTCGTTAATTCGAAATTCCCTTTTTCATCAGATGCCGTTCCGATTTTTGTATTTATCCATTTTATTACAGCGCCTTCAACGGAGACTTTTTTGCCGCCGGAATTTTCCTTAATGTTTCCTTTTAAAGTCTGTGATGAAACATGCTGAAATGAAAATGAGATAATTATCAGAAGCAACGAAATTCTTATGTTATAAATTTTCATGATCATTTTTTATAGTTTTCCAGATATGATTCGGGATCATTGCCGAATTTCCCTTTACATCCTTCGTTACAGAAATAATATTTCACACCGTCTTCAGTAAGATTAATATCCTTCACCCCGTCATCATCATCACATACGGGACATCTCAGTCCGGCTCCCTTTAAGTATTTCGCCGGATTTTTTTTGAATGATATTTCACATCCGTTGCAGCAGAATTTCACTTCTTTGTTCAGATATCTGTAGGTTACTCCTTCGCCTTCGATCTTTTCACCGCTTACAATGCAGTATTCAGCGGAGTCTGATGAATTATTATTTGCATTAATATTTGAATATGACTGTGTTCCAGATAAAATTAAAAATGCGGAAATGAATATATATATAATTAATATTTTCATAATGAATTAATTGTTTAAATTTAATTGAAAAATAAAAGTAGTAGTTCGAAACCGTTCACAGAACGGGTGTGAAAGGAAAATCCTAAATTCTGAGTTCGGTCAGACTTTTTTGCTTTACGGGTTGTAACACGAAAATCACTGAAGTTAATTTTGAGGATTGCTCAGGTATGAAAATATTTCTTTCCTGAGAAATGACTGATAACTTACTGATGTCTGTATGAGGTATGTAAACAATAGATCTCGTGAAATCATCATTATTCCTTTCCTGATAATTGCAGCAGTCATTTTCACCGGAAATATAAATTCCTTCTGATAAGTAACTGACTTCTGTATTTTCACAGCATTCGGTCTCACAGCATACTTCCGGACAATCGGCGTATGAAGAAAAGACATTTGCAAATATCCCTGATGAAATAAATAAAATCAGAATTACTGCTGTACAGATATTTTTAAAAAAATGATTTTTCACGTCAGTAATTTAAGGATTATTATGCTAAAGTTCAATCAATTACCTGAAAATTAAAGTAACATATGAACAGGGATGGAAGTGCTGGCTCAGTGACTTTCATCATGCCAGTTGTATGAATTTCAAAATTGATTTATAAATAACTGTTTATATTTAAATCATTCAATTATTTTTACAGTAAATATATCAAAAAACATTATTAATGGATGAAGCTGTAATATTCCTTTCCCGTCTTCAGTTTGCACTGACAAACATTTTCCATTATTTCTATCCGCCTTTCTCGATCGGACTCGGGGTTTTTCTTGTCATTACCGAAGGTCTTTATCTGAAAACAAAAAATTCCGTCTGGCTTCAGATCACCAGATTCTGGACAAAAGTATTCGCACTGACATTCACGATCGGAGTTGCAACGGGAATACCTATGGAGTTTCAGTTCGGAACCAACTGGGCGGCTTATTCTAGATATGTCGGAGATGTTTTCGGAAGCGCTCTTGCAGCCGAGGGAATATTTGCATTCTTCCTGGAATCAGGATTCCTTGCAATACTTGTATTCGGTTCGGGAAAAGTCTCGAGGAAATTTCATTATTTCAGCACCATAATGGTCTGTCTCGGAGCGCATTTCAGCGCAGTTTGGATAGTCGTTGCAAATTCATGGATGCAGACTCCTGCGGGATTTGAAATTGTAATGGGACCGAACGGAATGAGAGCTGAGATAACCGATTTCTGGTCAATGGTCTTTAATCCGTCTTCAGTTATAAGACTAATGCATGTGATAACCGGCTGCTGGCTTGCCGGTTCTTTCTTTGTAATGAGTGTAAGCGCCTGGTATATTTTAAAGAAAAAACATCTTCCGTTCGCCGAATCATCAATGAAGGTAGCATTGATATTTGCTCTGGTTGTTTCTCTTTCGCAGGTTTTTATATCAGGTGACTTAAGCGGAAAATCAGTTCATAAATATCAGCCGTCAAAATTCGCCGCAATGGAAGGTCACTGGAAAAGCGGAAGTCCGGCGGACATGGTGCTGTTCGGTTATATTGATAAAGAAAAAGGAGAGACAATAGGACCGAAGATACCGGGACTGACGAGCTGGCTCATTGACAGGGATGCTGAACTGCCGGTAAAAGGTCTTGATTCCATTCCGGTAAACGAAAGACCTCCGCTGCAGATAACATTTCAGAGTTATCATCTGATGATCTCGATCGGCGTTCTTCTGATTTTACTTTCAGCCTCAGGATGTTTTCTCTGGTGGCGCGGAAAACTTTTTGATTCGAAATATTTATTATGGATATTTGTGTTTTCAGTACTGCTACCCGTATTTGCAAATACCGCCGGCTGGATCACGGCAGAAGTCGGCAGACAGCCATGGATTGTTTACGGGCTGATGAGAACCGCCGAGGGAGTTTCTCCCACTCTGTCACAGAGTCAGCTTTACTTCTCAAACATTCTGTTCTTTCTCCTTTATCTTTCCCTTTTTGCAGTCTTTGTTTATGTTTTGGACAGAAAGATAAAGCACGGACCTGATCCTGCTGACGAATCCGAGCCGATTGTAAAACTGCCTGTGAAGCTGAGAGAAATTCTGAATTTCCGAAAGGATAAAATTTAAATTATCATGGACTTAAACACGATCTGGTTTATACTGATAATAATTATT
This sequence comes from Bacteroidota bacterium, assembly GCA_018266875.1. Taxonomy (GTDB): domain Bacteria; phylum Bacteroidota; class Ignavibacteria; order Tepidaquicellales; family Tepidaquicellaceae; genus UBA2330. The sequence goes on from JAFDZR010000010.1 coordinate 6,897, forward strand.
TTAACTGGTTACGCCATTCTCGACGGATTTGATTTCGGCGTCGGCATTATTCATCTGCTCAATAAAAGCGATGAAGACAGAAGATTATCAATTAACAGCATCGGACCTTTATGGGACGGAAATGAAGTGTGGCTGGTGGTCGGCGGAGGCGCTCTGTTTGCGGCTTTTCCGGAAGTATACGCAACTGTCTTTTCGGGATTTTATAATGCTTTTATTATTCTTCTTGTAATGCTGCTCTTCAGGGGGGTTGCAATTGAATTCAGGAGCAAAAGTCCTCTTCCGAAGTGGAGAAAATTCTGGGATGTGTGTTTCAGTCTCGGAAGTCTCGGCGCGTCACTCATATTCGGAATCGCGCTTGGAAATCTTGCCAGAGGCGTTCCGCTGGACAGTAATAAAAATATAACATCCGGATTCGCAGATCTTCTCAACCCATATTCACTTCTGGTCGGACTGACTGCCGTTTCACTGCTAACTCTTCACGGCGCTATTTATCTTGTAATGAAAACCGAAGGGGAAACCCAGAAGAACATAAGCAGACATATAAAAAAAATGATTTTCGTTTTTATTTTCCTTTATGCAGTTACAACAATTTCAACTTTCATTTATCAGCCTCATCTTCTTGATGTCTTTAAAAAGAATTTCTGGCTTGGAATAATCCCTCTCGCTTCCTTACTGCTTGTGCTGAACATTCCAAGAGAAATTCATTTCGGCCGGGAATTCCTTGCATTTCTTTCTTCATCAGGAACAATAGCGCTGCTGATCGGTCTGGTTGCAGTCGGAATATTTCCGAATATCGTTCAGTCATTTCCCGATCCTCAGAATTCCCTGAACATATACAACTCCGCTTCTACAAAAAGCACGCTTACAACAATGCTGATAATTGCATGCATCGGAGCTCCTCTTGTAATCAGCTATACATCAGTTGTCTACTGGATCTTCAGGGGAAAAGTAAAGCTTGATGAGAACAGTTATTGATTTTCAATGTCAGAAGGACTTCAGTATCTCAGAGCAAAACGTTTCTCAAAAATAACATTTCATGATTTAAATCCGCCGATAAAAAAAGCGTCAGAACAAAAGTCCTGACGCTGAAAAGTATTAAATTTATTTTGGAAATTTTATTTGATAAGGATCATCTTCTTTGCCTCGGTGAAGTTACCTGTCTGCAGTTTATAGAAATAAATACCGCTGGATAGACTGCCTGCACTGAATTTCACTTCATAACTTCCGGCATTCTGTTTTTCATTAACAAGAACTGCAACCTCATTCCCGAGCATATCAAAAACTTTAAGAGATACATCACCGCCTGCGGCAATATTGTATCTGATATTTGTGCTAGGATTGAAAGGATTCGGATAGTTCTGACTAAGCTTGTAGGAATCAGGAATGTCGTTTGACAAAGTATTTACTCCGGTCGCAACAGAAAAATCACTAAGACTTCTCGGTAGTATCTGATAACCTCCGATAAAGGGAGCTGCGAATTTAAACTGGGAAAGTTCGGCAACCACGTTAAAGGGGAATGCCTGTACCGGCTGGTTCGCAATATTTGTTGAAGAATATATTCTGATATCACATGAATCGCCGTTTGCAAGCAGTCTGTAATTAAATCCGGATCCTGAAGTTATCCATGTTGATACATTAGCTCCGTTAAAATCATGGACTGCCGATACGTTGCTTATCTTTATCAGCATTCCTTCAAGAGCTTCGCCGTTGTTTTTGACTTCTGTAGTTGTTACAGGAATCGGAGTAACTGATATTCCTGTGTCAAGAATTGTAATTGAAGTTACCGGATTAAGTTCAGTAAGACCTGAATACTGGGTTACAACACCAGTCACTTCTACACTGTCTCCCCTTTTCACATTATTTGCGAAAGAAGTGTCATATCCTACCATACCTGCAGTTCTGGTCTGGAAATAAACCAGAAGCGGTCCGAATTCTCGTGTAGTAGTAACGACTCCGCGTGTTGTAACTGTCTGATTTAAAAGCAAAGGCACTCCGTCAGCATTCTGCACTCTTATCGAATCGATCGGTATCCACTGAGAATAAGCGGAAGTTGAAAAAATTAAAATAACTGTAAATAAAGCCAGTAGATTTTTCATAATAATCTTAAGTTTTTAATTGATAAAAAATATATATACAATTTAATTAAAATATTAAAAATAAGTTATTGAATTATGAATTTTAAAAAATTGAATGTCCAATACTGTCCAAAACGTTGTATAATAT
>JAFDZR010000010.1:9171-210586 GCA_018266875.1 Bacteroidota bacterium
TCGCCCACTGGTGATAAATTGCCGGAAATTCATCACAGGTGGGTTAAAAAAATTGTGTAAATTTAAAACATTAATCAGAGTTCATTATTAAAGTTTTTTTATATATTTGAAAATGTTTTGGACAGAGTTGTTGAATATCACATTTTCTGATGCGGAAATAAACAAATGTGTCAGAACATAAGTCCTGACACATCTTTTTAACAAATTTCACGGAATAATTCCTGATAAATATTCTTAAATCATTACCTTATCATGGTGTTATTCTGCTGATAAAATTAAGCGCATTATTATCAGCAAACACAGCGTCCGCCACATCCACAATACCGTCGCCGTTTACATCGGTAGCAGCGTATCCTGAAACAAAATTAGTCGCATCATTATCTATCAGACTGCCGTCGCCAAGATCTATAGTCCCGTCCTGATTCACATCGCCGCTGTATAAAGCATATGTAACGGGAGAATTGTCAACGCGAATCTGATTGTCACCGTATGCCTTGTTTGCTGCAGAATAGAAATCGTAATACATATCGCCGTTATTAAAAGTAACTGTGTTTTTGCTCCAGACCTCGATTGAGATTCTGTGATTTAACTGAATGTAATAAGGATAGTACCATTCGCTCTGCAGATTAGACTTATAGAAGTAAAACAGACTACATAAAGATTTTCGGTAGTCGGATTTGGGACGAGACTCCATTTTTCACCAAAATCAGTTTGAAAATACTTCATCTTCAGCTAATGTTCGAATCTGCTTACTGCGATACACATTTTATTCGCTGGAAAATTTCAGACACTTCATAAAAAACATCAGTTCCATTCCTGAAAACAGGAAAACCAGGTTCAGGAATTTTCAGAAGTATCTCCTCAGGATCTCACAGTTAAAGACCGGTAACGGTAAAGTAAATGCCGACATTATCCGCCTGGATCTTTCAAAAGAGTATAAAATTATTAACAGGAAGTGGCTGACGGAGAAAATTGATGAGGCTTCTAAATGATAATGTGCAATGTGCAATTCTCTGAATTTTCACAACGATTTCAGGCGCCATAAATTTAAACAAAACTTACTTTTAATCTGAAAGTGCATGGGTTGTTTTTAAAAAACAATTTTTCCAAATCATTTTAAAGTTTTTGAATCCCACAGGTTTTTTCAGAAGAAATTCGGTTAAATAATATTCAAAAAATCCAAAATCCGGAGAAAGTTCGGGACACGGAGAATTCATCCGGAGAGTTCTCTGAATACTCAGCTAATAGAATTGATATATCAGCGGATAAAAACTAATTTTATCCGCGTCCTTAGCTCAGCTGGCAGAGCAAATGACTCTTAATCATTAGGTCACCGGTTCGAGCCCGGTAGGACGCACTTAAAAAGCTGTAAAACTGATTAATTTTACGGCTTTTGTTATTATTACAGACCCTTGATTTGATGCTAATTATCGACTCATTAGTTAGTTGACTAATGACTTTACTAATGACTAAATTGGAGAGATTTTTTAAAAACAAAGAACCCGATAAGGAAAATTTGAGGTCTGTGAAAACCTTTAAAACCTTAACGGGTCTTTGAAATATTATTAAACTTTTTTTATTCACAGTTTCAGATTTATTTACTTCCAAAGTAATAAATCAATTCAAAGTATTCAATTCTGATTTAGTGTGAATATATCACTTTAAATTATTCCAATCCTTTAATTAAAAATATTTATCGCTGCAATGTTTACCCTATTTTATTATAGTATTTTACTATATTGCATTCATAGAAAAACTTATCAACTATGAAAAGATTTTGAGATAGATTCGAGTAGCTGAACACGCTCTATGTGTTACTCCTTATGAAAGTGTTAAAGAAGCAGCTACAAAAGAATTAGAGAAATCATATAAGGATTTAGAGGAAATTAGAAACCCAAAATAATATTACATCATTCTAATCATTTCCTCTGATGTTTCAATTTGTATTTTCTGCATTTCCCTAGATTCAAAACTCAATAACCCATTCATAAAAAATTGAATTATTTGTTTATTTGTATAATAAGGACTTAACTCTACTACATTCAATACTTTAATCATATCATCAATACTATTAAATGGATTCCCTTTAAATTTATAATTTGGATTTAATAAGATTCTTTCTTCAATCCCTATGCTATCCAAGAATAGTTTTCTTTCAATACTTCGTATTCGACTTTTGATATTCAAATTTAATTCCCTTCAAATGATGCAGGTAAATTATTTACAATTTCCTCAACCTTTTCAATCCTCTTTTCAATCGAAAGCAATTCTAAACTTTTGATTTGTAGATTAAGAAGATTATTTATTCCTGAAGAATATCTTAGTTCAGGATCGTTCTTTAGAATCTTTTTTATAACCATAGAATTTAGTTTTGCAATATCTTCAATTGTTTTTAGTTCAAAATCCGGAAGATCCTCAACGATCTGATAATTTTTATCATTCCAACCACAATTATTCTTTAGTGCGAAAATAGGTAAAGCTGCATTGTATTTTTTAACCAAACCCAGCTTAACTAGCTTACTTTCCTGAAGATCATTGCACAATAAATATACATAATTAAAATATTCATTGCTCTTACAGAACTCTGAAATTCTTTGTCTTGGGATCCTCTTACTGATTGCAAAATCTTTTAACCAAAAATTATTCTTTCCTTCAAACCATTTTAACATTTCATCTGCTAAAATAGAAATTTCATCCTCAGTATAATGCTTATTCTTTAAATGAGAGAATTTAGGAATGTATTTTTTAGCTTTTTTCTTGATAGTTTTCATTTAGCTATGGATTAAGGTTAATTGAGCATTAAAACCGTCTTAAAACGATTGTATGGAAGAATTAAGACTATTCTAATTGATGTTAGATTCCTTTTTATTGTGTCCGACTTTAAGAATATGAAACATGTTAGCTATAGTTGATATTTTTTATTGAGCGTCAGAATGGATTTGAACCTTTCCTTCAGTTTGGAAAACTGACGTGCTACCATTAACACCACTGACGCATTTTAAATCTTTTGGATACGGCTTTGCCAATTTTAAAATCTGTTTTCTCATTTCCTTATTCAGAGGATATAAGTATCTGAATTTTGGCTTTTGTAAAATCTGATCACATTCACTTGGTTTTGGACATTTACTCATTTTACCGTAATGATTAACATAACCTCTGGCAGTTACTGATCTTGTATGATATTCCTTGCCTTTATAAATCCATATTTTTGATTTATCAGTTAAACCTGAATAAATCCAATTCATCGCCTGATAAATTATTCCTAAATGATTTTGGTTTGAATCAGCAAAGGAAATAATTAATTTTAATTTAGGATTATCCTTTTTCAAAATTATTAATGCAATCTTTAATAATTTACTTACAGGGGTTTCATGCTTGTTTAATGCTACTCTCGATAATTCACAAACTTCATATTTCCCTATATTATATTTCCTTCCTAAGTCAGGAGTATTACCTACAGCAAAAACAATTGAGCCGACAAAGATTTCGTTTTCCCAGACTCCTAACATGAATCTTTTTGAGCAAGGCAAGCTCTTTGAATAATGCCAATGCTTTACGGAATAAAGAGCAGCTTTGTAACTGCAATAATCAATTTTCAAATTCATAATTGCAATTCGGACATTTTATTTTTTTCTTTTCATCTAACCTGCCTTGCTCATCTATTGACGCGGGATCAAAATTTGCATCTTCAAAATAATCTAAATCTATTTCGGGCAGATCAATTTCAAGTTTTAGTTCATTTATATCTAAATCATTCAGATCCAAATATTCATCCAAGCTTTGCTCATTGATCTTTGCATAAATACTCGAATAGATCAGAACCAATTTACTTGCCTCTTTCTTATCCTTACAATCGATAAAATCAGCACTAAATTGTTCCGGGATTGAATACCCTTCTTTAATCAGTTCTTTAAAAACTTTAATTCTATGGAAGCCGTCCAAACAAAATAAATCTTTCCCATTTTGCCAAACTTTAAACGACTCAACAAAATCATTATTTATTATAGATTGCCTTAACCTTGAATATGATTCTTTGGTAAGCTCTTTAAATTTATCCTGTTGAATAAATTTAAGTTCTTTCCAGCTTACCAATTCTGATTTTAATATTTTATTTTTAATCGAATTCAATTTTTATTTTTTAAAGTAACTTTTTAACATTTCTTAGAAGAATCATCATTATCGTTATATAACTCATAAAATTTAACGCTATCAATTCCATTCAAATCAACTCGATATTTATTAAGTTTTATGCAGTCCCCATTGTACAGTAAACATACAGTTCTTTTATAAATATAAACCATTAACCCATATTGATTAAGAAATGCTTTTCTAATCATTCTATTTTTAATTTAGGTTGTAAGTTGAATTTTTTTTTAAACTCATTTAAAATTACATGGGAAATATATTCTGTATTGTTTTCGATTGTCAAAATGGAATCATGAATTGTTGTTAAAAACATATGGGGTCTTTCCTGAGCAATCCGACCACAAACATCGTTAATCATTATTTTTGATTCTTCTTTTTGTAAATTAATTGGAAGCTCTGTATAATCATCCTTTTTGTAATATTCAATTATTGTTGAAACTGTAGGGAAGAACCACTTAAAAATTTTCATTTCATCCCTAACATAATTATTATTATTCTTACAAAAAAATATTCTTCCGAAAACCTGTTTCTTAAAAACCCCTCTAAAATCTTTATCTTGCCTTAAATGTTCATCAACATCTAATATTTCCATAAGATATTCATAAAAACTTCCTTCGCTTGTTAGAATTTCATATAACATTACATCATTAAAGGTTTGTCCATCATATGAATAAATTCCTTCTCCTAAATATCTTAACCTATTCTTACAAAACTTATTCCTCAAAATTTTACTAAATTCAACATTTGTTTTCAATTGAGGCGACTTCGTTTCAAAAAATTTCCTAATTAAAATGTTAAAAAGGAATGGTTGACTATTGCAAATATCAATATTTACTAATGATCTCCCGTCATATCTTAAGTATTTTCTTATTTTTCTAAACAATGTTGTAATATCTGTATGGACTCTTTGAGATACATCATCAACAGTCCAATGAAAATTTTTATCTTGTATAAATTTTATGGACATTAAGTATGAATTGAGTTTTTTAATGTCATTGGAAAAATATTTCTTAACATATCTAATTGCATTCTTACCGTCTATTTCTATTTTGTACAGGTTGTCATATAGCATTTTATATTCAGCACCAGGCGGATTATTAGTTAGTTTAGTTTTTTTATGCTTAGCAATTCTTAGTAAGATACTTTCATCCTTTAATTCAACTGCTTTATTCTTCGATTCTGAAAATGGTTCTAAAAGTTTATAACCTTTCGATTTTTCACCTACTATATAGTGATTATCAGTTTCAATAATTTTAAATTGAATCAGATTATCTATTACAGTTTTATAATACCATCTGCCAATAATGTATCTTAAGTATTCAGATTTAAGATTAACAAATTGAGATTGTTTGTTGGCTCTTCCGAAAATTCTTTCTTCATAAATTTTATGAAGTACATAACAATATTTATCCTTATGCAAGAGTTGCTTTGGGAACATCTCTTCAAAATTAAAATTTGATGGAATGAATATTCTCATTTCTAATTTTCAATTTTCAATTTTCAATAATTTAAAGAGTTAACGGCTTTTCTTAGATCATCGCTATTCACATGGGAATAATTCATAGTCGTCGTAATTGATTTATGCCCGGCAATTTCCTTGACTACATTTACAGGAACATTATTTTTTAAAAGTTCTGTAATGGAAGTATGCCTTAATGAATGAAATTTAAAATCCTCGCTCAACTTCAGCTTTCGTAATATCTTTTTAAATTGCTTACTTACAGTATCTGATCGTAATTTTATGGATGAATTATTTTTAAGTTTTTTATGGAATAAATAGCTTTCAGGATCAACTAATGTATAGATGTTCGACTTGTTTTCCGAATTTAGAATTTCATTCAATAACACCGCGATTGTATCCGTAATTGGAATGGTTTTAAAACAATTAGTCTTTTGCTGGTAAATGTTAATTATCCTCTTGTCAAAATCCAGATCTTTGATCCTCACATTTAATACTTCTGAAATTCTGCTCGCAGTAAGAAGAGTAAATTTAATAATCTGTTTTAATTGAGGATCATCAGCTTTGTCAATAATATTTAAAATATCTTTTGAATCAATTGCCAATACTTTTTTTCTCTCTATCTTGAATTGTTTTAAAAATGAAGCATTTGAATGTTTTAAAATTTCAAATTCAACAATTTTATTAAATATAGCTTTGATGTTTCTTATATCAATGTTACATGAAACCGCATTCACTTCTTTTCTTCGTTTTACTTTAAACTCCTCAAAATCAGCTCTTGTAATATTGTACACACTTTTATTTCCAATTAATCGAATAAAATTTTCATAAGTACTCTTGTAACTCAAAAATGTATTTCTTGAATTGTTAATTTGATAATAGGAATAAAGTCTTTTTCTGATGTCAGAAAGTTTTAATTCTTCTACCTGCGAATGAATAATCATTGGTTCAGATTTCTCATCCAATGGCATGTATGAAATTTCACCTGTCTTTAAATTATATGTTAAGACTTTTAAATCAGTATCCATCTAAAATAAGAATAAGCAACAAAGAGTAAAGATTACAGCAGCAGGGCAGCGGCTTAAATAGTCTCTTTGTTGCTATCCGAAAAATTATTATTAATATTTACTTTGTATGACAATATCCTGCCCACTATAATTTATGTTACAAAAATATAATTAATGGGAACTAAAGGGTATGGAAGGTATTCACATTTAAAATGTGAAACATATCACTTTTTAGATTGGTGATTTTTCTTTTTTGGGGTTTTTCTTGATGGTTTGAAGGAATCAGTAAATCTAATAAAATATTCTTCTAAAACACTAATAAATTCGGTATTCTCATATCTACCATTTAGTTTGGTAAAATCAAAAGGCATTAACTTTGGAAAAACTCTTAGAAATTTACTATCATTTCTATTTTGATAGATTAACATTAAAAAAGAAGATTTTTTAGTTTTTATCTCATCTAATAATGAAAAAGCAAATTCAATTGCTTCTTTTGACCTAATTTTTTGATTATGGATCATATCAAATTCTTTTTTAAAAGGGGGATAGTAAACTTTAGCTTTATATACAATGTCCATTAATTCATTTCGCTTATTGAATAGGTAATTACTATAGTTAAGTGATGATATTGTTTCATCATATTGTTTTAAAAGTTGCTTCCTTAAATCTGAAAATTCAATACTAGATTTGCTCCTTATTTCTAATATTTCCTCTAAACTTTTTAAATGATTTTCTATAATTGAATTATTTTTTCTTAAATAATAATTATCCATGTAAGCAATACAAAATTTGAAAAGAGTTATATATTGATTTTTAAACTTCGGATTTAATTTTAAAATTTGATCAATCAATTCTTCAAATCGTTGTTCATCTTCTTTCGTTCTTGTAATAGAATTATTAATTTTACCCATTTCATCTGCAATTTTCATAAGTTTTTTTAGTTCTTCATCTTTCTTATTTAGAAATGGCTGTTTTGAAATATTTTTTTTCATTAGGCTCCCCTGCTTATTTTTTGATTAACCTTAATTTTACTCAAGTAGTACAGGAGGATTTAGTGCTGTCAATAGTTCTTCAAATGTTTCAGGATGTAGTTTATCAAAATCTTTTTGAGGTACTTTTAAATATCTCCATTTTTCTTTTGTTAATTCAGTAGCGGTATTACACCAATTGATTGCACAATTGTCTTTCAATTTAACTTCAATATCCTCCCTTCCTTTTGTTTCAATTATCCAATTTGTGTTATCATCTGCAATAGCAATGAAGTCTGGAAAATAGTTTCTAATGTTTGCTAATGTATCTGTATATTGAATACAAAATCCAAATTGCTCTGGGAGTTTCGCAAATGCTTTTATGTCTTCTGCTTTATCAAGAAACTTAGCAAAACCATATTCAAATTCGTTATCACAGGGAGTGTAATTGAAAATAGTTTTTTTTGCTTCAAATGGTTTCTTTGAAGTTGGAAAAGGTAAAGTTGTAGAAAGAAAACGATTTGCAGTAATCAATAAAGGCTCTTTCTTTTCAATTACAATTTCACGTAATACTTTTTCAAATTCCTTTATTACAACGTAACTTGCAATGTTACTACTAATAGCTTTGATAACATTTTCATTACTAAGATCAACTTTTTCACCGAATGCTTTAAACTCAAAAAATTCACGTATTTTCGGAGCAAGTATTGAAAACTGTGAAGGTAATTTAATATTTTGAGCAATTCGTCTTGCATAATACCCGATAACTTCCTCAGCTGTTTGAGCAGGTGGGATTTTATATTCTCTCTCTAATAATTTTTCATCTGTTAAAATATCTCTCCCTTCATAAATGAAAGTTTTAGTTTCCTCGAGTTCTTTTCCTTTCAATGGAAGTTTATTAATTTTGAATTTCATTACATTAATGGATTCGATTTCTTCGGCTAATGATTTTTTTCTTCCAAGTAAAGGTGTAATTTCAGGAATTCCTATATCAAATTCTTTTTTAGATTCAACTGGCTGAACAGTTAGAATTTGTAGTTTGTCTTTTCCTATTTGGAATGTTTCAAATTTTAAATCTTCCAGTTTCTCCAGATCCTCCACAAATTCCATAAAAGCATTATTACCGATTATATCAACTCTCTCCGTATAACCCTCATTCAATTTACGGAACATCAATCTTAATCCTCTTCCGATAGTCTGTTCCGGAAGTATATTTGCTTTTGCTGTATATGGTCTTAAACCTACTACAACAGTTACATTCTGAACATCCCAACCCTCTCTTAACATAAGTACGGAAACTATTGCATTTACAGGATTCTTGTCTTCGTCAACTTCTCTGGCTAATTTTCTTGCAATGTCCAAATCTTTTTTTGAAACTTCACCGCTTTTGTCTGTATGTATAATTAAGGTTTTATCTCCTCCAAATTCTGTAGGAAATTTTACTCGTAGCCAATCTCCAACATCGTCCGCTTCATCTGTATTATTCATCATGATAAAAAGAATCGGTTTCTTATTTAAAGATTCAAGTTGTTTGCTGTATTCCTTCCATCGTTCAACACCAGCTGTTAAAAATCCTTTGTATCGTGTTGTTGCAATATCTGATTTTGCTTCATTTAGCTTTGAAATTCCTTTTATCGGTCTTTTTACAATTCCATCAAGTATTGCCTGCTTCAAGGGATAATCAAAAATTGTCCATGCAAATAAACTTCCTTTACTATACCTTGGAGTGGCAGAGAAATCAAGCTGTACTGAAATTGATTTTTGAATATGTAAATTACGAATGAATTTATTCCATTCACTTTCTTCGTCATGGGTATGATGTGCTTCATCATTTAACACCATTAATTTTCCCTCTCGCTTGGAAATTCGATCATCAAAATCGCTGATTTCGGTTTTAGTATTTGGGGGAATACTTCCTAACATTGTAGTCATTACTTCCGATTCATTATTATTTTTTCTTGTGCCTCGTTCGTAAAATTGTTGAATGTTAGTTAAGTATAATGATCCAGTGCTGTTGGTTCTTTCAGTATCTCCTCTCATATAGTATTCCATTTCCCAAAGCCACTGCAATGGTTTCGGAATGAGCGGAAGTGCCCTGAAAGTTTTTCCGCTTTCAAAATCGCTTCTCAATCTTTCAAAGACTATCACATTTGGAGCAAGAATTAAAAAATTGTTTGCGTAATCTTCTTCCCCACGTAAATAGTTTGCAAATTGCCATACAATGCTCAAACTCATAACTAAAGTTTTCCCGCTTCCCGTTGCCATTTTAATACAGTATCTTGCAAATTCGTCATACGGAGGAAGACGTAAATCTTTAGTATTGAATGCAAATTTTTCAAGTAATTGTTTTCGATTTCTGATTTTTTCTATTTCAAATATATAAATCATTGTTTCTATTGCTTCACGCTGTGCAATATGAAAGCGAAATGTTTGTCCGTTTGATAACGTATGATCTGAATAAAACCAATAGTTAATTAGCTCTCTTGTTGTATCAGTAATTCCTTTATACTTATCAGCTCTCCAGACTTTCACCGATTCACGGATAGAAGGCACACAAACAGCTGTATTCAGTTGTTCCTGAATATTGAACATATCTTTCTGCCCGATGTTTATTTTTTTCTTAGCCAATTTAAATATTTATGTTCAAATAGTTATGTTTATTGCTTTCGTTGTATCATTTCCTAAAATATCTATTACTTTTACAACTACCGTATATTCTCCTTTTTCTTCGTATTGATTTTCAGCAGTAAGTTCTATCTTCGGATTTTGTTTTGTCCTGTAACACTGCCATTCATTATGGAATGTATCATCTTTGTAATTCCAGTCTATAGCCCAGTAATCAATCCATTGGCTCCAATGTGTAATGTTTTTCCTTACATCATCGGGAACATCATCTGGAGGAATAATAAAATTTTCAAGTGCGATCGTAGTTTTCAATTTAGAAGTTTTCGTTTTTACATTTAGAGAAGCAAGTTCGTAAAACTTTATATCTCCCTGATCGACTGCTTTCTTTTCCAAAACTTCTCTTGGAATTTTTTTGAATGAAACATTTACTTTGTTTTCTTCAGCAAATTGTTTTGCTGTTTCGTTTACTTCAAACGCAAAATCCCAACCGAGAAAATCTATTGCGTTATTTTTAATATTTTTGTCTTTGCCAACAAGTTTCCAAAATTCTTTGATTGCACTTTTAATATCCTCAACTGTTACTGGTGCGTCAACATTTCCAACATGCACCATCCTTCCCGACTTTGTTCCATGTAGCCATGTATATCCGTCAAGTATATTTCCTTTATAAAGTTCTATAATGAAATGCTTATATGATTTTTCCTGATTCAATCGATTTCCAGGGTTTTCAAACTCCGATTTCATCCATTGTTGTCTTTCATATTTTCCGAGATTTTGAACTTCAAATGGTTTTATATTTTTAATCCCAAGTAATCTCTTTCTTGTTGTATGAATTGCAAATCTTCCTAAATCGCATGTAATCCATCTCCTGTTCAGTTTTTCTGCAACTGCAACGGTTGTTCCACTTCCGCAAAAACAATCAAGCACAAAATCTCCTTCATTGCTGCTTGCTTTGATAATTCTTTCTAAAAGGGCTTTAGGTTTTTGAGTGTTATATGGTAAATGCTCATTGCTCAAAGTGAAGACTGCAGAAATATCCCATACATCATCAACCATGCTCATTCTATAAATACCTTTTTCATCTTTACCTTGCTTTCTTCCCTCAAATGAAGGCTTAAAATTAGAACCATATATATCAATGTAATATTCCTTTTGCTCAAGAGGGGTGAAATTGATACTATCTGATTTTGAATAAAAAAATATGGTATCATGTTTTCTTTGAAATTGATTTTTAGCAAGATTTCCAGTTCTATAATGCCATACAATTTCATTTCTAAGATTCTTATATCCAAAAATTTCATCCAATAATGCTTTAGCATAATGTCCTACATGCCAATCTAAATGCACATAAATACTACCATTTTCTGCAAGAAGTTCTTTTAAAAGTAAAACCGTTTCATAAAACCATTGCAAATAACTATCAAGTCCTTTTCCCCATGTATCACGATAAGCCTTTTGTTCAATAATACTTGGCTCTTTTACAAACTGTGCAGATTCATCTTCCTTTGTGTCCGGGTGATCCGGTATATTTGCAGTGAAAGAAAAATTCGCACCTGTGTCAAACGGAGGATCAATGTAAATCAGATTCACTTTACCTGCGAACTCTGGAAGTAATGAAGGAAGAACATATTTCTTATCTCCCCAGATTAATCGGTTTCGCCATTCCTTATCTGCTTTTTGCTCAAACATTCCGATAAGTCCTTTTTTCCGATCGGCAGCACTTTCATTCACAGTTTCAATAGTTTGAAAAGGAAGTGCAATACGGACAGGAGTAGCTTTCTTTCCGTCTTTATATTTGCCTTCCCAGATTAGTTCGGTCATTTAATTTTATTCTGATTTAAAAAGTTTTACATAAAATATAGTTAGTTGAAAATGCTTTTTTCACTTTTTTAAACGAATAATTAATATCTTCAAAAACTAAATTCTTTAATCTAAGATCCGAAAACTTTTACATTTACAAGTTTAATGATTTTCTTGAAAATGAATTTTCCTACAGCCATTTTTCTCACGTTACTATAATAAGTTTGTAAATAAATATTAAATCCTTTACTTTAAAAATTTCTTATTTAACAAATCCATGTCATTTCTTTCATTTAAATATTTTTTTCTCCAAACGTAACTCCTATAAATGGAAAATATATTTCTTATCAAATGATCTTGCAATCATTATTTCAAGTGGTTCGATCTTTTCGGAAACAAAATTTTTATTCTTCAAATTTTTCAAAAATTTCACTTTCATTGATAACTAAAATGATTATCTAAAATAGTTAATTAATTTTTGGTTGGAAGTGAAGAAATTAATAATTCAGTATTTGCTTTATATTTATTCTTATCATTTACAACTAGGTTTAATTTTATTAATTCTTCTAAATCTCTTTTCATAAACAAATTTGATTTTCGCAAATATGTTCTCATTAAATCTGGATGAGATTCTACTAATTCTTTTTGCGTTAACCATTCATTTACAGGAAATTTTAAGATTAATTCCCTTCTTCTTTTAAAAACAGTCATATTTCCATATTTTATATCTTTAAAAATTTCATAAATATAGTTTATCCAAAGTATATGAAAATGGTTATCCTGAATAATTTCAAGTATCTTTATTAATTCGTCACGAAACCCTCTCACAGCATATTCTATAAAATTTGATAAACTTTTTTCTCTTGTTGCTTTTTCGAGTTGCCTATAATATTCACTCCTTGTATCATTATAAAAATTTGAAAGAACATGCGTCGCAATAGTTGGTAAACCAGCTCTAAGTAAAATATAAAACTCCAATAATCTGGCTGTTCTTCCATTTCCATCACTAAAAGGATGTATCCAAGCAATATAGACATGACAAACTATTGCCTCAATTACTGAATTACTAAATGATTCACTTCTTGTAGTAAATTTAAATTCTTCTTTTAACCATTTACAAAGATCATTAATTAACTTTTCAACTTCATGATAGTTTGGAGGTTTATATGATCCAACGCTAACATTTCTTTTCCGAAATTGACCTGGAATTGCTTGAAGAGAATCTCCTAAATCTCTTCCAATCATTTTGTGAAATCTAAGAATCAAATTTTCCGAAACTAACTCTTTTTTTTTGTTTACAATAATTTCTTCAAGTATTTCATTGAATGAATCAAGGATATTTTTTACCTCGATTTCCTGATACTCTTTGCTTTCCTGAAGGCTTTTGCCTTCCTGAATTTCTAATATTTCTTCTAAAGATAATGTATTACCTTCTATGGCTGTTGTAGCCTTTGCTCCCTTTCGGAGTGATATTTGAAGAAGTTTTTCACGGTAT
This sequence comes from Bacteroidota bacterium, assembly GCA_018266875.1. GTDB lineage: Bacteria > Bacteroidota > Ignavibacteria > Tepidaquicellales > Tepidaquicellaceae > UBA2330. Next base: position 22,672 of record JAFDZR010000010.1, read on the forward strand.
TGAGGCTGAATGGGAGCATTAGAAATAGCTTTGATTATTGACTTGCACTGTCCAAGTTTATACCAAGTTGTATCAGATAATGACCAATCCTTTTGAAAAGAAATATGTGAGTAATCAGGCATGAAATGAAAAGCTAATTGGTTTATTTTTCAGTAATATAATTAAATTACAAATTTATAATGATATTTAAAATGTAAAGTAACTATTTATGCTATTGTTTACGAATTGATAAATCTGTAATTTAAAAAAAAATAGATTCTTATATTAATGTATTTCTTAGTTAATGTTGATAAGATTTGTTTAAAATAAAACAAAAAATTAAAAATTGAATGTTTAATAAATAAATTTGTATATGGAAAAGACATTTAATTTATATTGCGATGAGAGTTGTCATTTAAAAAATGATAACTTCCCATATATGTTAATTGGTTACATCGGAGTGCCTTTCAATCAAATAGATGAGCACAAAAAATATTTAAACTATATTAAAGAAAACAATAAGAAGTTTGGTGAAATTAAGTGGAGTAAAATTTCAAACGCGAACTTTCAGTTATATCATGAAATAATATCTTATTTTTTTTCAAGTGACCTTAACTTCAGAGCTATTGTTGTAAAAAAATCAGATATTAATATTCCAAAATACAGTTCAGATTACAATACTTTTTATTACAAAATGTATTATCAATTAATACATCACAAAATTGACATGTCTTATAAATATAATATCTATTTGGATAAGAAAGATACACTTAGTTCAAAAAAAGTTTTAACTTTAAAAAAAATCTTACAAACACAGTACGGAATTATAAAGAATCTTCAAAACATTAATTCCAAAGAAAGCATTTTTATGCAAATCGCAGACATCATTTTGGGAGCAATTAGCTATAATCTGAGATCAGAAAACAGAGTGATTGCGAAAAATGAAATTATCAAATTAATTCAAAAGGAAAGTAATCATTCTTTAATTTCGTCAACGAAGTTTCGTGAATTTAAATTAAACCTTTTTTTTATTGATTTAAAATAGTAATGCTAGAAAATTTATTAAAGAAATATAATGAATTACTAAACTTTGACGGGAAAAGTGATCCGGAAAAAATAGCTTCATTAAAAAGAATTTTTGAACGAGATATTAAAAATAATACTAACTTTAAATTTCGAAATAAACAAATAAATCCTGTACATACTATAGACAGTATTGGCATTGATATATTATTTGATCATTTGACTACTGAAATAGTAAGTCAGGAAACAAGGAAAAGAGAATTTGAAAAAGAAAGATCATTAAGGCTTCATTGGATAAAATATCACATTGAAGAAACAAAAAAGGAGTGTTTGGAGATATTTAGTGTTGAAGAGAATGGAAGGTTTAAAACCTATATATTTGACAAAAATGAAAACTATGTAATTATCCTAGAGAAGTATAGAAAAAAAGAAGAGTATTACTTATTAACTGCATATTACTTGCGAGGAGGTAATTTAAGAAAAATTGAAAACAAAATGAGAAGAAAACTTGATCAAGTCTTATAATGCAAAAAACGCTAAACATCTGTGGTTTAGCGTCTTTTAATCTCCTTCTTCCGAAACGGAAAGATGAGCGTAAATCAAATTACTAATAAAATTATTAATATTCAACTCTTCATTTTAGCTTAAAATAAGGAAAATAAAGATAATATTTTATAAGATTTTAATTTCAACAAAAATTCAAACTTTATGTTAATGTTTTATTTAATACTTAATTTTCAAAAAAAAGTTTCAAATAATAGTTTAATTATTTTATGTTATTCGAAATCTAAGGTCATTTTAGAATGTTAAGGAATTAATAGCTTTTTTCATATCATCCCCTTTTAAATGTGAATAAATCATTGTCGTAGTAATCGACTTATGCCCTGCAATCTCTTTCACAATGTTTAACGGAACATTATTCTTAATCAATTCTGTAATAGCACTATGACGCAAAGAATGAAATTTAAAATCTTTGCTCAGATTTAATTTTATAAGAACTCTTTTAAATTGTTTGCTTACTGTATCAGCTCTTAGCTTCAGATCATGCATATTCTTATCTTTATTATAAAACAAATAGCTTTCTTTATTTGCCAATGTCAGAATATTTTTATCATTCCCGGAGTTTATGATCTCATCTATTAATTGAGAAAGTCCTTTTGTTAATGGAATAGTTTTAAAGCAATTTGTTTTTTGCTGGAAAATATTAACGACTTCATTTTCAAAATCAATATCTTTGATCTTAACGTTCAAAACTTCCGAAATGCGACTTGCTGTCAATAAAGTAAATCTTACAATTTGTTTTAACTGAACATCTTTTATTGAATTTAGGACATTAATTAAATCTCCTGAATCTATAGCCAACATCTTTTTGTTTTCGATCTTGAATTGTTTCACAGTTGAAATTTTCGAATAATCTAACAATTCGAACTCAATCATTTTATTGAACATTGCTTTGATATTCCTAATATCAATATTAGTTGAGATCAGATTTACTTCTTTACTCCTTTGCAGCTTAAATTCTTCAATATCTGATTTAGATATACTTGATATTGTTTTGTCTTTGATAATCCGAATCAGGTTAACATAAGAATTCCGGTAACTCAGAAAGGTATTATGAGAATTGTTAATCTTGTAATGAGAAAGAATTTTTTCTCTTACATCGGACAATTTTAAAATTGATTTATCTATTTCAGGTTTTTTCTTATTCTCAAATTTGAAGTCCTTAAGAAATTTTGTGGCTTCACTTTTGAGCTTTGTTTTACAACTCCTTGAAGTCATTTTTCCGGTGAGCGGATTGACAAAAAAGAGATAATACGTTTTGAACTTATTTGAATTGGACAGAAACATTTTGATATTTCCTTTCATATCTCCAAAAGGAAATCATTCGAAAAGAATCAGAAAATGCACTAATGAGTTGACTAATGAGTATCAATAAATCATTTGAATTTTTATCAAAATTCAAAGAAACCAAATGACTCTTAATCATTAGGTCACCGGTTCGAGCCCGGTAGGACGCACTTCTTAATTATCAATGTAAAATTTTAAATGTTCAATTTATTGACAGTCACATCTGCTTATTTTCTGATCTGAATAATTACCTCATAGTTAAACCTTTACGCTCTTTCCCAAACTCCCGACCGCACGGAAACATCATTCTACCCTTCAAGACTTTAATACCCGAAGTTATAAACCATTAAAATTATTATTTTTAAGTTTTAGAATCTTAGAAACCTGGAGAATAAAATTTTTGAGACTTTGAGTCTTGGAGACTTTGAGTCTTGGAGACTTTGAAACGTTAACCAGGAAATTATTTTCTCTCAGGCTGCAGGCTTGCCGGCGCAGCTGATCCGGAAACTGAATTTTGAAAAAAATCTATTTTCCCGCCCGTGCAGTTGAACCGAAAGTTTGCCGGAATCAGAGCTGAATATTGCTTAAGAACTTTTGCATACTTTTTAATAATACGTACTACGGCGCATACTTATTAAAACACACAATTGCAGTAAACACATTGCAAAAAATTTTTAATTCAAAATTTTATCACCGCATCCGGAGATATCATTTTTATTAATTCCCTCATCATAGGAAAAGATCTTGCGCCGGAACTGCGGTCTTCTGACTGTGTGGAATAAATTATGACTGTCAGATCCTTTGAAGGATTGTAACCGAATGCCCCGCTGTAACCATTGAAACTGGGATTCTGAAAATACCATCCGCTGGAAACTGCAAAGCCTGATGCAAAATATATATCCGGGTTAAGAGTTACTCCGGGAGAACTGACCAGCTCTTTAAATGATCCGGCAGACAAAAGCTTTCCTTTGCCGAATGCCTGTGACCACCTGTAAAGATCATTCAAGGTTGAATACAAAGGTCCAGAGTCGCCGGACCAGGAAGGATTCCAGTAAGTTGCATCTTCATACACTGCACGGTCAGAACTGAATGAGTGGAGCACCGGAGACGGAAGTTCCTGATTAATACTGTAACCTGTCTGGTCAAGTCCAAGCGGACGAAATATGTATTCTTCATAGAGTTCAGGCATTGACTTTCCTGTCGCGCGGGTTATAACGTCCGCCAGTATGGTGAATTCCGTATGCGAGTACTGCTGTTTAGTCCCGGGCTGGAAATTAAGCTCGCCGTCCTTTACGGAATAAGCAATTAAATCCTCATGACTGAAACTGCGGAATGGTTCTGTTACAGCAAGATCGATAAATGCACTGTCCAGGACATAATCCTTGTAACCCGCTGTATTCTTTATCAGCATTCCAGGAGTTACTTTATCAGCTTCAGGAAGATCCGGAAGCCATCCGGAAATTTTATCATCAAGATTAATTTTTCCTTCATCTGCAAGGATCATCAGCAGTGTCCCGAGAAATAGTTCTGACACTCCGCCGATCCGGAAATGCATATCCGTAGTAGCAGGAACATCCGTCATAGATTCTCCCAAAGCAATAGTTACTATTTCCTTTTCCCCCAGCCAGACACCTGCAAGCAGGGCTTTTACTTTATTCTCTTCTTTAAGATCAGCAATCTTTTTTATAATGGAATCCTGATCCAATGCGGACTGTGCAGATGTATCTGAAAATGAGACAGATAAAAGAATAAATACAGATAATGATGTAATAATTATGTTTTGTTTCATAATAAAATTTTATCTGAAATTATTTTCCCGTTGTGAATTATAATAAAGTATCAATAAAGAATTCAATGTTCAATGCTGCTAAACTACTTCAAATTAATTATTAAATTTCAAATGAGTTTTTATATTCATATTTTGCTGTATATAAAATTAAACTTAAGTGATATAAACCTGTCTTTCTGATTGTACGTTTTTTGCAGTTATAAAAAAGACCGGGTGAAAATTTTGTTCAGTTTTCTTAATCTGAATATATAATTAATCTATTCTCAATAAAAAATGAAACTCAAACGCAATATTCTATTTCTTCTTTTATTTACCGTGATTTTTATCTGCGGCTGGGGAAGCTCCGGACATAAGGTCATTAGCAGAAGGGCAACATTTTCATTTCCGTCTCCATTAGTTTTCCTGAACTGGGCAGACTCTCTGGCTGCACACTCTTCAGATGCAGACGCCAGAAAAAGTTCGGATCCGAATGAAGGTCCGAGGCATTTCATTGATATAGATGATTATCCTGAATTTGTATCAACCGGGAGAATTCCCCAGGATCTGGATTCACTAATCGCTATTCACGGAAGCAGTTTTGTGTATGCAAAAGGCATTCTGCCTTTTTCTATAATGGCTACGACCGATTCATTGAAAAAGTATTTTCAGCTTCATGATTATCATAAAGCAATGCTTCATGCATCTGATCTCGGACACTATGTTGCAGACGGTCATCAGCCGCTGCATATTACAAGAAATTATGACGGACAGTATACGAATCAGAGCGGAGTTCATTCAAGATATGAAACACAGATGATAAACCGCGACACTTCCTATATTACATATAATTTTGAAAATGCAGTCTATGTTCAGAATATAAATCAGTTCGTTTTTGATTTTATTTATGATAATTACAAGTATGTTGATTCCGTTCTTAAATTCGACAGTATAGCTCATGCCGTGGCTCAAAACTACAGCACTGCTTATTATCAGAAATACTGGCAGCTGTCGGGGAATTTTACAACCCTTTTGTTCAATAATGCGTCTCACTTCATTTCAAGTCTTATCTATACTGCGTGGGTGAACAGCAATCCTCTGACTCTGCAGCTCAGCGCGCTGATAGAAGGTTTTTATGACGGACAGAATAATATAATGATATCCGATTCAGCAAAGGTATATCTCCGGAGTTCCTTTTCCCCTTATTCATTTGTAGATTCGTCAAAAGCTATTCTGGATAATTCAGGATCAGGGACTTTTAGTTTCACACATTCACAGAGCGGTGTAAATTATTATCTCGTTTTCAGGCACAGGAATTCGATCGAAACGTGGAGCGGAACTGCAAAAAGCTTTGATGCGGGAAATTTGAATTACAATTTTACTGATTCATCTTCCAGGGCATACGGGAATAATATGGTACTTAAAGGAAACAGATATTGCATTTACAGCGGTGATCAGAATCAGGACGGTACGGTTGACGCTGCCGACATGTCTGCTGTGGATAACGATCTGTTCAATTTCGTTTCCGGATATGTAAAAACGGATCTCAACGGTGATAGTAATGTGGATGTATCTGACCTGTCAATTGCAGACAATAATTCATCAAACTTTGTGACAAAGACAGTTCCATAAGATAACAGACTGACAGACAGGAAGTCATTCGGGAAACAGGTCAGATACTGAAAACTTCTGACACTGAAACTCTGTCAAATTAATTATTAAATATCTAATAAGTTTTTATATTTCTATTTTGCTGAAATTAGAATTTAACTTCAGGGATAAGATCCTTTCACTCAGTTTTTTTAATTTAAAAATTTTTAATAAAACAGAGTGAAATTTCCGTTCAGTTTTCTGAAGTTTAAACCATTAATTAATTTATTCAAATTATCAAAGTGAATCAAAAACGTTATATACTCATTCTGCTTTTATTTACCGTGATTTTTATCTGCGGCTGGGGAGCTACAGGACATAAGATCATTAACAGAAGATCGACATTTTCATTTCCGTCAGCATTGAATTTCCTTAGCTGGGCTGACTCTCTGGCTGCACACTCTTCTGATGCTGATGCCAGAAGGAGTTCGGATCCGAATGAAGCCCCGAGACATTTTATAGATATAGATGAATATCCGGAATTCGTTGCAAACGGAAGAATTCCCCAGGATCTGGATTCACTCATCGCTCTTCACGGAAGCACTTTTGTATATAACACGGGCATTCTTCCGTTTTCAATAATGGCAACAACCGATTCAGTCAAAAAATATTTTCAGCTTCATGATTATCACAAAGCAATGCTTCATGCCGCTGATCTCGGGCATTATGTGGGAGACGGACATCAGCCGCTGCATATTACGAGAAATTATGACGGGCAGTATACGAATCAGAGCGGGGTTCATGCAAGATATGAAACGCAGATGATAAACCGCGACACTGCCTTTATTACATACAATTTTGAGAATGCAACCTATATTCCGAATATAAACCAATTCGTTTTTAATTTTATTTATAATAATTACAGGTATGTTGATTCCGTTCTAAAGTATGACAGTATAGCGCATGCCATGGCTCAAAATTACAGCACAACTTATTATCAGATTTACTGGCAGCTGGCGGGGAATTTCACAACAATGCTGTTCAATAACGCTTCTCATTTCATTTCAAGTCTTATTTATACTGCATGGGTAAACTCCGGCGGTCAAACAATAATAAATTCAGCCGAGACTACACTTCCGGAAAATTTTTATCTCAGGCAGAATTTTCCCAACCCGTTCAATCCGTCAACGACCATAGGCTATGAAATCCCGGCGGACTCAAAGGTCAGCATTAAGGTTTTTGACATTACAGGAAAGGAAGTTACAACTCTGGTGAATGAATTAGAACATGCCGGATATCATTCGGTTGAGATGAATGCATCAGAACTTACAAGCGGGATTTATTTATATAAAATCGAAGTGCAGGATGGTAAAAATAATTTCAGCGAGACAAAAAGAATGATCCTGATAAAATAGCCTGTCAACTGATTGTAATTTAAAATAATAATTAAATAAAAAACCAAAATTCAAAAGATGATGACATATTCCAAAAGCTTAGCCGGACTTCTGATAATTTTAATGGTAACATTGATTCAGTCGAATGACGTATTTTCCTGCTCCAGAGTTATGTATCAGGGACCGAATAACACCATTATAACTGCGCGTTCAATGGACTGGGAAGAAGATATTGGCACCAACCTCTGGATATTTCCGAGAGGGATGAAGCGAAACGGAGAAACGCCTCCGAATTCTGTTCAGTGGACTTCTAAATACGGAAGTGTAATTGCTTCTGCTTTTGATATTTCAAGTTCCGACGGTATGAATGAAAAAGGTCTGGTAGCAAATCTTCTCTGGCTTGCGGAATCTGAATATGCAGACTGGGATCAGAAGAAACCCGGTCTGACAATTTCTGCCTGGGTACAGTATATACTTGACAATTTCTCAACGGTTGATGAAGCAGTTGAAGAAATGCAGAAGGGAAATTTTGAGATCATTACATCTGATATTCCCGGAACGAAAGTGCGTGTGACATGTCATCTTGCAATTTCAGATGCTTCGGGTGACAATGCAGTGTTTGAATATATAAAAGGACAGCTTGTAATACATCACGGACGAACGTATACTGTTGTAACCAATTCTCCTACTTATGATAAACAACTTGCATTGAACGAATACTGGAAGGAAATAGGAGGAACAACTTTTCTGCCGGGAACCAACAGAGCAGCCGATCGTTTTGTAAGGGCATCTTTTTACATTAATGCAATTCCACAAACTGATGATACCAGATTATCAGTTGCAAGTGTTTTCAGTGTGATCAGGAATTGTTCCGTTCCTCTCGGCATCAGCACACCGAATCAGCCGAATATTTCATCCACTTTATGGAGATCAGTTTCAGATCAGAAAAATAAAGTTTATTATTTTGAAACAACAACAACGCCTAATACTTTCTGGATTGATTTTAAAAATGTCGATTTCTCTGAAAGCGCTTCGGTAAAAAAACTGAACCTTACTAAAGGAGAAATTTATTCCGGGAATGCTGCTGATCAGTTTATGGCAGCTACTGCATTTAAGTTTGAAGGATTATAAAATTTTTCAGCCGTTTCAGGAACTCACAGACGTTAAAAAATGAATTCTTAATAATCATCTCTGTAACCTGAAAGCTCAGGGAGATTTTTTTTCCGCCCGTTTCCAGACTTTGTTTGGTAACGTTATTGCTTTTTACTTATCAAATGGGGGAAGGGTTGGGTTGGTATAATAATAATGAGTTGGTATAATAAAAATGAAAGGATTCCGTTTCCTTTTTTGAACCACATTGACACATAGAAATAAGAGAATTATACTCTTGTCTCTCAAACTTTGATTAAGACTAACATGCGAATATAATATATAATCTTTCCGATAATACTTTTCACTATAATAATGCTCAATAGAAATTTAAAAAAATTAATCAGAAAAGTACTATGACGAAAAGTTTAACATTAAAAATCTTTTCCTTAGTGTCTCGGCCTCTTGGTGGTGAATGGGTATTGTTTTACTCTTTCTTAACTCCGGTATCCCGGAATGGCGGATCGGTTTTTTTTACTTCCGGCCGGTCTGCTGCAAGGGAATCATTTTCCTTCCGGAGTTTCTTTACCGTTTCCATTGCTGTGGTGTATGAATCATCATAGGTATTGCCCTGCTTCATAAGTTCCCTTTCCTTTAATTCCAGAGCTATCGAAAGTTCAGTCTGCTGACAGCTTATCTGCCCGTCTATCCAGATCTCATTTTCGGGTATGAACAAATATTCTCTTCCGTTCCCGCTGAAACCGAAATCAGGAAATATATCTCTTCTGACTGCATAACCGTCCACAATCCAGATGCTGACACCGTTCCTTTCACCGAGAGGAATGCGGTAAATGTTCCTGAGTTTTATTTTATCAGTTAGATTTTCAATTTCAGTTGTCGAATCGGAGTCTTCAGGCGGAACGCTGCTGAGAGTTTCTTCATGCCTTCGTGATTCTGTTTCCCATTTCTTTCTCATCTTTACCTCAAGGGTAAGCGAAGAATCATGCGCGTCCTCATAGCTCATTCCGTAACGCTCCATCAGTCCACGCTCATTTATCTCATGGGCAAGTGTCGTTTCAAATTCTTCACATGAAATTGAATTATCTATCCAGATCTCATCAGCGGGAATGAAAGGATAACGCTGGGAATTTCCGCCGTATACAAATTCGTCAAAATAATTTTTCCTCACTTCATCTCCGTTTACAATCCAGACTTTAAATCCTTCACGTTCGCCTGCGAACGATGTGTAAAGATTCACAGCGGTTCTGACGGATTTTTGTTTGGGGTTGTCATTGCAGTTCAGACAAAATAAAGTAAAAATTATAAGTAATAAACAAGCTGTACTTTTTTTCATAAAGAATCAAATTGCAGACTTAATTAAACTCAGAAGCTTACAAATTATTCGGTTATTTCTGGCGCTATAATTCCAGGATCTGAGATGCATTCCCTCTTGAGAGTATCCACTGAAAATGTTCATCAGATAAATCACGGAGCCCGATCACTTTTTTAAGATCTTCTGCCGTGATATTTTCTTTTCGCATTCAGTAAATTAATAAATTTACGTAACAAGATTTCAGATGTAATTGATGTTAAAAATAGTTTAAATTGCACTTTGATAAAATATAAACTTTTCAACTGAAGCCGGACCAAGCAGCTTTACATAATATTTTTCAACATTACATAAAAAATCTTCTTCCGGTTCTTCCTCATATTACAAAGGTAAGCAGCAGAATTATAATTCATTTTTTCTCTGAGCAGTATTAATTATTTTATAAAAAATTTCCGGGCTTGGAAAAAAAACATGTGAATATAAAAACACCGGATCAGAGACTCAGAGTTTTTGTAAGTTCAACATTAAAAGAATTATCAGAGGAAAGGAAAGCCGCTAGGTCGGCAATAGAAACATTTCACCTTATTCCTGTTATGTTTGAACTCGGAGCTCGGCCGCATCCGCCGAAAGATCTTTATCAGGCGTATCTAAGGCAGAGTCACATCTTTATAGGCATATACTGGCAGAGCTACGGTTGGATTGCCGAGAATGAAAAAATTTCAGGGCTTGAAGATGAACTTCTTCTGTCTGAAAATTTTCCGAGACTTATTTATGTTAAAGAACCCGCTCCGCAGAGGCAGGATAAATTAAGTCAGATGCTGGATTTTATCAGGTCACGGGGAAATGTTTCTTATAAGTCTTTTGCAACAGCAGAAGAATTGTCTAAAATAATTATTGACGATCTAGCAATTCTCATCAGCGAAAGATTTAATAATCCCGATAATATTTCCGAGGAATCTGATGCACACTGCCGCAATGATATTCCCGTTCATATGCCGAAGCTTATCGGAAGGGAAAAGGAAATTTCAGAAATCTGTCATAATATACTGGAAAACAAATCCAGCCTTGTTACAATTACAGGACCCGGCGGTATTGGCAAAACTCTGCTTTCCTTTACAGTGGGGAAAAACCTTGAAAAGCATTTCACGGACGGAATTTACGTTGCGGAATTCTCAAACATAATGGAGGAAAACGATGTAGGTAAGGTACTCGCAGGACTTTTCGGAATTTCTGTTAATTCTTCTGATGACATTTCAGTTCAGATCTCCGAATACATTTCAGTTCAGAAAATACTCCTGATAATAGACAACTTTGAACAGCTTACAAACTCCGGTTCCTTAATATCTGATATAGTAAAGAAATGCCCGAATCTCGCAGTTATAGTTACAAGCAGAAATCCTCTTGAATTATCGGTTGAAACGGAATACAATCTGGATGCGCTTTCATATCCTGATGAATCGTATGATATGAATGAAATTAAACTGTCACCCTCCGTAAAATTATTCTGCGAAAGAGCATTATCGGCAAATAAAAACTTTGAACTTAATAAAGAAAACATTTTTACCGTTTCAGAAATCTGCCGTCTGCTGGGCGGAATACCTCTCGCTCTTGAGCTTGCGGCAGTCAAGATAAGAATGTTCACCCCTGAAATAATCCGCGACAGGCTTTCAAAAAAACTGGACTTCCTATCAGGAGGAAAAAAAGACTCGCCTGCCAGGCACAAGACCATGAAGGCAGCTCTTGAGTGGAGTTATGATCTTTTAAACGAAAATGAAAAAAAATTATTCAGAAGATTATCTGTGTTTGAAAACAGCTTTGATTATGAAGCTGTTGAATATATCTGCTGTTTTGACATAAGCGATGCTGCTGAAATAACAGAATCTCTGCTGATAAAAAATTTTTTCAGTAAAGATAACAGGATTAAAGATTCCGTGCGTTTCAGAATTCCTGAACTGATCCGGAAATATTCTGAAGAATTGCTGGAACAGTCGGGTGAAACCGAAAAAATTAAATTGCATCTGGCAGACTACTATTTGAAAAATGTAAAAGAAGAAAGTCAGGATTATTACGGCGCAATTGAAGCCAGAATATCCTCCAGATGGGAAATGGATATTCTAAATGTCATGAATGCTATGGAAACTCTGCAAAATCACAACAGGCAAAAGGATCTTATTGAAATGATTTACTCTTTATGGCCTGTGTTCTGGATATTCAACAATGACAATATTCTGGTGAAGAGAATTGATCTGAAAACATTATTAAAGTATGATCAGGAAATTTCGGACGAACTAAAGGGAAAAATAAACTGGCTTGAAGGTTCAGAAGCAATGGAAGCCGGAGATCTGAAAACTGCCGCGATAAAATTCAATACCGCATCTGATTATTTCAGTCGGACTGATAACATAAGAGGAACTGCATGGACAAATCTTCTGATTAACAGTTTAAAAAACAATAACAGCAAATCAATTTCAGGCAGTGAAATTCCTGATGCGTTTAAACTGTCTGCTGAACTATTCCGGAAATGCAGGGATAATTGGGGAGAAAGTGTCGCAATACAGTACAGCGCTGCATTTGAAATGTCCAGAGGCAATTATACTGAAGCCATAAAATTATATGAAAACTGCAGGACTCTCATAAATAAAATGGGAAGCGAATCACTTCAGGGATATATTTTATCAATGAATGCGTGGGCTTATATTGAACTGAAAAGGTACGACAAAGCCGCTGAACTTCTGAAAGAAGCAACTGAAATTCTCAATAAAGGAAAAATGGATGAGGGGATTGCTTATTGTCTTCAGATCATCACTTACTATTTTCTGAGAACCAATGACTACAATAATGCAATGTTTGTAGCCGGTCTTTGCAGAAATATTTTTTCAAAGTATAATTTTGCTCCATGGCATATGCTTTCAGAATTGTTCAGATACATTGACGATAAAATAGTGAGTTTAATTGATCAGGGACAATCAGAATTTTTCCAAAAAGGCATGAGCATTAATATATTCAAGTCCTCTGATTTTGCATTCAGACTTTTCCATGATAGTCAGGGAAAAAACTGATCTGAGCAATGCCGCCACTGCAAATGATCTTTATTCATACTACGGATATTTTTTTTGGACTGTGGCAATTTCAAATCCCGCCAAAATTTGATTTGCAGATTTTAAATAAATGTTTTTTCACTTAAAAAATTATTTATAAATCAATGATTTTTTTAAGCAGATCATTTTTTCTTCCGGCATATTTATCTTTTCCTCTGAGATTCTTTAACTTTTTTGAACATTCATCACGAGCGAATCCGATCTCTGCCGCTGCATTCGGAAGTTTTGCCGATTCGAGCAAAGCGGAAAGCGTATAGTAAAAGGGAAATCTGCTCCACTGTCCGTTACCTTTTCTGAATTTTTTCAGAACTGAAATTCCGCTGTTCAATTTTCCGGCATATCTGCCGTAACCGCCGGCCGCCATGTTTCTCCATAGAGAAACTGTACACTGACCGCAGCAGAATGTACCTTCATGCTTTCCGTTATTTTCCCATTCGAGAAATATCCTTACGAAATTACTATCTGATTCTGTAAGCTCAGGCATTTTTATAGCTGTGTATTTTTTCAGAATATGCAAAGCTCTTCCCGCTTCTTCTGCGTGTATATGCCTCATTGATGCCTGTGAAGTAAGCTTCTCACCGGTAAATGTTCTCAGAACTGACCGCATGTCTTTATCAGTCACGCCGAAACTTCCCCTGTAAGAATATTCAGTATTATATCTTCCCAGAATCCATTTTACGGTTTCATCCACATTATAATCACTGAAGTCATTTCCATAAAAATAAACTTCATTGATTTTATCTACCGTAACTGAAAGACTGTTTTTGTCTAATAGATTTTTATTTCCCATGCCCGAATAGTTATCTCATTTTACAAGAATCATTTTTCCGGAACCTTTTAAATTATCCGATTCGATTTTATAAAAATAAACACCGCCGGGATAACTTTCACCGTTCCATTTAATTTCATATTCACCGGCACTGATATATTCATTTATCAGGTCGTCCACCTTAATACCTGAAACATTACAAATAAAAAGTCTGACATTCGAAGACCGTGTTAAGCTGAATCTTATTTTCGTGACAGGATTAAATGGGTTCGGATAATTTCCATACAAAATATTCTTTTCGGGAACAACTCCATTAACGGAATTTATATTTGTAATCCCGCCTGTTACTGTCTTCAGTATTAATCCGTTTGAAGTTGATATCCATCCTGTAGAATCATTGATAAAATATACTGAGTTTAATGTTGTGTTTACTCCGCTGTTCTGTTCTGAGAAACTGTTCCCTGAATTTTCCGTGTGAATGATCTTTCCGTTTCTCCCTGTAAACCAACCGGTATTTGGATTTACAAAATATATTGATTCTATCTCATCTGATGAGTTATAAATTCCCGCCCATGTTTCACCTGCATCAGAAGATCTTTCAATATATGCCACTCCGAGCTGTATCACTTTATAACCAAGATATTGGTTTGTAAATAATATAGGTCCGGGATTAATGCTGAATGTCTGTAAATTATAAATTGTGCTCCAGTTTATTCCTGAATTGGTTGTCCGGGATACAGCAATGTAAAAGTAATTGAAAGGGGGTCCTACTGAGTAACTTCTGTGTATCCAGCCGGTGGAAAAGTTGTTAAAGCTAATGCTTACAGGATTACCTATAGTGCTCATTACCCAGTTATCTCCGCCGTCCGAGGTTCTGTAAATATTTCCCGTTACAGTGTTTGTCTGAGCAACAGCATATCCGTTTAGAGAATCAGTGAACACAAGATTTTTCATGTATATAAACCCGGGTGGCGATGAAAAAACAACTGACCAGTTAAGACCCCCGTTAGTAGATTTAATAATTTTTCCACCGTCACAGATTCCAATAATGTTTTTACTGCTAAGCATTTTAATATCGGATATGACAGCTGTAACTTCAGTATTATAAACTGTCCAGTTCAGTCCGCCGTTTGTAGTTTTTACAATTCTGTTGTTTGAACAGGCAACACCTGTATGCGGATCAAGAAAATGTATTCCGTAATAAGTTAATGTTTGTCCCGTGTAAAGCTGATACCAGCCGGACTGAGATGATGAAATGTTAGAGAAACAGAATAACGAAATTGTTATAAACAGATATTTCATAATAAATTCTGTTATAAAATTCCCGGAAACATTTTCTGATTGAAGAAATAAAAGCTCTGCAAATCAATTTAATGAAATTTCTCTGCTTTTGTAACTTATAATTATTTACAGAAAATTTTTTACTTTTATCCTTAAAATACCTTTAACATTTCACTTCAAAAATTGATTTTTCCGTTTATTCCCAATATTTTCAGACCTCTCTCTCCTTTAGCAATGGAGAGGGAAGGGTGGGGTTGAGTTCGTATCAGAACTTCAGATCAGCTCTGCTCATTTTTTGAACCACATAGACACATAGACACATAGATACAAATTCTTTTAGGAATAAGAAAATTACTTTTTCGTTTAAAAGCTCTTCATGTTTGTTCCGTTTATTCCAATACTTTAAGATATCCCTCCCCTTTAGCAATGGAGAGGGAAGGGTGGGGTTGAGTTCTCATCAGAACTTCAGATCAGCTCTGCTCATTTTTGAACCACATAGACACATAGACGCATGGATACAAATTCTTTTAGAAATAAGAAAATTACTTGTTCGTTTAAAAGCTCTTCATGTTTGTTCCGTTTATTCCAATACTTTAAGATATCCCTCCCAATTCCAGAGAATAATTCAAAACAATTTAAATATTTTTACAGCATAAGTACTATGGCATAATGATTTTATATAAAACATTTTTCCTTTGTGTCTTGGTGAATTGGTGAATTGGTGAATTGGTGGTAAGAATGGATTTTCAGCCCGTCCCCGGACTTTTTTTCAAATTAACTTCAGATATTCAGTATATATGAAAAATAACTTTTTCTTTTTTCATACTCAGGTTCCAGTTTAACATATCTGATCTCGTTCTCATATTTTTCTGAGACAAGACAGATGCCCTTGTTTTTATGAAGCTGTCTTCCGAACTCCGTCAGTGTTTCTGCAATAACAGGATAATCTGATTTATCTTTAATTCCCAGGGCAGAATGATTTGTTATTATCTCTTCATTGCCTCTGTATGAATTCACGGAGTTTTCAGATGGCACAGGAGCAAATACCGCCCGGCGCTGTCCTGTTGCATATTTTACAGTACGCATCGTTCCGCTTTTAATGTCACACTGAACCGGTATTGTTGCAAGGGAAAGCCCGCTCTGAATCCTGTTCCTAAAATAAAATACTTTCTTGTCGCATTTAACTCCGGGAGCAGTTTCAGATATCCAGCTTCCTCCGGATTCCAGGATTTGTTTTGCCAGAACAAAATTCTGCCTCGGGTAAATTTCGCTATCTATTAAATTTGTTCCCATTACTGCAATTGTCTTTGCGCCGGAATCCAGTGCGGAATTATGCGCAGCAGTATCGATGCCGGCTGCCAGTCCGCTGACAATTACAAAACCATATTCCGAAAATGCTCCGGAAATTCTTCCGGCAATTGTCAAACCGTTCTTATCGGGCTTTCTTGTTCCTACTACAGCAATCTGAAATATACTGTTGTGAACCTCCATGTTACCCTTTACATATAATACTGCCGGACAGTCTTCGGCTAATTTCAGATTTAAAGGATAATCGTTGTCATCGGTACAGAGCAGGGAAATACCATGCATATCTGAAAGCTTAAGTACGTGATATGCTTTTTCCTGAGCGGTTTTAATTTCCATGGAATTATTAACCAGAGAATAAGTTCTCTGAACATTTTTATTATTAAGAATTAATGTCAGATTTTTCATTTCAGAAGACTGGATTTCATTCAGAGATCCGAAGTTTCTGATAAGTGATTTAACTGTTTTATCTCCGATACCGGTAATGAATGAAAGCGTTAAGGCGAGTTTTGCTTTTTGAGAATACAATAATTTATTTGAAGTACAAATTACTTATTTTAACTTTATATAAATATGTAATTCAGTATGTATTCCCGCCCGTTCCCACACTCTCGGACCGGCCGATAACAATTTCTTGGTTATCGCCTCAAAGACTCAAAGTCTCAAGGATGATTATTTTAATTGTTTGTAACTTCGGGTATTTGAGTCCTGGAAGTATCTTAAGGTTTTTTTGACAGACAGTCTGATCGTGAACGAACTTAATTAAGAAACTTTGTTTCAAAAAGATTTTTCCCTATATAAAATAAAAATTTTAATAAGTTAAAAAACCCGTCAGCAAAGGTTAAAACTGTTCAGATATTTTTTAATATATGAAAGTTTATCTTTTGATTTATACTGCATTATGTATCGGGGATGTTCAAGCGGAACTATTTTTTTAAAAAACCTGAAGCTGCTGTTTAAATCGTTCAGGAATCTGTAATTCTTTCCTGTGCCGAGACAAAAACAAACCCTTTTACTCAGACCAAATGAAATCTGTTTTCTGATTGAACTTATTATGAATGGGTAAACGGATTTTACCAGTTCCGGATCATCATAATAGTTGTAATTTATTTCCCTGCCTTTTTCAGTTCTCATTGTAAAACCGAGAGGACATACGGAGTTGATGTAAAATTTTGAATAGAATTTTTCGGGACCTCCGGATTTTCCAATCACATCATAGATAAAAACCGAAGAGGGTTCATGCGTTTCAGATCCGCTGAATGAAAGACTGCATATTTTTTTTAATCTTTTTGTATCTGTAAACGGAATGCCTGTTACGCCTGCCCCGAATCTTCCGGGATTGATTCCTGCAATAAAATATCTCTGATTGTTATCCCTGTAATACTTTTGGTAAAACAGTGAAGAAGCTTCAGCTGCTGGTTTTAGTTTAAACGGATTCATTGAATCAACACCCTGTGGAAGTGGGCAACTGATCTTTAAATTTCCGTTAAATTCTATTACCTTATCAGAAAAATATTTCATTGCGAGACCCCTTGGTATACAGATTTAATTATTTAACTGAGAAAACCTTTAAGTGCGGCTGCATTATTGTACTTTAATTCTTTTGAGGAATACAACAGTGTTATGCATCCTTTTTCTTTTTCGAGCTTTTCAATTTGGCGTAAGAGATCCTTCTTATTTTTTAATTCGTTTTTATATTTTTCCTTAAAGGATTCCCATTTTCCCGGATCATGATTATACCATTTCCTTAAATCATTTCCCGGAGCAATTTCCTTCAGCCACAGATCTAAATCCGCTTTCTCTTTTGTAAGACCTCTCGGCCATAATCTGTCAACAAGGATTCTGAATCCGTCTTCAGGCGAAGAGCTTTCGTAAATCCTTTTTACTTTTATCATGATGGTTAAATGATTTAATAATAATTGAAAATATTATTGACCGTTTATATGAATTTCCTGAGATACTCTTTTTTAAATACATGTATCAATTTCAATAAAGAAAATTACTTTAAAAGTATCATGCTTTTTGTCATTCTGAATTGCGGTGTTTCAAGTACATAGTAATAAACTCCTCCGGATAATCCGCTTCCATCAAACGACACTGAATGTAAACCCTGATCCTGTACAGAATTAACCCGCTCATTTACAATTCTTCCAAGAGCGTCAAAAACTTTAAGACTTACAAAATCTTTTTCAGGAATATTAAATTTTATAATGGTATTAGGATTAAATGGATTAGGATAATTCTGATAAAGTTCATATCCTTCCGGCAGAGTTCCGGAAATCTGCTGCACGGAAGTCACCGTTCCGTTCCCGCCGTAAAAGCATATCACTCTTCCCTCTCTGTTTCCGCCGAGGAATTCATTTACGCCGTTAGTATCAACATCGTTTAATACCGCCGTTCTGTCCCCTCTCTGAGTAAGCGTGGAACCGAAAGAATAATCAAATAGTATTTCACCTGTGAATCCGTTCAGTACCAGAAGTCTCGGAGGAAGCTGAGTTGCAATTACGATGTCGTCAATATTATCTCCCGTTACATCTCCGATATTGTCAATTCCTCTGAGATACGAAGATCCGATAGGATTGGACCAAATCGTATTGCCGGTTTTTGTATCAATTCTGAATGCCGACTGGGGAGCAGACAGTGTAAAGTCAGCAAATCCGTTTCCGTTCGCATCATCAAGAATTGTTATTTTGCCGTTGTTGCTTGAACCGAGATTCTGAGCCCAGATCTGTACTCCGCTTGCGCCGGAAACAGCAAATATTCCCCCGCTGAATCCGCCGAGTCCAATGATATCTTTTTTACCGTCACTGTTAATATCGGGGATTTCCTTCAGACTCCAGATATTTCCTGACGCATTGTAAGACCAGACAGCATTTCCGGTTGTATCAAAACCGTTGACTCCATAAGGAGATCCGTTATTGTTAACGCCAATCGCGCCGCCCCATTCTGCGGCAACAATATCATCAGTATACGGCTGCGGCTGTGTCCTGTAAAAAATAACTTCGCCGTTCAATGCATTTAGACAAATTGCTGCGTGCCTTCCTCCTGTTGAAGTTCCACTGGCAGCAACGAGTACATCCTTAATTCCGTCTCCGTTATAGTCATATCTGATGCTGACACTTTCTATATCACCGTCATTCGTAGTAGTTGAATTTCCGTATGACCAGAGAACGTTACCGCCGGATCCGTTCAGAGCATAAACCATTTCATTTCCGCCCCCGCATCCGATCACAACATCATATATTCCGTCATTGTTGACATCGGCAATTTCCATTGCATCTTCCCAGTCCACAGAACCTGTATTTATCATTCCGAAATGCGTACTGTACTGCCAGAGAAGAGCGCCGTCAATCCCGCTGTAACACAGAGTCCAGTAGTTTTCAGTTGCAACTACTACGTCATTTACGTTATCGCCGTTTACATCAGGTATCTGCTTGAGACTTCTTATCTGCTTATCCTGTGAGGTCGTGCCTGGATTATCCGGGACAGTTATCTGCCACATGATTTCTCCGAACTGAAGACCTCTCTGCTGTGAACTGACGTTTTGAAAATTTACAATCAAAAACAGAAGTGTAAAAATTGATATTGTATTCTTCATGACTTTTTTTATAAAATGTAATTATTAAGATTGAAACTTTAAAGGAGGAATACGGAATATTGTCTGAAAAATTCCGTCAGAGGTCATATCTGTTAGGACTCTTTTCATTGATCTGGTCATTTGTATTTTTAAAGCCTCCCGTATTTGTATTTTCCTTATTCATCTTCGTATTACATCCGAAAAAGGATTTAAAAAACATAATGAACAGCGCAGATACAGATAATTTTATTAACCTGATAATGAAGTATATTATTGCCGTTAATTTGATTTAACGTTTCAAATTAAAACAATATATGAAAATCGGACCGAACTTTATTGATGGGGAAAATTAAAAACATACGGTATGAAGAACGGATAACCTGAGAATGTGTGTGAAAAAAATTTAAGGGTATTACTTTCTGAAGTATGCGACGCTTGAGCCGACCCAGGTTTTTTCCTTGTTAAAGTCAACTCCCATCATTTTGCCTTTGCTCAATCTGACCAGATTATTTACAAGCAGTGGTTTGTCATTCCAGACATACAGCAGTCTGAGTTCAGCTTTAGCGGGAATGTCCGGAGTCTCTATTACCGGCGCGTATTCGATTTTTTTCTGAAGAATGAAATTTGATCTGTCTTCAATTGATTCGAGGATTTCCTTTGTTACATCAAAAATAACTCCGACGCCTGCAAAGGAATACAAAGGTTTCAGGATGTAATTTTCCGGATCATCGGGAAATTCTTTGTAATCGCTGAGAAATTTTGTTTCAGGAACATATCTGCTTTTAAAGAACGGAAGCGAATATTTGCTGATCTTGAAAAACCAGTTCGGGTGAGCTATCCATTTCACGTCAAGTTCTTCGGTGAACCTGAAATTATATTTTATATCCTTTCGTCTGACGAGTTCATCATGTATTACCCTGTTGTAAATTTTTTCTATCGGGATTTTCCTGCCGTCATACTCGTAGAATAATTTTCTCCCTTCTTTGATGATCTTTGTAAGGCAGACATATTTTACTCCGAGCGTTGCTTCTGTGCAGAGAAAATCTATGAATGTCTTCTGCTTTTCCGGTTCAATATCCAGAAGTATGACATTTTCAGGATCCGTATCACCGACAATTGTTTCCCTGAGTATTTTTACATAACCCTCGTGATCGAGTCCGCTGAAATGACTGGTGTATCCTTCAGGTATATCGAAATGTTTTCTCATTTTCCTGTTAAGCAGTTCCTGATAACAGTAAAGTGAAGCGAAGCCCTGAAGCTCAATCAGCTGCGGAATAAGTTTTCCGTTTTCGTCCCTGCATACTGCAAAGTCAAGGGCAAGGAGCGAAGGATGTTCATCTTCATTAGGAACTGCAAGATTGTCGGGAAGGGCTTTCTTTGAATATTCTTTGAATTCATTTGTCTGTAAAATTGCTGTGAGTTCTTCAGAAGCATTCAGAATTTCTTTCAGCAGATCATCAGGAATGAATATAGGTGTTTCAGCAATTTTGAAATCTATCTTTTTATTGAAAAGAGAATTAAGGTCATTGATAAGAGAGTTATAATTCTCTTCTCTGAATTCCGAGTTATACTTATCTCTGAGAGTTTTTATCAAATTCTTTACTGAAGAATATTAAATAAAATTATATGCCGGGCGGAAAATATCAGTTTATCAGATCAGGAATTTTCCCTTTTCCATTACCTGATTTTCTTCAAGCCAGATGTTAATATCAATTCCTACACAGTCAATGTGAGTGGTGGAAACCCAGTCAGCGCCTGTGTGCTCGGAATAAGGATGCCCGAATGCCATGTGAATGCTCGGTAATTTCTCATCCTGAAGAATGTGACCGATCACTTTACTGATTCCGATATTTGTTCCGATTGCAAATTCACCGACTCTGTTGCTGTTTTCATCTGTCATAGTATATGCAGTCAGTTCATCAAGCAGAGCCGTATTCCTGCACGTCATGTTCTTGATCCTTGAATCTTCTATTTCAATATATACGGGATTGTTTTTCAGGTCACCGTATTTCTGACAGAGATAGTCACCTACTACTCCGTCAACAACGAACAGACCTTCTACATTCAGAGGCGAAGTAAATATTTCACCGCCTGGAAGATTTCCCCATTTGTCAATTGAGATTATTCCGCTGGTTTTAAGCCAGTTGAGCTTGTGTGTAAATTCTGCCACAATGTCCGTGCCTGCATCAGATCTGGCTTTAATATATCTTGCCTTTCTTGCAAGTGTTATGAGTCTCTGACTAAGATCATCAATTGCAAGGAAGTCGGCTCTCATTCCTTCGAGCATTATCTGTTTGTTGATATTCACCATGTGAGCATGACGTATCTTATGGGTATTAACTACGGAAGTCATCTGAATGCGCATACTGAGCTCGCCTGTCTGCGCCTGCGCGCAGAATATGCTTACCTGTGATTTTGCAAGATCATCAAGGATTTCCTGAGGCATATTAGGTGAAGGTCTTGCGGTATAATCCTCAATTACAAAAATGCTGAACTCAGATCCTACTTTTTTTATTTCGTTTACAAGAGCGACTGCTATCTCAAGCGTATCATTATCCGTGATAATAGTGATCCGTTCGTCAGGTTTAAGTCTGAGACATACATTAATTGCGTTTTTTGCACCTTCGGACAGTTCCTTGTCAAATGCAATATCAGTGATAAAAGAATTTTTCATTACAAAGTTGTTTTATTATTTTCTGAAGTATTTTTCTTGGTTGTTTTTATTCTTTCTTCCTTCGGAATTATTTTAGATGGTTTATAATCGAGTCCGGCATTCGTTTCATCAATTATATAATCCACAAGCTTGTTGAAATCACCGTTTGTTTCCTTGAATACTTTAAGCTGTCTGTCTGCGCCTGTTCCGTTTTCCATCATTCTGAAAATATAATTTATCTCTTCACGGCTTCCGAGCTCGTCCACTACATCATCTATGAATTCAAGCAGCTCCTTGGCGAGTTCAATGAAAGGCACTTCCTCCTGTTTTCCGAAATCAATAAGCTTACCGCTGATCCCGTATCTTGCGGCTCTCCATTTGTTTTCCATCATGAGAGCGCGTCTGTAAAGTCTGAATCCGAGATTCTGCTGAATGAGCTTGTGAAGCTTCACGACCACAGCCTGTATCAGCGCGGCAAGGGCAATTGTCTCATCCACTCTCAGCTGAACATCACAGATCCTGAATTCAAGTGTATTGAAAAATGGATGTGTCCTGATGTCCCACCAGACTTTTTTTGCGTTATCGATACAGTTTGTTTTGATCAGCAGGTTTATGAAACTGTCATACTCGGCAAGACTCCTGAAAGAATCAGGAATTCCTGTTCTTGGAAATTTATCGAATACCTTTACCCTGTAGGATTTAAATCCGGTATCTCTGCCGAGCCAGAAAGGTGAGTTTGTGGATAATGCAAATATGTGAGGAAGGAAATATCTTGCAGCATTCATTATCTGAATGCCTATTTCTCTGTTAGCAATTCCCACGTGAACGTGCATGCCGAAGATGAGATTGGCTCTTGCAGCGTCCTGCATTTCATTTATAATTTCCTTATATCTGGGGTGATCCGTAATTTCCTGATCACGCCAGTGTGAAAAAGGATGCGTTCCCGCCGCCGCTATTCTCAGTCCGTAATGATCGGCAAGAATGGCAAGGGAATTTCTTAAACCTGTAACTTCAGCTCTCGCTTCCTTTATGTTCCTGCAAATATTAGTACCGGTCTCAATAACCGAAGCATGCATTTCCGGTTTGAAGTTCTCTTTTAACAGATGCTTTCCTTCTTCAAATATTGAATGAACATGGGACTGAAGCTCCCTTGAAACGGGATCAATTATCTGAAATTCCTCTTCAATCCCCAGCGTGTATTTTTCGTCTGTTATAATAATTTTTCCTGTAATAGGATGTTAAGATTTAATCTTTTTAGCTTTTGCTTTACCGGCTTTTGAAGAAGCTTCGCCGTTTGACAGTGAAAGATCATTGGAAAACTGTTTCACGAACGTTCCCCATGTAAGATTATTCATTCCGGTTTTGTGATTCTTTGCTCTTCTGATTGCCATGTTCGCGGCTGCTTCAACAACCCAGTCAAAATTTTCCTGACCGACTGAGTTCACATCAGCGTCCGGAGCAGGATTGCAGAAATCTATTGCATATGGCACGCCGTCTCTGACTGCGAATTCAACCGTGTTGAAATCATAACCAAGAGCATTGTTCAGTCTGAGCGTATATTCTTTAATCAGATCAAGGAGCTTCTGCTCAGCCGGACCTGCGTTTGATACATATCTAAGGTGGTGCGGATTTCTCGGTTCATAAGGCATTATCAGAACATCCTGTCTGTCAATACAATAACATCTGAAATAAAGATCAAATGTAATCTCTTCCTGCAGCATCATTACAAGCTGTTCGGTCTCATTATATTTACTGAAAAAATCCGCAGGATCCTCGACTTTATAAACGCTTTTCCATCCGCCGCCGGAGTATGGCTTGAAATAAGCCGGAAATTTTATGTAATTGAAAATTCCTTCCCAGTCCAGAGGGAAAGCCAGATTTCTGAATGACATTTCAGATGTGTCCGGAGGAACCTTATTGGATGGAAGCAATACTGTATTTGGAACAGGCACACCTACTTTTGTTGCCAGTGCGTTGTTGAAGAATTTATCATCTGCAGCCCACCAGAATGGATTATTGATCACGGCAGTTCCTGTGATCGCTTCATTTTTCAGAAATCCCCTGTAAAATGGTACATCCTGTGAAATTCTGTCAATTATTACATCGTATCCGCAGGATTCTCCCTGAACTACCTTGTCCAGCGATACAAATTCTGCAATGATCCCGTCTTCATTCTTTTCGTTCACTCTGTCAACGAATGCCTGCGGAAAGGTATTTTCCATTCCGAATAATATTCCGATTTTTTTCATTAAATTAAATTAACTCCTTAAGTTTTGATTGGTTTATAAAATGTAATTATTAATTATACTAAAACGCTGGAAATAGTTAGATTATGCGCTGAAATTAAAATATAATTGATAATTATGTAATTTAATAAATTTTTGCTTAAAATTATATGAAGAACTTTATGAATTCAGAGCTTTCTGTCAAATTTAAACATTAACCGGAAGGATATTCCCGGTTAATATTTTTTAAGAAACCGTGAAATCCATTTTATTCAGGAATAATTTTTAAAATATCCTTATAATTAAAACTTGAAATTCAGTATTATAGGGTTTATATTTGATTAAATCATGAAAAAATTTCTACAAATAAAATTTTTACTTCTGCTTGTTTTAACATCTGGTCTGCTGTATGCAGCCGTGACTCTTCAGTATTTTACTGCAAGAGACAATGCAAGCGGTGTTCTTGTAGAATGGAAGACAGGAGATGAAGGAGGAACTGTTAAGTTCGAAATAGAAAGAAGCGCTGACTCACCGGATAATTTTTTATTCATGAATTATAAAGACGCAACTGGTAATAATTCATACTATTCTTATCAGGATAATTCTGTGGATATTCTTAACGGCAGGACTTCAGAACTTTATTACTACAGACTCAAATGCATAGAAGCTAACGGAAATTATACTTACACAAATCATATCACAGTGACTCATACAGTATCCGGAGTAAGAAGCACCTGGGGAAGCATAAAAGCGATTTTCAGATAGATATCCGGAACCGGTTTTTCATTTTAAAAAAATTACTAACTATTGAAAGGAGAAACATATGTCTGAAACTGTACGAAATTTAGATATTACTCAGGAAGAGATCCAGTCAGGCAAGACAATGGCAATTATTTCTTACCTGATTTTTTTTATTCCTCTTCTTATGGACGATATGAAGAAGAATAAGTTCGTGATGTATCACACCGAACAGTCGATTGTGTTGCTGCTTTTAAATATTGCCGCCGGCATCATTGGCACCATTACATGCGGTATAGGTCTTGTCCTTTATATTCCGTGGGTGGTTTTCCTTATTATGGGAATTATGAACGCCGCCAACGGTCAGGTTAAACCCCTGCCGCTGATCGGTCAGTACGGAGAGAAATTTAATCTTGTGAAATAATTATCTTCAGTTTTTTTTAAAAAGGCAATCTTCTTTTAAAAAAGTTGATTGCTTTTTTATTTTTATGTTATAAACTATTTTGCAATAGGTTACGTATCGTAAATTAAATTAAACCAATAAATTATGACAAGTGACTTACAATCTGCAAAAACTTTTTTTCTTGTTTCAGCTATAATCAATATTCTCGGTTTTCTCGGATGGGGAACATCCACGGTTATCGGCGGGGCTTTTACCTGCGGTCTCGGATGCCTGATGGGCTTTCTTCCTGTTATCAATATCATCAGCAGTATAATGGATTTTATTGCTTACAACAAACTTAATACGCTGAATCAGAAAGGAACTTATTCGACTATTCAGACAGCATCCGTTTTTCAGATCATTACCATTCTCACCGGGAATGTCGTGAGTTTTGTTTTCGGAATTCTTATAATGAATTATATCGGAAAAGAAGAGAACATTAATTTTCTTAAGGAAAAAGAAATTTATTAATCCGTTTAAATACCCTTACTCAGCAGATATGATTCCGCTGATTCAACATGTTTGATAAATTAGAAAAAGTTAAATCACGTTACCAGGAAATTTCAGGGCTTCTCTCTGATCCGGCTATTGCAGGTGACCAGAATGAGATCATTAAGCTATCAAAGGAATTTTCCGATATAGAAGATATTGTAAAAGCTTACGATAATTTCCTGCAGACCAAAAAAGAGCTTGAGGAAAACAAACAGCTTCTTTATGAAACTTCCGATCAGGAAATGAAAGAACTTGCCAGACAGGAACAGGAAATTCTTGAAAACAGACTGTCGGAACTTGAATCCGAAGTCAAGGAACTGCTCATTCCCGAAGATCCTGCTGACAGTAAGAATGTCATCATTGAAATACGCGCAGGCACAGGCGGAGATGAAGCTTCGCTGTTTGCCGCGGATATTTACAGAATGTACACAAGATATTTTGAAAAGAAGAGATGGAAAGTCGAAACAATTGATTTTAATGATTCATCCAACCCCGGAGGAATTAAGGAAGTAGTGCTGAGCGTCAGCGGAAAAAATATTTACGGCGACCTGAAATATGAAAGCGGAGTTCACAGGGTTCAGAGAATTCCTGAAACTGAAGCCAAAGGCAGAGTCCATACTTCAGCAGCTTCAGTAGCCGTGTTTCCCGAAGCAGAGGATTTTGATATTGTTCTGAATGAGAATGATCTTAAGATAGACGTCTTCCGTTCAGGCGGCGCCGGCGGTCAGAATGTAAACAAAGTCGAAACTGCAATCCGTATCACTCACATTCCTACAAATATAGTGGTGCAGTGTCAGGATGAAAGATCACAGCTTAAAAATAAACTCAGCGCTATGAAAGTTTTAAGGTCCAGACTGTATGAACTTGAACTCGAAAAAAGAGACAAAGAACTTTCCTCGCAGAGGAAGAACATGATCAAATCCGGCGACAGAAGCGATAAGATCAGGACTTACAATTTCCCGCAGAACAGGCTTACCGATCACCGCATCGGACTCACAATGTATAATCTATCCGAAATAATGGAAGGTGATCTCGATGAGATCATAGACAAGCTGAAAACTGCAGACAGGGCTGAGAGACTTGCTTCGACAGACTGATCAGCTCGTAACCTCTAAGACTCTAAGACTCAAAGACTCAAAGGAAAAACTTATAACTGTCTCCTCAGAGTCACTTAATCTTCGGAATCTGCGGATTAGCTAAATTATTTAAACCTGCCTCAAAGACTCGAAGGCACAAAGGAGATTTTTTTATAAAGTATTTGTCTTGGAGTCTGCGGTTTAGCTATTACAAAAAAATATTTTGCTGAACAGTTTGTTCGTAGATTCCCCCGGGAGAACTCTGTCCGAATACAAATTATTTAAACCTGCCTCAATGACTCGAAGGCTCAAAGGAGATTTTTTTTAAAGGTATTTGTCTTGGAGTCTTAGAGCCTTTGAGGCAAAAATGACGTTTTCGGGCAGTCTGGAGTGTGCGGAAATGACAGTGACTATGCAGGAATGATTATATTTATATGAATTTATTTCATGACTGAGAATTTTGTGAATCCGGAAAATATGTCAAAGAGAAACAAGCTATTTCAATTTTTAATTTATTTTTTTGAAATTTGTAATTTAGATAGCTTCGCTTCGCTCGCTAGAAGTTTGTAATTATTTCAAAAATACCATACGCTTTGTGTAATAATTTTTTCCGTCAATATTCAGCGAATAAAAATACACACCGCTCGCAAAACCACTGCCGTCGAATTCAACGGAATATGAACCCGCATTCTTTTTTTCATTCACTAATTCTTCTACTTCATTCCCCAGCACGTCATACACAATTAACTTTGCAAAACCCGTAACTCGTAACTCGTAACTAATAACTGTCTTTGGATTAAACGGATTCGGATAATTCTGGGAGAGAGTATAATCATCCGATATTTCAGAACTCACATTTGAAATATTTGTAATGACTCCCCCGCCGTCTGTCGTTCTGAGAATAGTCCCATTATCTCCGCATGCATATCCGCTGTTGTCATTCAGATAAAAAAATACTGAATGCAGATCTTCGGAAGTGCCGCTTATCTGTCTCCCCCATGTATTACCGCCGTCAGTAGTCTTCAGAATAAGTCCGCTGTCGCCTGCGCAGTAAACCTTGCTGGTGTTGTTAATTGAATATTCAACCGATCTGATATTTTGCGAAGTAAAGCTGTTCTGAGTAAACCAGTTTGCACCGGAATTTGTACTCCGCAGAATAACTCCGTTCGCTCCGACTGCAATGTCTCTTGCGCCGAAAAGAGGTACGCCGTAAAGATCATCCGATAATCCTGAATTCATAATACTCCAGGACTGTCCGAGATTGATACCGCTGATCACTGTGCCGTTTTTTCCGACTGCATAATATCCGAATGAACCCGAAACTCCGTAAAGATTTTCCGTAACGGGACTGCTGACTGAAAACCAGTTCAGACCATTATCCGTGCTTTTAAAAATCACTCCGCTGTCACCGACTGCAACAAATCCGAAATCCGATATATCCCGCAGAGTTTTATCAGTATTCAAGCTGATGGGATTCCATTCTGTACCGCTGTTAGTCGAGTAAAGCATAGTCCCGTTTTCCCCGCAGGCAAAGACCGGACTGCCGGAGATTTCCATGAATACAATCGCGAACAGATCGGCCGTCGTTCCGCTGTTCTGCTGAATCCAGCTGCTGCCGCCGTTTGAAGTATAAAGTATAACTCCGTTTTCACCGCACGTCCATGCAATGTTATTATTGCCGTGATTCGAATTTATCGAATAAAGATTTGCAGTTACAGGAGTGTTCTGTTTTATCCATCCAGCAAATATATTAATGGGAATTAATATTGAAATGATAATTATAAGCGAACTCATTTTGTTTTTTCTGTAAAAATAATTTTACTGAACTCAGAAAACAAATTATCTTTGCATTAAAACGTAGGAATCAAATTCTGTACTATTAATATCGGATTCTAATAAAAACTGTTACAGCTACCATCAAATCTTTTCCTGAAAATAATCTCTACTTTACAATTTACAATCGACCATAGTACACAATAGTGTCGTATTCCATTTTTACCTTTCCGTCCGACTGATATTTATCAAATAACTTTTCCAGAGCTTTCAGCATTTCAGCGCAGACGGGATCATTTTCATTCGGCATGTATGAACTCGAAAGCACCCTGCCTTTGAGACCTTCATAATCAAAATCCTGAAAGTTATAAAAACTTTTCACTGATATTTCTTCCGGATTGAAAAAATTCTTAATAACATCCTCATTCACGTTTTCGTGATTTACTTTTTCATAGTCGGTTCCGAACTTTAAGAGAAATTCATCATAATCATTCATAAATCCTTCACGGTAAATCCTGGAATTCCATATTATGAACAACTGTCCGTTATCTCTCAGGATCCTTTGAAATTCAGGTCTGCATTTCTTTAGATCAAACCAGTGAAAAGCCTGACCTGCGATAATGAAGTCAACGGATTTCTCTCCCAGTCCGGTATTTTCCGCCGGAGCATTTATGCTGATAAAATTTTTCTCGGATGCAAAAAGCTTTTCTGCCGCGGTTCTCATTTCTATATTCGGCTCGATCGCATAAACAGTATTACCGTTATTTACAAACAGCTCCGAAGAAATTCCGGTACCAGAACCTATGTCGGCAATTATACTGCTCTGCTTCAGACCGCACCCTTCCTTCATGAAATTAATCAGCGCATCGGGATAATGCGGACGGTATTTCACATAATTCCCAACTCTGTCTGAGAATCTTTCCTTTGGATCTGTCTTCATTTTATTGATTTAAAATTGATACTAATATTATTACCTTAAAGCCTGAAACTGAATTTTGAAAAAGTTCTTAAAATTAATTTTAATATGAAATACATATTATTACCTGCTCTGATATCAGCAATATTCATTATTCTATTATCTGCGGATTTCAAAAGCTCCGCGGAAAATATTTCAGACTCGGATCCTCTTTCCACATACACTGAAGTAAAAATTAATATTACCTCAAAAAACGACATACAGCTTTTACAGCAGAATGACATTACCGTTGAACATTACTCAGGCAATATTTCAACAGGCATTACACTCGTTATAAATCAGGAGGAACTGGCGAGACTTAAGAATACCGGTCTGAACTATGACGTTGTCATTCCGGACGTCGGAAAATATTACGCCGGAAAAAGAGCTCCTTCCATAAACGAACTGCAGAAAAGTTTTGAGATAATGAATACGGATAATGTTACAGGATTTTCTTTCGGCAGCATGGGAGGATTTTATACATACAATGAAGTTGTACAGAAGCTTGACTCCATGAGGCTTGTATATCCCAATCTCATTTCCGTAAAGCAGAATATTGGGACAACGGCTGAGAACCGAACTATATGGGCTGTAAAGATCTCTGATAATCCTGACGTCAATGAATCCTCAACCGAACCTTCTGTATATTTTGACGCGCTTCATCATGCCCGCGAACCGCAGGCAATGGCATGCGCAATTTATTTTATGTATTACCTGCTTGAGAATTACGGAACCAATCCCGAAGTAACATATCTGCTAAATAACCGGGAGATATTTTTCGTGCCGGTTGTTAATGCAGACGGTTATGTTTACAATCAGACTACAAATCCGAACGGCGGGGGAAGCTGGAGAAAGAACAGAAGGAATAACGGCTCATGCTTTGGAGTGGACCTGAACAGAAATTATCCTTACGGCTGGGGAGATAACACCGGCTCAAGCAGTGATCCGTGCTCGGAAACTTACCGCGGACCTGTTGCAACGTCGGAGCCGGAAGCGCAGGCAGTGATTAATTTCGTTCAGCAGATAAGACCTAAGATCTCTTTTTCTATGCATTCTGTTGCCGGAAGATATCTCAATCCTTACGGTTATAACGATTCTGCTATTAACTATGAGATCTATTCAGAGTTCTCATCTGATTTCGCTTCATCGAATAATTACACTTACGGAACTGTATCTGAAATGCTGAATTATTATTCAAGCGGAACTACAAGAGATTACATGCATTCAGTCGGGACCTACGCCTGGACGCCTGAAGTAGGAGGCACAGGTTTCTGGAATTCACAATCTCAGATCATTCCCGTAGCAAGCGAGAAT
Source organism: Bacteroidota bacterium (assembly GCA_018266875.1). Classification (GTDB taxonomy): domain Bacteria; phylum Bacteroidota; class Ignavibacteria; order Tepidaquicellales; family Tepidaquicellaceae; genus UBA2330. The sequence continues at coordinate 54,388 of JAFDZR010000010.1, forward strand.
GTCTATGCGATGAAATATCTCTCATGGGTGGCAGGCGCTTTTACGGATTTTCAGAATTACAGAATACCTGGCAGCGGATACGTTCAGAGAAATGACACACTTTCGCTTGAGATCGGACTTAAGAACAGAGGTCTTTCACAGACTGCAAAAAATGTTACCGTTGAAGTGACTACGAATTATCCCAATGCCGTTCCCCTGAATACAATCATAAATTATGACAGCATTCCTGCAAGACAGTCGAAATACAATATTTCAAATGCCGTAAAATTCAGATTAACTTCCGCTGCAAATTATATGGATGAGATGAATTATTTTATTTCCGTAAAACAGGAAGGGATACAGACTTCGTTTGATACAATTAAAATCACTGTTGGAAAAACCGTAACTTTGTTTTCCGACAATGCCGAAAACGGAAGATCGCACTGGACTACAGCCGGAACAGGCGTGGCGTGGGATACGACTTTCATAGATCCGGTATCGGGTAATAAGAATTTCGCAGATTCGCGTTACGGGAATTCCGCGGACAATACAAATAATACATTTATGCTTCTTGATACAATTGATCTGACAGGCGTAAATAATCCGAGAATTGAATTCACGGCTAAATGGGCTGATGAAGTTACATTTGATTATTCAAGGATACAGGTAAGCTCGAATTTCGGCAGTACATGGACAAGTATGAACGGCAGAAACACAAGGGTGGTTTCAGGACAGCCTTCTTTCACTGACATAAAACACTGGCGTAATGAACAGATAAATCTGAATGCTTTCATCGGTCAGAGGATAAAGATCCGGTTCACTCATTTCACTGACGGCGGCGTACCCGGAGACGGATTTTATTTTGATAATTTCAGAGTTGTCGATTACAGGGACATTCCTACTTCGGTCAGTCAGACAAGCGCTTCTCTGCCATTGAGATACAGTCTATCTCAGAATTTTCCGAATCCGTTCAACCCAAGAACAGTTATTAGTTACGAGTTGCAATTTAATAGTTTTGCGAAGCTGGTTGTGTATGATGTGCTTGGGAATGAAGTCGCTGTTTTAGTAAATGAAAAACAGGATGCGGGAAATTTTTCGGTTGAGTTTGACGCAAGTGGGTATGCCAGCGGAATATATTTTTATAAGCTGACCGCAGGGAATTTTGTTCAGACAAAAAAAATGTCGCTGGTTAAGTAAATTTCAAATTTCAAATTTCAAATTTCAAATAAGAAAAGTTTGGATGTGTTTTTTACTTAATAGATTCCCGCCAGGAACAGACTGTCCGAAAACAATGGGAATGCCTCTAAGTCTCTAAGACTCAAAGAAAAATAATTTAATACAAACCACTTTGAGCCTTCGAGCCTTTGAGGCAGAGGTTACAGGACTTAAAAAGTTTCAGAAATGCACAGCAAGCCAGATGCACTTTGGTTCTGAGGATGTCTTTTCAACTCTGTGCCTTACTCCTGCAGGTATGAATAAATGATCACCTGCATTTAGAACAAAATCTCTTCCGTCTGAAAAAGAAATCACCGCATTTCCAGTGATCAGAATTACCCATTCGTTCCTTTCCTGTTCGAGCCAACTGCCCTCAGGAGTTGCGTGACCTTCAGAGATGATCCTTTCTATTTCAATTGTTTCACCGGAATATAACGGCTGAAATAATTCAAACTTTTTATTCAGCCCGGCCGGTATTTCAAATAAATTATTTTCCATAAAACGGATTTTTAAAAATTTTAATTAAAATCATAAGTAAAAAACAAAACCCCTTTCCAATTTCCTCTGAAGGAAAAATAAAAAGGGGCAGATAAATTTTAAATAAAAACCCTATTTCTTTGAATCAGCAAGTTCGGAAACATTTTTCTCTTTTACATGATCCGGAACCGTGCCGAGAACATAATCCCATAAAGGATTGCTTACTCCGTATGCCGTATGGTCGTCTCCGTAATGATGTTTCAGATGATATGTCTTAAGGAACTTACCTATCTTACTGTTCATTTTAAAATGATGTGTAGCGTAATGAATAGTATCATAGGCGACATATCCCAGAACAAATCCTGAGAATATTAAAAGATAATACGGACCGAACAAAAACTTAAAAGTGAAAAAGAAAAGCGTTGCAAGCGGAATGCTGACAAGCAGAGGCATGACAAGTCTTGTAGCGTCCCTCGGATAATCGTGATGAATACCATGCACGAGAAAATGAACCCTTTTTCCTGTTTCGGATTTCGGTTCATAGTGGAAAGCCCATCTGTGAATCACATACTCCATCAGTGTCCAGAGAAGGATCCCGCTAAGAAAACTAAAGACGGATGAGATAAAGGATAATTCCAGAGAACCCATATATGCCGTAACAATAATTACGGGAATAAAGACAAACAAAGGAGTTGCCGGATGTATATGTGAAAAATACTCCAGAAAAGGGTTTTTAAATAATCTTATAGTTTCATTCTTATTTGATACGAATTTAGCCATCACTTGATTTTTTTTACATTTTGTTATGCAAAAATAAGTAATTCAAAATTGTATATAAACCCTATTTTAATTACAATTTATTTCCCGGCTTTTAACAGATCCCTTATTTCAGTAAGAAGAATTTCTTCTTTCGGCGGTTCGGCAGGAGCTGCTTCTTCTTTCTTGCGTATACTGTTTATTCCCTTTACAATCAGAAACAGCACAAATGCAATGATCAGAAAATTTATTACCGCCTGAATGAATTTCCCGTAAGTTATCACAGCGCTGCCTATTGTTACAGACAACCCGCTGAAATTAATTCCGCCTATTATAATTCCGATTACAGGCATCAGCAGATCAGCTACTACTGATCCTACAATTGCCCCGAATGCTCCGCCTATTATCACACCAATAGCCAGATCAAGAGCGTTACCTTTAGAGATGAACTCTTTAAATTCTTTTATCATATTATTTTTAATTGGTAAGCAAATATAATAAAAATATTACTAATTAAATTCATTCAAATTCAGCATCAATCCGTACCTCAGACCTTTTGCCGAAACAATTATTTCTTCAAGTGAGAAATGGTTCATAATTTCCAGCAGAATAAGTATTCCGCTTATTATCACATCGCTTCTGCCTTTCATATAACTTCCGAGACCCGATCTTTCTTCATTGTTCATTTTCAGGAGTTTGTTCAGGACATTGATTATGTCCTCTCTTTTTAAAACATCTTTATGAATAATATTTTCGTCAAACTCCTTTAAACCGTTAATTAAAGCCGACAAGGTTGTCAGCGTTCCTGCAACTCCTGCTAGTGTTTTCCCTTTCAGCATCGATCCGTCATAATTCTCAAATACTTTTTTAATATCGTTCCGGGCTTTCTGCAGACTTTCCTCTGTTATTAAAGGAATGTCATATTCGTTGCTGAAAAAATTTTCATAAAGTCTTACCGATCCGGCATTGAAACTGATGTTCATCAGAATTCCGGACTCCTTCCATGATATCTCCGTGCTTCCTCCGCCTATGTCTATCACTGCATATTCTTTATTTCCATTGAGATCGTAAACAGCACCTTCATAAGAGTAACGCGCTTCGTCATTTCCGGAAATAATTTTTATTTCAATACCTGTCCTGGATTTTATAAATGCTGCAAACTCTCTGCTGTTTGAGGCATCCCGCATAGCGCTTGTTCCGAATGCATAAATTTTTCCGGCACCGTAACTTTGGGATAATGATTTGTACATGCTGAAAATATCTGCTGTTGTTTTAAAACTTTCCCCGGATATTTTTCCGGTTATATAAAGATCTTTACCGAGACGCGGTATCTCCTGCGCCTCAAATATTTTTTCAGGTTTACCGTTACTAAGGGAAGCAATAAGAAGGAGGCAGGTGTTTGTTCCGAGGTCAATCACAGAAAATATATTTTTAAACTCTGACTGCATAAATACCTATCCATTCTGAGCTGACCTGCATGTCAATGATTTCAAAATCATACTGAACAAGATGTTCAAGTATATCCTGATCTTCGCTGATAAGTATTCCCGACAGAAAAAGTTTGCTTCCTTTTTTCATCATACCGGAAATTCTTTCGATATTTTCAAGGATAACGCTTCTGATAATATTTGCGCAGACAATATCGTAAATTTCATCTCCGCCTGCTTCGAGGCTTCCATTTACGAATTTAATATTTTTGTGAACATTGTTTATTTTCGCATATTCCTTTGCGTTGGCAATTGAGTCTGCATCAATATCAACAGCGAGAGCTTTTTTCACACCTAATTTAATTCCCGCAATGGAAAGTATACCTGTGCCGCAGCCGAAGTCAAATAAATATTGCTCGCTGCCTTCCAGATATTCGGACATTAGTTCAAGCACTAGCTGTGTCGTTTCGTTGTGTCCTGTCCCGAATGACATTTTCGGGTCGATCTCAATAAGGATCTTTCCTTCATGATCCTTCAGTTCGTCTTTTTTCCAGGAAGGATAGATAATCATTTTATCACTGATGTAAACAGGTTCGACTGATCTTTCCCATTCATGATTCCAGTTTTTATTTTCAAGCAGTTCCGAAGTTATATCTTTCTTCTTAACTGATCCGCTTAAGACAAGTGTTTTGATCAGTGAATCCAATTCCTCCTTTGCATCTTCCGGCATGTTTAATATTATCTGTCCGTTCTCTTCGAGAATATTTTCAACGCCTTCCATGTATAGCTGATTCATTATCTCTTCATAGTTAGACTTGCCGAAGGAAATCCTTATCTCAAAATATTTATCTTTCATAAACGACTCCTTTTGCTGAATCAAGAGTATTACGAAGCAGCATTGCAATTGTCATCGGACCGACTCCTCCGGGAACAGGCGTTATCATTCCGCATTTTTCAAAACAATCTTCATAATCAACGTCTCCAGTAATTCTGTATCCCGATTTTGCGCTGCTGTCTTCCACTCTGTTGATTCCGACATCAAATATCACGCATCCTTCCTTTATGTAATCTTTTTTTATATAATTTGCCTTACCTATTGCGGCTATGAGAATATCCGCCTGTGACGAAATCAGTTTCATGTCGGGAGTTTTGCTGTGTGAAACTGTTACTGTGCAGTTATAATCTTTTCTGAGAAGAAGAGCCGCTACCGGCTTTCCGACTATGTTGCTTCTGCCGATGACTACCGAATGTTTTCCGGAAGTTTCAATTTTTTCCCTTTTCAGCATTTCAACAATTCCCAGAGGAGTGCACGGAACAAAACATTTTTCACCTATGGATAAATTTCCTGCATTGACGGGATGGAATCCGTCCACGTCTTTTTTAAAATTTATAGATTCAATAATTTTCCGTGTATCGAGATGCACCGGCAGCGGGAGCTGCATTAGTATTCCGTGAATCTTATCATCTTTATTGAATTTTTCTATCAGACTTAAAAGTTCTTTTTCGGCAACGTTTTCAGAAAGATGTTCCGTTACCGAATAGAAACCGGCTTCTTCGCATGCCTTTCCTTTATTACGCACATATACTTTTGAAGCGGGATTATCACCGGCAATTATGAATGCAAGCCCAGGAGTAATTCCTTTTTCTCTTTTTAGAATTTCCGTTTGGGCTTTTACTTCATTTCTTATCTCAACGGAAATACTTTTTCCGTCTATGATTTTATTCTGCATTTGAAATTAATTTTAAATCCAAAGTTTTAATTTACTTCTGAACCAGTTTCATGAATTCGCTGAAAAGATATTTACTGTCATTCGGACCGGGAGAAGCTTCCGGGTGATACTGCACTGACATTACGGGAAATTTTTTATGCCTGAATCCTTCATTCGTATTGTCGTATAGATTGGTATGTGTGATTTTCACTGTATCTGCGTCTAGTGAAGTTTCATCAACGGCAAAGCCATGATTCTGGGAGGTGATCTCAATACTGTTCTTATCTAAATTTTTTACGGGATGGTTTCCCCCTCGGTGACCGAACTTTAATTTATAAGTCTTTCCGCCGAGTGCATGAGCCAGCAGCTGATGTCCAAGACATATTCCGAATACAGGAGTCTTCTGACCGTTAAGTTTCCTTATATTCTCAATTGCATAAGTCACCGCTTCAGGATCTCCGGGACCGTTAGAAAGGAATATTCCGTGCGGTTTGAAATCAAGAATTTCCTTATGATCCGTATCAGCCGGGAAGATTTTCAGCTCCGTATCAAATTTAAGGAATTCACGGAGAATGTTCTTCTTTACTCCGTAATCATAAACGGCTATTCTGAACTTCGGGTTTTTTGATTTCAAAGTATACGCTCCCGAAACCGTAACTTTTTTTACAAGATCAAGCCCGCTCATGGACGGGGATGCAAGAACTTTTTCAAGAAGTTTCTTCTCATCGTATTTATCATCCGCAATCAATCCGCGCATTGCACCTTCGCTTCTTATCATTTTAGTCAGGGCTCTTGTATCTATTCCGAAGATACCAGGAACCCTGAATTTTTTCAGATAATCATCAAGCGATCTTTCGCCCTGATAATTGCTCCATTCATCTTCATAATTTCCAACTACAAATCCGGACGCATGGATCTTTTCGGATTCAATGTCAGTTTTATTTACACCGTAATTTCCGATAAGAGGATAGGTCATAATAATGATCTGACCTGAATAGGAAGGATCAGTAAGGATTTCCTGATATCCGGTAAGCGAAGTATTGAAGACAACTTCCCCTGTTGAAATTCCATTAAATCCGAAAAGTGTCCCTTCGAACACTGTTCCGTTTTCCAGTACTAACTTACCTTTTGACAATGGGAAATTTTACTTTAAATATTTATCAAGAAATTCTATCTTGGCTTTGAATACTTTTATCTGATTTGAAACCTTGCTGAATCCGTGACCTTCATCTTCCAGAAGAATGTATTCAACAGGTTTATTCATTTCCTTAAGTTTGTTTACGATCTGCTCGGACTCGGCGACCACTACTCTGGGGTCATGTCTTCCCTGGACTACAAGAAGCGGGCATTTAATATTTTCAACAAAATTTATCGGAGATCTTTCTCTGAGCAGATCTTTATCTCTTTCAGGATTTCCTACGAGTTCATCAGTTCCTTTTTTCCAGTGTTCCGGCACGGAATTTACAAATGTAAAAAGATCGGAAGGACCGAAGATATCAATGGCGCATCTCCAGACATCGGGGGCTTTGGTTATACAAGTCAGACACATGAATCCTCCGAAACTTCCGCCGACCATTGCTATCTTTTCGGAATCAACATATCCTGTCTTTTTCAGATATTCAACGCTCTGCAGCACGTCTTTGAATTCCGCGCCGCCCCAGTCTTTGTATATCATTTTCTGAAATGTTTTACCGTAACCGGTGCTGCCTCTGAAATTCGGACATATGACGATGTATCCGTTGTTTGTAAATATCTGGATATACTTGCTGAAGTTATGCATTTCCTGATGTTCGGGACCTCCGTGCGGCCAGACTATTGCGGGATTTTTACCGTCTTTTTTTAATCCTCTGGGAATATAAAGCAGTCCGTGGATCTTCAGTCCGTCAAAGCTTTTATAAAAAATATCCTTCGGCTTTGTAAGTCCTTTTCTGGAAACGCCTCCCACAAATGAATTCGTAATCTGTTCATATGTATTTTTCTTCAGGTCATATACAAATATGTCTCCGGGATGAAGCGGACTGTCACAGCTGAAAACCATTTTTTTATCATCATGAGTAAAAGTAAGATGTCCGTAGTTTCCTTTGGGCAGTTTTAACTTGTATACTTTTCCCGACTTCAGATTCTTCAGCTTCGGAGTAATGTTGCCGTTTACATTTACGCTCCAAGCAAGAAGATTCTGATCGTGTGAAAATTTAAATCCGACTATATCCCAGTTTTCCTTAATTATCCATTTGCTTTTTTTCTTTTTAATGTCATAATATCTCAGACCTTTGAATTCCCTTCCTTCGTCCGAGACATAATAGAAACCTTTGTTCTTTTTGTCAAACTCCGTCCCTGCATTAAATACATTGCCGCTTATATCATGCTCGGTAACATTTATTATATTATCGGTCTTTGTATCGTGAAGAAGAATGTCCGTATTTATATTTCCGTAGAATTTAATGTAGGTAATGTATCTTTCATTGCTGCTCCATGATTCGGCATGCGAGGGATAAGCATCGTCGAAAGCTTTTACAAGAATATTCCCGCCGGTTTTATAATTCTGTATATACACATCAAAGTTATACTTCAGTCTTTTATTAGTTGAGAAAAGAAATTTATCGCCTTTTTTATTGAACGAATGAAAGTAGCACTGGGAATCATTGAAATCCTTTGTAAGATGCGTCACATCATAATTATTCTCGTCCATTTTGTAAAGCTGAAGATTTTCATCGCCGGTAACATCGCTCATGAAAATGAGTTCTTTTGATTTCGGATTCTGGTAAACGCCTTTTACCGAATCGTGCCATGCAGTGATCTGATCCGCCCAGCCGCCGTTTAAAGGCACCGACCATATCTGGGGACTTCCTGAAGTATTGGTAATAAAGAAAATATGTTTATCATCCGCTGAAACTGTAAAACCGGAAATAGTCCTGATAGAAAAAAACTTTTCCACAGAATACTTTTGAACTTTGCTCAATTTTAATAATTTAATTTTTAAAAGATAAGGTTTTTATGAAACAATTTTTAGTCTAAACTTGAGTTCAGATTGTATTTGACGGATTTTCCGGGGTTAGGATTCACTTCTGGATCAGAGCTTCGCCTCGGAGGCTTAAGAACTTTGCCTTGAAAGCTTAAGAACTTTGCCTCGAAGTCTCAAAGACTCGAAGAGAGCAATAATAAATTGTAAATTATAAATTAAAAGCTACAATTGTATTTTATCAGTACTGAACTTGTAAAAAAGATGGAACTTGCAGAATTCGGTTTCAACATCAATCAGATTTTTTTATATGGAGGTAAGAATGTTTATCTGTTCTTTATTAAACATTGAACATAGTATTTTGTTTTCCTCCGCTTCTTTTAGCATTTGAGGCGAACACCACAGAATTTTGATAATAATTTTTTACTAACATTTCTGAATTACTATTTTTAGTTTAGCTTTAAACAGACATTGAATTGAAAAAAAACAAATACCTCTGCATTCACGGACATTTTTATCAGCCGCCGAGGGAAAATGCATGGACAAACGAGATCGAGCCGCAGCCGTCGGCAGCGCCTTTTCATGACTGGAATGAGAGGATATTTCAGGAATGCTACAAGCCGAATACCGAAGCCGTGATCGTAGATGAATCCGATAAAGTAGTAAAGCGGGTCAACAATTATGAGTATTTCAGTTTCAATTTCGGACCGACACTTCTTGCTTGGATCAGGCACAAGCATCCGAAAACATATTCAAAGATAATAGAAGCTGACAGGATAAGTTTTGAAAAGCTTAATGGTCACGGGAACGCCATTGCGATGGTTTACAGCCATCTGATAATGCCGCTTGCTGACAGGGAAGATAAAATAACACAGGTAAAATGGGGAGTAGCTGATTTCAAGTTTAATTTCGGACGTGAACCGGAAGGAATATGGCTTTCCGAAACAGCATGCAATGACGAGACACTTGAAGTTGCAGCTGAAGAGGGAATAAAGTTTGTCATTCTCGATCCTTCCCAGGCGGAAAAGATCAGAAGTTTGAATAAAGGAAAATGGGAAGATGTATCGTCGGGAAATATTGATCCGCGGAATCCGTATATTTATTATCCTGGAAGAAGCCGGAAAAAATCCATCTCCATTTTTTTTTATGACGGACCTTTATCAAAGAATATTGCATTCGATGATCATATATTCAGCTCCGAAAAACTTCTTCAAAGGATCAGGGAAGTTCCGCTCGAACACAGCGAAAAGGATCGGCTTTTAAGTGTTGCTGTTGACGGAGAGACATTCGGACATCATAAACATTACGCCGAGCGCAGTCTTTCTTATTTATTTTCCGATCTGTTACCCGATTCTGAATTTGAAATTACAAATTTCGGGAAATACCTTGAAGATCATGACCCGGAATTTGAAGTAAAGATAAAAAAAGGTCCGGAGGGAGAAGGCACTTCATGGAGCTGCATTCACGGAGTCGGCAGATGGAAAGAAAACTGCGGCTGCGGCAGAACGGATGAATTTCCTTCACAGGAATGGAGGAGCGTTCTGAGGGAAACTCTGAACTGGCTGAGGGATGAACTTTTCGATCTCTATGAAAAAGCCGGAGGTGAGTTTTTAAAAGATATCATACAGGCAAGGAATGATTATATTAATGTGATTATGGATCCGTCGGAAGATTCCACTGCAAAATTTTTCCATGAAAATGCAAAGAGATATCTTTCTGAAGATGAAACAAGATTCTGCATTGATCTGCTGGAAATGCAGAAATATTCTCTGCTCATGTTTACAAGCTGCGGATGGTTCTTTTCTGATATTTCAGGAATTGAGACTCTGCAGATACTTGAATATGCAAAGCGCGCTATGGGTTATGCGTTCAACATTTCATGGATCGATCCCGAACCTGAATTCCTGGACAGACTTTCAAAAGCGAAAAGCAATCTTACTAAATATACTGACGGCAGGGATCTTTATGAAAAGGAAATTATACAAAAAAGATTTGCGCTAACACAAAATAATATTAATTGAATTCAGATCTGTTTAAATATTCCAGGACATCAGAAAAATGGAAAGAGATCGGCGTGAACAAACGCGCGGGTGTTGCTCTTCCACTGTTCTCTGTTTATTCTTCAAAGAGCACGGGAATAGGTGAAATTCCCGATATCAGATATCTGATCGACTGGTGTACGCTTACAGGACTCAGCATTCTTCAGCTATTACCACTGAATGAGACAGGATTTGATAATTCCCCATACAGCGCTGTCAGTACTTTTGCCGTAGATCCTGTTTATATCTGTATCAAGAGATTAAGAAAGACAGACCTTGTTCCCTTCAGAAGAAAACTCCGTGATCTGAAAAGAAATTATCCTAAGAATAACATAAAGGTAGATTACGGAATAAGGAAAGAAAAACTCGGACTGCTCAGGGAAATATTTGATTCCGGATCTTTTTCCGGTTCTGAAAAATTTGACGGATTCATTTCCGGGAATATTCACTGGCTGAAATATTATGCAATATACAAGATCATTTCAAATCATTTTCCCGGTAAGAACTGGACTGAATGGGATCTGAAATTCAGATACCTGCCGTCTGCTTCGGCTGAAAAAATCCTGAGGGAAAATTCAGAGGATGTGAGATTTTATTACTGGGTTCAGTGGCAGCTATATGAACAGCTAGTTACAATAAGGAAATATGCGAAAAGCCGAAAGGTATATCTTATGGGTGACATTCCTTTTCTGGTATCAAGGAACAGCGCAGATGTCTGGGCTTATAAAAATTATTTTAAACTTGATGTTTCATCCGGCGCTCCTCCTGACATGTATTTTGCAAAAGGTCAGAGGTGGGGAATGCCTCCTTACAACTGGTTCAATATTGCAGCGGATAATTATGGATACATTAAGCAGAGAATGGCATACGCCCAGAATTTTTACGATATGTTCAGGATCGATCACTTTGTCGGACTTTTCAGATTATGGACTATAGACAACAGTATTCCTCCGGAAGAGGGAGGACTCTTAGGCAGGTTTGATCCGGAAAATGAAAGCGAATGGGAGCAGCACGGAAGAATAATATTATCAGTCATAAACGACAGTACTGACATGCTGCCGTGCGCTGAAGACCTTGGAACTGTCCCGGAATGTTCAGATAAAGTATTGGAGGAATTCGGGATAACGGGCATTAACGTTCAGCGATGGGAAAGGAAAAAAAACGAAAATTATAATTTCAGATCTCCTCAGAGTTACAGAATAAATTCCGTTTCTGTTATTTCCACGCATGACTCAAGTTCATTTCCCTCTTGGTATTTAAATGAAGCAGGCAGCACAGATGAGGAATCATTCAGAATGTTTTTCCGGAAAAAGGGATACAGCGAAGATCAGATCTCATATCTGAAAAAAAAATTATTTACCGCCGAAGAAGCTGCCGGCGGCAGACTTTTCTGGAGAAGGGATATTTCCAATGTTTTTAAGCTTTTGAATTTGATCGAACTGCCTTACGACAAGGCGGCGGAATTCGTGGAGCAGTATCTTTCAAGTTACGGCGAAAGAACAAAATTCCGCCGGTACATCGGCTACGAAAAACCCTCCGGAAACCCTGAAGAAAAATCAGTTGACACAGAATTCATAAAAAAATCACTGGAAAAAATTTTAAGCTGCAGTTCCATTTTCAGCATCCAGCTCTTACAGGAATATCTTTATCTCAATAAAAATTTTCTTAAAAATCACAGCGGTCCCGGTTACAGAATAAACAGTCCGGGGACGGTAAACGACGATAACTGGACCATGAGGATTCATATATCACTCGATGACCTCTTGAATTCAGACGTCAATAATACTTTAAAAAAAATAATTTCGGATTCAGGAAGATCCGGAAACAATTAATCTAATTTTCTCATTATGAAACGCACACCGGAATTCTGGAAAGAAAAACTCAGTCTTAATGATCATCCCGAAGGCGGATACTTTAAAGAAGTTTACAGATCGGTTGATATTGTTAATAGAGAACATCTCCCTGCCGGATTCAATGGGGACAGGAATTTTTCGACTTCCATATATTACCTTTTATCCGGGAATGACACTTCGAAATTTCACAGAATAAAATCAGACGAGCTGTGGCATTTCTATGACGGATCGACCCTTCTCATTTATGAAATAGAAAGCTCAGGTAATTTGAAAATTCACCGCCTTGGCACAGACATAGAAAAAGGAGATCTGCCGCAGACAGTAATCAGGGCCAGCAACTGGTTCGGCGCTAAACCTGAAAATACCGATACTTTCTGTCTTGCCGGTTGCACTGTATCTCCCGGTTTTCATTTTGAGGATTTTGAAATGGCTGACCGGAATTATTTATTGAAAAATTATCCCGAACATTCGGGAATAATTAATATATTAACAGAAGTTCAATAATCTAAAAAACTGATCATGGACATGTTCATGAAGGAAGCAATTCTTGAAGCAAAAAAAGGACTTGCCGAAGGCGGTATTCCGATCGGTTCAGTGCTTGTAAAGGAAGGAAAAGTAATCGGAAGAGGACACAATAAAAGAGTGCAGGAAGATGATCCTGTCATTCATGCTGAGATTGACTGTCTTCGTAATGCAGGCAGAATAGGTATCTATCACGATACGGTTTTATACTCAACGCTTATGCCGTGTTATCTCTGCGCCGGCGCAAGCGTTCAGTTCGGTATCAAACAGGTAATTGCAGGCGAAGACGAGACATTCAGCGGCGCAAGGGAATTCATGGAATCACACGGCATTGAAGTTATTAATCTCGATCTTAAAGAATGCAAGGATCTTATGAAAGAATTCATTGACAGAAATCCAAAGCTCTGGTTTGAGGATATAGGCGAATTATAAAATTTTATCTGTTTCAAATATCCTTAATAAATTTTAGTTTGTTCTAATTTTTCATTTTAAATCCAAATTAAATGCTGAGAAGAAAAGACCGTCCTGAATATTCCGCGGAATTCAGGAAAAGGCGTGCGCGTAACTGGCTTACACTTGGTTTTACTTACGCTGCAATGTACATGGGAAGATATAATCTCTCATTTGCAAACAAATCCCTGTCGGATACTTACGGCTGGGATAAAACCGAGATAGGCGCGATCATTACAGCTGCGCTTACGATCTACGGATTTGCAGCCATGTTCAACGGTCCCATAGCAGACAGAATAGGCGGCAGGAAAGCCATGCTTATCGGAGCCACGGGAACAGTAATATTCAACTTCTTCTTCGGTCTCGGCGCTTATCTAGGATTTCTCGGAACCGGAACGTTGCTGCTTACATATTTTACAACTGTCTGGGCGCTGAACGCTTTCTTTCAGTCTTACAGCGCTTTGTCACTGATAAAAGTCAATGCCGGATGGTTTCAGGTAAATGAACGCGGAATCTTTTCCGCTATCTTCGGATCCATGATACAGAGCGGAAGAGCTCTTATCTTTGTAATTGGAGGAATTGCAGTGACTGTCCTTCCGTGGCAGTGGGTGTTCTTTATTCCTTCCATGATCGTTGCCGTTATGACAATTCTTACTTTTATAAACGTTAAGGATACTCCGGAGAGCGCAGGTCTTGGTTATCTTGATACCAAGGACGCAACGAGCGGTGATACGGAAAAAATCGATTTCAAATATGTATTCAAGAAAGTAATTTCAAATCCGATTGCGATCACTATAGCTTTCGCGGAATTCTGCACGGGTTTTGTCAGACATGGTTTTGAACAATGGTTCCCGAGATACATGCAGGAATATCAGAACCTCGCGCTTGATTCCCCTGTCTTTCAGAAAGGAGCTTTTGCAGTTGTAGTGGCAGGGATTGCCGGAGCTTTTATCGCAGGTTATCTTTCGGATCTTGTATTCAATTCACGCAGAACACCTGTTGCGTTCATTGGATATTTTCTGATAATTTTATCTCTCGCTGTTGTATGGCTGGTGAAGGATGTTAATTTTGTGATAGGCGCATTTATTGTAAATTCACTTGCCATCAGTATGGTGCATTCAATGCTTTCGGGAACCGCTTCAATGGATTTCGGAGGACAGAGAGCTGCAGCTACGGCAACCGGAATGTTTGACGGTATGCAGTATATCGGAGGAGCCGCTGTCGGCGTCGGAGTTGGCTGGCTCCTTGATAATTTCGGATGGGGCGCATGGAGTCCGAGTATGATTGGATTTGCTGCGATCGGGGCGATTCTTATGCTGAAATTATGGAATGCAAAACCGAGAGAACCGATAAACAACAAGGTTAAACAATCTGAAGCCGCTGCCGGTTAACGGATCAAACAGGATTTTATTAAGAGTGAACTTCTAATGCTGAAATTATACAATACACTGTCGAGATCAAAAGAGGATTTTATACCGATCATTCCGGGCAAAGTCTCAATGTACAGCTGCGGACCCACTGTATATAATTATCAGCATATCGGAAATTTCAGGACATTTTTTTTTGAGGATATTCTTTACAGAGTTTTAAGATACAACGGATATAAAGTTAAGTATGTGATGAATATAACCGATGTCGGGCATCTTGTTTCCGACCAGGATGAAGGTGAAGACAAGATGGAAAAATCCGCAAAGCTGCTCGGCAGAAGTGTATGGGAACTTGCCGAATTTTACACAGGAGTATTTTACAGAGACAGGGATCTTTTGAATATTCTGCCGCCTGACGTTTACACAAAAGCGACCGATTATATAAAAGAGCAGATCGAAATGGTAAAATGCCTTGATGATAAAGGATTCACATACAAAACTTCAGACGGAATATATTTCGACACTTCATTATTAAAAGACTACGGAAAGCTTGCCAGACTTGACATCGAAGGACTGCAGGAAGGAGCGCGCATAGAATTTTCAGCCGAGAAAAAAAATATTACTGATTTCGCCTTATGGAAATTTTCTCCTGAAAACGAGAAGAGACAGATGGAATGGGAATCTCCGTGGGGAAAAGGTTTTCCCGGATGGCATATAGAATGTTCGGCAATGAGCAAGGCGGTTCTGGGAAACCATTTTGACATTCACTGCGGGGGAATCGATCACGTGCCTATTCATCACACAAATGAGATCGCTCAGTCCGAAGCATGCAACGGAGAAAAGTTTGTCAACTACTGGCTTCACGGCGAATTCCTCGATATGGGAAATGAAAAAATGTCAAAGTCCTCGGGAAAGTTCGTAACTCTGCAGACTCTTATTGACAGAGGATATTCTCCCATGGATTACAGATATTTTCTTCTTACCGCTCATTATAAAAAAAAGCAGAAGTTCTCATTTGATGCGCTTGATTCCGCGAAGAACGGATACAATAATCTTAAAAGCAGGATCCTTGCAATGAAAATAAGCAGTGACGGGATAAGGGATGCAACTGCGCAGCAGAGAGAAGATCTGAAAAAAAGTTTTATTGAAAAAATTAATGATGATCTTAATATGCCTGAGGCAATGTCGGTTATCTGGGAGACAGTTAAAGACAGTTCGCTTAATTCGGCTGAAAAGCTCGAACTGATTTACGACTTTGATAAAGTGACCGGACTAGGTCTGGAGAAACTTGAAAAGGATAGTGATAATGCCGAAGTTCCAGATGAGATCATAAAACTTGCAGAATCAAGAGCTGAAGCCAAAGCAAAAAAAGATTTCAAGACAGCTGATGAGATAAGAGTAAAGGTCAGGGAAATGGGATATGAAATTTCCGACAGCAAAGACGGATTCGACATCAAAAAACTCTGAACGGGTTACTTACAGTAAAAATTTTTCAGCCGGATTATTTTAAAGCGTCAGCCCAAACTGCAGATGGAACCATTTTTTCAATCGTCTGATAGAAATCAAAGATCCCTTCAGCATACTTTTCATTTACATTGTTCGGAATAATTATAATTGGTTTCTTTTCACCGGTTTTATCTTCTGTTTCCTCTTCTTCTTTCTTTCCTGTTTTTTCCTTCAATTCTTCCCTCTTTAAATATTCTTCGGTTGGTTCTGAAAAAGGCATCGTAATGGTAGCATTATATATTGATCCGCCTATAAGGTTTTTTCCGGAACTGAGTTCAGAAGAGCTGAGCTTCAGTACCCTGCTTTTTATCAGAGCATTATTCAGAATAATCATACCTTTCCTGCTGACCCTGAAATCAAAGACATTTGTCTTTCCTTTCTTTGTATATTCGAGTACTCCTGAACCGTCTGAGTTTATTCTGATATTATAATTATAATGATATTCGGGAGACACTGGTCCGTTGGAATGAAAATATGAGATCTGCTCCCATTTGATCTTTGCTTCGGAACCTATGAATGCTGTTAAAAGAAAAATTAAAATTAAAAAATTTTTCATAATATATTTTTTTTTAAATTTATTTACTTCTGATCTTTCGCTTTATCCTTTATGCTCTTCGGTACAAGGTTTTCAATTTGTTTGATAATACAGTCCATCTCTTCTGAATATTTTTCATTTAAATGGGAAGGGATGTTTATAGTTCTCGGTTTTGCATCCAGGTCCGGAGACTGCCACATGGTAACTTCAAGTTCTTTTTCCGGTCCGCCCATTAAATTTTTCTCAGACTTCATTTCTTCTGCGCCTGCGCTGAATATGAAACTCTTTTTAAATGTTCTGTTGAATTTTTTAAGTTTTTTCCCGCTGATGCTGAAATCATACTGCTTTGTGCCTTTGGAATTTGTGTAAACGTAAACTCCCTCCCCGAATTCATTCATGATTATTCTGTAATTGTACTGGTATTCCGGTGAAACAGGTCCGTTTGAATAGTAATATGAAAAACTCGACCAGTGAGTGTCCTGTGAAAAAGAATATCCCGCGGAGATAAGAAAACATATTACAATAAATATTTTTTTCATCTGTATGTTTTTTTTAAATATAAAAATTAACAGGTAAAATTATAATGTTAAATTTTTTATAATGCTGTTCTTTAAATTTCCAAACACCCAGCCTGTCCTGAAACACTTTATATGCCTCCAAGACTCTAAGACTCGAATTTAAAAACCATTAAAAAGATCACTTTGAGCCTTAGAGCCTTTAAGGCGATAATAAAGAAATTGTTTTCAGCCGGTCCGGAGCATGCGGAAAAAGTACTTGCAAATTTCAATTTTCAAATTTCAAATAAGTTAATTTTCTTGTTTTCTTTGCGTCTTGGTGACTTGGTGGTGAAAATAATAAATTCCAGAAGGGAGTGAATGCTTATGACAGTATAGGGTGCTTCAGATTGAAAGTAAAAATATTATATTTCTTTCGGAATTGAAATTAAAAGTAATTTTACAAAAATTCAAATTCTTGAAAATTCCATCTTTCACAAATATAAATCTTACTAAACTCTTTAAAGAGTTTTACGAAAGTGAAAAAACAGCTGGACTGCTTCTAATTGTATGCACTGCGGTTTCACTTATTCTTGCAAATTCTCCTTTCAGTTCAGGATATCTGAACTTCTGGCAACAGAATATCGGATTTGTAACGGATGCCGTAAATCTGAATTATCCTGTTTATTACTGGATCAACGACGGACTGATGGCGGTATTCTTTCTGCTGATCGGTCTGGAGATCGAAAGGGAGCTTTACATCGGTGAATTATCCGATTTTAAAGTAGCACTTTTTCCTATAGTAGCAGCTATCGGCGGAATTGCTGTTCCAGCTCTGATACACTTTTCACTTAACGCCGGAACTGAAACGCAGTCCGGAATTGCAATTCCCATGGCAACTGACATTGCTTTCGCGCTGGGAATACTTTCGCTGCTCGGTGACAGAGTACCCGTAAGGATAAAAGTATTTCTTACGGCTCTTGCGATCGCGGATGACCTCGGAGCAATAATAATTATTGCCGTATTTTATTCTAAGGGATTTTCCGTTTTTAATTTCTCGATGGCTGCAGTTGTATTTCTTATCCTTCTGTTTATGAACAGAAAAAAAGTCAACAAACTTTATCTCTATCTCATACCCGGAGTTTTTCTTTGGTACTTTATGCTGAAGTCCGGAGTTCATGCAACAATTTCCGGAGTCATACTTGCTTTTGTGATCCCGTTCGGCAAAGGTGATAAATCATCCATTTCATATTCCATTCAGCACAGTCTTCACAGACCGGTTGCTTATCTGATACTGCCGTTATTCGCTCTTGCCAATACGGGAATAGTGATCGGCGGAGACTGGTATAAGGATTTATTCACGCTCAACAGTCTTGGAATTGTCGCCGGACTTTTAATAGGTAAGCCGCTCGGAATTTTTCTGTTCAGTTTCATTGCATTTAAGACCGGACTTATAAAGACAGAAGAAAAAATAAACTGGAAGAATATTTTCGGAGCCGGAGTGCTTGCAGGAATAGGATTCACCATGTCAATTTTCATTACACTTCTCGCCTTTGAAAGAGACAGTCTGATCATCAGTTCAAAGATTGCAATTCTTATCACATCACTAATCGCAGGAACGCTCGGCTTTATCCTGCTGAGTATATTCAATCCCAAAAAAGAAAGTGGTAATTGATTTTCTGTAATCCCGGCAGGTATGTCATTTGTTGATTTCCAGAAGCAGGGAGTCTTTAAAATCTGCAAAGTCACACTTGTTTTGAATTTGTAATTTGAAATTATTATTCCGGATAAAGCATAGAAATTAGTATTGCATACATTGCATCACAAAGGCATATTGCAGTAAAGAAATCTCTTCTTCAGATGACAATTTTATTAATCTTGCCTTAACTCATTGAATTGAAAATACTTCATTTTATATGTATTTTTCACGAATTAAAGAATAAAAATCCAGCACAATGAAATTTTCTGTAACCGGTGAAAAACTTGTAGAATATCTTTCAAAAGTCATTACAGTAGTCCCTACCAGGACTCCTCTTCCGATACTTGATAATATTTTATTTCAGCTCAATGGAAATCAGCTTCAGATGATCTCATCTGATCTTGAGATCTTCATGAAGACCGAACTTGAAGTAAAAGGGAGTTCGGACGGAAGCGTTGCCGTTCCCGCAAAAAGACTTCTCGATATTACAAGAACTCTTACTTCCGAAAAACTTGATATTGACGTCAACGAAAAAAACAGAGTTACCATAAAAACCAAAAGAGGTAAATACACACTGGGAGGCGAACCCGCTGACGAATTTCCGGTTCCCGAGGAAAAAGAAGACATGAACAGGATCGAGCTCAAAGGTCCGGTGCTGAAGAGATTTTTATCAAAAATAATTCACGCCGTTAACACTGACGAGATGAGACGCAACATGGCCGGAGTGCTTGTCGAAGCCGCAAATAAAGAACTGAAGATAGTGGCTACTGACGGATTCCGTCTTGGGAAAATAATCAAAAAGAAATTCGATCACGGAAGCGACTCAGAGGACAAGATCGTAATTCCGCTCAAGACGGCTCAGCACATTCTCAGACTTAACAACAGCGAAGACACTGTAGTTGAATTTGACGAACATGATCTGAAAATATCCTTCAACAGTGTGGTCATATATTCGAAACTGATCGACGATACTTTCCCGAATTATGAAAATGTAATTCCTCCGGATAACGATAAAATTCTGAATATAAACAAACATGCATTTTCCGATTCTCTCGTAAGAGCCCTGATATTCGCAGATGTGATAACGAAACGGGTTATACTTGAGCTTACTTCTTCATCGCTTCAGATCAGAGCTGACAACCCTGAGATCGGATCCGAAGGAGAGGAGACGATAGACTGCAAATTCAACAGTAAAACCGGAGCGGATGATTTTGACAAAACGCCTTTTGTGATAGCATTCAATGCCGGGTATTTGCTGGACGCAGTTTCACAGATGGAAACCGAGGAATTGAATGTCAGCTTTGGAAATCCTTCCAAGGCAGCAATAATAACACCGACCGAACAGAAAAGCGAAGAGGATTTCATTGAGCTTATTATGCCTGTAAGGGTCGGATAATTACAAACCCTGATGCTGAAAATTCAGAAACGGCTTTCCAGAGTTTTAATATTAAATTTATTCCGGACAGGTAAAATATAAAACATTGAAATATAATGCATTTTGTATATGAAAAGAGCTGCTGACAATGATCTTAAAGCGTATTGTATTAAAGAATTTCAGAAATTATTCCAGACAGGAAATTAATTTCAACAGTAAATTCAATTTTATTTACGGAAACAACGGACAGGGAAAGACCAATATTCTTGAAGCTGTTTCATATTCGACTTACGGAAAGAGCTTTCTGGGTTCATCAGAATCGGACTGTGTAAAATTCGGGAACGAAGAATTTTTTGTGGAGTCTGATTTTATAAATGATCTGGGAAACAAGGATTTCATTGTGATAAGTTATGATTCAAACAAAAAATCGAAATCCGTTTACAGGAACAAACAGAAAGTGAGTTCATTTTCCGCAGAAGTTTTCGGTAGATTTCCGCTTGTTTTTTTATCGCCCAAAAGCCTGAACATTACTTACGGAAATCCATCAGACAGAAGAAGGTTCTTTGACATACTTATTTCACAGACAAGCGGGCTTTATCTCGATTACCTGAAAGAGCTTTCAAAGATACTCAGACAGAAGAGCGCACTGCTGAGGGAATATTCTCTTTACAGAAAGCTTACACTGAAGGAACTGACTGATCTTCTGAATTCATATAATCAAAAACTTTCCGATATTTCAGCAAAGGTACTTTTCAAGAGAATAAATTTTTTAAAGGAATTTGAATCTTACTTTGATGGGAATTTCAGGTTTCTTCTGAAGCAGGATCATAAAGGCAGCATTAGTTATCATTCGGATATTACAGGCGAGATCATTCCGGAAAGCGCTGACATAGGACTTGATGAACTCAGATCGCTGACGGAGAAAATTCTCTCGGAAGTTTCCGAAAACGAGATCAAAAGAGCAGTGACGCTCGCCGGACCACAGAGAGATGAGTATGTTTTTAAATTAAGCAAGCAGGACGGCGGCAAAACGGTTTCCTTTGATCTTAAAAATTTTGCATCGCAGGGTGAGCATAAGACATTTCTTCTCGCCCTGAAGCTTTCGGAATATGATTTCCTGAAAAGCGCGAAATCCACTAGTCCCGTTTTGCTTTTGGATGACATACTCTCGGAGCTTGATGAAGAAAGGGTTTCAATGATAATATCTCATCTGAAAGATTACGGTCAGATATTTCTGACAACGACTGACAGAAATTACGTAAACAGACTAAAGACATTTTATTCGGAAAGCGAGATCTCCGAATTCAGAATAGAAGACGGAGCAGTAACAGAATAGCAAATGAAAAAAATAGATACATCAGACAGATACAACAAGACAGTTTGTCTAAAAACGGAACTGGACGACTTCATGGAATACATAGGTCTTAATTCCAGGATGCATGAACTGAAGATACTTAATGTCTGGGATGAATGTGTCGGCGAGGCGATATCCAGATTCTCAAATCCTGTGGAACTGAAAAAAAGCAGACTCTTTGTAAAAGCGGAGAACGCCGCCTGGAGATATGAACTTTCGCTCAAGAGAACCGAGATCATAAACAAACTGAACGAAAAATTAGGAAAGAAAATAATAAGAGAAATTGTATTCATTTAATATATCAAATCATTAATGGCAAAAGAAAAAAAAGGAACTGACAAATCAGCAGCCGGTGCGCATCCGGGTTATGATGCAGTAGACATACAGGTATTAAAAGGACTTGAACATGTAAGGAAAAGACCGGCAATGTATATCGGTGACATCTCCACAAGAGGTCTTCATCATCTTGTATACGAGGTAATTGACAATGCTATAGATGAAGCGCTTGCGGGACACTGCGACAAGATCACTCTTACGCTTAATAAAGACGGATCGGTAACCGTTACAGATAACGGACGCGGAATTCCGACGGATATGCATCCTACGGAAAAGATTTCAGCTCTTGAAGTCGTAATGACACAGCTGAACGCAGGCGGAAAATTCAACAGGGACAGTTACAAAGTCTCGGGCGGACTTCACGGTGTCGGTGTTTCAGTAGTAAACGCACTGAGTGAATGGCTTGAAGCTGAAGTTGTAAGAGACGGCAAAATATTCTATCAGAAATACCAGCGCGGAAATCCCGTTGCAAAAGTAAAGACAACAGGCAATGCCAAGAAGACAGGAACAAAGATCACTTTTTATCCGGACAATGAAATATTCAAGAATATAAACTTCAAGTACGAAACACTTGAGGAACGTCTGAGAGAACTTGCATATCTAAACAAAGACCTTACAATTACCATAAAAGATGAAAGAAAAGACGGAGAAGGCAAACATGCAGAATTTCATTTCAAAGGCGGTCTTGTTGATTTTGTAAAATATCTTGACGAATCCGAAAAAACTTTTACAGGCAAGCCGATCTTTATTTCAGGGGAAAAAGAAAATGTTCAGGTGGAAGTGGCGTTTCAGTACAATGAATCCTACAACGACAATATTTACACTTTCGTAAACAACATCAATACTCACGAAGGCGGAACTCACCTTGAAGGATTCAAATCCGCCCTGACCAGAACCCTGAATAATTACGGAATAAAAAACGGTCAGATAAAGTCAGACAAGATTACCCTGACAGGTGATGATTTCAGAGAAGGACTTACTTGCGTAATAAGTATCAAGGTTCCCGAACCGCAGTTCGAAGGACAGACAAAAACCAAACTAGGAAACAGCGAAGTAAAGGGAATTGTGCAGTCGATCACCGGTGAAACTCTCGGCAACTTTCTGGAGGAAAATCCATCCGTAGCAAAAAAGATAATTGACAAATGTCTCAGAGCTGCAGAAGCCAGGGAAGCCGCAAGAAAAGCCAGAGAGCTTACCAGAAGAAAGAATGCTCTTGAGATCTCGGGACTTCCGGGAAAGCTTGCCGACTGTTCGATCAAGGATCCTGCGCAGTGCGAACTGTATCTTGTAGAGGGTGACTCTGCTGGCGGTTCCGCAAAACAGGGAAGGGACAGAAGATTTCAGGCAATACTTCCGCTCAGGGGAAAAATCCTTAACGTAGAAAAGGCAAGAATAAATAAGATCCTTGAGAACGAAGAGATAAGATCAATAGTAACGGCGATCGGCGCAGGGCTGGGCAATTCGGATGAATTCGATGAGTCCAAGATCAGATACGACAAAATAATCCTGATGTGCGACGCCGACGTTGACGGTTCACATATCAGAACACTGCTGTTAACATTTTTCTACAGACACATGAAAGAAATAGTGGAGACACAGAGACTTTATATCGCTCAGCCGCCATTGTATAAAATCAAAAAAGGCAAGACGGAATTATACGCTTACGATGAAGACGAAAGAGAGGAAATTTTAAAATCTTTCAAAGCTGACAAAAGCGCAGTGATAGTTGAAAACGCTGATGAAGCAGATACTTCGGTAAGTACTAAAGGAATTGCAATATCTAGATTCAAAGGACTCGGGGAAATGAATCCGGAACAGCTTTGGACGACAACAATGAATCCCGAAACAAGAACAATTGTACTTGTTACAAATGAAAACGCAGCAGCAGCGGACAAGATATTCAGAGTTCTGATGGGCGAAGAAGTGGAGCCGAGAAGAAAATTCATTGAAGAGAATGCCAAGTATGCAAATCTTGACGTGTAGTTAAATTCACTGAATGAAATTTTCTCTGATTAAAATCACCGCGGCTTCTTTTTTTCTTTTGATTATAACAATTGAATCCCGTATAATCCTCGCGGGAGATTCCACTACAGTTCCTTTCAGCAGTCAGAGCTCTGAGAGATTTTTCACGTCCTTTTCATTCGGAATGGGCGTGAGCTATTCCGACAATTCATCGCTTCTCAATTTTATTGAAACTGATGTCGACGGATATTCCCAGATCCCCAATGATCAGAAATTATCATCATTCTCAAGCGGTATTCTTTTTTTCGGAAGCGCTGAAAGACAGGTACACAAAAATTTTTCCGTAAAAGGAGAATATTCATATTTCATAAAAAGCATTGATATTCCCTCCAACCAGAATTACCAGTATTCTTATTATTCGCACCAGATGATCCTGAATGTGAATTACCTGATCCCGCAGAAATACAGTTACTTTAAATTCGGACTCGGAGGCGGATATCTCCTGACAGACTTCACCAGAAAGTACATAACAGCGGAAACCGAATACACTTCTTCCGGTCCTGCGGTAAAATTCGAAATAACATTCAACGCTCAGCTTGGAAAGAATGCCGCCACTTATCTCAGCGGATTCCTTCTCAAAAGTTTCATGTCGGATCTTAAAGATAAAAACGGAAAATATCTCAGCAATAATCTGACTGACAGAGTAAATCTAAGCAGTTTCGGGGCAGGAATAAAACTCGGACTGGAACTTTATTTTTTTTAAAATTCACAAAAGATGGAACAGATCATAAAGGCGGTTATACTCGGCATAATTCAGGGCGCAACAGAATTCATTCCCGTCAGCAGTACAGCTCATCTGAGAGTTATCCCGGCTCTTCTTGGATGGAAAGACATAGGTGCGGCATACAGCGCAGTAATACAGCTCGGGACGCTTGCAGCTACTCTGATATATTTCAGAAATGATATTTCGGAGCTTGTTTCCGGATTTTTAAAAGCGCTGAAGACCAGAGACTTTTTTTCAAACAATGAATCAAGAATTTTTATACTGATAATCCTTGGAACTATTCCTATTTCCGTGGCGGGACTTCTTTTGAAAAGATTCATTGAGGGAGACGCCAGGGGACTTTATGTGATAAGTACAGCTCTTATACTTCTTGCTGTCATACTTTTCATTGCTGAGAAAGCCGGAAAAAGAAATAAAGACATGAGCGCCATCACAGTAAAAGACGGAATTGTAATAGGGTGCGCTCAGGCATTGGCGCTGATTCCCGGGAGCTCGAGAAGCGGAGTAACAATTACCGCAGGTCTTTTCATGGGTCTGAAACGGGAAACTGCCGCCAGATACTCATTTCTGCTGAGCATTCCCGCCATCGCTCTGAGCGGGGTATATGAACTTTATAAAGAGAGACACGAACTTCTGAATGAGAATTTTCTGAGTCTTAGCATTGCCACTGTTGTTTCCGGTATTACCGGCTTTATCGCCATTGCTTTTCTTATTAATTACCTGAAAAAAAGAAGTAACATGATATTCATTGTTTACAGAATAGCTCTCGGAATTTTAATACTTATACTTTTGTCAAAAGGAATACTTCAAAATCTTGAATGATCCGCAGATAACGGAATCATCATATTTTAATTTATATTAAGTTTGTATTTACAGGAAACATTTTGTATTTTTTAGTGTTGAAAGACTTGCAATCAAACTTAAATTAAAAAATGAAAACAGGTAAATTTTTATTAACCGCATTTTTCATCTTTACATTCTTTTCAGCAGCACATTCACAGACATCCCAGAATTTTGATTCGGGATTAAAAGCCGCAAAATCAAGCGGGAAAATGATTGTACTCGATATCTATTCTGACTCAGACAACTGGAGTAAAAAAATGGATGCTGAAGTATTATCCTCCTCAAAAGTCCAGTCCGCTCTCGGAGGATTCGTCTTCATCAGACTTAACATTGATGACGGAAAGAATTACTCCTATAACGGAAAAACCTATGCTTCGTCAGATCTTGCCAAAATATTCGGCGGAACCGGTTATCCCTCATTCTCATTTATGAATCCGGACGGAAGTATAATAAAATTCAAATACAACGGTGATGAGGTTTTAAATATATCAGGTTATATCAGCGAGGGGGATTTTATAGAAATGCTTGATTTCTTTTCCTCAAAAAAATACAAGGATACAGATCTGTCCACAGTTTTCACGAACTGATCACAGTTTTTCAGTAACCGAATTTTTCCTTCAGCTTTTTAAGAATGTAATCCGGAATGAATTCGTTTACATTTGCATTGTACTGCGCCAGCTCTCTGACAAGAGATGAGTTCAGATAAGTGTATTTTTCGTTAGGCATTAGAAAAATAGTATTAATGGAAGGATTGAGTCTTTTATTTGTTAAAGACATCTGAAACTCGTATTCAAAATCCGAGATAGCGCGCAGCCCTCTTATCATTACATTTGCATTAACTTTTTCAGCGTAATTTACAAGAAGTCCCTTAAACGAATCCACCTTCACATTGTCCAGATGATCTGTTACATTTCTGATCATATCCAATCTCTCGTCTTCGGTGAACAAAGGTTTCTTATTGCTGTTTACTGCAATTGAAACAATAACCTCTGAAAACAGGTCCGAAGCCCTTTCAATTATATCAAGATGTCCGTTGGTGATGGGATCAAATGTTCCCGGATATACCGCTGTTATTTTTTTCATAAGTCTGAGTTAAAATCCATTATGGAAAAATTTACCGTGCCTGTTTTTTTTCTTTGCACTAAATATTTTTCAAACTCTGCATTTAACCGGAATCCTTCCGTATGTTCCAGTATAAAATAAGATCCTGTTTCGGAAACCTTCTTTATTATTTCATCATATCCCTCGTAGCTGTAAGGCGGATCACAGAAAATAACATCAAAGTATTCTTTATTTTCCCTTAAAAAATTTAAAGCATCCGATCTGACAATTCTGCATGAGGCTTCTGCGGACAGATATTTTACATTCTTTGAAACCGTATCTGTGTTCACATCCGCAAAAACGCAGAATGAAGCCCCGCGGGAAAGCGCTTCCAGACCAAGCGCTCCGGAACCGCAGAATAGATCCATGCATTTCATCTCATCGAAATCAATCCTGTTCTGTAAAATATTGAACAATGACTCTTTCGCCCTGTCTGATGTCGGTCTGACATTATTTCCGTCAGGAGGGAAAAGCTTTCTTCCTTTGTATGCGCCTGATATTATCCTCATTATGGGATCTTATTGCTTATAGCAAGACCGTAAAGTGGAGCGTATTTGCTTTCGGAAATGACATCGTCATTAAGCAGTTCTATGTTTTTGACTCCATGATCAGGCAGACTGCCGAGACTTTCCGTCAGAAAATTTTTCAGGTCCTTGATTTTCTCTTCCCCGTAAAGATTGATCTCATTTATTAAACCATTTCCCGACAGCCCGGTAAAAAAATTCATCTGTTTAAGAAGTGATTTTTTAAAGTTGTCCCTTTCCGTCAGTTCAAAATCATAATACTTCAGTGTTCCCTTAATTATGAGGCTGATATCAAGTCTGTTGTTTCTGTATCCGATTATGAGAGCAGTATCTGAAGTCTGTTTTCTGCTTTTAATATATTTTTCCACTGCGAACTGATCGATCTCTATTTTTTGTATTATGATATTGCAGTTGTTGCAGAGATTCTTCAGAAATTCAATTTTATTTTTACTGATTGCGATCAGAAGAATTTCATCAATGCTGTCGCTTACTGGATGATTGTTAAGACGTATGTATTTTACACTGTAATCCTTGTAACTGTCGGGGAAATAATTTGAAAGATCCCACAGCAGATGCGAATTTATGTTTGACTTTCCCTCGCTGAGATCAACTGGAATTATATTCATAAAAGCCAGACCTGTGTCAATCAGTATTCCCGCATGAAAAGGTTCCAGACTTGAAGTATCAAGAACTTCCTTCATCACTCCGGAAAATTCCTCAAAGTATTCCTTTCTGTTCTTTTTTAAAAGGACATCATCTTCAAGATTAAAACTTAATATTACTTCTTCAAGTCTGCTGACTTCCCCGGAATCTCCGAGTTCCATTATCCTGAGATTGTTACCGCTGAAACCTATGTTTATTTTTTTCAAATATAATTTCTTTAATCAGCTTTGACGAATTTTTTTATCTTTTCAAATTTTTTTCTGCCTATTCCCTTTACTTTCATCAGATCCTTTACACTGGCGAACCGCTTATTGGCTTCCCGGTATTCAAGGATCCTTTCGGCAATTGATTCTCCAATTCCGGGGAGCTCCGTAAGTTCATCCGCTCCTGCAGTATTAATGTCTATTGTAAAATCAGCCGTCCCTTCTGATCCGTCAGCCGCTTCGGTTTCTTTTTTCTGTATAAGAGTCTTTTCCGCCGCAGTTAATTTCCCGTAAAGCTCTCTCTCGCCGGAAGAAGATGTATCTCTTTTCTTATTGTCATCCGCATAGATCTTCAGGGATCTTTCCCTGAACTCATTATCGTATTCCGAATAATCATATGTTCCTTTATCCGATTCACCTGTCAGGGATCCGTAGAATTTTACAATATATCCTGCGCTAATTACCGCTGAAATAAATATTATAACTCTTACTTCACTTTTTGTAAATGAAAACACATTCGAAAGAACCTTCATAAAATCTTTCATAATCATAACCTCCGTTCAAAAATAACTATAATATATTAATTATAAAACTGTTACTAAGTATCCTAACTTACCGGGAAAATCAGTTTGTGAAAAATAAAAGAATCTCTGAGTCATCAGTGATGTGATTTGAATAAGATTTGAATAAGATTTGAATAAGATTTGAATAAGATTTGAATAAGATTTGAATAAGATTTGAATAAGATTTGAATAAGATTTGAATAAGATTTGAATAAGAATCGAATATGAATCGAATAAGATTTGAAATAGATAATAACTGCGTCAAAAACTATCTGACCCTTGATATTGTGAATCCGTCGCCGATGACAAGCAGAAATGATTCCACTCTTTCATCCTTTGAGAGAAGATCGTTTGTCATCTGAATTGCCCTCAGGTCTTCATCGTCACCTGCATCTCCGGTTACTCTTCCGTCCTTTATCATATTGTCAAAAATTATGACAGTACCGCTGTGCGAAAGTTTTACCGCGTATTCAAAATACTCAATGTAATTTATCTTGTCGGCGTCGATAAAAATAAGGTCATACTTTCTATTCTCATTAACGAGTTTTTCAAGCTGATCAAGCGCTGGTGAAATTATTACTTCGGTTTTATTTTCCAGTCCAGCCTTTTTAAAATATTCAGCGGCAAGATCTCCGTGCTTTTTTGAGATTTCAATTGTAGTGAGTTTCCCACCGTCAGCAAGCCCTGAAGCAATATGGTATCCGCTGAAACCAGCTAGAGTTCCGATCTCAAGAGCATACTCCGCATTTATTATTTTGGTAAGAAGATAAAGGAATCTTCCCTGATCAGGCGAGATCTGAATAAGAGGAATGTCGAGCTTTTCTGTTCGGCTGATGATTTCGTCTGCTATTTTGTCTTCCGGAACAAATCTGTCAAGTATGTAATTATAAATTTCCTCGTTTACTGGAACAGATTTCATTTTTTTCATTTGCTGAAATTATTTTTATTGACCGGACTTTAAAATTCCGGGCTGAATATTTTTTTGATGGAAGTTGCTTTACCTGATTTTGGATCTATCTCACAAATAACAGCGGAAAATCTCAGATCCTCTTCCGCAACTTCGAATTTCTGAGGAGTTGAGTAAATGAATCTTTTGATCGAGCCTTCCTTTTTCATTCCGATTACTGAATCATAAGCTCCGGTCATTCCGACGTCAGTGATATATGCAGTCCCGCCGCTCAGAATCCTGTGATCTGCCGTGGGAATATGAGTATGTGTTCCCACTACTACTGACGCTCTTCCGTTTGCATGCCAACCGAATGCTATCTTTTCGGCGGTTGCTTCGGCATGAAAATCCACAAACACTATATTGGTTTCGTATTTAATTTTTTCATACACCCAGTCAAAAGTCCTGAACGGGCAGTCGATTGATTTCATGAAGACTCTTCCCTGAAGATTTATGATTCCTATTTTAAGTTCAGTGCCGGGAATCTCATACACACCGAAGCCGTGACCGTAAGCTCCCTTGGGATAATTCATGGGTCTGAGAACTCTTTTCTCTTCCATAAGATATTTATGCGCCTGAATTTTATCCATCGTATGATTTCCGCCGGTCAGAACATTAATGTTCAGCTCAAGGAGTTTTTTCCCGTCCTTCTCCACAATGCCTTTTCCTTCGGTAATGTTTTCACCGTTGGCTATAACAATATCTGTTTTATATTTGGTAATGAAATTTGGGAGCAGAAGTTTGGTCAGATTATAACCGGGATCCCCGATTATATCCCCGATAAAAAGGATCTTAATTTTGTCCGACAATTAATTATCGCTGCTTTCTTTTTAGTTTTTAAAATAAGTTTGAAGTGTTAACGCCTTTCCATTTACCGTATTTCTCAAGATCGGACTGAACTGATTTAAAGACAGCTGCAAAAAGCAGAGAGTCATCAGCAAATCCGAGTATGGGGATTATGTCAGGCATCATATCAAAAGGATTAACGAAATATAAAATTGCCGCTGACAGTAATGCTACTGATCTCCACGGAATTTCAGTATAGGTTTTATTTTTATAGTCCTTTAGCAGACTCAGCAGGAGTTTAATCTGCCTGATGAATCTCATATATCTGCCGAGATTGAGTTTGGATGATTTATCGTTTATCTCCTTTTCATGACTGACTATTCTTTTAACGTCATCATCAGTCACTTCATATGATTCTGATTTCACTTCATCGAATACTTCTTCTTTAAAAGAATTGTTTTTATTCATGTGTTTTTTATTTTAATATAAATTTAATTCTGTAAGATTTCAATACTTTATATTCCTTAACTAAAATACATACCTTATCATTCCTTAATATAACTTTTCAGATTGTCCAGTGATATGGCGATCTGCGCCGGACCATAAACATATGGAGCTATTTCGTAATTGTTGTAATAAAATTTAATGGAATCTTCCGATAAGGCAAAGTTGTCACTATATGTTATTTTATTTTCGAACAGTCCGGCTTTTGTAAGATCTTCTGTCATAGAAAGACCCTTTTCTTTTCTGAATGTACTGTCAACCATTCTGTTGAGAATATTTTCATAACCCGGTTTGAAAATGTCATTAAGCGTCAGGACATCCCCTGTCGTTTTTCCAAAGACAGTGTATTTTAAATAAGAATTAGGGTGCGCTCCTCCCGTGAAAATATAATAACTTATTGTCAGCGTAAAATATCCGGGAGTTTCTGATATTATCTCGGAATTAGCTTCTAGGCTGTATGACATATCAGGAACAGGAGATATTTTTTTTAATTTTTCAAAGTCAGCAAAGAAATTCATTGCAAGTTCATCCAGGGAATTGTTTAACTCTCCTTCCTGCTGATAAATGCTGTCCCTGAGAAAAGAAGAAATATATCCGTTAACCTTTGCTTTAATGTCTTCATTTAAAATTTCCGGATACTTCATGTCAATGTAAGTGCAACCAGCGGAATCAATATTGCAGTTATTCACTGACTTTTTAAATTCTTTCATTTTAAACTCTATTTTCCCTGACGATACGTTTTTCAATTCTTTGACTTCCGTTTTTGTATCCTTTTTGCCGCATGAAATTAAAACTGCGCATAATATAAGAACTGAAAAAAAAATTTTCATACAGATTGTTTTTTAAGTTATGTAAATATAATTGAATTAGCTTTCAGTAGACAGACAGAACAGAGTATCAGGCATTATGGTTTTTTATGAGTTCATTTATGGCTTCATTTGTTGTGACTTTTTTTCCCCTGTTGAATTCTTCAAGCGTTTTTTGTTCGTCAAAAGACATACTGCATTCCCTGTAAATCCTTTCTATTCCCGATTTCAACTCTTCTTCATAATAAGCACCGGAAGATTTGTATTTCTCTTCTATTACACCTGCAAGATAAACCGCTTTCATAAGATCTCCGCGGACACGGAATATCTCCGCCATTCCGAATAAACCTGCAGCAGCTGTGCTGAGCTCAGGACTGTCTGTCTGATTTGAAAGACAGTTCATAAAATTAATTTCAGCATTTTCATAATCCTCTTCCCCGAAATATACCTGCCCCAGCCCTGCATAAGAATGAAGTATTCCAAGCTGATGTCCGATCTCTCTGCTTATTTGAAGTCCTTCCTCAAAATACTTTTTAGCGGATGTGAAATCCCGGCTTTGTATTGACAGTTCGCCCATGTTGGAAAGAGAAATACTGATCCCGTTCTTGTTGCCAAGTTCAATATCCATTTTCATTCCCTCTTCGAAATACTTTCTGGACAAATCAAAATCTCTGTCAAGAGCGTATGCTTGGGCTAGATTGTTCAGTCCGATCCCAATATAATCCGCGTCTTTTTCTTCCCTGGCGATTTCAAGACTTTCGGTAAATCTTGTCTTTGCATTTTTCAGATCACCTGTTGCAAGCGAAGTTAGACCCAGTGAATTTAGAGCTGTGCAAATTCCCATTTTATTTCCCAGCTCTTTGCGTATCTTCAGGCTTTCAGTTAAACATTTTTCCGCGCTTTCATATCGGGCGAGATCAATTTCAATGTTTCCGAGTACATTTAGGCAGCCGGCAATTCCGTTTTTATCATCAAGCTTTCTGTAAATTTCCATACTTTCATTTACGAATTTTTTGGCTGCTGTCTGCTCACACTGCAGGGTAGCATATATCCCGGCAATCCGCAGTGAATTGGCTCTGAGATTTTCATCAACTTTTTCCGGCTTGCTGAGCAGCTTGTCCAGCCAGCTTCTCGCTTCGCTGATGTAACCTCTTTTCTCCCAGAATCTGGAAAGACTTCCTGCCAGTCTGTGACATTCCTCCGTTAAATTTTCATCCAGCGACCATTTCAAAGCAGACTGAATATTTGAATATTCCTCTTCAAACAAGTCCAGCCAGTATTTAACTTTTATTCCGGTAAGTTCCGGTAAGGCATTCCTGCACAGTTCAAGATAATAATTAAAATGAATGTTGTGAATTAACTTATGTTCCCCGCTTTCGAGAAGTCTTTCATTACCATACTGTCTTATAGTTTCAAGCATTTTATATCTTTCCTTATTTTCATCAAACAGCACAAGGGATTTTTCAATTAATCCCTGCATGAGATCCAGTATATTACCGCTGCTTAGATTTTCATCCGAACAGATCTCTTCGGAATCGTTGAGTTTCCAGCCGCCTGAGAATACAGACAATCTTCGAAGTAAAATTTTTTCGGATTCGGAAAGCAGATCATGACTCCAGTCTATCAATGCTTTCAGAGTCTGCTGTCTGGGAAGCGCAGTTCTTGCGCCGCCGGTAAGCAGTCTGAATCTGTCATTGAGTTTCTCAAAAATTTTTTCAACTGTTAAAACCTTGGTTCTGACTGCAGCGAGTTCGAGCGCAAGCGGTATTCCGTCAAGCTGAAAGCAGATCTGCGCAAGCGCAGGCGCATTTTCATACGTAACTCTGAAATTCGAATTCACCAGCAGCGCTCTTTCGGTGAATAATCTTACCGCTTCAAACCGGATTAACTGCTCGGGGCTGTAAGATATTTTCGGATCGGGATGTGATAGCGGCAGGACAAGATGTATATTTTCACCTTTGCATTTAAGCGCTTCGCGGCTTGTTGCTATTATTTTGATACCGGGAAAATTCTGAATTATTTTTTCAGCAATTGAAGCGCATGCATCAATGATGTGCTCGCAGTTATCAAATATCAGCAGTAATTTTTTATTTTTAAAATTTTTGAACAGCGATGTCTCGGGCTGAGTACCCGGCTCTTCCCTGATTCCCAGAGAATCGGAAATCATAACGGAAATAAGATCCGGATCCAGCAGAGAAGCCAGTTCAATTATCCACACTCCGTTTTCAAAATCATCGATCATATCCGCTGCGATCTGAAGCGAGAGTCTCGTTTTTCCCGTTCCGCCCGGACCAAGCAGAGTCAGAAGTCTGTTTTTATCCAGTATGTTTTTAATTTCCGCTATCTCTTTTTTTCTGCCGATAAAACCTGTAAGCTGGACGGGAAGATTGTTCGGACGCGAATCAAGAGTTTTCAGAGGCGGAAAATCCTTAATCAGATCACCTGCAATAACCTGATGTAGTCTTACCGGCTGATTCAGATCCTTTAATCTCCTTTCACCGAGATCTCTGAAAGACACTTCAAATACACTGAGATCTGAAGATACTTTTTCAGATCTGTTATCCTCTGTCCCTGTCACAGGTCCGGGTAAGCCGGTATGTTCAAAATAATCAGAATCCTTTGCAGTTTTTCTTTGAGTCCCGGAGTCTTTCACGAAAAGATCATATGAATCACCTGAAATTATTATCTGACCGCCGTAAGCCGATGACATTACTCTTTCGGTCCGCGCAAGTGTAAGATAGCCCATGTATCTTTCGCCGTTCCATTCTGCATTACCTGAATGAATTCCCATTCTGACTTTTATAACGGCTTCATCCCAGTTTTCATCTGCAAGGTTATGCTGCGCATCCACTGCTGCTTTTACGGCATCCGCTGCATTTTCAAATGAACTGCAGAATGCATCACCAATGATCTCAAATACAAAACCATTATTTGATTCGATCGCTTTTCTTAATGCGGAATGATGTTTTTTCAACGCCACTGGAAGTTTATCCGGATACTGCTGTGAAAGCTTTGTACTGCCTTCAATATCAGTGAAGAGAAATGTAACCGTTCCCGAAGGTCTTTTATCCATTGTTAAAGATTTCAGTTTGAAAATTGTAATCTGAAAAGATAAGACATTCGGTATAATTAAAAAGAAATGTATCCTTTCCGTATCGTGATATCAGCATAAGTGTTTAATTCTAATTCAGGTTACAATTTACAAAAATATTTCTGAACATTGAATAATATATACTGAACATTTTACGCTGAATAATGAAAAGCGGAAACCCTGAGCGGGAAAAAAATCAGCGCAGACAATTGCCTGCGCTGAATTTTGAATTCAAGAATTGCCGGATGTTAAGCTCCGGGTCCGCCAAGCCACATATAGCTTCCCCATGTGGAACCGCTGTTCATATGCGTCTCAAGGTCATACTGACCGGGATCGCTTGCATTGGAAGTTCCGTTATAGTTTGACATGCTCCCTCCGGTGGATGACTGATATTTTAGATTTCTCATGTATGCAGCCCATTTCCATCTGTACTCCGGCCAGTAACCGCTTCCCATGTCTGTTCTTGTCAGACCTGCATGATTTGCCGAATCCACTATTTCTCCGTAAAAGGCAATTTTATCCGCTTTAGATCTTAAGCCCGAAGTGCTGTAAAGACTTGCAGGATAATATCCTATCCATTGGTTATTCACTTTAAGCCACCAGTTCCCCTGATAAAGCTGATATTTAAACTGCATAAATCTCTGGGAACCTCCTCTTACGCTGTAAGGAGTAAATGTTGCTCCCGGATAAATTGAGGATGAATACTGAACCCAGCCGTCAACATCCCTGTTGTATCCGCCTTTGTTATCGCCTGAGCTGGTGTAATTATTTGTTGTATAGTAAACAAAAAGATGAGGCTGCCAGTCACCGTAAAGATCCTTGTATGCCTGCCATCCGGCTTCGAGAGTCTGTCTGCTGTTCCCGCTTCCCCTGACAAGTGCGATCTGAAGAAGTGAAAACTCATTTGAGTACTGTGTATAGGGATCGAAAGCGCTGCATGCGAACTCTCCGCCGTAACAAGTTACATACTGGTAAGTGTTTGCATAATCATGCGCGCCGTCTCCCGGAACTTCTATTACGTGTTCGTTTCCTTTAAATACTGATCTGGTTTCTCTCTCATACTTTGACAGATACGATTTCAGTGATTTTGAATAGTTAATTTTTCTGACATCCTTTCTCAAGACTGGAACAGTGCCTTCAGGACCTTTTGCAATTCCTTTTTTCTCAAGTTCAAATACGGAAAGCGTATCTTTCATTCTTCCGGCCGGAGCTTTGATCATTTCCAGCGGAGGAGGAGATGCTATTTTCCCGTTCCTGACCTGGGAATTGATATCAATCCAGTCAAGGATCTGCCCGCCCGGGGTTCTGGTGGTTTTTACAATCTTAAGTTTTGAAGTTCTTTTTTCAAAGTAGGAGATTAATTCCTTTTTGTTTCTGAGGAGAGTTTTTTTATCAACAGCTGTTTTTATTTTTCTTTTTAAAGAGCTGATATCTCCTTTTCCTGTGTTTCTCTGACTTTCGTTCATGTTATTGTTTTTTTAATTTTTTCAGCTTAGCTCTCGTTTAAAGCTGATCACGCTCTGTATCCGGACAGAGATCAGGAAGCATTAAGATTAACCCGAAGAGTTAATGATGCCGGATAAGTAAACAAAACTATGAGTTCTGAATAACAAAACATATGGATCTAATTACTTTTTATTGATAAGTATAAACACTCAACGGGAAAAACTTTCCGGAACAGGTTTCCGGGAGTAAATTACGGATTTATTTAAAATGTTTTCGGAAGGATGATAAAAAAAAAGCATTGAAAAAGAATGATGAGGACAGATCCGGAGAAACTAAACTTTTAAAGTTATTTTACTCCGTAACTTTATCCCAGTCTTCTGTATCAAATCTTTGTATTTCGATCAGATAACCGTCGGGATCCTTAACGAAGCAGTTGTAAATTTTAAACTGTTCATTGTAAGCCGGTTCCTTTGCTATAACGATCCCCGGAATGTTTTTTTTCAGCTGCTGAAATACAGCATCGACTTCCTGCGTAACAAAAGTAATTACCGCATTATCACTCACTCTGAAATTTTCCTTTCTGCAGAATCCTATGAATGTATCTGCCGGAGTTTTATAGATCCTGCACGGTCCCTGATCCAGCGTTAATTGAAATTCAAAAGCTTTTTCATAAAACGAAGAAGTTTCTTCCAGATCTTTTACGCTTAAAAATATTATCTGCGAATCAAATTTCATTTTCATAAATTTAAATTAATCTGTTTCCCGGATAAATATTACTGAAATAAATTTACCGGTTAAAAATAAGTTATCTTCAGTATTATACAGTTTCATTTGCTTCCTTTTCTTTAATAACGCTGTTTTTCCTAGCGAGCCGGATAAGTTTGTTTTTCTCAACCAGGTATGCCGTTGTCCATTTTTCAGCTTTGTGATGAAGCGGCACAAGCAGCGCGGCAATACACACCAGAGCCAGAAGCATAAGTAAAGGATTATGATCCGTTAGTTCCTCTAAAACCGGATGCAGTACAAGGTTCAGAAATTCAAATACTATCAGCAGAGACATCACTCCGAAAAATTCTATCAGTCTCGGATTTGAAATTATACTCGGTCCGAGAAGTATGTAAAGAATTACAGTAGTTAAGATACCGAAAGCGAGAAGTAAATATTCGATCTGCTTTTTTCTTTTATATTCCTCTTCCATCTTCCTGTCATTTTCTTCCATGATCCGGAGCTTCTCATTAAAAGCCAGCGCCTGAACTTTATCTATATTTTTCTGACTGAATATCCGGTCGCTCATATTCATTTCCATTTTTGAATAATAATATGCGCTGTCTGTCTTATTCATTCTTTCATACACTTCCTTTAAAAAATGTGCACCCGACATCTTCAGATTATCATCATCACTCTCACCGGCAAGCTTCATTAATTTATGCGACTGATCGTATGCATCGGATATCCTGTCATTCCTCAATAAAAATTCAATGTAACTTTCATAAAATTTCAGTTTCTCCTCTTCCAATTCTATGGAATCCGTAATGTCAAGAGCTTTGATGAAATATTCCTCTGCAGTGTTATTGTTACCCATCATTGCATATACAGAACCGTTCAGATACAACGCTGCATATTCAAACAGAACGCTATTGATCCTGCTGCTTGTTTTTGTTAATTCCTGAACAAAGTGCAGCGCGGAATCCGCCTGACCGGTTAATATAAAATACTGCGTCAAATTTCTTTCATACTGCACAAGCATATAATCATAATAAGGATAGGACTTATCCGGCAAATTCTCCCCGCCTTTTATAACGTTTTTATATGCTTCATCATAATTCATGAGATTAAAATACACTGTTGAAATATCAAAATACAAAGAACTTATTCTTCGTTTATCATTTGATTTTTCCGCAAGCGGAATGCCTTTGAATAAATATTCCAGGGAAGTATTATTGTCGCCTTTACTGAAAAAATACAATCCGATCAGGTTATAACTGACTGCGAGCAGAGAATCATTATCCAGTTCTGATGCGATCTGAAACATTTCCACACAGGATGCGGAGTCAATGTTTCCCGCGCTGAAGTTTATAAAATCTGAAATTTTATTCAGAACATGAAACCGCTCAGCAGGATTGCCGGCGCGGGCAAGTTCAGATCTTAAACTGTCCGGTATTTTATTCTGAGCTGATAATATCTGAAAGCTTATCAGTAAACAAAAAATAATTACAGGAATTTTCATAAATATAAAATTATACGCCGGGAATGTTGTTTCCGGATTACAAATATAATATTAATAATTGATTTATCAGAATTCAATTTTCTTCTCAATGAAAAAGAATCCCCGTACTGACTTTCTATCAAATTTAAAGATCATCTTTTCACTGATTTTCACAAACAAAGAATTTTACATATTTGATTAAATCTTTCAAAATTGTATTTTTAGCCGGAATGTAATACTGATCACCGTAATTATTTAAAGTTTAAGTCATTGAATCACCTTTCTAATAAGAGTAAATTGAAATCATGGAAAAAATAGTTGCGATCGTCGGAAGACCTAATGTGGGAAAATCAACTTTGTTTAACCGACTGGTGGGAAAACAGAATGCAATTGTTCATTCCCAGAGCGGAGTCACAAGGGACAGAAATTACGGTGAAGTGGAATGGACGGGAAAGAAATTTTTTCTGATCGATACCGGCGGTTTCGTTCCTGATTCAGATGAACAGTTTGAAAAAGCCATACGTTCTCAGGTAAAGCTGGCAATTGATGAAGCCGATGAGATACTTTTCGTAGTTGACGCTAAAAAC
The DNA here is from genome assembly GCA_018266875.1 of Bacteroidota bacterium. GTDB lineage: Bacteria > Bacteroidota > Ignavibacteria > Tepidaquicellales > Tepidaquicellaceae > UBA2330. The sequence continues at coordinate 93,455 of JAFDZR010000010.1, forward strand.
GGCATGCATCCGGTTGACAAGGAACTTGCTGACATGCTTCGCAAACATTCCGATTCAAAAAAGATAATCCTCGTTGCAAACAAGATCGACATTGTGGAAAGGACTTCAAACGCGCTTGAGTTTTATTCCCTTGGACTGGGCGAACCGTTTGCGATGTCCGCCATCAATGGTTTTAATTCAGGCGATCTGCTCGATATCGTTACTGAAGATTTTCCGCTGACTGAAGATGAACCGGAAGACAATACAATTAAATTCGCTATTATCGGAAAACCAAACGCCGGAAAATCCTCCATAGCAAATGCGCTTCTCAATGAAGAAAGAAATATTGTGACCGATATTCCCGGCACCACAAGAGATACAATCGACTCCAATCTCACATACTACGGCGACGATATTGTCCTTATAGACACAGCGGGTCTCAGAAAGAAAACCAAAGTAAAGGAATCGATCGAATTTTATTCCACTATCAGGACATACAAGGCGATTGAAAGATGCAATGTCGCAATACTTGTCATTGACGCGATTCCCCTTCTTGAAGAGCTGGATAAATCCTCTGATATAAAACTCGCAACATTCAAACTTGATAAGCAGGATATTAAGATAATTGAGGATGTGGTAAGGCTTAGAAAAGGTCTCCTGATAGTAATAAACAAATGGGATCTTGTTGAAAAAGATTCAAACACAGCAAAAATAGTTGAGCAGAAAATCACGGAACATCTGAAAAGCTATACATATCTCAAATTCCTTTTTATTTCAGCTCTGACAAAACAAAGAATACACAGAGTGCTTGAAGATGCCGTAGCAATTTACAAAGAGCGCGCTAAGAAAGTCAAGACAAGCGAACTCAACGAAGTCCTGCTGAATGAAATAAAATCCACCCCGCCTCCTTCGTTGAGAGGCAAGGAGATAAAAATTAATTATATAACGCAGATCAAAAGTTCTCCGCCGGTTTTTATTTTTTTTGTAAATGATCCCGACGGGATCGAGGATAATTATAAAAGATTCCTTGAAAAAAAGCTCCGGGAAAAATTCGGATTCAGGGGAATTCCCATTGATCTTGTATTCAGAAGGAAGAATAATTAAGACCTCAGCTCCTGAGGTTTTAAGCAACGAAAATAAATCACATCTGTAAAATTAAAATCCAGCTGTATGATTTCAGAAGTATATACCGCCGCTACCTACGGAGTCGACGCTTATATTGTAAGGGTTGAATCTCACATTGAGAACGGTCTTTTCAATTTCACGATTGTAGGACTTCCTGATAACGCCGTAAAGGAATCCCGAGACAGAGTTTCGGCAGCGATCAAAAATTCCATGTTTCATTTTCCCGTCAGAAGATACACCGTGAATCTTGCTCCTGCCGATGTGAGAAAGGAAGGCTCCGGATTCGATCTGCCCATAGCTGTAGGTCTGATTTGCGAGACATCCCAGGTTTCGCCTGTTAAGGTAAAGGATTATGTCTTCATAGGTGAGCTGTCACTTGACGGAAAGCTCAGACCCGTTACGGGTGTTCTTCCTGTTTCCCTCGAAGTAAAGAAAAACAATTTCAGGGGAATTATACTTCCGGCAGAGAATGCAAAGGAAGCTGCGATTGTGGAGGGAATTGACGTACAGCCTTTTGACACGCTGACAGAAGTAATTGATTTTCTAAATGACGAGATCACGCCAAAGCCGTTTACGATAAATGTCAGGGAATTATTTGAACTGGAAAAGAATTATCTTCTGGATTTTTCAGATGTAAAGGGTCAGGCGGAAGTCAAGCGGGCAATGGAAGTCGCTGCTGCAGGAGCTCATAATATAATCATGATCGGACTTCCGGGATCGGGAAAGACAATGGTCGCCAAGAGACTTCCGACCATTCTTCCGCCGCTTTCACTTGAAGAGGCTCTTGAGACGACCAAGATCCATTCAATTGCAGGACTGCTGACTTCCGGTACCGCTGTGATCTCAACAAGACCGTTCCGCTCTCCTCATCATACTGCAAGCGATGTTTCACTCGTGGGAGGCGGACCAAATGCAAAACCGGGCGAGATTTCCTTTGCTCACAACGGAGTGCTGTTTCTGGATGAACTGACGGAATTCAAAAAAAATGTGCTTGAAGTGATGAGACAGCCCCTCGAAGACAGAGTGGTGACAATTTCACGTTCCAAGATTACGGTTCAGTATCCGTGCAACTTCATGCTCGTGGCGGCAATGAATCCGACTCCTGCCGGCACGGCTAAGGAAACCGGTATGTATAATGATTATGACATTCAGAAATTTCTTTCAAAGATCTCAGGTCCGATCCTTGACAGAATTGATCTGCATGTTCACGTCAATCCCGTAAAATATCAGGAGCTGTCGAGCAGGAACGAACCGGAAAATTCGGATTCTGTAAGAGAGCGGGTGATAAAAGCAAGAGATATTCAGCTGAGAAGATTCAGAAACAGGAAAGGAATTTATGCCAATTCGGGAATGACCTCAAAAGAGATAAAAGAATTCTGCAGAATAGATCCTGATTGCGAAAACCTGATGAAGATGGCAATTACGAAACTCGGATTATCAGCAAGAGCTTATGACAGGATCTTAAAAGTAAGCAGGACTATAGCTGACCTCGATGGATCGGATATCATTTCAACCGCTCACATAAGCGAAGCGATACAGTACAGAAGTCTTGACAGATCCGCCTGGGTATGAATTTATTAAATATTATTTTCCGTTTTTCTCGCCGAAAAAACTTAACGGATTATATTTCTTTTTTATAAGTTTGTATCTTTCAACGGCGTTTTTTTCAATATGATCCATTGCCTCATCCACGGAATCAGTAAGTATAAACAGCTTCATATCTTCGGAACTTATGGTCTTGTTCTTCACAAAGTCTTCAAGTAGTTCGTAAAGATTGAGCCAGTATTCCTTTCCCATGATCACTACTGGGAAATCGGAAATCTTTTTTGTCTGAATGAGCGTGAGTGTTTCAAAAAGTTCATCCATCGTTCCCGCGCCTCCAGGCATTACGACGTATGCATACGAGTATTTCATCAGCAGAAACTTTCTTACAAAGAAATATTTGAATGTAACCCATTTATCCATGTAAGGATTAGGCTCCTGTTCAAACGGCAGTTCGATATTACATCCAACTGATTTTCCGCCGGCTTCCCTGGCACCGCGGTTTGCGGCTTCCATTATCCCCGGTCCGCCGCCGGTCATTACCGTAAATCCGAGCTTCGCAAGTCTCCTGCCTACTTCCCGCGCTTCTTCATAATGTACATGTCCCTCGTTAAATCTTGCTGAACCAAAAACAGTGACACAAGGTCCTACAAAGTGAAATGCCCTGAAACCTTTAATGAATTCTAATAATACTTCAACCGTAAAAATAAATTCTTTCTTTCTTGATTTAGGTCCTTCGAGAAAATATCTTTCGTCCTGAGAATTTTTTTCCCGTAAAGGAATTTCCTTCAGGTCGTCATCTGACAGATTTTTAATGGTAACTCTCCTTTTTATTTATTCAAAATTAAAATACCTATTAAAAATTTTATTTTAACCAAACAAATTAATTTTTTTGTTTCCAATGAATTGATATTCTGCCGTGTAATTCAAAATATTTCATCTGCAATGACTTTAATCTGAAAACGCAATGAGATATTTTTAATTTTTAAATAAGACTCCATATTATACATCAAACCAAACTATGAATATTATTCACATCAGAAATAAAAGCGGATACAAAACGGAAATTGATACAAGAGGACACCTTTTTCTTGCAGATGAACCGATAGACACAGGCGGTACTGATACAGCGGCAAGCCCTTATGAGATGTTTCTCTCCTCCCTGGGCTCCTGCAAAGCGATAACAATGAGAATGTATGCGCAAAGAAAAAATTATAAGCTCGATGAAATTGAGATTGAACTTTCCCATCAGAAGATCAACGCTGAAGACTGCGCAGACTGTGAAACCAAAGCAGGAACAATAGATAAAATTGATATCAAAGTCCGGTTTAAAGGCGAACTTAATGATGATGAAATAAAAAGACTTCTGGAAATATCAGAGAGATGTCCCGTTCAGAAAACTGTAATGTCTGAAGTAAAGATCAATACTAACATTTTCAGCTGAGTCTTGAAAGTTTTCTATTCAGATCATTATGAATTTCCGTTACCCGAAGGTCACCGATTCCCTGTTGAGAAATACAGGCTCTTAAGAGAGAGGTTATTATCCGGGGATATTCTTTCACCTGATGAACTTCTTTCGCCTGCGCCGGCAACACGCGGACAGATATTACTTGCTCATTCGCAGGAATATTTTAATTCTTTTGAAAGCGGCAGTATTGATCCGAAGATCATAAGAAAAATCGGGTTTCCATGGAGTCATGAGCTTCACATGAGATCTCTTGCTTCAGTCGGCGGCGCTGTTGAATCCGCGCGGGAAGCAATGATAAACGGTGTTGCCGGAAATCTCGCGGGTGGAACACACCACGCTTTCAGGGATCACGGTGAGGGATTTTGTGTTTATAACGATCTGGCTGTCGTAACACTTTTATTTCAGCAGGACAGGACGGCTGAAAGGATTGCAATTGTTGATCTTGACGTACATCAGGGAAACGGCACTTCCGATATACTGAAATACAACAGAGACGTATTTATTTTCAGCATGCACGGAAAAAACAATTACCCTTTTGTAAAGATCCCTTCAACCGTTGACATAGAACTTGAAGATAACACGGAAGACTCGGAATATCTCGAAAGGTTGAATGACAACATTAAGAAAGTTGTTAAATTCGAACCTGAAATCATATTGTTTATTGCAGGAGTTGATCCGCTTAAGGAAGACCGTCTTGGGAAATTATCCCTGACAAAAGAAGGATTGAAAGAAAGGGATAAGCTGATTGCAGAGATCTGTTTCAATAAAAGCATTCCTCTTTCGCTTGCGCTCGGAGGCGGATATTCTGTTCCTGTCGAAAATACTGTCGAAGCTTACTGTAATACATACAGAGCCGTAAAGGAAATTTATATCAGATAAATACTTACCGTTTTTTTAAAAATAAAAATGGAAGTTCCACTGCCATTCATTGTTTTTCTTTTCCGGTTCTTCAATTGGAAATCTAACCATAAGTTCGGTTTCCAATCCGTAAAAAGGAAAAATACCGAATCCGGCGCTGATTCTTTTTACGTCATCATTCTCAGCGTCCCTGTTCCTGTCATATAATTCAAACTGACTTCTCAGTTCAAGTCCTTGTATAATTATAACATCCAGTTCCCCGAACCAGTATAGACTTCTCCGCAGAGGTCTGTCCGATCTGTTTTCTTCAAAATCAATTTCACCTAAAAGTGCCGCTCTCTTCATGATACCGATCTTCGTAAAAACCCCGAATGCTTTTTTATTGGCTGTGATAGTGGATGTGAAATTTGTATCGCTTGTATTATACGGATTGTTCAGGAATGAGCCTCCGATATTCAAATTGAAATTATTCTCATCTGATCCGTAAGTAAAACCAGCGGAAGCAACAAACATCTTATGCGGATCCCTTCCGAGGAATGATAGATTCATTGGATTATATATTCCAATACTTGCGTTGAACCAGTCAGGCGAAACACCGAGTTCAAATCCAGTATTAGCCGAGTAAGGCGTATTGAGAATATACTGTCTCTGAAAAGCTCTGTGCTCGACAATTTTAATTCCGTAATCAGGAGCGAACCTACCTATTTTAAGATATGTATTGGCGGGAAGATTTGATATCATTCCGTACACTTCATATTTGGTTTCAATTCCGGGAATATCAATGCCGGAAGTAGCGAATATACTAAGGATTTTATTTACCTCAGCATTGAAATAAATATCACCCTGCATCGAAAGGAATGAATTGAAGTTTGATGATCCGTCGACTTCATTATCCACCTGAGCAATTCTCACGTCTCCGCCTAGTGTAATTCCTTTTGAGATCTTCGGGGAGAATTTAGATTTCCCCGCAATTTTTCTGAACATTTCCATGAACAGATTTTTCTTTGCATAATAATCCCCGCCTTTGTTCCGCATCATTCCTCCTGTGGGATTAACATGACAGTCCATGCATTTGTCCCCCGTGTAAGCAGCGAATCTCGGATATGAAAAGGATTTTGGGGGAAGAAAAAAAGAAGCGGAAAGCAGAATTGCAAATACTAAACAGGTAATTTTATTTTTCATAAATTGTTTTTTAATAATTTACTGGAATAAATTACTTAAAATATACTGCAGTTACAAAAAATAAATCTTATCAATTGTAGAAATCAAACCGGACATCAGAACGGAAAATGATCAGTAGCTAGTGATCTTTATTTTTCCGGTTGTCAGATTTCCTCTGAATACTGAATATCTCCATTCGCCCGAAAGAGAATTTGTTTTCATTTTCATATTCCAGAAAACATTGCTGTCGGCAATTTTCGGATTTGTGTTTATGAAAACGGTTTTTTCGGTATTGCTTACTTCGCCTGAAAATTCCGTGCTCATAGATGAATATCCCGGAAAGTCGCTGACATATTTTTTGGTAATGAGAATTGTACCGGTGATCTCGCCGTTCTGAGAATATGTTTTTACTTCGAGGACTCCCGACAGAAGAGCTTTTCCGGTGCTGTCAGACATTTTGAATCTGAATTTACCTTTTCCGAAACTGAAGTTACCGGAATCCTCGCTTGAGGAACATCCTGAGACTGATATTAATACAACTGTAAAAAATAAGAAGAAAATTTTCCGGATCATTAATTTAATATTTATATTTTATAAAAGTTTTTTACTTCCGTTGTGATTTCTTATCTGGCTTCTTTTTTAAAAAAGCCCGTTTAAACGGGCTTTGATAGAATTTCATCTTTTGATTAAACACAGAAGTTATTTTACAAGCACCATTCTTTTTACTTCTCTGAAATTGCCTGCATAGATCTCGTAAAAGTAGATCCCGCTCGAAAGATCATAATCAGATGACCTGAAGGAAATATCATAAAATCCAGGCGCATAATATTTTCCGCTGATAAGCACGGCAACTGTTTTTCCGCTCATGTCATATACCTTTAATGTGACATTTGCATCTTCAGGCAGAGCAAATCTTATCTTTGTTTCGGGATTGAACGGATTCGGGGAATTCTGGAACAGATAGAATGTCGAAGGTCTTTCGGATGAATTCAGTTCCTGTGTCAGACATGTTGCCTGCGCATATCTTAATCTGATCGTATCTCCCGGCAGTTGTCCGAATCCCAGGGCAAGATTAATTCCGCCTCCCTGGTTGACCGGCCACAGGTGACAGTAGCTCATTATCGTTCCGATCCTCGGACGTGTCTGCGTGAAACAGTTTCCTTCGGCATTATAGCATGAATCTATGGCTCTGTTCAGTCCGCCGTTTACTGGCCAGACGCATGAATGAGTATGTCTTGAACCCAGACTGTGTCCCATTTCGTGAGTTATGACCTGGACTGTCCAGGAAAATGTCGGATAGCCCTGATAACTGTTTTCAATGTTACTGAATGCAAACCTTCCCGAAGAATCCTGTGCGTTGAAATTCGTACACATTACCCGGATCCATGCGATGCCTCCGAGTCCGGCGTTTCTGGTTGTAAGAAAATGCGCAATATTTCCCTGAAATTCATCCTGTGTATTGCCGCCGAATTTTAACAGAACGAGATAAGAATCATTAAGGCTGCTGTATGGATCATTTGCAGTCCAGACGCCGATTGATGAGACAACAAACGGAATCTGTTCATTCTGATAAATTGTCTTTACATTGTTGAACATTGCCGTAATAAAATTTCCGACGTTGGTGGAATTGTTTCCGTTGTCCTGATACATTTTGAAGTCAGCTTCAAAATATACTTTCACAGGAAGACGGTTCGGATCATCAGTCTGGTTATTGTTTGCGGAATTAAGATTAGAGTTTATGGGTCTGATAAATTTCTCCTCATAACCGTCAACACCGCATTTGAATTTATTTTTAACAATCATATCAGCGTCATTGTAAAAAATATAGTCATCTGAATTTGATCCGTCTCTGTTTAAAATACTTCCCAGTACGTAATTGGCATTCTCATCCGAAAAAATTCCGATGACTGAATTTTCAAAAATACTAACCGATGCCAGGGATCTGTCATTGCCTTTTATGATGCCGTTATAGTGAAGTCCCTGTGAGTAAGAGACTACTCTGTCTCCGGAGGAATTTTTTTCTATCAGCTTGAAATCATCTGTCACCGGATATGAACGTGTCAGCTCCAGTGTGAAAAAATTATTGCCGGAAACGGGTATTCTGAATTCAATATTTTCCTTTTTGCCGTCAAGGATTTTTTTTACATCGGTTTTATTAAGTTTCAGCTTTGCAGATCTCTTTACAAATGATGATGTATTGTCATTCTCTCCCGTATTACTTACAAAATCAAACAAACTGACATTGCTGAAAACTTCCGATTGTTTCTTATCTCGTATCACTTCACTGACTTTCTTTACTGCAGGAGCCGGGTTTTTAATACCGCTTCCGGAATTAGTTTTATGATCAGAGGATCCCGTTCCTATAAAAAATGAGATTAAAACAATTATAACCGGGAATAGTAAGATCTTTTTCATGAGTTATCTCCTTTCGTCAGATGAATTAATGGAATTATTTTCAGGAGCGTCCGTGACAGGCTTAATATCAGTTGCAATTTTTTCGTATTTAAGATTCCTGTTAACATTTGCGCCGCGCAGTGTCAGCACCTGCTGATTACCTGAGAATTCCGCATTGTAGGAAACGGATGTTTCTGTATATGTCAGCACGTTGTTGGAGACTTCGTAATTTCTGGTTATCGTATTTGAATTCGGACATGTCAGCTGCGCCTGTCCGCTCGACTGAAACACAACTGTTTCATTGGAGCAGATATCCTGGGCTGATCCGGTCTGCTCAACCAGTTTCCAGCTGCCGATATACTCAGAAGGTATTGTCGGGGAAATTGCATTTATAACATCCTGACAGGAACTTCCCGTTACAGTCAGATAGATCAGAAGAATCCCGCAGACTGTGCATAGAATTCTTTTTAAAATTGTGTTTTTATTATTCATAGAGGTAAGTTTTTACTAAAATTATATATATTTAAACAGAATATCAACAATCATTATTGTTCTGAAAACATAATCTGGATATTCCGCAGGTAAGAAGAAATATAATATGCAGGGATATTTTTTACATGGCAAACAGATACTGAAACTTCAAGAAAATCTGTCTGTTGGTTTCATATTGTTTCGAGATGCCCTGAGAATTTTTAAGCTCATTCACGTCATGCGAAGACCCGAGAAATAATACAGTATAAGGATTCCATTTATAACTGAACAACGGGTCAATATTCAATACTCTGTTAAAAAGATCATACTGAAGTATCACCCTGAAGAAAAAATTCTTGTTGAACTGATACGAGATCTTGTCACTCAGCACATAACCTGCATACAGTTTTTCTCCTCCGGCTGACCGCGAAAGTTCAGAGTAGGAATACTCGAGATCATTTCTAAGCTGATCAAAAGGTTTGAGAGTAGCATAGAGGTTAATGTTATGACCGTGTCCGACGAATGAAGGATCTTCAAATCTGACAATATATTTTCCCCATTCATAAAAAATTCCACCGGTAAGTATTTTACTGAGATTATTCGCTTCCATATTTGCATGCCATCTGTTTACATTCTTATGATATATTCCTCCGTATTCCCCTTCATTCAGCAGCGTATAACCTGCGGAAAAAAACAATCCGCTGGTAAGATCGAGAATCTGGTTATATTCAATATATTTGTCTCTGATCTTTCCGTTCTCATTAAGTTCAAGATTGAAAAAGAGTTCCGGATTTATTCTCCTTATAAATTTTGTTTCGGGATAGAAATTATATTCCTGCTGCATAAAAAGATTCTGAATCCCGTTCCTTGAGATAAATCCGTTATCTCTTCTTGCAGTTGGAGATTCAAACTGATATTCCGTAAAGAAACTCCATCCTCTTGCATTCCTTGAGAATGAAAGGTATGCTCCCGCCCCGTTAAATTTTTCCCCGTCAAAGAGCGCAGTATATTTATCATTGTCGAATCTGTATTTATTAAGAGAGCTGTAATTAAAATTTGTATCATTGATTTCTTTTGTGCTGTAACCAAGCAGCTGAAAATTTATATAATAATTTGAAGCAAAATTGAATCTGCCGTCAATGCCAAGATTTCTGTTGTAACCGGTGAATCCGAATGCTTTTGAACTGTCTTTGCTTTCTTCTCTGTCAGACAAAATAGCGCCGATATAATTCTCACCGCCAAGGTCGTATTTCAGTCTCAGAATATTTGATACGGAGTTTTTATTGCTTGACAGAAAAAAACTTCTTTCCGTAAGCGGAACTATGAAAGGAGTATTTTCATCATAGGCGGAAAGAAATCCAATGCTCATTTTGTTTATTTTCCCGGAAAGCTTGACTGCAAATATCGGATCGTTGATCGATCTGGTATAGGAAACTCTTAAAGGAGTTGAAAATTTTTCTATACCTTCGAGAAAAAAAGGTCTTTTTTCCGGGTAGAATAATGCAAACGGAGAATTAATATCAATCTGCGGAACATCAGCCTCGACCTGGCTGAAATCAGGATTGACGGCAGCATCCATTGTCAGAGTGGAACTGATACCGTATTTAAAATTGAAACCAAGCGCACCTTTTATATTGTCCTTTAGAAATTCCGAATCGGGATCTGTATTATCCTGCAGGTAACTGTCCTGTGTACCGATAATGTAAGGGAGGAACTGAATATCTTTTCCTCTTTTAATATTTTTCAATCCTTTGAGAAATCCCGATTGCCCCATGAAATTCGGATCATCTCTTGAAACGGAAGCCCAGTATATCTCCTGTCTGGCTCCTCTTGGTCTGTTTCTGAGAAGATGGATCCTCCATTGCTGTTCTTTTTTGTCGGGAAATCTCAGACTTTTAAATGGAATGCGGAATTCCGCAGTCCACTTATCCTTATATATCTTTGCTTCTGAATCAAAGATAATGTCAAAGTTCGAATCCTCATTATTAACAGTCCAGTAAAGATCACCCTGAATTCCTTTGGGATTTACATACATTTCAAAACCTTCCTTCTCTTCAGAGTATGTATCAATAAAAGGACCAACCCAGTCATCGCCGTACATTCTGTCCCTGTCTGTCAGAGAAGCTCTTATACCTGACATATCGGTTTCATGGCAGATATAAGCTATGTAAAGATTCTCATCATCATAAAAGAGCCTGACTTCGGTTTCGACTTCGGGTCTGACATTGTCTCCCGGGCTGATCTCTGTAAAATTACCGGCTGCAGCAGCTTCATTCCATACATTTTCACTCAATGCTCCGTCAATAACAATTTTGCCCGCATCCAGTTTGGGTATATCCAGTACCGGCTTTATATTAGGCACAAAAGAATTTCCGGCGGTATCTGACGTAATCTGCGAATGTACGTTATCCTGATCAAAAGTAAAGATAAGGAACAAAAGAATTAAATAAAAAAGGCAGTTGGAATACATATTTTTAGTTTTATTCAGAACAACGAATTAATCAGTTCCAGGTTTCGGACAGTAATTTAAGAAAAAAATATTTTTCTTCAAAACGAAAACTTCACACAAAAAAAATATTTTATTAAGCATGAAATTATGTGTAGAAGATTAATAAAAAAGAGTATATGTTGCAGATATAGAAATGTATTCTTAAACTAAAAATCAAAATGAAAAAAACACTTTCCATTTTGTTTGTTGCTGTATTATTTCTGGCAACAGGCAATTTCGCAAATTCGCAGGTTACTGTTACTCCAGTCAGCACTAACTATGCGAATTTAAAATTAGCATTTAATGCTATTAATGCCGGTACTCACGGGAACGGTGCAGTTACCGTTACAATTACAGCAAGTTTTGCTGAGCCGGATTCAGCTTCATTAAACGGCGGAGTTTTCACAAGCTGCGCTATCGGTACAAACGGAACTTGGACAATAACAGGTAATGTTAACAACGCAGTTGTTATATTAAACGGTGCTGATAACGTCACAATGGACGGTAGAATTGGTCAGACAGGAACAACAAGATCCTTGACTATCACCAACACTAACACCGGTACTTCAAATCAGATCTTTAAGTTTCAAAACGGTGCAATGAACAATATCGTTAGATATTGCAATATGACCGGTGTGACTGCAAACGGCAGAATGGTTAACATTGGCCAGTCAAATGCAGGTACAGGCGGTAACAATAATAATGTGATCGAATACAATTTAATAGACAGAGGTGCAAGAAGTCTTCAGGTATTTGGTACAGCAAACGGTGCTAGTTCATATACAAATGATAATACAACTTTCAGAGGTAACCTTTGTAAAAATGCTACAGCTATTGGTATTTTCATCGGATCATTAGTAAACGGAGTTGTATGTACTGAAAATGAAGTGTTTTTTGATGCAGCAGTAATGACAACACAAACTTCATTTACAGCTATTCAGATTCAGGGAGTAGGAACAATTTCAATATCAAAAAATAAGGTCTATAACTTTAATCTTTCAGGAGCACCAAACGCTGCATACAGAGGATCGATCTCATTACCTGCTTCAGTTGCACCATTAGTAGATCCTGTAACAACCGTCACTTATACAAACAACATGATCTCAATTGTTACTAACTCTACAAATACAACTGCAGCTTTTAAAGGTGCATGTATTCAGACACAGTTTTCAGCAGCAGCTACTTCAATTGGATACACAGCAAATGTATATAACAACACTATGTTCTTCGGAGGTTCTTCTTCGGTTTTAGCTGCAGATTTATCTGAATCATATGCTGGAAACGTTGTACTTCCTATCGGAGCACAAAGTTATGCTTTAAATTATAAAAACAACATTGCAGTAAACAAAAGAACCGGTGGTTCTGCAACAGTATTCCATATTGCACAGGCATATGACAGTTCTTCAAACCTGACTGTAAATGCAGATTACAATACTGCATTTGCTAGCGGATCAACAGGTTCATGGGCAACTGCATACGGAGCATTTGTTTATCCTAACGGAGCTCTTGAAGCATGGAAAACCAATCTCTGCGGTCTGAATTTCGGACAGCATGATATGTTCAAAGATGTTGCATTCACATCAGAATCTGATCTTCACCTTGTAGCCGGAAGAATCGGCGGTGATCTGGCTGGTACACCACTCGGATCAGTTACAACTGATTTTGACGGAACAGCAAGAAACGGTTCATATCCTTACAAAGGATGTGACGAGACAACAGCTTTAAAAGTAATTAATCTCGGCGCAAAATTAGAAGGCGTCAATTCAACAGATGAAATACAAGTTGTCATTAAGAACAGTTCAACAGGTGCAAGAATCTCAACATGTACCGGTGACCTTAACGGAACAGGAAAATTCACATTCGGTGATTCAGTAGCAGTCGGATCATACATAATCGAAGTAAGAAGCAGAAATCACATCAGGACTTCAAGCGCATCACCTGTTTCAATCGTAGCAGGAACTACCTCATATGATTTCAGAACCGCACAGACACAGGCATTCTCAGGCAATATGATAAATGACGGTGGTTCATGGGCATTCTACGGCGGTGAAGTTTCCGGTGACGGAGCTGTAGACGTAACTGACGCTGGTATCATCGAGAATGATGCATTCAATTTCCTTGGCGGATGCAGATTATTAACAGATATAAACAATGACGGAGCTGTAGACGTAAGTGATCAGACAATAGCTGACAATAACGGATATAACTTTGTATCTGAACTTCTTCAATTCCCTGCAACATCAGTTGAAGGAAACAATTCAGCAAAAGTACAAAAGAAAAATTTCAACAGAGATATCATGAATATCTCAATATCTGGTAACTAAGATAAAGATATCTCATATTTTAAACCCCGGCGGTAACAACTGCCGGGGTTTTTTTTATTCCTAAGAAATTCCTCATAACCATAAAATAATTTTAATTTAACGTATTGAATATATCAGTTTATTCCGAAAAACTGCTGACATTATTATCTTGATTTTTTTAATTGATATGCAAAGTTTGTTTAAAACAAAAATGAAATGAAAACCTTACATTTAAAAATAATACCGGTTTTATTTTTTACAGCTCTCCTTTCTTTCAGCTTTCAGCCAAAGGACGGCAAGGATGATATAAATAAAATAAGGAACAATAATATAACTTCAGGCGAGATCTATCAGCACATAAAATATCTTTCTTCAGATGAGCTGGAAGGCAGATTTCCCGGAACAAAAGGAGATGATCTTACCACAGATTATCTTACAAATGAATTCAAAAAATACAAACTAAAACCGATCGGTGACAGCGGTTATGTGCAGAATTTTGAGATCTATACACATGTAAAGTTGTCAGGCGAGAATTATTTCAGGACAATTACAAACGGAATTGAAAAAAGCTATTCTGCGGAGACGGAATATTCCCCTCTTGGATTTTCCGGCAACGGAACTGTAACGGGGCAGCTGGTATTTGCAGGATACGGCATTACGGCTTCTGATCAGAATTATGACGACTACAAAGACAGTAACGGGAATGAGATTGATATAAAAGGAAAGGTTCTGATAATCATGAAATACTCCCCCGGCGGAAGCGATCCGCACAATAACCCTTTTGAAAAATTCGAACAGCTCAGACAGAAAACACATATCCCGAAAGAGCGCGGAGCAGCAGCAGTAATATTTATCAACGGTCCGGGAGCGGGAGATGAAGATAAACTCAGCGGGTTGAAATTTGACGGAGTGACCCAGGATGCCGGACTGCCGGTGATTAACTGTAAAAGAGAGATCATAGAGAATATTCTTTTTCAGGACGGAAAAGACCTTAAAAAAATACAGGAGGAAATTGACAGCACTAAAAAATCAAACTCTTTTATAATCAGTAATTCTGCAGCAGAAATTGAAACCAACATCGAACCCGTAAGAGTAAGAACCAATAATATTGTCGGATACCTTGAAGGAAATGATCCCGTTCTAAAAAAAGAAGTCGTCGTCGTCGGCGCACATAAGGATCATCTCGGATACGGATTGTACGGATCGCTTTATACCGGTAATGACAGACAAATTCATAACGGAGCTGATGATAATGCTTCGGGTACCGCTGCTGTACTTGAGCTTGCGCAGAAATTCTCATCCGAAAGAAAAGACCTGAAAAGAAGTTTGCTTTTTATTTGTTTCGGAGCTGAAGAAGCTGGTCTGCTCGGATCTGCATATTTTACAAATTCGGAATATTTTAAAAATCTTGACATCTCGGCAATGATCAATATGGACATGGTCGGCAGATTGTCTGATGACAAGCTGATAGTTTACGGCACCGGAACTTCAACCGTTTGGAATGACATGCTTGATAAATACAACAGCAGTTTTAATTTCAAATTAACAAAAACTCCTGACGGACTCGGACCTTCGGATCATTCGAGTTTTTACATAAAAAATATACCCGTTCTTCATTTCTTCACAGGTACTCACACAGATTATCACGCTCCGGGAGATGATTATGAAAAGATAAATTCCGAAGGAGAGCTCAGGGTTGTGAATTATATTTATGATATAGTAAAGGACCTTGATGACAGACCATCTAAACCTGATTTCATTAAAGTTGTATCAACTTCCGAAGATAAAAGAACCATGGGAAGTGTGAAGGTCTACGTTGGTACAATTCCTGATTATTCTTATTCGGGAGAAGGAATGAAGATCTCAGGAGTAAAAGAAGGCGGACCTGCCGAAAAAGGCGGACTGCTGAGCGGTGATATAATTGTTAAATTCGGGGATACGGATGTGAAGAATATTTACGATTACATGTATGCAATGGGTGAATTTAAACCCGGGGATGAAACGGATATTACAGTTCTAAGAAACAACGAAAAGGTAACTCTGAAAGTAAAACTCGGCAGCAGATAGTAAGATCAGTTTTAAATTATTTTTTTATATATAAATTTTTAATTTATGAGCTGAAGTGTTTTATTTTATCATTCTTCTGAATTTCCTGAACTTTGCCAATCAGATTTTCAACTACAGGATTTGTTTCATCTTCAATTGAAACATATTCATCAGACTTTCTCAGTCCGTGAACTTTGTTTAAAACCGGCAGTTCAATATTTTCTTTTGTGATCTTTGCTTCAAATTCTTTTCTGAATTTTCTGACTGTCCATTTGACCGGCCAGGCGGCTGCATCTCCCAGTGCGCAGATAGTATTGCCTTCAATATTTTCGGCGACTGAGATCAGAAGATCAAGATCAGTGCTTCTGCCTGTTCCGTCCATAATTCTGTTAAGGACTTTGAGCATCCATCCGCAACCTTCTCTGCATGGAGTGCATTGTCCGCAGGATTCGTGATAATAGAATTTAGTTATCCTCTGAAGCACATGAACAATGTCAGTATCCTCATCCATCACCATGATACCGGCAGTTCCAATAGCTGATCCGACAGCTTTAAGACTCTCGGCATCCATTTTCATGTTAAGAGATTCTTCCTTTGTAAGAGGCGGCATTGAAGATCCGCCGGGGATGATCATTTTAAAATCCTTTCCGTTCCTGATACCGCCGCAGTAGTCATTGATAATTGTCATCAGTGGGGTTCCAGTCGGGAGTTCATATACGCCGGGATTGTTTACATGTCCGCTGACGCCGAATAGCAGAGTGCCGGGATGCTTCGGATCGCCTATTTTACTGAACCATTCCCCGCCTTTGTTTATTATTTCAGGAACATTGGCAAGAGTTTCAATATTGTTTATCGTAGTCGGATTTCCCCAAACGCCGACTGCTGCCGGGAACGGCGGCTTGACTCTGGGATAACCGCGCTTTCCTTCAAGGGAATTCATCAACGAGGATTCTTCCCCGCATATATAAGCGCCTGCTCCTTTGTGAACATACATTTCAACAGAGAAACCGGATCCGAGAATATTTTTTCCTATCATTCCTTTTGAGTACGCGTCTTCAATACATTTCTCCATTATATTAATCCATCTCCAGTATTCTCCTCTGATGTAAACATATACCGACTGAATCCCCATTGCATAAGCTGCTATGAGCGATCCTTCTATGAACTGATGAGGATTTTTTTCAAATATCTCTCTGTCTTTAAAGCTTCCCGGTTCGCTTTCATCTCCGTTGCAGCATAGGAATTTCGGCTTTTCATTTCCTTTCGGCATAAAGCCCCATTTAACTCCCGTAGGAAAACATGCTCCGCCTCTGCCTCTGAGACCGGATTTTTTTACTTCATCTATAACGTCATCGGGCTTCATTTCTTTCAGGACTTTCTTCCAGGCGGAGTAACCTCCGTTCGCAAGGTAGACATCTATTTTATCCAGATCAGGTATATCTTTTAAAATTATCTTTTCCATTTTTTATTAATTAGAATTTCTGAGTTTATCAAGAAGTTCATCCACTTTCTCGACAGTAAGATTTTCGTGAAACTCCTTATTATTGATCTGCAGCATAGGAGCTGTTGCGCAGCTGCCGAGACATTCAACTTCTTCGATCGAGAACATACCGTCCTGAGTCACTTCCTTATTTTTAATTCCAAGTTTATCTGAAATGTGATTAAAGATTTTATATCCGTCGCAGAGCATGCATGAAACGTTGGTGCAGATCTGGAGATGATATTTTCCCATGGGTTTCTTGAAATACATCGAATAAAAAGTAGCGACTCCGAGGACATGGTCATGCGGGAGTTTAAGTAGGTCTCCGACATATCTCATGGATTCTACGGAAATCCAGCCGTATTTTTCCTGTATCATCCAGAGAAGAGGCATTACCGCAGCCATTGGTTTCGGATATTTTGAAATGTGCATCTGCACAGTCTTCAGTTCATTCTCATCAAAAACCGGAGTGTAATTTTCTGTGTTCATAAAATATTTTAGGAATATAAATATTAAAGATCTTTTTTAAAAAAAATTTGAATCCGAAGTTCATACTGAACGGATCTGATCGGATATTTACTTATCCGCTTCACCCATTACAGGGTCAACGCTTCCGATAATAACAACAGTATCTGATATCAGACAACCTTTCATCATCGGCGCAAGCGCCTGAAGATTGCTGAAACTCGGCGATCTTATTTTCATTCTGAAAGGATGACCGCTCCCGTCACTGATCATATAAAATCCAAGTTCTCCTTTTGATGCTTCAATTGCCGCATATGATTCTCTAACCGGAGGATTTACGCCAAAATTTATTATCATAAAGTCATGAATGAGTTCTTCCATTTTTGTATAAATTCTTTCCTTCTGAGGAAGTACTTTTTTGGACTGAAGAGCATTATGGGAGCCGGAAGGGATCTTTTCAACGCACTGTTTAAGTATCTTTACGCTTTCCTTGAGTTCATCCACTCTTACATAATATCTCGCAAGGCAGTCGCTTTCGGTATAAACCGGAACATTAAAATCGAGTTTATCATATACAAGATAAGGTTCTGATCTCCTGAGATCTCTTTCAATCCCGCATGCTCTGAGCAAAGGTCCCGTAAGACCAAGATCAATGCAATCTTCCTTTGAAAGATATCCGATGTTCTCACATCTTATAATGAATATTTTATTTCTTTCCACCAAAGCCCTCATGTCCCCGAGATTGGCTTCGAATTCATCTATGAAATTCTTTATTCCGGCCAGAGCTTCATCAGAAACATCCTGCGCAACTCCGCCGATCCTTGTATATGAAGTAGTGAATCTTGCTCCGCAAATAACATCATACAGATCAAGGATTTTTTCTCTTTCCCTTATAGCCCAAAGAAACGGCGTAACTGCGCCGACGTCCATGAGCAAAGCGCCGACAGCAAGCAGATGAGACTGGATCCTAGCTAGTTCGGCTATAATAACCCTGATATATTTTCCTCTTTCAGGGATCTCAAGATCTATAAGTTTTTCCACAGCAAGAGCATAAGCTACATTGTTTGCCATCGGAGAAAGGTAGTCAAGCCTGTCGGTATGCGGAATGAATTCATGATAAGTACATGCTTCTGAAAGTTTTTCATAACCCCTGTGCAGATAACCGAGTTCAGGAATGCATTTCATGATTGTTTCCCCGTCAAGACTAATAAGCAGTCTTAAAACTCCGTGAGTGGCGGGATGCTGCGGTCCCATATTGAGGACCATTTCATTATCAAGGGCATCAGAGAACTGCACACTGAGATTTTCCGATTCAAGGGCTTCAAGTATCTTTGTTTTTTTTATTTTGGTGTCGCTTTTCTGAAGATCGTTATAAACTGTATGAGGCATTTTCTAAATTTTCTTTTTTTGATAAATTTCCAGATAACTGCAGAATCTAAATTGCTTATTCAATAAAACCGGATTACAGTAAAATACTGTTGACGAATTTAATTTACTTATTAGGCAGCGGAATTGAATCCGGAATTCCCATCAGCGGAAAATCCTTTCTCAGCGGATGGTATTCAAACTCTTCCGGCATATACATTCTTCTGAGATCCGGATGATTTCGGAAATGAATTCCCATCATGTCATAAGCTTCTCTTTCATACCAGTTTGCAGAGCCCCAGATACCTGATAATGATTCCATCTCAGGTTTTTTGGAATCAAGTTTTATTTTGATAAACAGTCTTCTGTTATTATCTATGGAGAGAAGATTATAGATCATTTCAAATCTGTTCTTTTTTTCAAATCTGTCAACGCTGACGGCATCCACCATTGAGTTATACTTTAAAGATTCATCATTCTTTAAAATTTCGCAAACTGCAAGAATATCTTTTTCAGGGATGTAAATTGCCGGGGTTCCGTTGACGTCCGTATATTCTATCTGAAAACCGGAAAGTTTTGATCTGATAAGTTCGGTAATTTCTTTATTCATAAATTAGTTTAACAAACTTACCTAATATATAATTTATTTTAAATAACAAAAAACCCGCTGATGCGGGTTTTTTAAAATAATTTATTTTTCAGTTCTTTATTTTATCAGCTGCATTTTTTTAGTTTCGGTGAAGTATTCAGTTTCCATTCTGTAGAAGTAAGTTCCGCTTGGTAAAGAACTGCCGTTGAATGTAGCCTGATAAGAACCTGCAGGTTTGTAGCCTTCAAAAATGTCAAGCACTTTCTGACCCAGTGAATTAAATACGGTCAATTTCACATTTGAGCTTTTTGCAAGGTCAAAATTTATTTTAGTACTTGGATTGAAAGGATTCGGATAATTCTGCTTTAATGCAAATTTATCCGGAACGCTTGTGCCGTTTTGAGTGATTCCGACCGCGCTTCTGTTTCCGATCAGGATATCATCTACATTACACCACAATCCGTCAGCAGTTGTATTCATATAGTATCTGAATGCAATATAAACAGTCTGACCGGCGTATGCGCTTAGATCAAATTTATGTTCGGTCCAGACATTCATGGAGTCAAGACTTCTTATCGTTCCCAGACTTGCGATTGACAGAAGAGGATCCTGAAACGCGCAGACATGAACCTGCATTGTATCTATGTAATTTGTGAGCGCGAGATCAGCAGGCGTACCGATCAGCATCCAGAAAATCAGACTGTCACCGGCTTCAATACTCACAGCATCAGTAAAAAGCCAGTCATCAGCCACCGGATCTCCGGCTCTCCATGGAATACTTGCGCCTCTGACGCCTGTATGAGCTCTTGAATGAATAATTGCATTCACACCGGGAAAATTAGCTCCGGAATCCCTTGCTGACCAGACTGCAAGAGGATATCCGGGATTGGTTCCGTCATTATCTACTTTAAACCAACCGGTAGGAATACTGTCTGAATTAAAACCGGAAGTCTCAAAACCTTCGCTTAAAAGAATTCTCTGAGAAAAAATATTCTCCGGCATGTAAAGAACTGAGAAAATCAGAACTAAAAGTAATATTGATTTTTTCATTGTATCTCCTTTCTGGTAAATTATTGAATAAGATTAATTTATAGAAAATCCGGCTTCTTCGCCTTTTGTTATTTTTTCCTGCAGCAGCATTAATGCATTGAGAAGATTATCCGGTCTCGGAGGACATCCGGCGACGTATACGTCAACGGGAAGGAAAAGATCGATTCCCTGAACAACCGAATATGTTCTGTACATTCCACCGCTTGAAGTACACGCTCCCATGGCAATTACCCATTTCGGATCAGGCATCTGGTCATATATTTTTCTGACGACCTGAGCCATCTTGTAAGTTGTGGTTCCGGCTACGATCATTACATCGGATTGTCTCGGTGAAAACCTGAATACTTCGCTTCCGAATCTTGAAATATCAAACCTTGGTCCGGCAGCCGCCATCATTTCAATTGCGCAGCAGGAAATTCCCATAGGCATCGGCCACAAAGCGTTTTTCTGCGACCATTTAATCAGTTCGTCTATTTTGGATGTAACAAAACCGTCTTTTGACAGCTTATCTTCTAATCCCATTTTAAAGCTCCTTTTTTAATTACATATATATACCCTACCAACAGAATAACTATGAAAACAATTACACTGATAAAAGAATACATCATTTTAACAGAATCAAGGTTTGTAAAAGCCACAGCCCAGGGATACAGGAAAACCACTTCTATATCGAAAAGAATAAAAAGGACTGCAACCATATAAAATTTAACGGAAAAACGTTCATGTGCGGTTCCGATAGGTTCTATTCCGCTTTCATATGTCGAAAGTTTTTCTTTATTCGGTCTGCTGGGACCTAATAATGAGGAAAGTGATACATTTACAACACCAAAAATTACAGCAATTGTAAGTATTATGATTATTGGAATATATGATTCTAGCATTGGTTAATATAAATTTTTTTTAAATTAATATTAATGGAAAAAATCAAAAAAATACAATCAGTCAAATCTATTCAAACTATTAGCAAAAAACAAAATGATTTCGGGTTTTTGTCCTAACGGGTATTGCATCAGCCTGAAAAACAAACGGATAATCCTTACAGGCAGTGGAAAATTCAGTTTTTATTTACCGGTATAAAATATTTCAACCGGCTGAAGACAGAAAAAGAGAGTGAACAGAAATAATTTATCATTGAATAAGAAGTTCAATAAAGTTAATTTAGTCGTTTGAAATTTCGCCGGGATAGCTCAGCTGGTTAGAGCGTCGGAATCATAATCCGTAGGTCGGGGGTTCAAGTCCCTCTCCCGGTACTGAACTAATTAAATTATCATTTATATATTTTTCAGATCCTTTAATAAAAATAATGATGATATCTTCATAGACGTCTCGCTAATTTTTAAACGGTAATTACGGATATTTACCCTGCATTGTAAGAAATATCCTTTCCAGTTTAAAATCTTCAATGATCCGGGAATGCTTCAGGATTAAAAATTTCAATTGATTAATTTTTATTTAAAAGCTATTTTTGTAGTTCACCTTTTAAAATTTTTAAATTATGGCAGAAATAACATTAAAAGCCCAGAAAAGAGAAACATATAAAGAGCTTACCCTTAATCAGCTCAGAGAAAAGGGTATAATTCCCGGAATTTATTACGGACACGGAGTTGATAACATTTCGATAGCTACAACAGAAATAAATCTGAGACCTGTTATCTATACTTCCGAATCAAGAATAATAAATCTGAAATTTGATGACAACAGCAGTTACAACTGTATACTGAAAGATGTACAGTTCCATCCGGTTTCAGATAAACCTCTTCATTTTGACCTTATTGCAATTAAAGAAGGTGAAAAGATCACAATAGAAGTTTCCGTTCATATTACAGGAAATGCGCCGGGAATAAAAGAAGGCGGAGTACTGCAGCACAATTTACATAAACTTGAAATAGAATGTCTGCCATCAAATATCCCTTCACACATTGACGTAGATGTCTCGGAACTTAATATTAATGACTCCATTAAAGTCAGCGATCTGAAGGTTGAGAATATCACTATATTAAATGACGAAAATGCTTCAGTCGTAGCCGTTGTTCCGCCGACAATTGAAAAAGAACCTACACCGGAGGATTCTTCAGATGAACCGGCAGAACCGGAAGTAATCTCTAAGACCAAGAAAGACGAAGAATCTGAAGAAGAATAATTTTTCTTTTCATAAATTTTTCTTAATGTGAAATTAATCGCCGGATTAGGAAACCCGGGATCCAAATATGCCGGGACAAGGCATAACATAGGGTTCATCATTCTCGATTATTTTGCAGATCAGCAGGGAATAATATTCAAGGAAGGAAAAGGTGATTGGTTTGAATGCAGTTTTTCCATGAACGGCGAGATCGTCTATATGTTAAAACCAACCACTTATATGAACAACAGTGGTACCGCTGTTAAAGAATTCTGTGATTTGCATGAAATCAGACCTGAAAACATTCTTATAGTATATGATGATTTTCAGTTACCGATCGGAACAATAAGGGTCAGAAATAAAGGAAGCGACGGCGGGCATAATGGTATTTCAAGTGTCATATACCATATGAATACTGATCAGATACCCAGGATGAGAATTGGGATCGGCTCTGAGACAGCTCTTAAAAAGGATCAGTTCATTGACTTTGTACTGAGCCGTTTCACTGAAGAAGAAGCCGGTCTGCTAATAAAAATAATGCCTGATTTTTCAGACTGTATAAAAAGCTTTATAACTGACAGCATAAAGGTAACCATGAATACTTACAACAGATCTTTTTTAATTTCCGGCGAAAGTGATTCATCCGGTGAAAGAAAGGAAAATAAAACAGAAACCGGTAAAGATTCAGAAGCAGAGGACAAAAAGCTTTCTCAGTAATATCTTTCAAAATTTCATTTGGATTTTTATAAACATAAACAGTAAATCATAATTTAAAAAATGAGGAAATATTTATTAAGTATCTTTCTTGTACTTACAGCACCCGTGCTGACATTTGCAAGCGAGGCAAATCTTAAAATTCCGGAACTGAACGCTGAGCAAAATCAGCTTTTGGTTTACGGAATTTTTGTTTGTATCCTGGGCTTATTGTTCGGGATCTATCAGTATGTATCTGTAAAAAAATTACCTGCCCACAAATCAATGCTTGAAGTGTCACAGGTTATTTTTGAAACATGTAAAACCTATCTCTTACAGCAGGGGAAATTCCTGTTCATCTTATTCATATTTATCGGAGCATGTATTGCGTTCTACTTTGGAGGACTTCAGCATGAATCATTTGGCGGAGTTCTTCTGATACTTATGTGGACTGTTATCGGTATTCTCGGTTCATATGGCGTTGCATGGTTTGGTATTAGAATGAACACCCTTGCAAACAGCAGGATGGCTTTTGCATCGCTTGAAAGAAAACCTCTGAAACTGCTTACAATTCCGCTAAATGCCGGAATGAGCATTGGAGTTCTTTTAATCTGCGTGGAACTGATAATGATGCTTATAATTTTCCTTTACGTTCCGAGAGAATATGCCGGAGCAAGTTTTATCGGATTTGCGATCGGTGAATCACTCGGTGCTTCAGCTCTGAGAATTGCAGGCGGTATTTTCACGAAGATTGCTGACATCGGATCCGACCTGATGAAAGTGGTTTTCAAGATCAAGGAAGACGATCCCAGAAATCCCGGTGTTATCGCTGACTGTACAGGTGATAATGCAGGAGATTCAGTCGGACCTACAGCAGACGGATTTGAAACTTACGGTGTAACAGGCGTTGCGCTTATCAGCTTTATCGTACTTGCTGTTTCAGGAGTTGAACTTCAGGCAGAGCTGCTTGTATGGATTTTTGTTATGAGAATTATGATGATCATAACCTCAATCGCTGCATTCTACATCAACGGAGCCGTTTCCAAACTGAGATATACCGGCAAAGATAAAATGGATTTTGAAGCTCCACTTACTTTACTTGTATGGATCACTTCATTATTGTCAATTGCAGTAACGTTTATAGTAAGTTATTTATTAATTAGCGAACTTCCCGACAATCTCTGGATAACGCTTTCAATAATTATCAGTTTCGGAACTCTCGGAGCCGCGCTTATTCCCGAATTCACAAAGATATTCACATCACCGAAATCAAAGCATGTTAACGAAGTTGTTACCGCTTCAAAAGAAGGCGGAGCTTCATTGACAATCCTTTCCGGACTTGTAGCTGGAAACTTCAGCGCATTCTGGATGGGTATGGTTTTCTTCGGTCTGATGTACGGCGCATATATTACCTCAGGATCCATTCCAACAGCTATGATGGAATATCATACAATTTTCGCTTTCGGTCTTGTTGCTTTCGGAATGCTTGGCATGGGACCTGTAACCATTGCAGTTGATTCCTACGGACCTGTTACCGATAACGCTCAGTCAATTTATGAACTGTCCCTTATTGAAGAAGATAAAGAGCAGAAAGAAAAGGACATTGAAAGAGATTTCGGATTCATTCCGGACTGGGAAAAAGCCAAGCTCTATCTTGAAGAAAATGACGGAGCCGGAAATACATTCAAAGCAACCGCAAAGCCGGTACTTATAGGTACTGCAGTAGTAGGCGCGACCACAATGATTTTCTCGCTTATTCTTGTATTGAGAAATGTTCTCGGCGTCGAACCGGAAACTGTTCTTAATCTGCTTAATCCTTATTCGATCCTTGGATTCCTCTGCGGCGGTGCTGTTATATACTGGTTTACAGGCGCTTCCACTCAGGCAGTAACAACCGGCGCATACAGCGCTGTTGAATACATTAAGAAAAATATCAACCTTGATGATGATGCGTCTTTAAGCGCTTCCACCGAAAAATCAAAGAAAGTAGTGGAGATCTGCACAAAGTACGCGCAGAAAGGTATGTTCAATATTTTCATAGCAGTATTTTCCTTTGCTATAGCATTCGCATTCATGTCAGCTCCCTCAGAAGGCAATAACGCTCCTGCATGTTTCTTTATAAGTTATCTTATTTCAATTGCTGTATTCGGATTATTCCAGGCGATATTCATGGCAAATGCCGGAGGCGCATGGGACAATGCCAAGAAAGTCGTTGAGGTTGATCTCAGGGAAAAAGGAACGCCGCTTCATGATGCAACCGTTATCGGGGATACAGTGGGCGATCCGTTTAAAGATACTTCATCAGTAGCTTTGAATCCGATCATCAAATTCACGACTCTGTTCGGACTGCTTGCAATGGAAATCGCTATTACTCAGGAATTCAGGGAATCCGCTCCTGTAATCGGCGTGATCTTCTTTGTTATTGCATTATATTTTGTATGGAGATCCTTCTACTCAATGAGGATCAGAAACAACTAACGATGACAACAGATTAAAATAATTTCTTCATAAAGGCATCCTATTACGGATGCCTTTTTTTATTTGTTTTTTTAAACAAACTATTTATAAGATTCTGAATTGGAAAGACTGCGAAAATTTCTGACAGAAGAGCTTCACCTTGAACCAGATCCGTACATGGAAAAATTTGAACTGTATCAGAAAATACTTCTGGAATGGAATAAAAAAATAAACATGATTTCCAGAAGATCCGATTCCATTGAAGATCATATTCTGAATTCAGTTTTCTTTCTGAAAGAATTCACTTTAAACGAAAATATTAATATTGCGGACATTGGAACAGGCGGGGGGTTTCCGGGCATTCCGCTGAATATTCTCCACGCCGGAGCCGGTATTACTTTAATTGATTCCATTAGTAAAAAATGCAATGTCCTGAAAGACGTGATCAGCAGGATGGGGCTGACAAACATCAAAACGGTTTGCGCAAGAGCGGAAGAACTTTCCGCCGAAAGAAATTTCAGACATAAATATGACATTGTAATTTCAAAAGCGGTTGCCTCTCTTGATAAGCTGTACCTGTGGGGGAAGGATCTTCTTAAAAAAGACGGTCGTCTTGTCTGTATTAAAGGCGGAGATGTATATAGTGAAATTGAATCATTGAATAGTTTATACAAAAAAATTAATATTGAAGAATTAAAATTCAGTTTTGATCCTTATTACAATATTGAGGATAAAAAAATAATTATAATTAAAAAAGTGACCGCTAAATGAGAATATTACTGACCATAAAAATCTTTTTTTTCATAATTCTCATCGCATGCAAAACCGTTGTATCGCAGACCTATGAAGTGAACGGAACCATCTCGGATTTTAAAACTAACAAACCTCTTGAATACGTTACGGTTAAAGTAGCTGATACCGCTTTCGGCACGACTGCTGACAGGAACGGAAAATTCTTCATTCGTCTCAAACCCGGCGGACACAATCTTATCTTTTCATACATAGGTTATTTTTCCGATACTTCCTATGTGCTGGTCGAAGACAAGGACATTACAAGGAATATATTTCTCAGACCCTCAGAGATTCTCACAGAATCAATTGATGTTTACGGCGAAGATCCGGCTTATGAAATAATAAGAAGAGCAATCAAATACAAAAAGGATTTCAAAAAGAATCTCAACGAATACGAATACAATGCATATTCCAAATTCGTTATACGTTCAAACAGAAGCACCATAACCTCAGACAAGGACAGCTCCGCTTCGGGAAATAAAGACAAGCTTGGGATCTTCGGGATTCTTGAATCGGAAACCAAAGGATATTTCAAAAAACCGGATCTTGAAAAACAGGTTGTTATTTCGAAAAAGGAAACCGCAAATATTACCAGAGGATTTGCTTTGCCTCTTATTGTAAATTTTTATGATGAGACAATTGATTTCAATGAATTTAAAATCCCCACTCCGCTGAGTGATAATGCATTTGATAATTATGATTACAGGCTTACCGGAACCACTTCAATTGATTCAACCCTTATATATAAGATATCCGTTATAAATCAGTCTGAAAATATTCCGCAGCTGAAAGGAACAATTTATATTGCAGACAGCATATACTCGCTTATGAGAGTTGATCTGTACAATAATGACGCTGCAAGACCTCTCGGTATCAACAAAGTAAATTTCAGACAGAGGTTTTCAGCATTCGAAGACAAAAAAAACAAAGGAGATGAATTCTGGATGCCAACGGACATACAGATCTTTGCAGACGGATCCTTTCTCGGATTGATAAAATTCGAAGCCGAGGTATTCACGATAGTATCGCATTATGATCTTAACAAGAAAGCACCGCCGGGGATCTTTGATGAATTTGTAGTCAAGGTAATGCCTGATGCAAAGAAGGATTCCTCCTACTGGAAAAAGAATCAGCTGATCAAAAATTCCGCCGAAGAAAAAAGCGCTTACAAAAAGATCGAGACTGAAGACAAAGAGAAATCACATACATTATCATTGGGTTTGACATCAATAAATTACGGAAAAAGATTTTATGCAAATCCCATTTCGTTCTACAGCTTTAACAGAGTGGAAGGTAATGCATTGTCATTTAATGTAAATTACAGAGCTCCGCTGAACAAATCTAATTTAAACTCAATGATCAAATACGGATTCTCTGACAAAAAGACAAAATATTATATTAAATATTCGGGAAGATTCCTGAATGACAGACGGCTTAGCGTAAACGCTTCCTTATTCAGGACATTAAATCCAATGGCATATGATGATCTTTTACCATTGCAGCAGGGTTACAATACCCTGAAAGCGCTGTTTGACAAGCGTGATAATCTGGATTATTTTTATTCATCCGGCTGGAATGTGGGATTGGATTTTAAGATTATTCCTCAGCTTACAGCCGGAATAAATTTCAGACAGGCAAAACAGACCACTGCATATAAAAACACGAATTACAGTTTCAGAAAGAAGGAAGTTGAATTCAGCAACAACCCGCCGATAAATGACGCTTTTCAGAGGACAATAGATTTAAACTTTACAATTGATCCGAACAGCTTCAGGGCGATTGACTGGGGCGACGGTGATGTTTCAAGATTCCGAATCACAAATCTGCCGCTTCTTAAATTCGGATTTTTATTTTCCGGTAAAAATCTGTTCAACAGTACTTATGATTACAGAAGATTTTACGGAAGCTTCGGAGGACAGACCTATGTCAATTCATTTTTGAATTTCAGATACGAGATCGGCGGAGAAGTAATGACAGGGCAGGTGCCTTATCAGTCGCTGGGATACTTTAATTCAAGATCAGGTACTATAGATATAGATAACACGTTCCAGGCGACAATTTACAATGAATTCCGCGGTGATAAAATCTATTACCTGAACTTTCAGAATAATTTCGGGAAACTGCTCTGGGGCGGAATACCTTTTCTTAAGAACTTTAATCTCATCACTTTCTTTAACGCCGGAAGAAACGAGATCAGCGAAGAAAATCTGAAACTTGCCGCTTTCAAGGATTTTTCAATATCAAAAGGCATTTACATGGAAGCCGGTATCGGTGTATCCCGCATTCTTGATATATTCAGAATTGACCTGGCTTACAGACTGAACAATCCTTACAATAACGGAGACAGATTATTTCTCAACTTGTCCATCAGTGATTTTTGAACAATGTTGACTTAGCGTGAATTCTAAATTCCGTTTTTCAAGCAAATGAAAACATACAGTATCAGAAAAGTATAAGATCAGTTAATAAGATTAGTTACTGATTATACCGGAACAAAAAATTATTACTGCTGCCGTTCTTTCTTACATTTCAAGTAATCAATAAAGTTAATATTTTCAACAATTGCTGAAAGACATAAAAAATACGATCAGTCAGTCCGCTGTATACGGGCTTAGCAGAGTTGCCACAAAGCTGATCTCGTTTATTCTTATCCCTCTTTATACAGCAAAATTCTCTTCCGATGCAATTGCAAATCTGAACCTGCTTGAATCATTCTGGCAGTATCTTTTCACGGTCTGTATGTTTGCATTTGAAACTGCGATAATTAATTTCTGCGCATCTGAAAAGGATCTCAGCAGACGCAACAGCATTCTTTTCAATTTCTTCTTTCTTACATTAATAAATGCAGCAGTGTTTTATGTGATCAGTCTCTCGTTTTCCGGAAGTATTTCGAAAATGATCCTGAATGATAACAGCAGCAGCGTTATCTCATACTGTTTTTTGATATCGATATTTGAATCTCTTCTCATAATGCCTCTGACAATTGCAAGGCTAAACAATAAACCGGTCCTGTATACTATCATAACCATTTCCAATCTGCTTATAAATCTTTCCCTTCAGCTTTATTTCATTCTCGGACTGAAAGAAGGATTCGAAAGCGTGTTCTTTGCAAAATGGATATCCCCGGGAATTGTTTTTCTAATCTGCATTCCCTATCTGATCAGGAATCTGAGTATAGATGTTGATTTCACGGAGATAAAAAAAATCCTGACTTTCTCATTTCCTCTGATGCTTGCAATGCTGCTTTCTATTCTGCTGAATTCTGCTGACAGATTCCTGCTTAACGACTTCGTAAGCAAGCAGCAGGTGGCGGTTTACACAACCGGTTACAGCATTGGAAGTTTTACAAATGCATTTATAATTGCGCCTTTTACTCTTGCCATAAATGTCATTTTCTGGAACAAGATCAATGATGAGAATTTCAGCAGGTTCATGACCAAATCCTCTACGTATCTTTTTTTCGGAATGATAATGACTTCGCTTATCATTACTTATTTCATTTCCTATGCGGTGAAAATATTCGTAAGAAATCCCGGGCTCTGGGCCTGTACAGAAATAATTCCCGTAATTCTTTTCTCAAATTGTTTTGTAGCGTTGTTTATTTTCTCATCGCTGGATTTTTATTATAAAAAGAATACAAAGTCAATATTGCTTATAATGGCTGTGTGTCTTTTTTTCAATCTTGCGGCAAATTTCATTTTTATAAAATATTACGGAATTTATGCTTCAGCCGCCATCACATTTATATCATATTTTCTTATGACAATTCTCGGATCGGCTCTCACAAAAAAGTTCACGCTTACAAAATTTGAAACCGGAAAGATCGTGTTACTGTCGGTAATGTTTGTAATTTTTTCAGCATATTCCTATCTCGTAAGGATAGAAAACATATATGCAGATATATCTATTAAACTTGCATTAATATTATTATTTTTGACTCTGCTTTATTTTTTTAAGTTTCTTGAACCGATTGAAACCGAAAGACTCAAAGGGTTTTTCAACAAATATTTTATCAAAATGCTTAAACGCTGAATATTGTCAGAAACAATTAAAACCGCTCAGGTAAATATTTCAAAAGAAGATCTGAAAAAAGAATCGGATAAATTCACTGATCTGCCATTCTGGGATACATATTTTTATTCTTCAGGTCTGCTGAAGAAAAAGATGGAGGAAAACATTCCCGCTCATCTTGATAAAAATAAAAAATACCGTATTCTTGATTATGGATGCGGAGTAAAACCTTATGAATATATTTTCAAAGATTTTTCCTTGTCTTATACCGGCATTGACGTTGGTGAAAACCCACATGCAGACTTCAGGATCGAACCTGATGAAAAACTCCCTTTGGGAGACGGAGAATTTGATGTAGTGCTTTCTTCTCAGGTTCTGGAGCATGTCGAAAACACTTCGTTATATCTTAATGAATGCAGAAGAGTTTTAAAACCGGGCGGAACACTTTTTCTGTCAACACACGGAACATGGCAGTTTCACTCCGCTCCCATTGATGTTCAGAGATGGACATCATACGGACTCAGAAAATTAATTCAGGATCACGGATTTCAGATCAAAGGATTTGTGCCTGCACTTGGACAGCTGGCGCTTACTTCACAGCTTCGCCTTACGTTCTATCATTCCTTCGTAAACGAAATTGCAAAACCGCTGAAGTTGATCTATTATCCTCTCTCAGCTTTGTATCAGCTTAAAATGATGATCGAAGACGCTGTAACTCCTCAGAGAGTAAAAGACAGGGATTCCGCATATTATCTGGTGACTGCCGTTAAAAAATAATTTACTAAAAAGTTTATGATAAAAAATTTAGCAAAAAGCGTTTTAAAAAGTGATACCGGTTATAAACTATTCAGAAAATTCTACTACCTCTCCGTGGAAATGGATCAGATGTTTCCCGATGTCGAAAATGAATTCCTTGAACTCAAGGCGAAGTGTCAGCCGTTCACAATGACAACCGTTGAAAGTCTTTACTATACTTACAGAGCAGTAAAACATATTATCGAAAACAATATTCCGGGAGACTTCATAGAATGCGGAGTCTGGAAAGGCGGTAATACCATGATGGTTGCTCTGACATTAATGAAGCTGAAAAATACCGGCAGAAAGATATATCTTTATGATACATTCGAGGGCATGAGCGCTCCGACTGAAAAAGATATCAGCTACAAAGATGAAGATGCCAAGATAGAATGGTCTCAGAGCCAGAAGGACAGTCATAACGAATGGTGTTATTCCTCGCTTGATGAAGTAAAAAAGAATCTGCACTCTACCGGGTATCCTGAAGATAAACTTGTTTTTGTAAAAGGGAAAGTTGAAAATACAATACCGGGGACTCTTCCAACCGGCATTGCCATTCTCAGACTTGACACTGACTGGTTTGAATCTACTTACCATGAACTCATTCACCTTTATCCGCTGCTGACAAAAAACGGTTTTCTTATCGTTGATGATTACGGATACTGGAAAGGTGCAAGAGAAGCTGTGGATAAATATTTTAAGGATAATAACGTAAATATATTCATGAACCGCCTCGATAATTCAGCGCGGGCGGGGATAAAATTTTAAAATATCCGCCTTGTCTGACAAAAGATTATTATTTGTAAATCATATCTCCGCAAAGGCGAAGTTTGTAACCAACGACAGGGAAATTTTAGAGAAGATGTTCAGAGTAACACATTTTGAATCCCGCCTTTCAAACAATTTATCATTCATATTAACATTTATATCCCAGTTTTTCAGATTACTCTTCAGCATTCATAAGTTTGAAGTAATATATATCTGGTTTGCAGATTACCATTCCTTCCTGCCTGTTTTTTTTTCAAAACTTTCCGGGAAAAAAAGTTACATAGCAGTCGGCGGTTATGATGCGACATACATTCCGGAAATAAACATGGGACTTTTCACAAAGTCGGGATTGAAAAAAAGATTCAGGTGCTTCTGCGCGACTTATTCACTCAGACACTGCTCAATGATCCTTCCCGTTGACGAAAGTCTTATTGAAAATGAAAACCGGTATATTTATTCCGACCTTCCCGGCAGACCTGTTTTAAAGGACGGCATAAAAAATTTCATCAAAGACATTAAGACTCCTTTCCATACAGTCCGGCTCGGTTATGATCCGGAGATCTTTAAATTCGTAAATTCCGGAAAGGAAAGGGCTGTAGTAAGCGCCGGACTGATTGTAAACGAAAATGAATTCAGAAGAAAAGGTTTTGATCTCCTGACGGAAGTGGCTGGGAAGATGCCTGATGTGAAATTCATTCTGATTGGTCTGAATGATCACTACATGAATTACATTAAACAGCTTGATCTGAAAAATACAGAGCTTTATGGTAAAGTTAGTTATGACGAACTTATAAAACTATACAGCCGTGCAAAAGTTTATTCTCAGCTGTCTATGTTCGAAGGAATGCCCAGCGCAGTATGTGAGGCAATGCTCTGCGGCTGCATTCCCGTCGGCTCTGATGTAAACGGCATTCCCGGAATAATCGGTGACACAGGCATCATTGTAAAGGAGAAGAATATTGACCGCATAACAGAAGCTCTGCACAAGACTCTGGAATATGACGAAAAAGTTTCAGAGATATGCAGGAACAGGATTACGGAAATGTTTCCTATAGATAAAAGAGAGAAAGAACTACTGAAAATAATAAAATAAACCACAAAAATTTTAAAGTATAATTCATGTGAAGCTAAAATATTAAAAAAACACTCAAAGCATGGACAGTTATGTGTTTATTAATAAATGGATTTTTAATAAATTTATTAAAACTAAATCAGCCAGAAACTAGCGGCAGGTCAATAAGATGTCAATCTGAGTGTTTCGGGTCTTGTAATTCTATATACTCAGAGCAGACAATTTCTCAGATACAAAGAAAAGTAAGTTCTGAAATAACATAATCTGCCTGTTAAATAAATTTCCGATATAAATATAAAAAGGCAGCTCTGAAAAGGGCTGCCTTTTGTGTTCCCGCACAGGTGCCGGGATACTATAAGATCATAAGAATTTTTTACACTTTAAATCTTTTAAATGAATTCCGTTACTTCACAAGCACCATGCGCTTTATGTCAACGAAGTTCCCCGATTCCAGTCTGTAGAAGTAGACTCCGCTTGCAAGACTGCTGCCGTTGAAATTCACATCGTAATTTCCCGCCTGTCTTATTTCATTTACAAGCGTCATTACTTCCTTTCCTAAAATGTCATACACTTTCATATTTACAAATCCCTGCTTCGGAATTGAGAAGCTGATCTTTGTCGAAGGATTGAAAGGATTCGGATAATTCTGTGAAAGAGAAAATATTGAAGGAATGGAAACGGTATTAGTTTCAATTCCAGTTATCAGTGAAATATCAATTTGTATGTTTGCGCGGTTGAAGCTTTGTGTCAGACTTGTCGGATACTGTGTATCGCTCTGAGCTCGTCTCGACAGATAAGATAAGGAAGTTGAATAAGCGTATCTCGGATAAGTATTGACATACTGCTGAAAGTCCCTGCCGATCGATATCATCAGATTCTGAGTCGGATTAATTGAAAAAGGAGTTGTAAGCTGAATCTCTGTCCAGCCGGGAGCTGAAAGACTGTTGATATTTCCTTCAAACACAACCGTCATGCCGGTTGTGTCCCATGTTCCTGAAGGCAGAGTTATATCAGTCGTTGTTTTCATTAACACCCTCACATTTTCGCTTGTAACTCCTCCTACATTATTGTTCTGATAGAATTTGATCTTTCTGATCTGACCAGTTGTATTGATTTCCGATCCGAGATAAATTCCCTGCCATCTGTAATAATTGTAAAACCTGTTAAGAGGATAAGACTCATCAGCTGTTCCTGTTCCGATTGTGATCGAAGAAATGGGAAGTCTTCTGAGCCTGAGACTGAATGTCTGCGCAGATGCAGCGGAATCATTGGCGCTGTAAGCATATACGCGCCACAGTCCCTGTATGGAATCGCTTATTCCGGCTCCGAGAGATGCAGCCAGTGAATCAAGCTGAGAGACCCTTATATTTACCGAAGTATCAAATCCGTTATTTCCTGATCTGAATATACTTTTTATATTTGAAGAATTTGAAAAATCCGGATAAGCAAACATCCATTTATAAGTAACTCCGGTTCCGGATCTTGTCCATTTCGGTGAAGCGACTGTATAGTCTGTCGGTGTTGTCTGAATTGTCGTTCCGGATGGCGGCGAACTCAAATTAAATGAAGTCAGAGCGGGAATACCTCTTGTGAAGTTTACAGCTCTGGGTCCGTTTGCAGCTGACAATGAATCAACAGTAGGAAGCTGTCTGTAAGCATTTGCATTCCACTGACCTGAATATGTCTGTCCCTGATTTATTCCCATTCCGGCAAGGATTTCATCAAGCTGCCCTAAAGTGAATGTGACAGAGTTTGTTCCTGATGGAACCGTGATTTTCCTTGTGCTGATAGTCGGCGATCCGAATATCCATTTATATTCCACTCCGGTTGCGCAAGTATCCCAGTTGAAAGTAACCGTTGAAGTTGAATTCGGTAATGTGGTTATTGTCTGTCCGGCAGCAGGCGACTGCAGATTGAAACTGTTCAGTACAGGAACATTTGTGATCTTAACTTTATTTACGAGTTTCGCTACATTGAGTCTTCCGTTTGAAACCGTTATGCCGTTCAGAGATGGAAGAGTATCCACGGTTGATAAAATATACTGCTTGAATAATCTTGCAAGCGAATCGGGTCTTGTCCTTCCGAGCTGTATGTAAACCGAACCGGCTGCTGCATGCATAAGAGCAACCGCTCCTGCAACCTGCGGAGTAGCCATTGATGTACCGGTTAAAAGTCCGTATGAATTTGTAGGGATAGTTGAAAGTATGCTTGTTCCCGGAGCTCCGAGATCCATATTTATCGGACCGTATCCTGCGCCCGAGTTTTTCGCGTCAGTGTTGGTTGTATTCGTGACAGCAATAAGAAAATCACTCGGACAGGTGGTGGGCATATCTCCGACAACGTCAATATTCACATTATTATTCGGACCTGCTCCGCAGCTTAATATTCCAGCGCTGCCGAGAGTATCATAAAATGCGCACCATAAAGGATAATTTGACGGCTGCCCGTTATCAATTCCCCATGAAGAATTTGTCGAAACAACGTATGCGCCCATTGTCCCGTTTGACTGATTGTATAATTTCCTTTGTTTGAAAACATAACCATAAGCTTTGACAGCATTGGCTTCTGTAGCTGATCCGTAAACGACAGGCATTGTTTTCACCTTCCAGTTTACACCTGCAACTCCGAGACTGTTATTTCCCATTGCGCCTGCAATTCCAGCGCAGTGAGTACCGTGCTGATTTGCGGGAATTGTTCCGTTGTTGCTTCCTGCATTCCATCCGTAAATATCATCTACATAGCCATTGTTATCGTCGTCAATTCCGTTTCCGGGAATCTCCGCATAATTTACCCAGGTATCAAGGTCCTGGTGATTAGTCTGCTGACCTCCGTCAACTATTGCAACTACAATTGTATCTCCGAGAGATGTAACGCCGCCAGTAGTTACTTCCCATGCTTCAGGAGCATCAATATCCGCGTCAGGAGTTCCGCCCGTCTGCCCCGTATTGTTTTTGTCCCACTGTTCCGAAAATCTTGTGTCATTCGGAAATAAAGGAGGCATTACCCTTTCTTTAAACCTGTGATTGAACTGGGCAATAGCTACTTTGTCATTTCTCATAACCGACATAAGCGCATCCACCGGCTGTGATCTGGAAACGTCATACTGAAAGAGATAAATATTCATGTCCTTTACAAGCTCTTCTTTTACGATCATTCCGATATCCGAATAATTATCCGCAAATTCCTGCGCGTTGACCGGAGAGTTGAACATGACAATAAGATCACCTTCGATGTAATCTTTATCGTTTAAATAACCGGAGAGATCATTTCTGCTGTTTGTGTCATCATTGAGGAACAAAGAAAACAGAAGTAATGTCGTTACCGATAAAAAAAGTAGGGATGTTTTCATGGTTATTAATTTATTCTTTAAAAAAATTATAAGTGAAATTGAATACTGTTTTCAATAAAAGAAATCTCTCCGTTTTCAGAAATAACAGTAAATATTCTGTTAAATATATTTAATTCAGTATAAAAAATTCGGGTTATTTAACAAACATCATTACCTTCGTATCAGAAAAATTAAAAGCTTCCAGCTTTGCATAATATGTACCCGAAGCAAAATTCAAAGCATTCCATTCCACTTCATATGTTCCGGGCTGAAGATTACCGTCCACAAGTTTTATTATTTCCTTTCCGTTGGTATCATAGACAGTGATCTTAACGTTTGATCTTGAATTATCCGAGACATCAAATTTAATTTTTGTCGATGGATTGAACGGGTTCGGATAATTTCCGTAAAGCCTGAACGAATCGGGTTTCACAGAATTAATCTGCTGTACGTTCGTAATAAAATCAACAATGGCGGTATATAAACTCATTGATGTGTTGTCAGCTCTTGCCCATATCGGTCTTACTTTTCCGTTAAATGCAGTAATATTTGTATAATCTCCGAAGAAGACAGATGAGCTTGGAGTGAACGGAGTTTCACTTACCTTGAAATTAGAAATGGTTTCTCCTGCGTCTGTGGATCTTCCCATATAGACATCCGTCTGATTACTGGAATAATTTCTTCTGTCATAAAATACAAAATACAAAGTGCCGTCTTTCTGATCGATCGTCATCCAAGTAAAGAACTGCTGTTTTCCCGGAGGATCGTTATTGACTCTTTTCACAGCGCTCCAGGTATTTCCGCCGTCCGTTGATTTGATCATCCAGATGTCGGTATCCGTAGCGCCGTTCCTCTGGTCTGACCAGTTTATATAAATCGTACCTCTGTTCGGACCGTTTGAAATATCGCAGTTTGTAACAGGAAGACCGTTGGCTCTGCTGATACCGGGTATGTCATAATCCCAGCCGGTCGGCTGAGTTGTAACGAAAATATCATTATCAAGCCATGTCAGTCCGCCGTCGGTAGATCTGTCCATTACAATTCCAAGAGGTCCTGACCATGAAACATAAATTTCTCCGTTCGGTCCGACTGCGGGAACCGCGCCTTCGACAGTGTTGTCACCGTCAAGACAGTCTCCGGCTTTTTTATTAATCCTTAGCGCGCTGCTCCAAGTCTCTCCTGCGTCTGTGGATCTTGAGAATAAAATTATGGAACTGTCCGAAGGAGAAGAACTGCCGTAGCTGTCAAACTGCGTCCAGGTCATGTAAATATTATTGTTACGCGGATCAACGCAGAGCCATTCCTTATCCTGCTGTTTCGGAGGAATAAATCCTGTAAAAGATCCGTTGCTCCAGTTCGCTCCGCCGTTTGTTGATTTCTGCACAACAATCCTGTCAATAAAATAACTTCCCGAAGGATTCGTAAGATGACCGTAATAAAAATTGCCTGCGGTATCAACTGTTATTGAGGGATCCCCCCAGACGCTGTAGGTGGAGGAAAGAGTGCCGCGGGTCCAGTTATATCCGCTGTTCGTGGAATAATAATAAAAATTCAGATTCGATCCGGCGACCAGTTGGTCAGTGTTTTTCGGATTAATGCAGATTGACGGTTCATTCGGAGAACCAGTACTTGTAATGAAGATATTCTGATACTGAGCCTTTGCTATGCTGCAGCCTGCAATGAATATAATTACTGATAATATGTATTTAATATTTTTCATTTTGAAAATTTTTTATAAGAGGGTTTAAATAAGTTAAGCAGAAAGGCAGAATATATAAATTCATTATTTAATAATAATTTACCCGAACAGGTAATTACATTCTCCGCTTCTGTCTGATTTCAGTTTAACCGGGAAATCTGTTTTAAAGCTATGCTCTTAGCCGTAGATCCATTTACTAAATATCTTTTCCTGATTGTCTGTTACTGTTTCTTTTCTTTTCACTTCAAACATCGGAAAAGGTTCAGCAAGTATTACATTTATTTCCTTTATCAATCCATCTCGGCCGACAATGAATTTCACTGTATCACCCGTTTTTTTACCCGAGAGAATATTCTTTGCATTATTTTCATTTACCCGGTAGCCGTCCATTGAAATGATCTCATCTTTAAAATTCAGTCCGGAGATATACGCCGAACCGCCGGCAAGGACTTTTGTAATGACAAGATTACCGTTCTCTGTTCTGGATTCTATTCCGAGGAAACTCTGAGCTGAATCGGCTGTGTCTTCAACTTTCAGCCCGGCAAGATCCAGATATTCCTCCATGGGAAGTTCATCTTTTCCTTCCACATATTTTTCCCAGAACTCATCAATATCCCTTCCGTTGACAGCTTCGCATACTTCCCTTATTCTCTGCTGCGTATATCCTTTTGAACTGTCTCTCCTGAAATCATCATAGAGAATTCTCATTGCATCATCAAGACATCTTTTCCCGTCAGTATTCTTTATTATCTCAAGATTAAGGATCAGAGCGACAAGCGCTCCCTTTGTATAATATGAGATCTGCGTATTGTTATAATTTTCATCTTTTCTGTAGAATTTTATCCATGCATCAAAACTGGAATCCGCAAGCGACTGATGATATCTTCCGCTGAATCTCATGACGTCATTATATTCATGCGCAAGAAATCCGAAATAATCTTCATCATTGATCAGACCGGCTCTTCTTATGAATACATTATCAAAGTAACTTGTCCATCCTTCAGCTACCCAAAGTCCCCTGGTATAATTTTCCTTATTGTAATCAAACGGTCCAAGCTCGACTGGTCTTATGCGTTTTACATTCCAGAGATGAAAAAATTCATGCGATACAAGTCCGAGAAATTTGTTGTATAATTTTTTATCGCTGAAATTCAGACGCGGTATCTGAACGGCAAAAGAATTCAGGTGTTCAAGTCCGCCTCCGCCTTTTTCAACAAGGTTAATGATATAGGTATAATGTCGGTAGAGAATTTCACCTCCGAAGAATTTTATCTGTTCTTCTGCAATTTTCCTGAAATCATTTACCAATTTATCCCCGTCATAATTCCCTTTTCCCGCCAGACAAATGTAATGACTGACTCCGTTTATACTGAATTCAAGAATAGTTTGATTACCGATTTCAAGCGGCGAATCAATGAACACGTCATAATTTTCCGCTGTAAATGTATTTTCAGAAACCCTGTCCATACCAGTTGAAACAGAACTCCATTCATGCGGCATATCAATCTCAAGAGTGCATCTGCAGTCCTGCATTCCTTCGGCAAACATGAACACACCGGAAGAGCTTATGAATGCATGTTCGCTGTTGACGCAGCTAGTCCTCACGGTAAGCTCGTTGCAGTATACTCTGTATCTGAAAGTGAATTCAGATTCGCCTTCAGCAGATACTTTCCAGGTATTCTTGCTGAGTTTTTCAGTTAATAAAATTTTACCTTCGGCGGATTCTGCGTATACATTGTCAACATTTCTGGAAAATTCCCTTATGAGATAAGATCCAGGCGCCCATACCGGCATAGAAAAAATTATTTCCGGGCTTTTGTTTTCCTTTAAAGTGATCTCAATTTCACAGTAGTGAGCCTGCTTCTCCGGAAAGGATATTCTGTAAAAAATTTCTTTCTGCAATTTTATAGGATTAATATTTTAATTTCAGGTAAACGCAATCAAGGAAGAAGGATTTTCTAAATAATTCAATAATGAAATCAGACATCAAAGACACTGTTTTCTTCTTCTCTGAAATATCTGAGAACTTCTCCGGAAGATTTAGCTTCAGAAAGTTTCTCTCTGAAATCGTCTTTATTCATTAATCTGGATATTCTGCTGAGGAGTTTAATATGAGCGTTAAGAAGCGATTCTTTTCCAATTATCAGAAAAATAAAAGTTACCGGCTCTAAATCAATTGAATCAAAATCAATCGGCTCTTTTAAAACTGCAAATGCAGCAACTATACTTTTTATTTCATCCGTCTTGCCGTGAGGTATTGCAAAACCTTTTCCTACACCTGTTGAAACTAGACTTTCCCTTTCAAACACACATTCTCTGACTTTTTCCTTGTCTCTCATAAGACCGGATTTCGAAGCAAGCTCAACCATTTTGTTTAAAGCGTCATCCTTATCTTTGCATTCAAGATTCACCCTTATCACGTCTTCGGTTAATATATCACTTATTTTCATATTAAAATTTTTGTAACGGTTATTTTGTTAAATATTTTTCAATTTTTTTTCTGTATTCCTTCATATATTTCTTTGCTGTTTCGGCAGTTGATGATTCAACATTCAGATGTATCAGATTTCTGTCAGTATCAGGAATGCAGAGCACTGTTGTATTTTTATCTATGAATATTTTTACGCCGTCAATAAGTTCCTGCCTGTATTTAATATTGTCCTCCATAAATTTTCTCATGATACCGCCTTTTTCCTCTCTTGCGCAGATTATGTTTTCCTTCAGCATAAAAAGTTTCTGTGTTTTTCTGTCAAGATTATCAATCGATACGCCGCTTCTTGCAATCAGCTCAATAATTTTTGCCACCGAAAAAATCCCGTCTGTTGCATAAAGAAATTCAGGGAATAAAAAACCGCCTCTTGTGCCGCCGACAAATTTTACACCCTTGTCGTCACATGCCATCATCATTGAATAGTGAGTGTTCTTTACTCTTACTACTTCCACTCCGAATTCTTTGGCGACAATATCCACTTCTCCTGTTGCCTGAACGGGTACTGCAATTTTCTTTACTCCTTTTGTAACCATGAGAAACATTTTCAGGACAATGACAAGGAATCTGTCGCCTTCGAGAAGTTTTCCCTCGGCGGTTGACATCCAGATCTTTTCCCCGCCTGCGTCGATCATAAAACCAAAGTCGTATTTCAGCGATTTTACTACAAACGTAAAATGCTCCTGCGAACTGTGATATTCCTCCAGCGGTCTGGTGACTTTTTTTGAATCCAGATGAGCTGACAGAGAAACCACTTCGCAGTCAAATTCACCGAGTATATTGGGAAAAATAGTTGAAGCGATTCCGTATGAATAATCAAGAACTACTTTGAATTTTTTCTTCCTGATAGCAGGCAGATCCAGGCAGGAAAGAAAATGCTTTGTATATTTTTCGTTTGTCCGTTCCTGAAATTTTATTGATCCTACCTTTGTAAAATCCGCGCGTTTATACTCTTCGCTGAAAAATAATCTTTCTATGGATTTCGTCTTATTTCCGGAAAGGTCTTTCCCGTCCTTGTCAAAGAAAATAATATCAGAAGATCTTCCGTCGAATGGAGACTTCCTAACAAATATTCCGCCTGACCCTTCTCCGCTCTTGAGTTCCTGTCTGACCATGGGAATTGGTACAACCTGCGAATCTATTACATTTACGCCTGCAGACATGAGACCGCTTGTGATCGAGCGTTTTATCATATTGGAAATATAATCGCTGTCTCTGGCTACGATCACATTATTTCCCTGACCAATGAAAGCTCCATAGACAGATCCGAGCTTAGCGCCGAATTCAGGATTGATCTGAAGGTTTGACAGCCCCGTTATTCTGGAATCAGTAAAAAGATCGGCGAAGAATTTATCATCATATATCAGACTTCTCGTAACCTTCTGGTTATTCTCAATCTGCTTGTTATCCCATATCTTCAGACTTGAACTGATGAATACATTATCTCCTATATTGCAGTTCTCGCCTATAAATACATAATCATTTATCCTAGTCCCTCTTCCAAT
Source organism: Bacteroidota bacterium (assembly GCA_018266875.1). Classification (GTDB taxonomy): domain Bacteria; phylum Bacteroidota; class Ignavibacteria; order Tepidaquicellales; family Tepidaquicellaceae; genus UBA2330. The sequence goes on from JAFDZR010000010.1 coordinate 135,966, forward strand.
GTAACAGTTGCTTGACACAACATCAAACAGTAATCTTGAATCAGAACACACTCTGATATTTTTCCAGAGAACTGAATTTCTAATTATAACATCCTTCTCTACGATTACATTATCACCGATAATGCTGTTTTCTATAACAGCGCTTTTGTCAACCATTGATTTTTTACTGATGCTGTTTCCGTCTTTTCCGGTGATTTTAATGTAACTCAATTTTCCCCTCAGCACATCCATATTGGCATCAATGTATTCCTCAAGATTCCCAACGTCTCTCCAGTATCCGTCTGTCTTGTGACCGTAAAGCGGTATATTTTTATTGAGAAGGGAGGGAAAGAGATCTTTAGAAAAATCGAAATTCTCTCCTTTTGGAATATGACTGAAAATTTCTTTATTGAAAAAATATATGCCTGTATTTATAGTGTCTGAAAAAACTTCCGAGGAGGAAGGCTTTTCAAGAAATCTTACTATTTTATCATTCTTATCCGTAAGTACAATTCCGAACTGCAGCGGATTTTTTGATCTGTATAATGCAAGAGTGGCTATGGTCTTTTTCCTGTTATGAAAATCCGCAATTCCGGTAAGATCAAAATCCGTCAGTACATCACCGCTTATGACTACAAATTTATCTTTAATAAATTCTTCGGCAAGCTTTACTGCGCCGGCAGTTCCGAAGTCCTGATCAGGGATCACATATCTGATCTTTACTCCGTATTTTTTTCCGTCTCCGAGTTCCTGTCTGATTACTTCAGGCATATAGAACAGTAATACCACAAAATCCTTTATTGAATGGGTTTTCAGTAAATTGATAATATGTTCAAGTATGGGTTTGTTTGCTATCGGTACCATCGGTTTCGGGATATTATTGGTCAAAGGTCTTAACCTGGTCCCGAACCCGCCTGCCATAATTACTGCCTGCACTTTATAAAAATGTTTTAATTTTTCATTAACTTATATAAATCAGAAACTTCAGAAAACAGAAGTTTTATTTCTTTTTATTAAAATCAAAATTCACATCCGGAGCTTTTTCGCTTCCTGATACGGATTTGAAATATTCCTTTTCTTTAAATCCGAAAATTTTTGCCATTATCAGAGTCGGAAATGATCTTGTTTCTGTGTTGTATGCCTGAACGGCTTCATTGAATCTTCTTCTTTCAACAGAAATTCTGTTCTCTGTTCCTTCAAGCTGTGACTGCAGCTGAAGAAAACTCTCATTGGCTTTCAGCTGGGGATAATTCTCCGATACCACAAGCAGTCTTGACAATGCGCTTGAAAGCTGGTCCTGCGCCTGCTGGAACATTTTGAATTTCTCCGGATCGCTCAGGTCATCAGCGCTTAATTTCATCTGCCCCACACGGCTTCTTGCATCGGTGACTTCCGTAAGAACACTTTTCTCGAAATCCGCAGCACCCTGAACGGTGCTTACAAGATTCGGTATCAGGTCGGCTCTTCTCTGATATTGGTTTTCAACCTGCGACCAGGCGGAATTAACTCCTTCCTCCATCGTGACAAGAGTGTTATATCCGCACCCGTAAAACGAAGAAGCAAAAACAAAAGCTGTAAAAACTAATAATGATTTATAAAAAACTGATTTCATGTCTTAAATTGAATTATTTTTTTGATTTTCAAAAATACCATTATACGTTTTTAAATACAATTTATTAATATATTAGTGTTTTTGAAGATTTTTTAATAAAGTTCCTTTTTTATTAAAAAAAAGCTGTTTCAATTCCTAAACTGCGTATTTAACAATAAAAATGTCTGCTGTCTTTCAAATCAAACACGATTTAGTAAAATTTAAAACTGGCGATAAGATAACTAGATCACAAAATGACTAATGGATATGAAAACGGGAATTGATATTCCGTCTGAAAATCCGAAGTGAAAATCTATTTTTCCTTTACTGTCATACTGAGTATTGTATATAATGCCCAGCCGTGGTGAGCCACCTCTTTTTTGGGGGGGAGTTCTTTAAGCGAGAACCACTTTACTGTTTTAATATCCTGTGAAGGTTTTAATTCCGGGATCTTAGCTGAAATGTACCTGAAATGAAAAACGAGATGCCAGGAACCGTCATTGCCTGTGAAAGATTCAATGTGATCAATCTTCGGAGCAACGCCTTTGATACCGAGCTGTTCGCTCATGATCTCAGCGGCTTTATCTTCAGGATGCATACCGAAAGGAACAAGATCATCAGGAAGGAACCATCCGTCCTGATGATCATATTTATTTGTATCCGAATATTTCAGCAGAAGCACTTTATCCCTGTGAAATACTGTAACATCGGCGATTAACTTTACAACTTCATTATCGGCTGATTTCATATTTACTTAACTGCTTGTTTTAATTTTCTTTATTTTCCTTACTTTCCTTATCGCCGGAATTCTTTCTGCCTGCAGCGAATCCAATCACTCCCGCTATTAGAATTATACCGAGAATTCCGTTTGCGGCCATGCTTATATTTTTTCCTGTATAATAAACTCCCGGTTCATATTTGAATTCGACTTTATGTTTTCCCTGAGGAACGACAACCGATCTGAGGAAGTAATCAGTTTTATAAATATCGGTTTCCTTTCCGTCAATGTAAGCTTTCCATCCGAACGGAATGTATATCTCGCTGAATACAAGCAGATTGTTCCCGCTTGCATTGACATCATATTCAAGACTGTGAATATCGCCTTTTACAAGCTTTGCGTATGCAGAGGAGTCGGGTTTATCGATCTTCTGATCAATTCCCTTTTCCATAAAAGCTGTTTCACGGGGATTAAAATCCTTGTCATGTATGTGATTTAGAATATTGATGTCTTTTTCTACCTTAATTTCATCTGCAAAGAAAACCATCGGTATGAATTCCTTATTCTCATAAATCATTCTTGTGCCTTTAAATACCTGGGTATAATTCGTATCGGTAATCGGCTTATCGGTTACAATATATTTTACGCCGCCGAGAGAAAGCAGCAGCTGGTTATCATCACCTGCAACATCAACGGCGTCCTGATATATTCTTATCTTTGCTCCGTGATAACCGTTGAAAGTATGAAGCCTGTAATACGCAAAAGTATTGCTGGTGCTCAGTCTGCCGCCGTTCATTTCAGCTATTCTGTAGGTATAAGTATCCGGAGCATTTTTCAGCAGCCAGTTTGTATAATCGGTTTCCCCAAATGCGCTTTGATTATCTCCGGGATTGTCCCAGTGAAGAGTCTTGTTCCCGACATTCCAGAGATCTATAATTCCTATCAGGATTGTTCCGATAATAAACATTTTCAAAGAAAGTTTTTTCTGAGAGAACATATATGCAAGTCCGATCACAACAGCTATAAAAAATGCATGAAGTCTGAGATCACTTGTGATATTATCATAAGCGACTTTGGAAATCTGTCCTAAATACTGACTGATCTGCTGGGCGTTTGCTCCCTGCTGCTGAAGTTTTTTAGTGAGAGGGCTGTTTGAGATGGAATCAGCATATGAACTTTCAAAACCGATTATCGAGATCAGGAACATCAGTCCGGCAATTCCAAAGAACACGAAGCAAAGTTTTTTAAATTTTTCCGTGTTAAGATTTTCTCTGACTATTTCTACTATTGACTTGAGACCGAATCCTGCAAGTATGACAATCGCAATATTCATAAAGTGATGGATCATCACCGGTGCTCTGAAACTGCTGAAATACGGGAAATAATTAAAGAACAGATCGAAAATAAGTGAGAAATTCCTTCCGAATGACATGAACAGAAACAATACCGTAATTACTGTCATAGCCTGGGCGGTGGGATTTTTCCTGAAGTTGTAAATGATCCCGATAATGCAAAGCACTAAAGTAATTACGCCGAAATACATCGGATTGGTTGTGAACGGCATTTGCCCCCAGTAAAGATTCGCTTTCTGACCCTGCACCTGTACATCTCCGAAGCCGTAATAATACGGCAGAACAAAAGTTATGACTTCACCCGGACTGAAAGACCAGTTCGTTGCATATTCATAGTCAAGAGGCTGGTCATTGGTGACTTTCGGATCGAGCTTGGCTATAATTCCCGCTTCACCTCTCATTGAATATTTATTGTACTCCTTCATTGTCATCAGAACATCGGCATTCATTGCCACAGCGATCAACGCTGCAATGATAAAGAAAACTCCGGCTTTAATCATGCCGGATACATTTGTTTTTTTGGCAATGTTGTAAATGATCAGATACAGCAGATATATACCGAGCATCAGATAAGAATAGAATATCATCTGAATGTGATTGGAATTCAGCTGTATGTGAAGCATGATGGTAAGAAAGAAAAGATTAAGCAGATTCTGAAATGAAAAAAGAGATTTCTTTTCGTCGCCGAAGGAATCTATGAGTCTGTCAAGGGCAAGCATTATCAACGGAAAAAAGGCAAGCGACAGTACTTTAGTATTATGCCCGACCACGATCCTCTGTATAAAATCAACAGCAAAAGTTGCAGAGAGCGCACAGTAGAGAGCTATTAATTTATTTTTAAATTTATATTTGGCATAAAGATAAAAACCAATTCCGAAAACAACATAGTACATAACGATAGGAAGCACTGTGTTTTCGGATGAGTTGGTGATAAATCCGTAAGCGCTGTCCCAAATAAAATAAAAAAAGTCATAAACTCTCGGATTATACGATATGATGGGAAAGTTCGGCATTCCCATGAAAATGTACGGCACCCAAAGCGGGAATATCCCGTTTTTCTTTGCATCAGTAAGAAATGTCCGGAAACTTTCCGAAGCAATATTGTCACTTGTTGCAAATACCTTACCGCCGAAAACCCCTTCCCTGAAAAATAGAAATACAGCAAGGATTATCAGAGCTATGAAAATATAATTATCGTAATCAGTAAAGCCCTCGGATGTATCAGGAGCTTTTGATCTCAGTGAACCTACCGATGATTTGGCGGTAACCTTCTGTTTAGCTTTAGCCATTCGAAATTAAAGTTTTAAAAATTTTTATAAAATAAATTAAATCATTTAAACAATCTAATTACTTTTTTGAAATTAACAGATTGCTTTCATTATCTGCAGAATCCTTATGAACGCTGTACGCCGTTCAAAAATTATCTTTTGCAATATGTGTTCGCTGTTTCAAACTCTGTCCGGGAATTCAGTGATTCGGGGAATCACTATTCATAATTTTACTCTGAATTCCATCAATTCCATCAATTCCATTAATTCCATTAATTCCATTTGATAAAATATTTATTTAAGTTTGAATAGAATTTCAGCGGTCAGTTAAATGAATTTAAAACCCCGCAAAGTTTTTCTGTCTGGGATTTTCTTGAATATTTTTTATAAAGATCATTTTCAATATTCAGATCTCCTTTGTCTTTCCATTTTATCAACAGTGAGTTAATATATTCGTAAAGACCCTTTTCATTACTGCGGCTGAATGTTTTTCCCGCTTTGCATTCTGAAATAATCTCAGCGGCTTCTCCGTCTTCTGGACCGATGCAGATTATGGTTTTCCCGGAGGCAAGGTATTCAAAAAGTTTACCCGTAAGAATACCTTTGTCTTTTTTGATCTCAGGAATGACAAGCAGCAGAACTGTACTTTCATTCAGATATTCCACGGACTTTGTATGTGTGACCGTCGGTACCGTTTCAAGATTCCCGCTCAGTGACATTTCCTTAATTTTTTTCATCAGGGATTCAGCAGGACTTCCAATAAATCTGAGTATAAAATTAACGCCGGGGTTTTCCTTTACGATCCTTTTAAAAGTATCAAAGAACATCTGCGGGTTATAACTTTCAGCAAGAGTGCCGGTGTATGAAACAACAAAATCCTTCGGTTGCGATACGGATCTGTCAAGGTCTTTGAAATCATCTTCATCATATCCGTTGGGAATAATACTGAATTTATTTTCATCAATTCTTTCCGATTTATGCATGAACATTCTTTTAAGATCGCTGCTTACAGTAATTAACCTGTCGGCATTTTCAAGGACAAGGCGTTCGTATTTTTTATCGAGTTTTTCTGCAAAAGGCAGATGTCTGAATTCCCGGTAATAATAAATATCAGTCCAAGGATCCCTCAGGTCAGCAATCCATTTTAATCCGTATTTTTTTTTCAGCTTAAGACCTGCGAGCTGAACCGAATGTGGCGGACTGGTGGTAAGCAGAAGGTCGATATTTTCCATTTCGATAATTTTACACGCCTGTTCAAAAGCAAATCTGATCCATCCTTTTCTGGCATCCGGAATAAAGAAATTTCCCCGGATAAATCTTGATAATTTTTGGATCATTCCCGGATCGGCTTCATTTGAGAAACCGGTAGGTATGCTTTTTTTACCGATAAGTTTTGAATAAAAATCAAACGGTTCAAATGTATCGGTTCTTACTATTTCCGCTTCGGACGGGATTTCGCTTAACAGAGTTTCATCAATTACGGGATAGCTTGCTTTTGACTGGTCTACTGTTATGACAAACGGTTTATAACCGTTTGACGGAAGGTACTTCACGAATTTCAGAATTCTCTGCACTCCCGCTCCGCCGCACGGAGGCCAGTAATATGATATGACAAGGATCTTTTTCAATCGGATTTATTTTAACAGTAAATAAAATTCCACAGACCATGCGGTCAGCAGAAATAATGAAACCAATGCTGCGATTATTTTTCCTGCGGTACTTATTTCTTTTAAAAACCCCTTACCGGTCTGAATAAGCATCACGGACCCCAGAATAAAAAAGGGTATCAGAACATAATGATATCTTGACAGTGCAATAAAAAGTGAGACTGTAATAATCCATGTGATAACCGACCCGTAAATAAAAAATCTGTTTTTGCGCAGGAGCATCAGCCCCCAGGTTCCGAGAATCATAATTATAAAATAAGGAATGTTAACAAGCAATGTAAACCAAGGTTCGGCAGTTCTGTAAATTTCAGTGGAAGTTTTACCCGGAGGTGATTCAAGAAAATAGATCACGATCATTCTTTCGCTGGAAAAAAGGTAACCGGTTTTTTTTATTCCGAGCAGAAGATAATTCAGCGGATGAGAGAGAGCATAATCAAGACCGAGTTTGAAGTACTGTTTGTCTCTTTCGGCTTCATTGCTGTAATCGGCCGGGAGATTTTCGTCCGGCTTGAGATAGTATGTGCCTGTAGCGGCGGGATTACTTCCCGCCCAGAAGTTGATGCCGGATGTAGTTCCCGGACTGAATGTCCCTACCATGATCTTATTCCTGATACTCCAGGGTGCAAGGACCAGTAACATACCTGCTGAAAAAAAAAGAATATATTTTAAAGCTGATGAATTTTTATTTACTTCATGAGTTTTTTTCCGCACGTAAAAAAAATATAACGGAATGAGAAAAAATACCGGAAGATAAGCCGGTCTGATAAGAACAGAGCAGCCGAAAATCAATCCGGTAAAGAAAACATACCGGCTGCTTTCTGAAAATTTTTCGTTCAGTAATAAATAAAGTACCGCCATTGAAAAAAATCCGAATAGGGGTTCGGATAATATTGTCTGCGAATAAAGAATGTTAGAAGGCAGAAGAGAAAACAATGCAGCAGAAATTAAAGAATTTCTTACAGTGAGAAATTTCCTGCTGATACCGAAGAAAATTAAAGCTGAACAGGTATCCAGTACCGACTGAACAAGTCTTATGTAAAACTGACCTTCTCCTGCAAGATAAATTACACCGGATAAAAAAGCCGGATAACCGATGCTTACATAAGCTGTAGGTTTTCCGTTAAGAAAATATTCACCCCGCAGCAGACTCATGGCAAGTGTCTGATAATCAAGACTGTCAGAACGTAAAACAGGATCCAGAATAAACAAAAGAAAAAATCTTATTAAAAAAGAGAAAAAAAGTATTATTAAAAGTAATGATTTTTCTTTCTCCGTAAATCTGCTTGAATTCTCATTCATCGGCACTAAGGTATGTTTTCCGGACCGGATTTGTCTTTCTTTTTTAAAGCAAGATTCTTTTTCATCCCTGAAGAAATTATCAGAGAATCTGTATCAGGATTTTCTTCAAGTTTTTTTATCACTCTCAATTGTCTTTCTTCCTGATGGTTCTGTGAAAGTTTTTCTTTTCCTTCCAGCTCAGTAATAACAATCTCAAAAGAAACTATTCCATTCAGCAGACCTTCAAAATATTCCTTGTTCAGATTATCAAGCGAATATCCGCTTTTGATATTTTCAAAATGATTAACAAGTTCAGAGACATGTCTTGTTTTATTATCTCTGTCTTCCGTAATGGAAATACTGCCGTAAACATGAACTGAAATATAATTCCAGGTTGGAACAGACTGATCAGTTTCGTACCAGGATGAAGAGATATATTTATGAGCGCCGGGAAAGATCACAAGCACTTCCTCCGAAATATTTTTCCACTGCTGGTTTGCCCTGGCAATATGTCCGTAAAGAGTTCCTTTGATTCCCATTTCTCTTTTTAGTACAAACGGAATATGAGTGCCTGTAAGTTTTTTCTTGTTAAGCGAAATTAGAATTCCGAAATTATTTGCTTCTATGAAATCAAATATTTCATCATCATTCTTCATTCTATTGTGCTTTGGAATATACATTTTCCGCAGGAGTGATTATAATTTTTTTGAAACCATAGTAATACCCGTACCGGTTTTATTCTCAGTGTGAACATCAAGCCACATAAATATAAGAACAAACCATAAAGTGAATAAATAATAAAAAGGCAGAAGCAGTATGAGGAATCTGGAAACACCTGCTATCAGAATCGGATATTTAATTCCGAATCTCCATGATATAGTCCCGAACTTTCCGTATGTATAGTCAAAAGAATGAACTTCCATGCCTGCGCGTTTTACTTTTTCGGAAATGTCTTCTTTTGAATATCCGATCCTGGCATGCTCTTCTATAAAACTTTCATCATCATCCGAATGAGCGTCACTTCCGCCGAGATTTGAAGGCGTATTTACCAAAAGCATTCCACCTCTTTTTAATGCTTTTGAGAAATTTCTGAATACGAGTTCATCCTCAACAATATGTTCCATTACATCCACACAAAGTATAAAATCAAACTGCATATTATAATCTAACTTAGTCAGATCCCCGACTTCGAACCTGACATTTTTGTAACCGCATTTAGAGAAGAATCTTCTGCAGTCTTCCACCTGATCTTCTTTTACGTCAACGGCAAGTATATCAGAATCCGGAAATCTCTTTGCCATAAAATAGGTATACTGACCGAATCCCATTCCGGCATCGAATATATTCATAATTTTATTTTTGGGATAGAGTTCGCGGACTTTTTTTCTGACATGCCATGATCTCAGAAACATAAGATCCAGAAGACGATAGAATATTTTTCTTAAAAAAGAATTATCAGAGACTATATCCCCGAAAATTTTTTTAACGGGATCGTATTTCAAATCAGATGTTGTTTATAATTTTTAATAATGACTGTTTTAATTTTTTCTGTTACCGTATAATTGTTCAATTGCCTCGATCATTCTTTCCCATTCATATTTTTTCTTTTCTTTCTTTGCACCTTCAGAAAAATTTTTCTCAAGATCCTTTTTGTAAAATTCAACAACAGCTTCAGCAACCGCACCGGAATCCTCCGGTTTAACAAGAAATCCTGTTTTACCGTCTATGACTGCTTCGGATAATCCCCCGACATCAGTTGCGATAACAGGTTTATCATAGTAATATGCGATCTGAGTAATGCCGCTCTGGGTGGCATCAATGTACGGAAGCACCACCACATCAGACGCACAGAAAAAATACCTTACTTTTTCATTTGGTATATAATCCGAAACCACATGAATATTTTTTTCAAGCTCAAGATTTTTTATTTGATCACGCGTGATATTTTCATCTTCATAAAATTCTCCGACTATAAGCAAGGTTACGTCAACCGATCTTAGTATTTCCGGCATTGCATCAATAAGATATTTCAGACCTTTGTATTTTCTTACATATCCGAAAAAGAGAATAACCTTTTTACCTTTAAGCTCAATATTGAAATCCTTTTCAATTGCAGCGAGAGAATCTCCTTTAGAAACAGGTTCACCGAAAATATTATATATTGGGTGAGGGGTATATTTATAGGGTTTTCCTTTTATAAATTTCTTCAAATCCTCCTCGACGCTTTTCGAATGAATGATAAAAAAGTCCCCGACTTTAAAAATCAGTTTGATAAGAAAATTATCTCCGGGACGTTTTTCGTGAGGAATCACATTATCACATATAAATAGTATTTTTGCGTTGGTCTTTTTCTTTACATAGCTGCAGATTCTGTAAAAAGCCGGCGCAAAGAACGGGATCCAGAATCTTAAAATCAGCAGATCCGGTTTTCGGGCAGCTATCATTTTTGCCGTTTTCTGCCAGTTGAACGGATTGATTGAGTCTATAATGCCGGTATTCGGAATATCTTTATTCAGGATGTCGTTTCCGCTTGTGTCTATCTGGGTCTTTCCCGGAAATAAAATTTCCGGGTACTGCCTCTTAAAAGAAAAAACCTCCACATCGTGATCCCGGGAAAGATAATTCGCCAGTATAGCATTAAGCTGAGCCATTGCGCCACGCAGCGGATATGCAGTACCGACAATAATTACTTTCATTTATATAAATTTTTAGCAAAAATAATTTAATTTGATTTTAATAACTAAGCAAAAATGGGAATTTATTGTCTTTATAAAAGCTCAAACATAAATAGCGGACACAGTATTAAATTTTACAAAATAATAATCTTTCGTTTGTGAATCTTAAATTTTATTTGAGTAATTTTATCATGTCAATGAATGAAAATAAGTTAAGTACCTTAGAGAAATTAATTAACAAAAAACTTTCAAGAAGAGAACTGCTTGAAACCTCAGGCAGGTCCGCAGTTCTTTTTGCTGCAGGTGCCGTTTTCCCTATTAGATTTTTTGAAATTTTTAAGCCGGCGCCGGATAAGAATTTATCTCCATACGGTGTGCCTTTTAAACCAGTTCTTCCATCAACAGAAGATAAATTCATTCTGCCTGAAGGTTTCGATTATACTGTCATCAGAAAATGGGGAGATAAGATATCTGCAAAAGAAGATTTCGGTTTTAACAATGATTTTGCAGGATATATTTCAATTGACCATCTTTCCGGCGGAAACAGTTCGGATGACGGACTCCTTCTTATAAATCATGAATATCCCTCTCCACTTTTCATAAATAATTATTCTGATGAGGATTTCAGAAACGGAAAAATTAAAACACCTGAAGAAGTTGAAAAAGAAAAAAAGAGTGTCGGTATCTGCATCATCAGAGTTAAAAAAGCAAACGGCAAATGGCTGTTCGCCGAAGATGAAAAATACAACCGGCGGATTGATGCAACTACTCCGGTAAAATTATCTGGAAAAGCATCCGGAACACCTGAAATGAAGCTCATGGAATTTGCAGCCGGCACGCTGGCTAACTGCAGCGGAGGAATTACTCCGTGGGGAACACTCCTGAGCGGTGAAGAAAATTTTCAGGATTATTTTTCAGCCGAGCATGAATGGGAATACCGATGGAATGATACTGACAAGGATTTTATAATTGAACATTACGGTTGGGTCGTTGAAGTAGATCCATTTGACAAAAATTCCGTGCCAAAAAAGAGAACCTCCCTGGGAAGATTCAGACATGAGAATGTTGCAGTTGGAATTTCAGATAAAGGAAAAGCAATAGCTTACATGGGTGATGACAAGGTCAATGAATGTGTATATAAATTCATAAGTAAAAACAGGTATGATCCGGATAACCGTTCAAACAACATGGACATCCTTGACGAAGGAGATCTATATGCTGCCGATTTTATTAACAATAAATGGCAGCTCATTGATTTTGAGAAAAGGGACGAATTGAAAAAAGCATTTGTATCGCAGGCAGATGTTCTTGTGAACTGTGATAAAGCCGCAAAGCTGGCGGGAGGAACGGAATGTAACCGACCGGAAGACATTGAAATTAACCCTTTTGACAAATCCGTTTTTGTTTCATTTACAAACAATTCAAAGAAAGATGATTATTTTGGAAGCATAGTCAGGATCATTGAGAAGAACAATGATCCCGAAAGCATGGATTTTGAATGGGAGGTATTTGCCAAAGGCGGTGCCGATACTGGATTTTCATGTCCGGATAATCTTACATTTGATAATGACGGGAATCTCTGGGTTCTGTGTGATATTTCCACCGGCAAATTAAACAAGAACGAATATGCTCCGTTCAAGAATAATTCTCTTTTCATGATACCGACTACAGGTCCCGATAAGGGGAAAGCATTTCTCTTTGCGACAGGTCCAGTGGAGAGTGAAATGTGCGGAGGCACCTTTACTCCGGACGGATCTGCAATGTTCCTATCCGTGCAGCATCCCGGTGAGGGTTCGCTTACATACGATAATCCAACCAGCCGCTGGCCTTCGGGAGGCGGTGATATCCCACGACCTGCAGTAATAGCCATTACAGGATTTAAAAAATAATCTTTCATCTGCTTTCAATCATCAGTTCTGAATTTACAATCTTTTCAGCGCTCTGTTTTTTTATTTATTAAAAGATTAATTTTACAGAATGAAAAATACCGCTGATCATTTCGAAAAAAACAGAAAGGCATGGAATAAAAAAACTGATATTCATATCCATTCCGAATTTTATGACAATGAAAATTTCATTAAGGGTAAAAGCAGTCTTAAGCATATCGAAACCAAGCTTCTCGGTGATATAAACGGAAAAAGCATTCTTCATCTTCAGTGTCATTTCGGACAGGACACTATCTCACTTGCACGCGCAGGCGCAGAAGTTACCGGTGTGGATTTTTCGGATAATGCGGTCAGAAAAGCTGAAGAGTTATCAGAGGCAACAAAGACCAGTGCAGAATTCATCTGTTCCGGTATATATGAATTAAAACAAAAACTCGACAGAAAATTTGATATAGTCTACACAAGTTACGGTGTTATAGGCTGGCTGCCGGACCTTGGGAAATGGGCTGAAATTATTTCGCATTTTTTAAAACCGGAAGGGAAATTCGTAATGGTTGAATTCCATCAGATGCTGTGGATGTTTGATGATGATTTTAAATATTTTAAATACGATTATTTTAATAAGGGAGAAATTGAAGAAACGGTTAAAGGAACTTATGCAGACCGAAAAGCCGCCATCAGTTACGAATTTGTAAACTGGAATCACAGCCTGAGTGAAGTAATTAATAATCTTATAAAAAACGGACTTACTATAAATTCTTTTGAAGAATATGATTATTCAGTGTATGACTGTTTCAATAATGCTGAAGAATTTGAACCGGGTAAGTTCAGAGTCAAAGACATAAAAATCAGTATCCCGATGATGTTCTCTCTGACAGCCGGAAAGATCTGAATTCAGAGAAATTAATTATTTCTCATATATGATTTTTAAAAATCTGCCGAGAATTTTTTTTAAAAGTTAACATTTGCAAAAGATCATCTTTATAAAATCTGTTAATGAAAACCGACAGTAAGAATATTAAGGCGATAATTATTATTGCTGCTCTTGGTTACTTTGTGGATATTTATGATCTGATTTTATTCGGAGTAGTAAGAAAGCCGTCTCTTACATCTCTGGGGATCACAGGCGAAATGCAGCTTTCAGTCGGAGTTCAGCTATTAAACTGGCAGATGTCAGGGATGCTGCTGGGAGGTATTCTCTGGGGAATTCTGGGTGACAGGAAAGGAAGGATTTCTGTTTTGTTCGGTTCGATCTTTCTTTATTCAGCGGCAAATTTCGCAAACGGATTTGTAACTGGCATACCCGCTTATGCAGTATTAAGATTTGCAGCTGGTGTAGGACTTGCCGGCGAGCTGGGCGCGGGAATTACTTTGGTAAGCGAGGTAATGCCGAAAGAAACACGCGGCTGGGGAACGACAATAGTTGCAACCGTTGGACTTGCCGGAGCAGTGGTCGCGGCTTTAGTGGCAAAGGAATTTGAATGGAGAACTGCATACTTAGTTGGAGGCGGAATGGGAATTGTACTTCTGATTCTCCGGATCAGCGTTTACGAATCAGGTATGTACAGCAGTATTAAAAATATGAATGTAAGTAAAGGAAATTTCTTCATGCTTTTTAATAACAGCCGGAGATTTTATAAATTTACAAAATGCATTCTTATCGGACTTCCGACTTGGTTTGTCGTCGGGGTCCTGATCACTTTCTCCGATAAATTTGCAGAAGCGCTTAATGTAAATTCTGCAATAAATCCCGCTCAGTCTATAATGTATACCTACATCGGGCTGATAGCCGGAGATCTGGTCAGCGGCTATTTGAGTCAGCTCATGCGCTCCAGAAAAAAAGTTATAATAATTTTCATTATCATGAATCTGATCTTCATTTCAGTTTATCTATTCCTGAATAAGTACGGAGAAACATTTTTTTACTTTATATGCGGAATGCTCGGGGTGGCAAACGGTTACTGGGCTGTATTTGTTACGAATGCCTCGGAACAGTTCGGAACCAATCTTCGCGCAACTGTTACAACGACAACGCCTAATTTCATCAGAGGAACGACTGTCCCGATTACACTGACTTTTCAGTTCATAAGTTCATATCTTGGAATTATCACGGCAGCAATAATAGTAGGGGTGGTATTGATCTCAATAGCTCTTACAGCAGCTTTAAAGACAGAGGAGACTTTCGGCAAGGATCTTGACTATGTGGAAGTAACTTAAGCTGTGAGCAGAAAACATTTTTCCCGATGATTAATACACCTGATTTCTTCAGATCTCTAAACATCACCGGAAAGATTATCTTTTATAAATCTTTTATTATTCCTCCAGTCTTTTCTAACCTTTACAAAGAGTTCAAGATAGACTTTCCTGTCGAGGAATTTTTCTATTTCTGTTCTGGATTTATTTCCGAGATTTTTAAGATTACTTCCGCCTTTTCCTATAAGAATAATTTTCTGTGATTCCCTTTCCACAATGATATCCGCATTAATATAAACAAGTTTTTCGGATCTCTCGGTAAATTCATTTACATTTACAAGCACGCTGTAAGGAATTTCCTCGTGATAATACCTTAATATTTTTTCCCTGATAATTTCCGATACAAAGAATTTTTCAGGTTTGTTTGTAAGAGTATCTTTTTCGAAATAAAAATTACTTTCAGGAAGATAATTCAGGATTACTTTTTTAAGAGTGTCGAGATTCTCGCCTTTTACAGCAGAGACAGGTATTGTGTCATCATATCCGAAATTCTCTGAAATATTTTCTATTAAAGGAAGCAGAGCGGATCTTTCCATCAGATCTATCTTATTGAGAACTATAATCCTTTTTTTGTTTTCAAGAAGGTCTTTGAACTGTTCATCTGTTTTCTTCAGATTTTCAAAATTAATTTTTGCCGCATCAATGATGTGAATAATAAGATCAGCTTCTTCGAGTGAGGTTTTTATTTCCCTGAACATAAATTTCTGCAGCTCATATTTGGGTTCAAGAATTCCCGGTGTATCAACGAATATGATCTGATAGTCCTCTTCCGTAAGAATGCCGAGTATTCTATCTCTTGTGGTCTGGACTTTTTTATTTACAATGGAGAGATTGAAGTTCAGCAGTGCATTCAGCAGAGTTGATTTTCCTGCATTAGGAGCGCCGAATATAGTTACAAATCCTGATTTTTTTACCAAAATATTATTTTAAGATTTTTATCTGTTCCGGAGAATTCAGTATGATCTGAGGTTTATCCCTGAAGAGAGATACACTTCCCTTTATTTCTACAGTTCTGTGATCAAATCTGTTAAGGTCTCCGAATTCATCATACATACCGGAAAATACTACTGCGGAAAAATCATTCTTTGGAAATTTTTCGCCGAAATTAAGATATGAGACTTTTTCCGAAACATGAATATCCGTAACTTTTCCCGTAACAACTACTGTTTCACCCGAGTAATTTTTTACGTCTCGCGGTTGTATGAAAATTAAACCGCTTTCTTCTTTATTTGTGATCTCATCATTTTCCTGAATATCACTTTGTTTATAGTTTTCCTGAGGTTTATTCTCCAGGGAAAATTTATTTACATTAACCGGTTCTTTGTTTCTGTCAGAACTGCAGGAAACAAAGATCATAAGAATCCAAAAAAATGTAATACATAACTTCTTCATCTTTTTCATATAAATTAAAATTAATATTTACAGTAGCCGTATTCATGTTTGCTGAAAACTGATTTATTTAAACCGGAGGTAAACTCCTTACACTTATATTATTTATTTTCTTCTGATTTAATTCTGTTCTGTGCTTCTGTCATCACATTGCTGAAATCACTTTCCAGACCCGGATCAATCTTTACCGCTTTTTCAAGATCAGAAAGAGCTTCCTTATACTTACCGGTCTGATAAAAAGCCAGACCTCTGGCGGAGAAAGCTGCTGCTTTATTCTGAAAATTTGCGATATAGAGATTTAGATCTTTTATTGCATCGTTGTAGTTTCCCATGGACACATATATTTCTCCGCGGAATAGATAAGCATCAAGCAAAGTAGGCTCGACAGTCAGAGCGCTGTTAAGGTCAGAAACAGCCATTGGATAATCCCCCTGAGCTTTGTAGACCAAAGCTCTGTACATGAAAGCCGAACCAAAATTCGGGTCAATATCGATTGCAGAATTGAAATCAGAAACAGCGCCGTCATAATTTTTCACAGCGGTATAGATCCTGCCTCTTATAACAAATGCGTCCTTATACTGGGGATCAACATTAATTGCACCGGTAGCATCCTGCTCAGCATTAACGTAATCATTCAAAAAATAATAAGCCATTGCTCTGTTGAATAAGCCAACTGCATTCTGCGGATCGGACTTCAGGAACATGGTCAGATAATTAACGGCATCATCAAAGGCTCCGTCCTGTACAGAAGCTATACCGTCGTTGAGATACTGGGATGGCTCCTGCTGTGAGAAGGAGTAGGAAGATAAGAGAATAAATAAAGCAAAAAGAAATAAAGTTTTCATATAAGATATTTATCTGGTTTAATATAATATTTAGATTTTGCAAAAAAAAGAATGAATTCAGAATTGGGAGAATCGGGATGAGCACGACGGCGGGTCAAAGATAAAAAACCTGACAGCTTTTCCGGAAAAGATTCTTTGAAATATTTTCAGTTCTTAAAAAGCTGTCAGGTTTAGTCACACTCTATCTAATTTTAATAATTATCAATCTGAGCCCTCTGTAATTTACCGGAATAATCAACGTATACCGCTTTCCATTCCGTATAAAAATCATACACTGTCCATCCCCCCTCGCGGTGACCATTGCCTGTCTGCTTTACACCGCCGAATGGCATGTGTGCTTCTGCTCCGATCGTTGCGCCGTTCACGTAAGTAATTCCTGCCTTGATATCCCGGATTGCTCTGAATGCATCATTTACATTATTGGTGAAAATACTGGAAGACAGACCGTATTTTGTATCGTTGAGAATATTGATCGCATCTTCAAGATCACTGCACTTTATTACCGAAAGTACCGGTCCGAATATTTCCTCCTGCTCGATCCTCATTCCCGGCTTTACTTCAGTGAATATTGTCGGCTTATAAAACCATCCTCCTGCAAGAGATCCTTCTGTTGCAAATTCCCCTCCGCAGATCATTTTGGCTTTATCTTCTTCAAGACCGATCTTTACATATCCGTGAACGGAATTTCTCTGTGCTTCGCTGACGCACGGACCGACTTCAGTTTCAGGATCATTCCCGTAACCAAGTTTCAGTTTCTTTACTCTTTCTTCCAGTTTTTTTATAAATTCGTCGTGAATATCCTTATGAAGAATAAGTCTTGAAGTAGCCGTGCACCTCTGACCTGTTGTTCCGAAAGCTCCCCACAGTACTGCATCAAGCGCAAGTTCCATGTTAGCGTCATCCATTACTATCTGTGCATTCTTTCCTCCGAGTTCGAGCGAAACTCTTTTCAGATCACCGCCTGCGACTTCATTGATCCTCTTTCCTACCTGTGTGGAACCGGTAAAAGAGATCAGATCCACATCGGGATGCGATATAATTGCTTCGCCGACTATTCTTCCCTTTCCATGTACTATATTTACTACTCCGGGAATATAATCTTTGCCGAGAACTTCTTTGATAGAAGCTTCTATAATTTCTATCAGTGTTGCCGCTGTCTTTGGAGTGAGTTCAGCTGGTTTGAATACGCATGTATTTCCGCAAACCAGCGCAGGAAACATTTTCCATGTCGGAATAGCCATCGGAAAATTCCATGGTGTAATGAAACCACCGACTCCGATAGGAACTCTGAAGCTCATGTTCATTTTGTTCTGCAGTTCGCTCGGAGCATTATATCCGAAAAGTCTTCTACCTTCGGAAGCAGCGTAATAAGCCGTATCTATACCTTCCTGTACATCTCCTTTTGTTTCGGCAAATACTTTTCCCATTTCCCTTGTCATTTCAAAAGCAATCTCGTCTTTTCTTTCCGACATTTTATCTCCCACCACTTTCAGAATGTCTCCTCTTTTGGGAGCTGGGATCAGTCTCCATTTTTCAAACGCCGCTTTCGCAGCTGCTACCGCTTCATCCACATCTTCCTTTGAAGATGAAGGAAATATTCCGATAAGATCTTCATTCCATTTTGCAGGGTTTCTGTTTTCAAATGTATTTCCGCTCTGGGATTCTTTCCAGACTCCGTTAATAAGATTTTTAAATTTTTCCGCCATTATGATAATTTTCTGTTTTGTTTATAATATTCAATTTAACTATTAGCAGTGTTTATAAAAATTGCATTTATAATACTTTAATTAAATTCTTTCCTTATTTCATCTAAATGAAAATCTGTTTGAATTTATGTTTTTATTCAATATTTTAGTTTTTGAAAACGTAAACTTTGTAAAATGAATAAGTCAGAATTGAAATCAGTACCTGAATATTTCCGGAATTATATCGATGAAATAGAGGACACGGAACTTTTACCGGCTCTTATAAAGTACGGACCGGAAATGTTTTCGAAAGAACTTCACTCTTTTAATAAAATCGGGGAGAATATTTATGAGGAAAATAAATGGACTCTCAAACAGATATTACAGCATCTGATAGACACTGAAAGAGTTTTTCTCTACAGAGCATTGTGTATCGCGAGAAATGACAAAACTCCGCTGCCTTCTTTTGATGAAAATTCATATGCTGATGAATCCATTCCAAACAGGAGAAGTTTTGATGAACTGATTACAGAATATGATACTGTAAGAAATTCAGCGATTTGTCTTTTTGAAAGTTTTACGGAAGAAATGCTTTTGAGGACCGGGTTATTCTACGGAAAGGAAATATCTGTTGAAGCAATTGGATTTGTACTTGCAGCGCATTCGTTTCATCATTATAAAGTGATAAAAGAAAAATACCTGCCTCTTGCAGAATGAATTTTGTAAAAATTGTAAGAACTGCTGATCAGTTTTAAAAAAAATATGTAACGCTTGTCAGCTTTCCTTTTTGAGAACCTCTCTTAACTGTTCACTGTCCCATGCATGGTCCGCTGATTTAGGATCAAAATTTACATCACCTTTCAGCAATTCTTCCTGTGTCTCTATCGCTTCGCGGGCGCTAGCAATATATTCCTTCTTGTCATGTCTGTGAACAGCAAGTTTCTCCAGCGCCTGTTCATCGTATCTGAGAAAATTCTGAGCCGCCCTGAATGCAGTGTATCTTCTGCTGCCCAGTTTGACTAGCGCATCCATTCCCATTCTGACCGATGTATCAAGCGATTCGCGGTAAATACTCTTTATTCCGTTTTCTATCATGTCATAAGCTTCGAATCTGTTCTTCACTCTTACCATGACCTCTAGTTCCGGAAAATGTTTCTTTACATTATTAATTATTTCATTACTTGTATTAATCGAGTTTACCGCTAATATCAGAAGCTTAGCGTCCGCAGCGCCCGCTGATTCCAGCAGATCCGTTCTTGTTGCATCTCCGTAATAAACCTTGAATCCGAGTTTCCTTAGAAGATCCACCATTTCAGAATCATTGTCCAGAATAGTCGCCTTTACGCCGTTGGCTCTTAGAAACCTTCCTATTGTACTGCCGAAGTGCGAAAATCCGGCAATTATTACTTTGCTCTTTTCGTCAATTGTGTCCATCTCTTTATCATCTGCCTCCTTAATTCCGAATCGGGGAGCTATAAGCCTTTCATTTATCAGAAGAAATACCGGTGTAATTGTCATGGTGATAGCTGTTACGGCCATCAGTATTCCGACCCATTTTTCATCAAGTATTTTCAGATCACCCATATATGAATAAAGTATAAAGGAAAATTCTCCGATCTGTGAAAGTCCGAGTGCAAATAAAAGATTCTGATCTGAACTTAATCTGAATATTTTTCCCGTGATGAGCAGTACCAGCGCTTTCAGGAACATAATTCCCGCAACGATTATAAATATCATCAGCGGATTTTGAAAGATGAGAGTAAAATCTATAGAAGCTCCCACAGCCATAAAAAATAATCCGAGAAGCAGACCCTTGAATGGTTCAAGATCACTTTCCAGCTCATGCCTGAATTCGCTGTTGGCTAGTACTACTCCACCAAGAAAAGCTCCGAGCGCAGGACTGAGTCCTACAATTTCCATTAACAATACAATTGAAAATACTATAAGCAGGGCTGCAGCAACGAACAGTTCTCGAAGTCTTGTCCCCGCTATCATCTTAAGAAGAGGGACTATCACATACTTCCCCGAGAGAATAATAACACCAACTGAGAGCAGGACTGATAATGTCTGCATCCATCTCGGCAGATCATCTATAAGTGAAGTCTTACCTTCTTCCGGCAATGATATTACCTCAATTGCCAGCAGAGGAAGCAGAGCAAGTATCGGGATAACAGCCACATCCTGAAACAAAAGCACTGAAAGCGAACTTCTCCCGGCTGAGGTATTCATTAATCCCTTTTCTTTCAGATACTGTAATTCAATTGCTGTAGACGACATTGCAACCGCAAAACCAGTAGCAACTGCAGCCTGCCAGGTAAATCCCAGCAGCAGCGCAGCAGCAAAGACAATTATTGATGTTATTATTAGCTGCAGTGAACCCATTCCGAGAATAAGACGCCTCATCAGCCAGAACTTTGAAGGTTCAAGCTCAAGTCCGATCAGGAACAGCATCAGTACAACACCGAATTCGGCTATGTGCATTATGTCGGAACCCTCATCTCCGATGAATCCGAGTACAAAGGGACCTATGAGTATTCCTGCAGCCAGATAACCAAGGACAGAACTCATTCCCAGTCTTTTCAAAATCGGAACGCAGATCATTGCGGCGGTAAGATAGATCACCGCCTGAAAAAGAAATCCTCCGCTCATACTTTTAATTTATTTGTTACTGTGATCCAGTCATTTAAAAATTCGTGTTTCAATATTTCTTCCTCTTTAAATTCATTGTTCATAAATTTTCTCAGCAGAAACTGATAATCCATTGCATACTTTTCCCTGTCCGCTTTATCAATTTTATGTGTACCCTGAACTGCAAACGGTGGAAAATATTTCATTCCGCACAGCACAGCTGTCTGCTCGAGAGGAGCAAGAAATTCTCTTACTGTAAATCTGTTTCTTCCTTCCCTTCTGTAGACTTCCCTTGTCCCTCCTGAGGTTATAACGTTGAAGACTATTTTATCCTTAAGCGCATTTCCTCCCGGACCGTAAGCCCATTTGAATTCAAGCACCATATCAAGCCATTGCTTGAGAAGTGGAGGAATACTGTACCAGTAAAAAGGATGATGCCAGATAATGATATTGTGATCTGTCAGGAGCTGTTTTTCCCTTTCGGTATCGATATTATAATCCGGATAAAGTTCATAGAGATCATTAAAGGTGATGTTCCCGCTTTCGGGAATATTTTCCAGCAGAGCTGCATTTGCTAGAGACTGTTCAAGTCTCGGATGCGCAAAGATTATTAATATTCTGTTCAAATGATTAAGTAATAACAATTTTAAAATTAACTGATAACCGAATTCATATGGATTTTTAAAATATAAAAAATCATTCAGAATATGTAAGATAAATTTATTACATTTAAAAAAACTGATGATGGGATACCGGGTGCATATCTAAATTTATCACATGTTAGAAAAAAATTGCCCGGATCTTATGCATAAACCGTTAAATCAGTTTATAACGTCATCCGTAATTCTGAAACCCATAAGAAATTTCTTTCCCTGTATTTTTAAAATATTAATTCTCTTTTTTCATTTTAAATACCGGATCTAATCCGGATAAACAATTCCATCAGTGTTTTTGAGTTATAAATTGAATTATGATTCAATTTTCTTTAATTTGATTTAAAATAATACTGATGCCCGGAAAGACAACCCTTTTTTTTATTTTCTTTGCTTTGATTTGCTTAACACACTCTGACAGCGCAGTTTCACAGGAGAAATGGTGGAAAGAAAAAAACTTTAAAAACCCTGACCTAAGAGAAAAATATGATCTGTGCAAAAGAACTTTCAGAGATATCGGAAACGGTTTCTCAAATAAAAACATCAATTACATTAATCAGTATTTTGATGAACAGGTTTATCTCAATATAATCAGTACTGACAGGGGTTATTACAGTCCTAATCAGGCGGAGATCATTTTAACTGAATTCATGGATTATTTCAGGATATCGGAATTCAAATACATAACTTCAAAAAGATACAATTCATATGCTTTTGTGAACGGGAAATATACTTACAGACTCGGTAACGGAAAAAGAAATCTTGATGTCACTATCTCTTTAAAATATTTTCATGATAAATGGTTTGTAGATCAGATAAATATAAACTGATGAACCGCTCTGGTGTTATGTTTATTCAGCTGATGAATAATTCAACAAATTATTTCAGATTTGGAACAGGTCAATAAAAAATCTTTACCGGATCTATTTGACAGGCGGTTAAAAATTTTGGTTTTAATCGCTTTTTTGTTTGTTATCTGGCTTGCCGCTGCCAATTTATTTTCAGTTTATATTAAATCAGAAGTAGACAGGGACTGGCCGGAAATATCCGGTGAAAAAGACAGTCTCAGAAAAGAAACAGTGAAAAATCTGTTCGCTTCCGATCTGAGCGGACTGGAAAAAATTTCCGACAGGATTTCAGGTGATCCGGATGTGATGAAGCTGATTCAGAAAAGCGAGTCAAAAAAATTATTTGAATTTATCATTGAGTTCAATTCCGGCGAGAATAATTCTTTTGAATTCTATAATTCACGTCTGGAACTTCTTGCATTCAGCGGAAGAAAACTAAGTCCGGATATTTATTCCTTGAATAAATGCATCAACGGAAATAGATTTTCCGTTCTGAAAGAAATCGGATTTTATACTTACCTCGTGATTTTTTCCCCTGTCTATGATTTCAACGATAAATCACGTATAGCCGGCGTTTCACTCACAGCAAAGCTGATTGATATTAAATATCAGGCTGATAATAATTATTTCAAAAGTTCAGGTCTTCTGGATATTATAGGTCATGAAAATGACGTAAGACCGGAATTGTATCCTTCTAATTTTATATCAGGCAAAACCGATATAAGCAATACCGCCATTACTGATTTTATACAGGTAGATCTTAAAGGACTGAATAATGACGTGATAGGCGTTGTCCTTTTACCCAGATATAATGAGATCTCACACCTGAATGAAATTGATCAGTTTACCTTAAAGCTTAATTCATTTCTGATTTTCGGATTGTCTGTAATGATCTTTCTGTTCGTTTACCGATATATAAACAAAGTGAACTCTGCATTTTTAAGATTCCTTCTGTTCACCGTTGTCCTTATTTTTTTCAGATATCTCTGGCTTGAATTTGATTTTCCTTCCAAGACATTCGACTCGGATCTTTTCTCACCGGGTTACTATGCTTCCATATTCGGTCACGGAATTGCAAGATCAGTAGGTGAACTGCTCGTCACTTCATTCTTTTTGGTTGCCATTTCGCTTTACGGTTTCAATTCGGTTATAAAACAAAAATTCAGCTCTAAAAACGAAAACAGGATTTCAGGTCTTTTCAGAATATTAATTTCGGTTGTGCTTTTTTTTGCTTTGATGGCCGGATTCGGAACTGTCATTCAGAGTGTTGTATTTGATTCGAATCTCAGATTTGTTGATAAAACAAGTATCATTCCCGGTGCAGAATTGTTCTCTCTCCAGCTGGCAATTCTGGCTCTGACGTTTTCATTTTTCCTGTTTCTGGTTTCACTTATTATACTGATATTTAAAAATACTTTTCTTGTGTTTTTTTCAAAGAAAAATATCAGAAAGTATTCCTCTGTTATAATGCTCCTTATACTTCTGACAATACATCAGATTTTAATCCTTACGCCTGTTAATTTCAACATTGATTATATTTTCAGAATAATGATAATTCTGTCTGCATTTCTTTTCGGTTTTTATGCAGGGTGGAAATTGTATAAGCTGAAAAATTACAATATATACTCATTAAAGAATTTCTCGGTGCTGCTGCTGCTCTGTATCATTACTATCCCGGGAATTCTGCTTGACAATATTACTTCGCAGGAAACTAAATATGTTGAACTTATAGGAAAAAAAATCACCGAAAAAGAAGATGACAAGATCAAATTCCTCCTTCTGACGGAATTATCGGAAATATCAAATGACAAAAAAATAGAAAACGTGATCCGCAATAAGGATAAACTTAAGGAACTGGCTTTCTCAATCTGGAATGAAAGCAAGTTCAGCGAGGAAAACCTCAATACTTCCGTCATTATTCTGGATACTAACAGAAAGATAATAAGTGATTTTATGTTTAATGCGAGACAGGTATTTCCGGATTCTATTGTTGCCTTTGCTGAAAGAGAGTATTTTCTAAAGAAAAAATTCGCTGTGAAATCCTCAGATACTTCAGGATTTTCGGATTCACTCTTTGCTTCTGAAGACTTTGATGACGAGGAGGAAATGGAAATTTCCGGAGATAACTTCAAAGAGGATTTGAACAATCTATTCATGACTGATAAAATCCTTGTTCTCAGAGATGAAAAAGATAAATATTTTCTCGGTATAGTTCCTGTTGAAAAAGTGGATCTGAAAAACACTGTGTTTGAAACAAATCTCGGTTATCTGCTCGTCGCTGTTCAGTACGAGTCTAAAAATCTGCTGCGTCAGTCTTCCGTTCAGCTTTTTAAATCTTATTCTAGGGATAATCTTTTTGACAAGCTGATCACGGAGCCGGTCATTACGGAATATGTGAACGGCGAGATCGTCAGCTCTACAAGCCGGGATCTTTCCAAATCAAATACGCTTTCACTGAACGCTTTCAGGGAATCAATCAGGTTTAAAGATGAAAAATCCGACTGGCGGTATGAAATTATTAATAACGAAAAGTTCAGATCCTTTTACATTCTCGATCAGAACAAGGACAAAAACGTAAATGAAAGGATCTATTCAGTAAGTCTGAAAAGAAATGATGTTAAACTTACGGTTTTCTTTTATCTGAAATTCACTCTGTTTGCTTTGCTGATTTATCTTGTCATTCTCTCCGTAAAGCTCGTTCAGGTATTTTTCAGATTAAGAGAATTCAGATTCAATTTCCGCGAAAAACTGTTCGTTTCTTTTTTCCTGGTTTCAGTCATACCTATCGTCTTTCTGGCAATTTATACAAGAAGCTTTATAAAAGAAAAATACGACGTTAATTTTCAGAATCAGATCATCTCCGATCTGAATCTTGTCTCGCAGAGTCTCAAGAATCTTAAGCTCAATCAGATAGATTCGGATACCCTGAGCATACGGGGGAAAAAAATCCTTTCAGGAAATCTTTTCCCGGCTGATAAGAATTTCAACCTTTATATAAATGCGGATCTTGTATCCACCACTAATGAAGAATTATACAAATCTGATCTGCTGGACTCGAGAGTTAACGCAGAGGCTTACTATAATATAAATTTCATGAGGAAGGATTTTTTCATCAAGAATGAAGTCATCGGAGCAAATTCCTTTATTGTCGGATACAAACCTTTTCTGGACCAGAAAAATAATTTCGTCGGAATTATGTCCTCGCAGACACTTTACAAACAGAATGAACTCAGCGAGGAACTTACGGAAATTCTTACTTTTATTTTTGGTATTTATCTGTTGGTTGTAATCATTCTTCTCGTATTTGTCTCGATCATGACTGAGAGAATTTCCCAGCCGATACTGAAATTGAAAAATGCAACGGAAAGAATTTCAAAAGGAGAAAGCAATGTCGCAATCAGCATTGACAGGAATGATGAAATCGGAAGTCTTGTAGATTCCTTCAACAGCATGTCCAGAGAACTCGAATCCTCCAAAGTCAAACTTAAAAGAGCTGAAAGGGAAGCAGCATGGAGGGATATAGCCAGAAGAGTCGCCCATGAGATAAAAAATCCGCTGACTCCTATGAAACTTTCTATCCAGCATTTATATGATGTTTACAAAAACAGGAACTCGGGTGAATTTTCTGAAGTATTGATGAAAACAAGGAATATTATCATTAATGAAATAGACAAACTAAACAAGATAGCAACCGAGTTTTCAAATTTTGCAAAGCTGCCCGGAAAAAATTATACTGAAACCGATCTGAACGAAGTAATCAGCGAAGTAGTGGCTTTGTATAAACTTTCCCCGAATATTGAATTTACAGAAAACCTGGACCGCAGCATCGGCAGTATTTCAGCTGACAAGGAAGAGCTTAACAGAGTATTCCAGAACCTGATAAAGAATTCCGTTCAGTCAATCGGAGAACATGGCACGATAGAGATCAGGACTTCTTCAAAGGGAGATTATATTTTTGCTGAAGTTACCGACAGCGGCTGCGGCATTGATCCTGCATTGATGAAAAATCTTTTTGATCCGAACTTTTCAACAAAGACTTCTGGGATGGGACTAGGTCTGTCAATAACAAAGAAATCCCTTGACGATATGAAAGCAGAGATAAAATTTGAAAGTATACTTAACAAAGGCACCAAAGCAATTCTGAAATTCAGAAAGCTGAACGGAAATCTCAAGGAAAATTAATTTGAATAAATCCTCAGTAACATTTACAGTTTTTTTATTTGCTTTTCTCTTTAATTCCTGCGCGAATCAGCTTCCGCCTTCGGGAGGAAAAGATGATACTGATCCGCCGCAGATCATTTATATTTTCCCAAAACCAAATTCCACAAATATTAAAGGAAACAGTATAGTTTTTAAATTCAATGAATATGTGGACAGAAGAAGCTTTGAGGAATCCTTTTACATCTCTCCGGCCAAAGGCAATACTTACAGTTTCGACTGGAGCGGAAAGGAAGTGGAATTAACTTTCAACAAGAATTTTGACAGGGAAAAAACTTACGTGATAGTGATAGGAAAGGATTTTAAAGATGTAAGAGGCGGTAATAAAATCACATCTCCGGTTCAGTTTGCTTTTTCAACCGGAAGCAAACTTGACAGCGGGAAACTTTCCGGTAAAATATTCAGCGACAGTTATGACAGAGTAAAAGTAATGGCGTATTTCAATAAAGATGAAACAGGAGGATTCCCAGATCCTGCAAAATCACTGCCTGATTATATTACTCAGGTTACACCTGACGGAATATATGAATTTACCAATCTGCCTGAAGGGAGATTCAGAATATATGCAATCAGGGATGAGGACAGAAATAATCTTTACAGCGGAGAACCGGATAAGATCGCACTGCTGCCTGAAGACATAAAGCTTTCCGGAGACAGTAACTTCGTTAGCAATCTTAATTTCATTCTGAATCTTCCCGGCAATGATGTCAGATCTCCTGCTTTCCTTAAAAGTCTGAAACCGGATTCCGCAGATCATATATATACAAATAAAAACGATAACAATAATTTCATTATTCCCGGACACAGGTTTTATTTTTATTTTAAAAACAAGACTCCTGACAAGAAAAACATTGTTGATAATTTTAAAATAGCGGATACTGCTACTGGTAAGATATATAAACCTGTTTTCAACTGGATCAATGATTCGCTTCTCGAGGTATTCACTCTGGAAACGCCTGAATACAATTCCGTTATTTCTGTTTCAGTAGATCTTTCAGAAACGGATCTTAAATACAGGTATAAAGTTTATTATAAAGTTTACGGAAGGGAAAAATTCGGGAAGATCTCCGGAAGAATTGATATTTCAGAATTTATCTATCCGGTGGTCATTAAGCTGTATGATCTGTCGGACAAGAATGTTTCATACGGAACTGTCCTGACTGACACTTCAGGATTTTCAATAGACAATATTCTTGAGGGTAAATATCTTCTCTTTGCTTTTATTGATGAAAATTCGGACGGGGAATTTTACAGGGGAAATGTATTTCCTTTTAAACCTCCGGAAAAATACATCATTTACGATAATGATTTTGAAATAAAGGGAAACAGCGTTAAAGAAAATATTATTCTCGGATTTTAGACTTTCGGATTTAAAATATGAAATGACTTTAAAGCGTTTTTTCTTCAGGATTGTTTCTTCTTCATTAGAGATCTTATTCTGAAAAAAAGATTAAAAAGCATAAGATCGGGAAATACATTTTTGTCAACATCGCTTATTGCATCTTCTATCGAATTGATAATCATATAATTATCCGAATCATAATTTGCTGCAAACCTTTCAAGTCTTTCGGATTTATCCTTATTTATTATCTGATCACTGTTGCCGCTGCTGATATTAATTACATCCCTGAACCAGATAATAAGGAAAACAAGAAACTGTTTTACTCTTTCCTTGTCCTTTTTTCCTGTAATGAAATCTATATTGCTGCCCAGTTTGATATTCTGATCAGTCAGCAATGACACCAGCGAGTCGAGTACTTTTTCCCGGAGCTCGAGATAATTTTTACCAAGAATCTGATTGCATTTTGAAATGCTTCCTTCAGAGATATCGGCAAAAAAAGATGCGTTCTCATTAGAAATTCTTTCAGACTTTTGTCTGATGTAATCTTCAATATTTTTTTTGGAAATACTATCGAATCTGATCTTCTGACACCTGCCGATGATCGTAGGCAGCAGAGAATTTATTCTTGACGTGGTAAGAATTAGAACAGAGTCTTTAGGCGGTTCTTCAAGGATCTTGAGAAGCGAATTTGCGCTTTGAGTATTCATCATTTCACATCTTGAAATGAGAAATACTTTTTTCTTGCCTGACCTTCCCGTAAAGTATATTTCCTTTTTCATCTGACGTATGCTGGAGATCCTTATGTCGTTTGCTTTTGGAATTGAGACAACGTGATACTTATCCGCTGCCTTCAGTTCCATTTCAGAGAGATAATTCTGAAAGTCTTCTTTGTCAAGCTTTTCCAGCGGATTGGAATCATCATCCGAGTCATTCTTTCCCGTGGGGAGCGCAGTTACAAATTTAAAAAGAGGAGATCTGAATGAATCAATTTCAACGCAGTTTTTACATTGATCACATGCATCGGTACCGTTTATGGGATTTTCGCAGTTAAGCAGCTTTGCAAATTCCACAGCGGCTGCATCTTTTCCCGTACCTGGATTACCGTAAAAAATATAAGAATGGGAGATCTTACCGCTTTTAAAAAATCCGGTTAGAATTTCCTTTATTCTTTCCTGTCCTATTACTTTAGACCACATATTAAAAAGTATTTCCTATTCCGAATTGAAAATTATATTTGTCGTTAAAATTGCATCCCTTACCGAAGAGCCAGTTTGAACCTCCTACCGGACCCGGCTGCGGATCATAAACCTTCAGCCCTATATCAAATCTGATCGCTCCGATGATCGTATAATACCTTATGCCTGCGCCAGCTGCAACTGCAATTTCATTAAGCTTGAATTTACCTACTTCAGACCACACATTCCCGTAATCCACAAAAGTTGCAAATCCCAGATCGCGCAAATATACATTCGATACCTCAAGAAATGGTTTGATCCTGTACTCAAAAGTATTTTCAAAAAGAAAATTCCCGCCAAGTTCCTTGTTCGGAACGATCCCGAGTTGTTTTGCTCCCCAGCCTCTTACGCTTGAACTGCCGCCGCAGAAATATCTTGTGTCTCTGGGAACCCTGTCATTCGAATACTGCTCCCCTAAAAAAGTAAATGAGTTTTCTCCGTATTCTATAATTATTCCGGATAAAAACTTATATGCAAGCGCAGATGGAACATTGACTTCCCTGCTGCTGAGATTCCAGTAAAGTGAATTGAGATTAGTGAATTTTACATAACTGTAAGACGCTGTATTGAATAACTTTCTTATGACCCCAGAAAAAAGTCCGCTTTCTTCGAGTTCATATGACTGATAATTTCCGCCTGAAGGGAATACTAAATTATTCACAGAACTGTGCACGGCCGTAAATACCAGTTTTGAAATGAATTCATTGTAATCAAATTTCGGGAGCACAGTATTACCGGTATCATTAAGGAGGAGATCCTGCTGCAGAACAATCCTGGAATTTTCTATATCCCATCTGGTCTGAAAACTGTTGATATATGTATATTTCGGAAGAGCAAATGTAATTCCGAAAGAGTTTTTGAATTTGGTCTGGTTTACATTGTCCTCCAGTCTGTATTCATATCCGATATTCCAGTTGCCCGTTATATTCTTTTTCCCAAATAGAAAAGGCTGATAAATTGTATTAACCAGCTCAAGCCTGTTGTTTTTGATTGAATTGAAATAGAATTTGAGACTTGTTGTAAGCACTCTTCCGCCGCCCCACAGATTTTTATTAATGAATGAAATACCGCTGCCTATATAAAAAAGATTCTGGAAATAGTAACCGAACAACTCCGGAGTTATATCATATTTATTGCCGACCACTGCATTTACCGAAAGATCAATTATTCTTGTTTCCTTGTCAATCGTATCAATCACAATCCTTGGATTTTCAAGAATTGAAAATTTCGACAGATTAATTTCACTTTCAACAATTTTACTTTTATCATAGACTTCACCTTTGTTGAATGTGAGTTCTCTTCTGATATCTTCTTCTGTCAGATTATATCTTTTGTTTTTAAATCTGACCGTAGTGGTTCCGATTTTATATTTCAGATTTGGGGTGAAATTGATCTTTACATTTACCTTGTTGTAAAGCGATTTTATATTCGTCTGATACTTGAGAATTTCGGGAGTTCCTGCAACTGCATCGGCATATCCGTTATTAAAGAGAATATCCATGATCCTTCCGGATTCAAGTTTTACTGTATCCTTTGAATAAAATTTGCCTTCCCTGATCAATGAAAATCTGGTATCCTGAATTCTGGATTTGACTGATGCATCAATACTGTCAAGACCGGTATAATCAATTTTGTAAAAGACATATCTGCTGTTTTCGGTAACAATAAAATTTTCGATAACCTCTTTGTCATCGATTTTTGTTAGAAGACTGGTATCAACATCTGCATCAAAGAAACCGTTATCAAAATAATATTTTTTTATTCTTTCAACGTCCAGCAGATAGGTTGTCATATCAAAAACATCACCGGATCTTGATGCAAGCAGACCTTTTATGGTACTTTCCTGAAAAGTGCTGCCGGATTTGAAAATAATATTTACTTCATCGATTTCATAATTACCTTCCAGAGAAGTAATATCCTGACAGAAAGAAACCCTGCAGTAAGCAACAAATACAAAAGTAAAAAATAATAAACGCAGGTAATTTTTCATTAAATTAATTTAATAAAAAAGACCCAATAATTCACATCATTGGGTCCTTAATTAATTTCGAACACTTTAAAAATCCTTGCTTTCTTCATCATAAAAAAAGTCTTCATCTGTAGGATAATCGAGCCAGATTTCTTCTATGCTTTCAAACGGTTCTTCGGTATCTTCAAGGTCATTCAGATTATTTATAACTTCATTTGGAGCACCGGACCTGATGGCGTAATCAATTAATTCAAATTTGTTTGCCGGCCACGGAGCATCGTCAAGATATGAAGCAAGTTCTAATGTCCAAACCATATTGCTTTTTTTACCTCCTGATTATTATGTTTTTTGTTTAAAAATTATGTAACAAAATTACCTTAAAAATATTTAATCTCTCAACCTCGGGTCCAAAGCATCTCTAAGACCTTCACCTATAAGATTGTAAGTTACGACTGCAATGAATATCATCATACCCGGAAAAATAGCGAGCCACCATGCATTTGAAGCTCCTCTTGCTTCATTGAGCAGAGATCCCCAAGTAACAACAGTAGCGCTGACACCGAAACCAAGAAAGCTCAGAGCCGCTTCGGTAAGTATTGCGCCTGCTATCGCAAATGCACCTGAGACAAGTACGGGAGCGATAGCATTTGGAATTACATGTCTGAAAATTATCTGTTTATTGGGAAGTCCGATAGAACTTGCCGCAGTAATGTATTCCATATTCCTGACTTTAAGTACTTCTCCTCTTATGAGCTTTGCATCGCCTGTCCAGGAAGTTATCCCGATCGCCGCCATAATATACCAGATACTTGATCCGTAAATTGCAACAATAGTTATGATAAGAAAGAAAACAGGCAGAGTCACCATGATCTCCACAAATCTCATTATTATAAGATCAACTTTTCCTCCGTAAAATCCGGCAAGAGATCCCATTATAATTCCTATAATCAGCGCAATCCCGGCAGCTACAAATCCTACAGACAGAGAAACCCGCGAACCGTGGATCAGACCGGCAAGCAGATCCCTTCCTATAGCATCAGTTCCTAAATAATGATCGCCTCCAGGTGATCTCAGATTATTAGCAAGATCTATTTCACTCGGACCGTAAGGAACAGGTGTCCATACCACGCTTTCGAGTTTGTTCTGATTATCAAGTTCTTTCCAGTTGACATTGATCATATCGGGTTCCCATTTGCTTATTCCTATGGTATTCAGATAATCCTTTATAACGGGAAAATAAGTTTCGTTTTTGTAAACAGCATAAAGAGGTTTACTGTCAGCTAGAAAGTCAGCAAAGACAGCAACAAAAATCAGCACAAGGACAATATACATTGAAATCATTGCAAGCTTATTTTTCTTATACTGATGTTTAACAAGAGACCAGTAGGAAACGCCGACTTCTTTCTGGGATTCAAGCTGTGATTTGCTTAAGCCGTTTGAGCCGTTATCTTCAATTTTAGAATTAACTGAAATTTCTTTTTCTTTCTCCATATTTTTATGCTGTTTTTTTGGTAAATGCAATTCTTGGATCCACAAACGAATATAATATATCAACCAACAGTATACCAACAACTGTCAGCACTGAGGACAGAACCAGCTCAGCCATTATAAGAGGATAATCCCTGTCAAGTATTGCCTGAAATGCCAGCTGTCCAATTCCCGGAATAGAGAAGATTGTTTCAATAATAACACTTCCGCCAATCATAGCAGGAAGCAGTCCGCCGAGAAGAGTAATGATTGGAATTAGCGAATTTCTCAGAGCATGTTTAAGAACTACTTTTCTTTCCGAAAGACCTTTTGCTTTTGCGGTTCTTATGTAGTCCTGTCTGATAACTTCAAGCATTGAACTTCTCATCTGTCTTGAAAGAAATGCAAAACTCGTAAGACTCGAAATTGTAACAGGCAGGAATAAATGCATGAATCTGTCTTTCACCTGACCGAGCAATCCCAGTGTATCAAAATCCTCTGACCTGATGCCTGCGGTCGGAAATATTTTGAGATATTCCACATTGCATAAAAAAACTATTGCCAGCGTAGCAACCCAGAAATTCGGAAGCGAGTAAAGCACAAACAGCAGAACAGTAGTAGTCCTGTCCAGGATTGAATACTGTCTTGCGGCGCTGTATATTCCTATTGGGATTGCAATCAGATAAATAAGCATAAATGAGAGCAGACTGATTGTAATTGTAACGGGCAGCCTTTCCAGTATCTTATCGATGACAGGTCTGTCATCCTTAAAGGAATTTCCGAAATCTCCCTGAAGCATATTACCAATCCAGAGGACATACTGCACATAAAGCGGCTTGTCAAGTCCGAACTTCTTTTTATAGAACTCTTTTGCCTGCTCATTCATCAGATTTTTTGAATCTGTCTTCTGAGCTTCCTGAGTCTGCCCGATCTTCATTTCAGTGGGATCGCCGGGAGCAAGTCTGCAGACAAGAAATGTTATCATTGTAATGATGATAAGAGTCGGAATAAAAAGCAGTATCCGTCTGATTACATAATCTGTCATTTTAGTGAATTAGTATTAATGATTATTTATAATATGCCGTCCGCTGTTTTTTACGGACGGCAATCAGAATTAATTA
Source organism: Bacteroidota bacterium (assembly GCA_018266875.1). Lineage (GTDB taxonomy): Bacteria > Bacteroidota > Ignavibacteria > Tepidaquicellales > Tepidaquicellaceae > UBA2330. Next base: position 170,033 of record JAFDZR010000010.1, read on the forward strand.
TTCTTTATAACGCTGAGCAACAGTCGGCGTCCACCATTCATTAAGCAACGGTGAATCAGGATAAGCATACCACCTTGCGTTTTTGAATCTGTCACTGTAAACATATCTCGACGGTTCAGCCCATAAGAACGTTGTCGGCTGATCATCATAAATTATCTGCTGCCATTTCTTCAGGATCTCCATTCTCTTACTGTCATCAAACTCAACTCTGTTCGCTTCAATCAGTTTATCACTTTCAGGATTTTTATAACTTATAAAATTGCTTCCTTCTCCCTCTGCCTGTGACGAATGCCAGATCTGATAAGGATCTTCGGGAGTTACTGAAAGCTGCCATGCTGAATAACAAGCATCGAATTCATGTTTTTTCGTTTTATCAAGAAATACTGACCATTCATACTCCTGCAGGTCGGCCTGAATCCCCAGCTGTTTAAGCGATTCAATCACGACAAGCATAACTTTTTTTCTCTTGGGATTATTGTTGTTAATGAAAGTAAATTTGAAATCGGTTTTCTTTCCGTTTATGACCTTATCAAGGACTCCGTCGCCATCTGTATCTTTCCATCCCGCTTCAGCAAGAAGCTGTTTTGATTTTTCGGGATTATATTCAATAACAGGAAGATCGTTATTGTAATATTTGCTTTTAATGAATACCGGAGACTGAACCATTGTTCCCATTCCGTACACTATTTTATCAATCATTGTTTGCCTGTCTATAGCATAACTCAAAGCCCATCTGACTTTTTTATCATTGAAAAGCGGGCTGTTATTATTCCACGCAATAAAGATATATACAGGCTCAGATACAAGGGCTTTTTTTAGATTGAATTGTTCGGGGTTCTTTATGTTTTCCACAAAATCAATTGGCTGTATTACGTACATATAATCAACTTCTTTGTTCTTCGCGGCTACTACTGCAGCATTCTGATCCTGAATGATTTTAAAAACGAGCTTATTTGGAAAATTAGGTGTCCTTCCTTTGTTCCAGTAATTTTCATTTCTTGAAAGTGTTATAGACTGACCTGTTATCCATTTATCCAGTTTATAAGGTCCGCTGCCAACGACATATTCTGAAAGACGGGAAACATCCTGGGAATTCAGGAAATCCGCGTATTTCTGCATATCGGGATATTTTTTCGGGTCCAGACTTTTCTGCGCTGCGTCAAGCTGATCCCATGTGAACTTGTCATTCAAATTATCTTTATCCAGTAAATGTTTGGGAGTTATCATCATACTTCCGAGCGCATAGACAGCTCTGAAATATGGTTTGGACATATTGAATCTTACTTTGAATTTATTGCCGTCGACCAGTTCAACGCTTTTTAGATCTACAAAATAATTTCTCAGCGCCTGCGCATCGGTAAAAGGATTTTTTATGGTTTTGACGGTAAATATAATATCTTCACCGGTCAGGGGTTTCCCGTCAGAGAAAGTCACATTTTCTTTCAGGTCAAAAGTATAAGACATTTTATCGTCGCTGATCTCCGGCAGTGATTTGGCAATCAGAGGTACCAGCTCGTAAGTTTCCCTGTTAATATCCAGTAATGTCTCAAAAATATAAAGATCGATTCCGGAAGCGGATGCATCATTGGTAACGGTTGGATTTAGCTTTTCTGCATCAGACATTTCCTGTTTGATCACCCAGTCGCCCTGAACAGCTCCGTTCAGATCAGGCTTGGCGAGTTCAGTCAGCTGAACTGTAGCATTTTCACGGCTCTCCGTAGTTTCCTTTTTTCTTCCGCATGAAGAGAAAATTATAGTAAAAACTGACAGTACGGTAAATATTGCAATTACAGGTTTATTCATAATATATATTTTTTATTTGTTTAATTTTTATTCAAAGTCGTGCTCAAAATATTCAGTAGTTTTTTCAATACTGATATCATCGTTTTTAAGTATATTATCCGCAGATTTTTTTGATATCTTTTCCTGCAGTTTGCGTCTGAATTCTTCCGCTGCATTGTAACCATAGTGTTTGCATAAATAGTTCAGGGCGATTACTTCTGCAATTACAGTAATATTTTTCCCGGGAAATATCGGTAACTTTATGAGTTCAACTCCGACATCGAGAACATCTACAGTAGAATTATCAAGTCCGGTTCTGTCGTAAGCTTTGTTTTTATCCCAGTCTTCAAGCTCTACAATTACTTCAACTCTTTTCTGAAAGCGGATTGACCTTATGCCGAAGATCGAGCTTACATCAATGATCCCGAGTCCCCTGATCTCCATAATATGTTTTGCAAGAGCGGTACCTGCGCCCATTAGAACACCTTCTCCTTTTTTAGTCATTACGACCACGTCATCTGCAACAAGCCTGTGACCTCTTTCCACCAGATCAAGAGCAATTTCACTTTTCCCAATTCCTGATTTGCCGGTAAACAAAAGTCCGACTCCGTAAACATCAACAAAGGAGCCGTGCATTATCACCTGTGTTGAAAACTGATCATCCAGAAAATCATTAATAAAATATGAAAAACGTGTGGTGGGATATCGAGTTCTGAAAACCGGTTTATTATTCAGTTCGGCAATTTCAATAAGCTCTTCGGGAACTGTATTGTTATTGGTTACTATTACGCAGGGAATATCAAATGTAAAAAATCCTTCAATGGATTTTTTCCGTTCCTCCGCATTAAGCTGTTCAAGATAATGTATTTCTGTATTTCCGAAAACCTGTACTCTGTCATAGGTAAAGAGCTTTACATAGCCTGCCAGTGCAAGTCCGGGTCTGTGAATGTCTTTTTCCGAAATCCTGATTTCCGGGTTTATTTCAGATGGGGTCACCTTTTCAAGTTTGAACCTACCCTTGAATTCTTTATAAAGGAACGCAACCGTTATAAAATCCTTCTTTATTTCTTTTATATTTTTATACTTACCTGACAACGTCAAATGGTCTTTTTGATTTCTTTTTTTGTATTGAACTTATCTGTTTTGTTTTTACCCTTATATTTAAGAATCTGAGTTTCGATTTTGTCAACGGCTTTATCAACGGATTTAACAAATTCCTCACTGCTTTCTTTCGCCGTAAAATTCTTATCTTTAATTTTAATTAAAATTTCACAGATTTTTATGCTGTTTACTGCTTTTTCAAAAGAGAGAATAACATCTGCATAAATTATATCTTCATTATACCTGCTGAGATTTTCAATCTCACTTTTAATATATTCCTGTAAAGTTTCGTGGGCTTTAAAATGGCGGGAAGTAATGTTGATTTTAATCATTTTTAAGGATTTTAAAATTTGAGTAAATTAGGTTCATGGTTTTTGCGAATATGCTAAACTAATTATTTAATTTCAATAATAAATTTATAATAGTTTAAAAAGCGTTTTTTTTCATTAATAAAAATGCAGAAATGTAATTTCTGAAAGAAATTCATTAATTCATTTGTAAATTACATAAGGCAATCAGTCTTTATACATTTGCCTGTTTGCCGGAACCCACCACTCATTCAGCAAAGGTGAGTCAGGATATGCATACCATCTTGCATTTTTATATCTTTCACTATAGACATATCTCACCGGTTCGCTCCACAAAAAGGTAACCGGCTGATCGTCATAAATTACCTGCTGCCATTTATCAAGAATTTCTTTTCTTTTCACATCATCAAAAGTAAGTCTGTTTTCCTCGAGAAGTTTATCACTTTCCGGATTTTTATAACTCCAGAAATTACTTCCCTCTCCGATTGATTGGGATGAATGCCATATCTGATAAGGATCATCGGCTGTAACTGAAAGCTGCCAGCCGGCAAAGCAGGCATCGTAATTATGTTTTTTAACCTTATCCAGAAAAACCGACCATTCATATTCCTGTATCCCGGCTTCTATTCCAAGCTGTTTAAGCTGTTCAATCAGAATCAGAATAACCATTTTCCGTTTAGGGTTGGTATTGTTGGTGAATGTAAACTTGAAATCGGTTTTCTTTCCGTTTATTACTTTATCAAGAATACCGTCACCGTCACTATCCTTCCATCCCGCTTCAGCAAGCAGCGTTTTTGCTTTGTCAACATCATAGGGAATTTCCTTGAGATCGGAATTCAGGTATTTGCTTTTAAAGAAAATGTGAGACTGAATATTCTGACCCATACCATATACAATTTTATCAACTATTGATTTTCTGTCAATTGCATAAGCCATAGCCCATCTTACTTTTTTATCTGAAAATATCGGATGGTCATTATTCCATGCAATGTAATTGTAAGAAGGTTCCGTGACAAGAGCTTTCTTTAAACTGAACTGCCCGGGATCTTTTATATTTTCAACAAAATCAATCGGCTGAATGACCTGCATCTGATCCAATTCTTTGTTTTTTGCTGCTACTACGGCTGCATTCTGATCCTTTATTGTTTTAAAAATCAGTCTTTGGGGATAATTGGGAAGATCGGATCTGTTCCAGTAGTTTTCATTTCTGACCAGTGTAATGGACTGACCGGTTACCCACTTATCAAGTTTATAAGGTCCGGTTCCGATCACATATTCTTTGCTTCTTGAGATCTCTTCTTTATTAATGAAATCAGCATACTTCTGAAGTTCCGGATACTTTACCGGATCAAAAGACTTCAGAGCTTCTTCAAGTTTTTCCCAGGAAAATTTATCAGTTTCATTGTTTTTATCAAGTATATGTTTCGGAAGTATTTCCATATCACTTATTGAATAAATTGCCCGGAAATAGGGTTTTGACATATTGAATCTTACCTTATATTTGTTTCCGTTTACAAGTTCCACACTCTTCACATCAAGAAAATAATTTCTGTAAGCCTGAGCATCAGTAAACGGATTCTTTATAACTTTTACAGTAAAAATTATATCCTCTCCGGTAAGCGGAACACCGTCAGAGAAAGTTACATTTTCCTTAAGGTCATATGTATAAGTAAGATGATCTTCGCTTATTTCCGGCAAAGATTTGGCGATAAGAGGTTTTAGTTCATATGTTACTCTGTCAAGGTCCATGAGATTTTCGTAAATATACAGAAAGATACCGGAGGCAGTCGCGTCATTAGTCACAATAGGATTCAGCTTTTCAGCATCAGACATTTCATGTCTAATAATCCAGTCGCCTGTAAGAGCTCCGGTAGTATCGACGGGCTGAAGTTCCGTCAGAGGAAAACTGCTGTTGCTGTTTTGATTCTGAGTGCTTTTATCCCTTCCGCAGGAAAAAAGGACTATAGCGGAAACCAACAAGATAATTAGATTAGATCTTTTCATATAAAATCTTTGTGTTTTTTCGTGAAATTTTTTTTGATAGTAAATATTCTAATTGATTTATTCAAGTGAATGTAATATTTTTAAAAATGAATGAGGTGTCAGGAGTTAAAGAGTTTAATTATACAGACGAAAAAACGCCTAAAAAAGTTTATTTTGTTATACTGATATTTTCAACTGTATGGCTGATACTTATTTTTTCCGCACCTTTATTAAAAAGCCTTGGCGGGCTTTATGAGAAAATGTCTTCATTCCTGTATTTATTTTTTTCACCGGTATGTCATCAGGAAGATGCAAGGTCCTTTCATATATTCAATGAAAAGATCGCCGTTTGTTCCAGATGCCTTTGGATCTATACCGGTTTCCTGTCCGGAACAATAATTTACCCCTTGAAATACAGACTGACGAATCTGAATCCGCCTTCGGTTTTCTTTTTAATTACTGCATCAGTACTGCTTGGTCTTGATGTGCTGCTTGACGGGGCGGGAATTTTCAGGAACACCTTTTTTTCAAGATCCTTAACGGGATTTATTATTGGTTCGGTTCTTCCGTTTTATCTGATCCCCGGTTTCACGAGATTTTTTTCAGAAGTAAATCTATTTTTAAAAAATAAATTCATCAGCTGATCATTATGCAGTCAAACAATAAATTGTTTCCGGTTCTTATCGGAACACTTACAATGTGTGTAATAGCCTTATTTCCGATACTGAATCTTCTTAATGTCTTTTGCTGCGCGGGTATAATGATCGGAGGATTTGCAGGTGTTACTGCTTACAATAAACAGCTTATAAAAACAGGATTACTTCTGAATGCCAGGGACGGCGGAATGATTGGAATTCTCAGCGGGATATTGTCAGCTGTTATTGTGACAGGTTTCGGATTGCTGCTTAGTCTGTTTTCCACACAAAATCCAATGACCGATGTGATGAACAGTTTTGATCAGCTTGGTTTTAATATTCCGGAACAGGCAAGAGTATATCTGGAAAGATTTTCAAACGAGATAAATGAGCACGGATTTTCTCCGACATTAACAATATTCTCCTTTATAATTAATCTTATAATTTATCCCTTATTCGGAGCAGCCGGCGCTCTGATCGCCGTTTCAATTTTCAAAAAGAAAAGCACTGTTTGAATTGAAATTCTTTTCAGTGCAGAAGGTCAGTTCCGCAGAAGCAAAAAAGATCAGACTTTTTTTAATTCTCTCCTTATTATTTATTTTTATTTCAACATATCTGTCCCCGTCAAAACTGATAAGGAATTTTCTGCCCGGGATTTTTCACAGGGAGAGCAACTGTCTGCTTCTTAATATAACAGGGATCCCATGCCCGTTCTGCGGAATGACAAGGTCCTTTGAGGAACTGATAAAGTTCAATTTCATGAATACCTTTTATTACAACCCTTCTTCAGTATTTATCTTTACATTTTTAGCATCTATATCTTTAGTTATTTTTGTACTGAGCGTTTATAATTATAAGATAAGTATAAATTCCGGCAGAAAAACTTTTATTGCTTTTGCCGCTGTTCTATTAACAGTATGGATCATTAACATCATATTCGGACATTACTGAGCATGATAGTAATATTAAATGATCCTCTGTAAAATTTTACTTTTTCAATTTTATAAAAAAATTTAACATGTTTGAATATTCAGGTTCGCTGCATATGCATTCAGTATTTTCTGACGGATCCGGAAGCGTAGAAGATATAGTCAGCGCAGCAGTGGAATCAGGACTGGATTTTATTATACTTACTGACCACAATACACTTAAAGCCAAAGATAAAGGTTATGAGAAATGGTATAAAAACACACTGTTGATTGTTGGATATGAAGTGAATGACAGAAAGAATAAAAACCATTATCTGGCACTGGGTACTGACAAGATAACAGGAACTTATGAAAAGCTTTCAGACGGAGATACGGGAAACAGGATGTCGGCAAAAGAATATGTAAGGGAAATTAACAGAGAAGGCGGTTTTGGTTTCATAGCACATCCACATGAACAGCGAAAGAACCTGCCTGAACATCCGCCTTATCCGTGGACTGACTGGGACTGCGATGAATTTACGGGAATTGAGATCTGGAATCATATGAGCGAATGGGCGGAAGGGCTCAACGAATCCAACAAATTCCAGAGATTTCTACATCCGCTTAAATCAATAATTGCACCGCCTGAAAAAACTTTAAAACTCTGGGACGATCTGAATAAAAAAAGAAAGGTTGTCGCCATCGGCGGTGTAGATGCCCACGCACACAAGCATAATGTAATGGGAATGGAGTTTGAAATCTTTCCTTATAAGGTTTTATTTAAATCGATTAGGACTCACGTATTTCTTACTGAAGAGATCAAAAAAGGAAACAATAAAACTTATATTGAAAGCAGAGATAAGATCCTTGATGCTCTTGCAAGAGGAAGATCCTTTATCGTTAACAATTATTACGGAAGCGGAAAAGGATTCAGGTTTTTTGCGGAATATGACGCCGCAATATACAATACCGGAGACGAAATAATTTTTAAAAAGAAGAAAAATAAAAAGATAATATTCAGAGTGATGCTTCCTTCAAAAGCAAGGATCAGACTTATACAAAGCGGTAAATGCATTGATGAACTTGAAGGAATGGACTGCATCTGGGACTGTGATGAAAGCGGAGCTTTCAGAATAGAAGCATGGAAAGAAAACCGCGGTTGGATATTTTCGAATCATATCAGGGTGATCTCTGATGAATAACAATTTATCATGAATAAAAATATATCACTGGAAAATATAATAATCATTGGTGACAGGGTTCTGATAAAATCAAAATCCCCGGAAGAAAAAACAAAGACGGGACTTTACCTGCCGCCGGGTATTCACGAGAGAGAAATAGTTCACAGCGGATATATAATGAAAACAGGACCGGGTTATCCGATTCCCGTTGCTGCTGACGAAGAGTCGTGGAAGAGAACAGATGAAAAGATCCGATACATTCCACTTCAGGCAAGGGAGGGAGATCTTGCAATATTTCTTCAGAAAGATGCCGTTGAAATAATATATGAAGACGAGAAATATTTTATTGTCCCGCAGAATTCCATACTCCTACTCGAAAGAGACGAGAGCCTGTTTGAATAAATGTATTATAAAAATTTCCCCCGGGGGGGTTCAAATTAATATTTTCATAATATTTTTAAGGAAGATCTAAAAAGATTAATTATCAAGCCTTTCAATTATATTCAAACCGAACAGAAATTTAACATAGTTTACCTTTATTCTTTATCCTCAAAGAATTAATTTACTTAACTCAGCCTTGAAAATAAAAAAATTCAAAAATAAAAGTTTCAATTCAACGAAATCCATACATTCAAACTGCGGAGTATTCGGAGTTTATAATAATCCTGACGCATCAGTGCTTACGTATTACGGACTGCATGCGCTTCAGCACAGAGGTCAGGAAGCAGCCGGAATAGTTTCCTGCGAACCTGAGCATAAAGGCATTAAAAGTAAATTCAATATACATAAGGATCTTGGACTTGTACTCAGTGTTTTTGCGGATGATAAGATTTTAACTGACGTTCTCAAAGGCACATCAGCAATAGGACATACAAGATATTCGACAACAGGTTCAGGCGACAACAAAAACAACATACAGCCATTCAAAGTAAATTATAAAGACGGAAATCTTGCACTCTCACATAACGGAAATCTTACCAATACTAATTTCCTGAGAAATAAACTTCAGAACGAAGGTACGATATTTCAGACCACGACGGACAGTGAACTTATCCTGCATCTTATCGCCAAAAGCAGAGAAGAAGATATTGTAAATAAATTACTTGATTCATTTTCACAGGTTACCGGAGCTTTTTCCATATGTATACTCACCGACGATAAACTGTTTGCGGTCCGCGATCCTCACGGAGTAAGACCTTTCTGTTTTGGAAAAGTAGATAACAGTTTTGTATTCTCATCCGAAACCTGTGCGCTGGATATTATAAATGCTGAGTATATAAGAGAAGTAAATCCGGGTGAGTTGATTATGATCGACCGTGAATCTGTAACGACGGGAAAAGAAAAATCTTTCCGCATATCAGAAGTCGGACAGTATAAGCATTGTATATTCGAATATATTTATTTTTCAAGACCGGACAGCACGGTATTCGGAGAAAAAGTCGATAAGGTCAGAAGAAAAATAGGAAAGAATCTTGCATTGGAAAGTCCTCCGCCTGTAAAGGATAATGAAGAGGAAAAAAAAATCGGCGTTATCAATGTGCCTGACTCTTCAAATACTGCAACACTCGGATATTTCAACGAGGCGGTAAAGACAAATAAGGATATAAAGCATGAGATCGGTTTAATAAGGAGTCACTATGTAGGCAGGACATTTATTCAGCCGGGAAAAGATAAAAGAAAGATGAAGGTGAAAACCAAATTCAATACCGTAAAAGGGGTTATAAACAACAGAAAGATAGTAGTGGTTGATGATTCAATTGTAAGAGGAACAACTTCAAAACTTCTTGTCGAACTTATAAAAAAAGCAGAACCCAAAGAGATACATCTGAAAGTCACTTCCCCGCCTATCATTTCACCATGTTATTACGGAATGGATTTTCCTTCTGCTGAAGAACTTATCGCAAATCAACACGACAGTAATGTGGAAGGAATCCGGGAGGAACTGGGAGTAACATCATTGTTTTATTTGAGCACAGAAAAATTACTGGATTCGGTACCTTATTCAGATCCGAAAACAGGATACTGCACTGCATGCTTTACACGTGATTATCCCATTCAGATAGAAGGACTGGAAAAAATGAAGAAAGAACAGTTCGATGACTGATATAAACAGTTTTTTAAAAATTTTTAAAAAATACAAATAACTTTACGACATGAACAAAGAACAACTGAGTTTTCACAAATCAAGGAGAAAAGAATTTTCAAAGCTAATCGGCAATGATGCATTAGCAATAGTATTCGGTAATACTCACAGAAACAAATCATATGACGGTGATTACAAATTCAAACAATATAAGAACTTTTATTATCTTACAGGTTTTACAGAACCGAATTCTGCTCTTGTCATTGCTCCAGGAGGAATAAAAGTAACCCGGAGCGGAAAGAAAAATTCAGTGAAAGAACTGCTGTATGTTCAGCAAAATGATGAAAGACTGGAAACCTGGAACGGAAAGAGAATGGGATACAAGAATGTAAAAAAATCCCTTGGAATAGAAAACGCTGACATAAACGAAAATCTCTGCAAAATACTTCATTATAACGAACTGAAAAATTTCCGGAAGCTGTATTTAAACATTGCTGAGATGCTGAAGCTTACAGAAGAAATGAAAAAAATCATTTCCGAATTTATTGACAGTCTTAACAGGATAGCTCCGCATACAGAAATCATTGACGTTTCATATATTTTAGGAACGATGAGGTCCATAAAAACAGAATTCGAAATAAACAGGATAATTGCAGCATCAGAAATTTCAATTGGTTCATATAACGAGATACTGAGTATACTCCAGCCGGGAATGAATGAATTTGAAATTCAGTCGGCACTTGAATATTACTACAGGTATCACGGCGGAGATGATACAGCCTATCATCCTATAGTTGCATCAGGTGAAAATGCATGTATACTTCATTATGAAAAAAATGATAAGAGACTGAAGGAAAATGAATTACTTCTGATAGATTCAGCATCAGAGTATAATTATTACTGTTCAGATATTACAAGAACATTTCCAATAAACGGAAAATTTTCAAATGAACAGAAGCAGATATATGAAATAGTACTGAAAGCAAACAAGGAATGTATAAAGAAAACCAAGCCCGGAGTTAAGTTTTCATCAGTTGCAGAACTAAGCAACAGAATACTCGCAGAGGGATTATTTAAAGCAGGTCTGATAAAAGACAAAACAAAAATAAGGAAATATTCACTTCACGGAATCGGACATCATATAGGACTTGATACGCATGATGCTGTGCCTTCATCTCTTACAAAGAATTCAGATACAGACACGCTGAAGCCCGGAATGATACTGACTATAGAACCTGGTTTATATTTTACAGATAAAATGAAAGAGATACCGGCAAAATACAGAGGAATGGGAGTGAGAATAGAAGATGTTGTACTGGTGACAAAAGCCGGGCCGAAGGTTCTTACAGGCGGCATAGTGAAAGAGGTTAAGGATGTGGAAAGGATGATGGAGTGAAATTGATTCAGGGAAATTATTCTGATTTTTATTTTGGGGTATGACGGAATTGAATTCCGTCATACCGGTGTATCACGGATTTGTAATCCGTTATACATGATTTATATATTTTTCAAAATCCCTTAAGTGGTTTAAAATACTTGCAATAACTCCATTTCCAGTCCATCGCATTTTTTACCAGACCAGCCCGAACCGGATCCTGCAAAATATAATTCATGATTTTTAATAATTCTGTATCATCCCTTACAATGTGATCATAGCTTTCCTCTTCCCAGAAAGCTCCCGTTCTGTTTAGAATGATATTTGACTGTCTTGAAGTATGTCTTTTTAAAGACTGCATAATTCTGAAAAACGGTTTACTCAATTTTTCAATTTTCGCCAGAAAATGAAAGTGATTGGGCATTATACAGAAACTGATCATATCAAAAGCCTTACCGTTTAGAAATCTAAATGAATCCATTATCACAGATGCAATTCTTTCGTCTGAAAGATAATTTACCTGGCTAAGGGATCTGTTCAGATAGTCATCATAATAACCGAAATATTTTTTTAGCAATAAGTATCTTTTCTCTTTATATATTTCTCCAGAAAATGAATTGATCAAAATTGATTCATCCTGCTTGAATTTTAATTTAAGCTCTTTGATTAAGAATTCGGGTATGGAGTTTATTAATCGTGAAGTTACAAAATAATACTTATTGTCCAGCTGAAAATGGGGGAAAATCCTTCTGTAAAATCCTTTAATTTTCATTTTGTTCATTTATTAATATTATTTACGACAGGCATTTCAAATTATAATTTTTAATATAGCAGGTCAACTTGTAAATTCCCGGGTTTGTGAAAGTAAATTCACACCGGAATTAAATTCCGGTGTACGGCGGAATTAAATTCCGCCGTACAAAAAACCTCCATAATATAATTTACTCTCTGAACGGATTTTCTTATCTTAACTTCCCATATGAATAATAATGTATCTTAACCTAAACATCCTTAATCCCGAACAAAGAAAAGCCGTCGAAGAAATCGAAGGTCCAAGTATGATAATTGCCGGTGCCGGCAGCGGAAAAACCCGTGTTCTTACTTTTAAAATCGCTTACCTGCTCGAATCAGGCGTCAGCCCGTTTGACATTCTTGCGCTTACTTTTACCAATAAAGCCGCCAATGAAATGAAAGAAAGAATTTCCAGACTCGTTAATTCCTCTTTCGATAAGATCTGGATGGGTACATTTCATTCCATATTTGCAAGACTTCTCAGGATCGAAGCCGATTATCTGGGTTTCAACAGAAATTTCTCTATTTATGATACTGATGATTCCACAAGTCTTATAAAACAGATAATGATAAATTTTTCATATCCGACTGATAATCCCACTCCTAAAGCTGTTCAGAATTTTATAAGCAATCTCAAAAATAAAATGATACTGCCTAAGGAATTTTCTTCTTTGGCAAAAACAGTTTACGAAAAGAAAATTGAAATTATTTATGAGGAATATCAGAAAGCCCTGTTTAAAAACAACGCTATGGACTTCGATGACCTGCTTTTAAAACCTATTGAATTATTCAGAAGATATCCGGAAATTCTGGAAAAATATCAGGAAAGATTTAAATTCATTCTTGTCGATGAATATCAGGATACCAATAAAGCCCAGTATACTATTGTTAAACTACTTGCGGAAAAATACAAAAACCTTTCAATTGTCGGTGACGATGCTCAGTCTATTTACAAATGGAGAGGCGCCGAGATCCAGAATATTTTCGATTTTCAGGATGATTTCACGGAATGCAAAATCTTTAAGCTGGAACAGAATTACAGATCCACTCAGAATATTCTAAAGCTTGCCGGAACTGTCATTAAGAAAAACAAAAAACAGATGGAGAAAAATCTGTGGACTCAAAACGCTGACGGTGAAAATATTCATCTTATTGAATCAATGACTGACCGCGATGAAGCTGTAAGGATCTGCCGGAACATCTATGATGAAATGCAGAAGAAAAAGATCAACTTTAAGGATTTTGTGGTCCTGTACAGAACGAATGTTCAGTCCAGAACTATTGAAGATGCTCTCAGACATAATAATATTCCGTATGTCATTATAGGTGGTATTAGATTTTATCAGAGAAAGGAGATAAAAGATATTCTGGCATTTCTCAAGATTATTGTGAATCCAAGTGACAACGAATCTCTTGTAAGGGTGTTAAATTTAAAAGCCGGAATCGGAAAAACCACTATTGATAAAATAATCTCTATGGCCGAAAAGGAAAACGTTCAGATCTTTGAAATTTTAAAAAATATTTCCGGTATTAAGGAACTGAGTTCGAAAGTTAAAAATCTTCTTATTGAGGTTTCAAATTATATTTACAAATATCAGTACCTGCAGGAAGAAATTCCTCTGACCGAACTTGTAAACGGAGTAGTGGACGAGATCGGAATTATGAGGACTTTAAGACTTGAAAACACAGTCGAATCAGAAGAAAGAATTGGAAATATTCAGGAACTCCTGTCGGCAGTTGCTGAATTCAGGGATTCAAATGATGATGCTTCTCTCGAAATGTTCCTGCAGAATGTATCGCTTGTCGCCGATATAGACAATCTTGACAATCAAAAAAATGCTGTTACACTCATGACTATTCACTCCGCAAAGGGACTCGAATTTCCGGTCGTTTTTATCACCGGACTTGAGGAAGGTCTGTTTCCCGTTAGCGGCGCAACTATGTATGAAGAGGAACTTGAGGAAGAAAGACGATTATTTTATGTCGCCATTACAAGAGCCAAAACAAAACTGTACATGTCTTTCGCAAACCAGAGATACCGTTTCGGCACTCCTTCCTTTCAGATGAAGTCAAGATTTTTAAAGGAGATTCCGGAGGAAATTTCAGCAAACATTATTACTTTCGAGGGAATTAAACTGAAACCGTCTTTCAGATCAGATCCTGAAAAAAAATCTTCCTTTGGTCCTTCTGTTAAATTCAATGCAACTCCCAAAAAGAAACCTGACTCAGAACATTTTAACGAGGAACTGCATGACAAATTTCCCGACATTAAAAAAGGTGTTACTGTTACACATAATACTTTTGGAAAAGGAACTGTATTGAACACTACGGGAAAGGGACTGGATAAAAAAGCTGAAATTTATTTTGATGATGTTGGAATAAAAAAAATCATACTCAGGTATGCCAAAATGACAGTTCAGGACAGCTGAAAATGATCTACATAACCAAATATTAAAAATATGAATTACTGGCTTCTTAAAACTGAACCTACAGATTATTCCTATGATGACCTTGTAAAGGACGGGAAAACTGTCTGGGACGGAGTTGCAAATAACGCTGCGCTTATCTGTATCAGAAATGCAAGAAAGGGTGACCGCGCCTTTATTTATCATACCGGCGGCGAAAGACAAATGGTCGGAATTGCGGAAATTATTTCCGATCCTTATCCCGATCCCTCTCAGGATAATCCGAAACTTATGGTCTTCGATGTTAAACCTTTAATGAAACTCAGCAAACCTGTTACTCTTTCTCAGGTAAAAGCTGCTAAAAAATATCTTGGATTTCCGCTGGTAAAAGAGGGAAGAAAATCTGTTGTTGAAGTCCCGGCTGAATACTGGAAGGATTTCCTGAAAATGAGCGGAACATCTGAAAAATAAAAAAATTATTTTTCCCGCAGAATTAAAATACTTCTTCTAAAAAATATACTTCATTTTTCATATGTATAGTTTAAATTATATATGAATATACATTAAATGAATAGAGTAACATGAAAAAATATATTTTTCTTTTCTTACTATACTGTGTCTTCTTTTCTCCTGATTATTCTTTCCCGCAGCTGACAAAAGCAATTATAGGCGTTGACGGATTTACATGTTCTTTATGTGCAAAGGGAGTTGAGGAACAGTTCAAAACGCTTGATTTTGTTAAATCGGTAAAAGCTGATATTAAAAAAACAGAATTCACTATATCCTTTAAGACTAAACCCGCTATCAATGTTAAAGAATTAAACAGTGCGGTAACTGACGGAGGGTTTACTATCCGTGATATTAAAGTTAAAGCAATAGGGATTATCAAAGGAAACAGCGTGTCCGGTTACTGGCTGTCTGCATCCAACATTCCGGATTTAAAATTAAAGGACCTGAAAGGTAATTTTTCTGAAGGGGATAAGATCTCTCTGGAAGGAGCTGTAGATCCGGTGGATGTTTCTTTATATGTAATATCTATAAAAAAACTGTGATCGTAAATTTGTTTTTTGTTAAGATAATATTTTTATTAAGCTGACTCATAATTTATTATGCAATCCGGTCAGAAATTCATTTTCGAAATTCAGAATATTTTTAAAATATTATTTAAAATTAAAAAATGAATACCAAATTATTTTTCTTAATTCCCGTATTCCTTCTGCTGAGCGGTTCTGCCTTTCCGCAGATGGATCACAAAATGACTGGAGACAGCAAATCCGGAAAAGATAAAAACCCTGCAGTAATTATTCCCGGTCTCGGCAATTATCATCACAAAGTCTCTACGGACAATAAAAAAGCACAGCAGTTTTTCGATCAGGGACTTACACTGATTTATGCTTTTAATCATAATGAAGCTGTCAGATCATTCAAAATGGCTGCTAAGCTTGATCCGGAGCTTGCAATGGCATACTGGGGAATTGCATATGCACTGGGTCCGAACATCAACCTTCCGGCTGATAATGATCAGAGGAAACTCGCCTACAATGCGATCAGAAAAGCAATGAAACTCTCTGAAAATTCCTCCAAAAAGGAGAAGGATTATATTTATGCGCTTTCAAAAAGATATGTTAAAAATGTTGCTGCTACCGAACAGTCTGTTAAAGACCGGGATTTCAGTTATGCAATGAAAGAGCTTCACAAAAAATATCCTGATGATCCAGATGCAGCTGTTCTTTACGCAGAGAGTCTTATGAATCTAAAACCCTGGCAGTACTGGAACCGCGACGGCTCTCCGGCAGAAGGAACGGATGAAATTGTTTCTGTACTCGAATCCGTTTTAAAAAAATATCCCGATCATCCGGGTGCAAATCACTATTATATCCACGCAGTTGAAGCTTCAAATGATCCAGGCAGAGCGCTGAACAGTGCAAAGAAATTAAAAACCCTTATCCCTGCTGCCGGTCATCTGGTTCATATGCCTGCTCATATTTTGTTCAGGATCGGGGATTATGAAGGCGCTACTCAGGCTAACCTCAACGCGATAAAAACAGATGAATCCTACATTTCCAGATACAAACCTGAAGGAATTTATCCTGTAATGTATTACAATCATAATATAAATTTTCTTTCAGTGTCGGAAATGATGCAGGGAAAATATGCAAACTCTATAAATGCAGCAAACAAGATAGCTGAAAATGTTAAGCCTTACTTAAAGGAAATGCTTATGCTCGAAGGATTTTATGCAAATCCGCTGCTGATAAATATTTCTTTTGTAAAATGGGATGAAATTATAAACACCCCTGTTCCTGATACTTCACTGTATCTTTACTCCGCAGTTTATTATTTTGCCAGGGCTCTTGCTTTTTCTACTCTTGACAATAAAGATCAGGCAAAAAATTCACTCAACAGATTCCTTGAATTTAAATCCAAAGTTCCTGAAGATGCTATAATAGGCATTAACCCGGCTTCACTCATTCTCAGTATGATGCAGGATATAATTTTCGGAAGAATAGCCATTACCGAAGACAGAGCTGAGAACGGGATCAGTCTTCTTCTTGATGCTGTAGCAAAAGAAGACATGATTAATTATGACGAACCTCCGGATTATTATCCGAGCGTAAGATTAATGCTTGGTTCGGCATATTACTTTGTTGAAAATTATGCGGAAGCTGAAAAAGTTTTCAGGGACGATCTCAAAAAATATCCAAACAACGGAAGAGGACTTTTTGGATTAATGGAATCACTTAAAGCGCAGGGCAAGGATTCTGAAGCTGCAGAGATTGAGACTCGCTTCAGGGAAGCCTGGAAAAACGCAGATACTGAACTGAATATTTATGACCTGTAAACTGATTAATGGAAACCGAAGTAAAAAAAATTACCGCCTCTGAAACCAGAAAATTAAGACAGCTTATCCTAAGACCACATCAGAGAGCAGAAGAACTTATTTACGAGGATGATGAACATCCGGACACAGTCCATTTTGGAGCCTTTATTGGAAATGAACTGGAAGGAATTGCTTCGCTGTACAAACATATTCCGGATGGAATAGAAGTAAAAGATTCATGGAGATTAAGAGGAATGGCCACTTCGGAAAAATTCAGGGGCAGAGGATTGGGTCTGCTTCTTATGAACCGGTGCATCGAACATTCTAAAAAAATGAACGGGAAAATTTTTTGGTGTAATGCCAGAACCACAGCCGAAGGCTTTTACGAAAAATTCGGCTTGAAAAGAATCGGTGAAGTATTTACTCCCGAAGGGCTCGGTGAACATATTGTCATGATTAAAAAACTGTAAATCAAATATTTTAAATGTCCGGAATTAATAAACTTTCTCTGAAAATCAAAAACAGCAGTCTTGATAATCTGAATACAGATATCCGTTTTCCTCAAAATGCCGGGGATAACTCAAAACTGCCTGTAGTTATCTTCTGTCACGGCTTCAAAGGATTCAAGGACTGGGGTTGCTTTCCTTATCTGATGGAAAGAATTACAGCCGGAGGTTACTGTACTGTCGCTTTCAATTTTTCCTATAACGGAACAGGTGATCCTGAAAATGAACACAGGGACTTTACACGGCTTGATCTCTTTGCAAAAAATACTTTCTCCAGAGAACTTGATGACACGGGGGATGTGATTGATTATCTCTTTAATAACAGCGAAGATCTTGGAATTGATAAAGACAATATTACTCTTATAGGTCATTCTAGAGGCGGCGGTATTGCTATACTCAAAGCGGCTGAAGATAAAAGAATATCCCGTCTTATCGTTCTTTCTTCGGTCTGTTCCTTTGACAGATACAGTGATGCTCTAAAATCAAAATGGAAAGAAGCGGGTTTCTTTGAAGTTTTGAACTCCCGTACAAATCAGATAATGCGTATGAATTATTCTCTGATAGAAGACATTGAGAACAACAGGGAAAGACTTGATATTCAAAATGCTGTTTCAAAACTGCATATCCCGACCCTGATCATTCACGGCACTCAGGATATAACAGTCGACTATTCAAATGCAGAAGATCTCTTCAGCAGAAGCAACAAGGATCTGACTCAACTGAAACTGATCGATAACACAGGTCATACATTCGGAGCTGTACATCCTTTTGAAGGAACAACCAAAGCGCTGGAGGAAGTGATTTCTTTGATAGGAAATTTTTTAAATTTTTAAATATGGAGAAACTTTAAATAGTGAAATACGGAAAAGCTGTTTTCTATATTCTGACATTTCTTCTATTGTTTTCCTTTGCCGGAAACTCCTATTCCTTTGACGAAAAGGAAGTTATCCAGTCCGAAAAGTATGAGAATCCTGCTGGTTCTCTCGCTGACAAAACTGAAAATTCAAAAAAAAAGGAAGAAGATTCTTCTCAGCACGGAGATAAGTTTGCCAAAATTTATATTATACTCTTTTTTATAATTACCGGCGCAGTTGTCGGACGCAGGTTAATTTCCAAGAAACTGAATCAACCCGAAGTGCTGGGTGAACTGCTGATAGGCGTGGTGCTTGGAGTAATTCTTTATCAGTTGAATAATCCTATCATGGTTTTATTAAGACACCAGGATAAGGTTAACGAAATAATTCAGACCAGCGTTACCGAAAATATTACTTGGGACGAATCCATCTATAAAAATCTGAAGATGGAGGATTTTGAAAAAGGCGGATATGGTATTAAACTTACAAATGCTCTGAACAGTCCGGATTTTTCAGACAATAATCTCTTTGTTCAGATAATAATGCTTCTCTCAGGATTCGGAGTGCTTGTTCTTCTTTTCCTTGTAGGACTTGAAACCAGTTTTGAAGAAATGTTTGAAGTGGGAGGGTCAGCACTAATAGCTGCCCTCATTGGCGTAATAGCTCCGCTTGTCCTGGGATATATTTCCACTATGCTTCTTTTTCCTGACCGGAGCCCGAATCTTTATATGTTCGTAGGAGCTACTTTATGTGCTACAAGCATCGGTATTACGGCAAGGGTATTTAAGGATATGAACCGGATCAATATTCCTGAAGCTAAACTTGTTCTCGGCGCAGCTGTCATTGATGACGTTCTTGGTCTTATTATACTTGCTGTCGTCGCAGGAATTATTGCCAGCGGAGAGATTCAGATTGTAAATATTCTGATTATTATACTCAAAGCCATTGTATTTCTTTTTCTTACTTTTTACATAGGGAGGGAATATCTTAGAAAACAAATCAAACTTGCTTTTATAGTGCAGGGTAAGAATATCAGTATTTTATTCCCGTTTGCAATGATGATGCTTATGGCGTGGATCAGCGACAGTATCGGACTTGCCAGCATTGTCGGAGCTTTCGCAGCCGGTCTGATTATTAAAGAGGAATATTTTGATGAATTAACTGAAGGTCGGTCAAAATCTGTCAAGAGTGTAATCGAACCAATCGAAGCCATTTTTGCTCCGGTGTTTTTTGTTATAATGGGACTTCAGGTGGATGTTTCCGTATTCCTGGATGTAAATATTCTCGGAGTTTCATTTCTCCTGACAGTTGCTGCTGTTTTAGGAAAAATTATCAGCGGTGTTTTTGCAAAAGGAATGGATAAAAGCATTATAGGAATCGGCATGGTACCTCGAGGCGAGGTGGGACTTATCTTTGCCAGCATTGGAAAAAGCACAGGTGTCCTGGATAATGCAATGTTTTCTTCTATAATTATTGTTGTAATATTAACTACTTTTATTACTCCGCCGGCTCTGAAATGGGCTTTCGTAAAATATGACAGAAAAAATGCTGTCGCCTGAATTTAATTTTTTTAATTTTTATGAAAAAGATTTTCTTTCTGATAATTACAGTTCCGGTTTTCATCGCCGTAATTTATTTCTTTAAGTCCGGAAAATTTACCGGTAATGACAGTATTGAAAAAGTCACTTCTGAAAAAGAAAAGAATTTCGTTCCAGCTGAAGACTGGTTTGAAAGACAAAGAGCGTTTCCTTTTGACGAAATCCCGCAGGATGAATATTTGAAATCAATTGAATATGTAAAAAAATTTATGACACCGGAATCCCCGGATAATTCCTCCGGTTGGTCCCAGGCAGGACCTTTTAATATAGAAGGAAGGATCACAACTGTTGCCGTTCATCCTTTCAACCCTCTGATAGTTTATGCCGGAACTGCCAACGGGGGTTTGTGGAAATCCACGGATTTTTGTCAGAGCTGGTTCAGCATTTTCGACGGCCAGAATACTTCTTCCATTGGTGCTGTTGCTGTTGATCCTGTTAATCCTGAAATAATTTACTGCGGTACTGGTGAATCAAATGCTCTCAGAAGTTACTATCCCGGAACCGGCATTTACAGATCCGTCAACGGCGGTGATTCCTGGTCCTTTATAGGACTGGACAGCTCTTTCTGTATCGGCAATATTGCAGTGAATCCTGTAAACACTCAGGAAATTTATGTTGCCGCAGGCGGATGGACAAGAAGAAAAAATGATCAGAGAGGAATTTATAAGACCACGAATTCCGGTCTGAACTGGCAGAGAAGTTTATTCCTTTCGGATTCGGTGGGAGCTGTTGATGTTGCCGTCAGTCCGTCAGACCCTGCAAAAGTTTATGCCGCGATGTGGGAAAGACAACGTAGAGAAGATTATATTAAATACGGCGGAAGATATTCAGGAATGTATGTTACGTCAAATTCCGGTCTGAACTGGCAGCAGGTGCAGAACGGCTTTCCCTTTAATGATGTTAATCTTGGCAGAATTTCCTTCGATATTTCAGCATCTGATCCGGATATAATATATGCCCTGACTGCAAATACAAGCGGATCCACAAGAGGTCTTTACAAAACTTCAAACGGCGGTAATTCCTGGTCACTGATAAATTCATCTGTCGCTGCTTCATCAAGTTATGCCTGGTTCAACAGGATTTGCAGAATTGATCCGTCTGATCCTGATAAGCTTTTCTGCGGAGGTCTCTCGATGGAACTGTCAAACGACGGCGGTACTTCATTTTCAGTTCCGGTATTTTCTCATGTCGACCAGCATGCAGTTTCATTTGCAAAATCGAATCCTTCCTATATTGTGATCGGAAATGACGGCGGCATAGATTATTCCACGAACGGCGGTATAACCTGGGGGGAAAGCACTTCTCTTCCGATTACACAGTTCTATGCAGGCGAAATTGATTACAATAATCCGTCTGTAATTCTCGGAGGCGCTCAGGATAACGGAACTATCCGTTCGACTTCAAATTTCGGTACATGGAGTGAGATCTACGGCGGAGACGGTTTTTACTGTCTGGTTGATTACAGCAATTCCCTCAATGTATACGCCTCTTCGCAGTCAGGCGGACTCGGCAGATCAACTGACGGAGGAAGTTCATTCCAGTACGGCGCGAACGGTCTCGATATTCAGTATACTAACTGGATGACGCCCTATGTCATGGATAAAAATAATCCTCAGACTTTATTCTGCGGCACTTATAAAATTTTTAAAACGACTAACGGTATGCAGTCATGGACGGCTATTAGTCCTGATCTTTCAAACGGTCATGTAAGAAATCTCGGAACTATTACAACAGTAGATGTTGCCAAGTCGGACGCGAATGTGATCTACTGCGGAACAGATGACGCTAATGTGTGGCGGACAACAAACAGCGGCGGTGTCTGGACAAAGATTAATTCCGGTCTTCCATACAGATGGGTTACAAGAGTTGCTGTTCATCCCGATTCAGCTAATGTCTGTTACGTAACTCTCTCGGGTTATAAAGTCGATTCAACGGGAGCTCATGTTTTCAGAACTGCAAATTACGGCGACACCTGGACCTCCGTTTCAGGAAATCTTCCCGATGCTCCGGTAAATGATATTATCATAGATCCTGATAATACAAATACGCTCTATATCGCAACTGATATTACAGTAATGTACTCAACTGACTTGGGGATAAACTGGAACATTCTGTCTTCCGGAATTCCTTCCAATGTCCCTTGTCACGATCTTACTTTTCATGAACCGACAAGAACCCTTGTAGTCTGGACTCACGGCAGAAGCGCCTATAAGATCTCTCTTCCGGTCACAAAAATTATTCAGACTTCATCAGCTATTCCGTCAGATTTTAAACTTGAACAGAATTATCCAAACCCGTTCAATCCTTCCACCAGGATAATTTATAATATTGCAGAAAATTCTGAGGTTCAGCTTGAAGTCTATAACGTGCTTGGGAAAAAAGTTTCTGAGCTTGTAAATGAAAAGCAGAGCGCAGGAACCTATTCGGTTAACTTTAACGGAATTAATTTTCCGGGAGGGATATATTTCTATAAACTGATCTCTGTCTCTGAAAAAAACCGCAGCGCTTTGATTTCTGAAACGAAAAAAATGATGCTGATAAAATAACTTAAGTGATTAACCTGATTTATTTCTGCTTTTTAAAAATGTATCCGCCTTTTACCGCTCCCCATACCTGATTTCCTTTTTCATCAAATCCTCTGTCCCAGCTTTCTATCATGTCCTTGAAAATTTTCACTTCCGAAGTTGCAAACTCTGCTCCGCGCAGATCACTCGGGCAATTATTTCCTACCGTACCGCCTTCATAATGGTCCTCTCCCATTAAAGTTAATATTACTGAACATCCTTCTCTCTGCAACAGTGAATCCGGCGTAAGTCCTTCAAGCGGTTCATCCTTTTTCCAGTCGCCTGCAAATCTGAGCGGATCCGCAAAAGTAAATACTGCGCTCTCAAATCTGCCTTCCTGAGTATTAGTTATTCTGTATACTCTCTGTCTGTATGGCTTTTCCTGCATCTGTGCAACTGCCTGCTCGACGTAAAGCCACTGCGCGTCTGTCCTGTCTTTCCATATCCTTTTCATATGAAGGGTAATGTCGTAATAATCCGAATCGTTTAATGACTGTTCTTCGCTGCTGAATGATCCCTCCATTAAGTTAACAAGAGAATTCACGTCTGTGGATTTTATCTGTGAGTCCGCTTTTCCTGTGAATATAAAACTTGAAAAGATAATACCTAAAAGAAATAACGCTGAAGCTGTTTTCATATAATTATTTTTTATATGATTTCTTAACTGACCTGTTTTTTGCAATGGATTCTTTTCTGATCCTTTCCTTGAATGCAATTACTTTTCTGAGAATTTTTTTATCCGACAAACCAATGATCTCCGCCGCAAGAAGAGCAGCGTTTCGTGAATTGTTTATTGCCACAGTGGCAACAGGAACTCCGTAAGGCATCTGCACTATCGAAAGCAGTGAATCAAGTCCCTGAAGTGATTTTGTAACTACTGGAACACCTATAACCGGAACAGGTGAATAGGCAGCGCTCATTCCCGGAAGATGTGCAGAACCTCCCGCGCCTGCAATTATTACTTTTATGCCGCGCTTATATGCATTCTTCGAATATGATGCCATTAGGTCTGGTGTTCTGTGCGCTGATGTTATTTTAAATTCATATGTAATCCCGAATTCATCAAGCACTCCGGCTGCCTGTTCCATTACGGGCATGTCAGAATCAGAACCCATTATTATTCCTACTGCAGGTTTTTTATTCATTTGTTTCAGATCCTTTGTATAATTAATAAAGTAAGGTCATCTTTCTGAACACTGCCTCCTGTAAATCTTTTTACATCCGTGAGCAACCCTTTTAATATATCATCTGAATTCCTGCCGGAGTTATTGTTCAGAAAATACTCAAGATTATCCAGACCGTACTCTGCGTTTTTGCTGTTCATTGCTTCGTTTACCCCGTCAGTATAAAATACTATCTTATCATTTTTTTTGAAATCTATGACTACTTCGTTGTCGTCTTCGGACGCATCGACAGAATTCATCGCGCCAAGTGCAATTCCGTGTTTTCTTATTTTAAATATCTCTCCTGATTCGCCGGATATTTTATATGGCGGCAGATGACCTGCATTAAAAAGTCTGCACTTGTTGTTCTCAGTATCTATGACCGCAAATATTGCCGTGACAAACATCTTTCTGTTCTGCGTTTTTCTTATCATCCTGTTCAGTTTTTCCATTATGATCTTCGGATTCACGTTATCCTCAAGCAGCAGATGAACGCAGCTCCTTAGTCCTGAAAGCAGAAGACCGCTCGCTACTCCGTGTCCTGATACATCACAGATAAAAAATCCTGTTTCCCTTTCCGAAATTCTGAAATAATCGAAATAATCACCTCCTACTTCAGTTGCCGGATTTGAAACCCCGGAAATTTTTAATTCGCCGATAACCGCTTCATTGTCAGGCAGCATGGATAACTGAATTTCTCTTGCATAATTCAGTTCCTTCTTCATCCTGAGAGTTTCGTAGTTCTTCTTGTAATTTACATCATACTGACTGTAAAAATTCTTCTGCCTTTTTCTTTCGGATGTAAAAGCTATCACGAATAAAAGTACACCAGTAATAATATTCGGAATCAAATTATCCGGAGTGAATTCCTTCTGAAGAATAATGTTCAGCAGGAACGGGAAAAAAATTGCAATTGCAAACAACTGTATTATCTCAGTCCTTGTAAATCTGAAAATCAAAACAAATATCCCGAAAAAGATAATATATTCAAGATAATCTTCGCCGGAATCTTCGCTGACAGAAAATTTTATATTGCCTTTGGTTTCTTTCTGAACTTCCTCTTTTTTATCCTTAGAAACTTCCTTGTCCTTTTCATGCGGATAAAATAATTCTATGGATATGAAAAGTATCATCTGCACAATCAGAAATATGAATACGCTTCTTCTTATATTACCCTGATTAAAAAATCTGTTATAGAGAATTCTTAAAGTTAACAGACCTGTCAGATTTATAAATGCAATGATGAGAGAATAATTGAGAGTCCGGACGGTGGCAATATTTACTATGCAGATTATTAAGCATATCAAAATGAATAAATTCAATATGCGCCTGAATATCCTTAGATTTTTTTCATCTATGAAAAAATTGTACGCCTGTTCGCGGGGATACTGAAGATATGTGTCGAATGTGTCTAAGAGGTTCAAGGTATAAATTTCCGGGCTGATTAATTTTAAAAATAGAATTGATAAACTTTTAACGAGCCTCTTCTTATTTTGTTACCTGTTTCATTTTTTCTTTTCATCAGGAGGAACATACTCGTCGGGAAGTTTTATACCGTCACCGAAGAAAAATTCCCTCATCTGATCTTCAAATATCTTATCAGTTGCAGGTGAAGTAAGGTCCAGTCTGTATTCGTTCACTATCATTTTAAAATGATCAAGGAACATTTTAAATCCCTGCTTCGAAACACTTTCGTAGATCTTCTGTCCCAGTTCACCGTCAATTGGCGGTTTATCAAGTCCCGGGAGATCCTGATCAAGTTTAATACAATGAACTGTTCTCTGTTCTGCCATTTTTCGTTTTATTTATTCTTTATCTGAAATATCTGTCATTCTTTCATCTGCCGTATTTCTGATTACTTTTTCATTTTTAACGGCTTCTATAAAAAGATCCCGGTCAATTATTCCTGTGTCTTCGACCTTAATTTCACCTGATACTTCGCCGAAATACTTTGCGAACTGACTGCCTACGAAATTATTTGTCGAGACACTGTAATACTTATCATCAGAAATTTCATCTCCGTTTACTTTTATCCTTTTAATGTAATTCCCTTCGCTGCCGTTCTTTGAATCATAATCTATTTTTATTCCGGAAATTATTATCCTGTCCCCTGAACTTCTGTCGTCACCGGATTTGCCGAGACCTTTGCCGATAAAATTCTCAAACATTTCCTTTAACATCTTTCCCGTCACATTGAATTTAACAATTGTATTTCCGAACGGATTTATCTCCCATATGTCGCCGATCGTTATATTACCGGCGTAAAGATCCTTTCTTATTCCGCCTGAATTCAGAAGCGCTATATCTGTACCGGTTTTCCTTCTTACCTCATCCGTCTCCCACTGTCCGAGATTGCTCTCGTTTGTATTTCCCCTCTTCCAGTCAACTTCAAGCTTTCCTATCACTTCGGAAAGATATTTCTCGGTATCTTTAAGCATATTGTCAACTATCTTTCCTGCCGCCTTATCGTTTATTGCCGAATCCATAACAGTTTCCGTCAGCCACGCCTTATAGCTTACCAGCGTATCTTTTTTTCTGTCGACCCGCAGGTCCATTTCTCCAAGATATCTTCCGTAAGATCCTGCCTGTACTATCACAACACCGTTCTGTATCACCGGTCTGAATAATGGAGTATGGGAATGACCGCCGACAATAATGTCTACATCCTTGTAAAATTTTTTCGCAAGCATTTTATCATTATCAACACCAACGTGCGTGAGAAGAATTATCAGATCGCATTTTTTCTTTTTCAGATATTTTATCCCGCTGTTCACAACTGAATCTGTATTGAGCATTCTTATGTCGCTTACATTCTTGGGAAGAGTAAGGCTCATAAGATCAAGTGCAGTCAGCCCAATGATTCCGATCTTAACTCCGTTGACTTTCTTTATTACATATTTTTTCCCGATCGTTTTATTCTTTGACATTTCAAATGCATTCGCGCAGAGATAATCGAACTGAGCGTCTGCCAGAACAGAGTCGAGAGAATTTATCCCGTAATCAAATTCGTGATTTCCAATCACATATGCATCCAGATGATAAAGATTAAGAAGATCTATCTGTGATTTTCCCTTTGTAAATGTAGAGATCGGCGATCCCTGAAAATCATCGCCTGCGTTGAGCAGAAGAGTGTTGTTGCTCCGGTATTTTTCAATGTAACCGAGCATGCCCGATGTTCCGCCTACATAGTAAGAATTATCAATCCCCGAGACCGAATCTTTTTTTGTTATCTTGTATGGCTGATTCCTGGCATGAAAATCATTCCAGTGAAGTATATTGATGTCCTTGTATCTTTTGTAATCTGTTCCGCTTTTTGAATCGGTTTTCTGTGAAAATGAATATCCTGAAAACGATAAAAGGATTAATAGTGCTAAAAATATTTTTTTCATAAAGAAAAAAAAACTGTTTAAATTTGTATAGGTATATTTCCAAAAGGAAAAAACCAGTCGGGATGACTGGATTCGAACCAGCGACCTCCTCGTCCCGAACGAGGCGCGCTACCGGGCTACGCTACATCCCGAAATTCCGGTATAAAGTTTTATATCTGCAAATATAATTATTATATATCTTGTTTAAAATGTGAAACTTATGTTGATTTTAACTTTATGGATTTCAAAAACCCGAAGTTACAGCTCCGCATACTAACCTGATCTCCGGATTCTTCGATTCAATCCTGTTTCATTCCGCATTATTTTTATCTGTAATAAATATTCCTATTTGAGTAATTTGTCCTTTACGCATTTATTTATAATATCATTCGTCTTTGTGAACCCAGTCTTTAAAAATATTTCCGGAATTTTAATTCTCATCATTATCGTGCTTGTCACTATTGGCGTGCTATTCAATAACCTCACAAAAAAATCTTTCTATGAAGAATCCGGGACGCTGAAAGTAAAAGGAATTTCTGGCGAAGTAAATATTTACCAAACGGAGTTCGGAGTACCTCATATATTTGCAAAAAATGAAGAGGATATGTATTTCTCAATGGGATTCATACATGCGCGTGACAGACTATGGCAGATGGACCTTCTGAGAAGAGTTGCTGAAGGAAGACTTTCTGAAATTCTGGGAAAAGATCTGCTTGAATATGACATTCTGTTCCGAACTGTCGGCATTGATAAAAACTCTATGTATCAGTATGACAAACTTTCTCTGAAATCCAAAGCCCTCCTTAATTCATACACAGCAGGAGTAAATTATTTCATAGAAAATAATTCCAAAAATCTTCCCCTGGAGTTTGATATTTTAAACTATAAACCTGAACAGTGGAAACCGGAACATTCCCTGATGATAGTGAAACTGATGGCCTGGGAGCTGAATTCATCCTGGTATGCCGATGTAATGTTCGGGGAAATCATAAAAAAATTCGGTATTGAAAACGCAAAATCCTTTTTTCCCGATTATCCCGAAGACGCTCCGTTTATAGTAAAAAATGAAATGTCAAAAGGCAGAACCGATTCGCTGAAAAAATCTTCTGCACTTATGGAATTTAGGGGAAAAAAGTATTCCGATATTGCTTCACTCGGAAAAGATTTTATGAAGTCTTCTGTGGATTTCAGAAAGTTTTTCGGAACGGAAGGAACTCACGTCGGCAGTAACTCATGGGTGATTTCCGGGAGCAGGACCGAAACAGGCAAGCCCATTCTGGCTAATGATCCGCACCTCGCTCTGCAGGTTCCCTCAAAATGGTATGAGATAAGTCTTTATAATGAAGAAAAAAAATACAGCGTCTGCGGTTTTTCAATTCCCGGAGTTCCAGCAATTGCCATCGGACATAACGACGTGATTACCTGGGGACTTACAAATCTTATGTGCGATGATTCGGATTTTTATATTCTGAAAAGAGACTCATCGGCGCAAAGCAGATACTTTTACAGGGACAGGGAATTTGCGCTCGACAGTACTGTTGAAAACATTAAGATAAAAGATGAAAATGATGATTATACCTTTACAGCTTATTCCACAATTCTCGGACCTGTGGTATCAGAGCTGGACAAGACTGGATTTCTGAACAAACAGAATTTTAAAATTGTGAACGAAAGGGAACTCCTGGCATTTAGGTGGACAGGTTTTGAATTCAGCGACGAAATAGAAACTTTCTACAAAATAAACAATGCTACTGACTGGACGGACTTTAAAAATGCGCTTGTAAATTTCGGCGCTCCGGCTCTGAATTTTGTCTATGCTGATACAGCGGGAAATATTGGCTACAGGACAGCCGGTTTCATTCCCGTCAGGAATTTCACGGAAGCGGAAAACCTTCCCTACACGCTTCAGGATCAGGATGCTTTCTGGACCGGTTTCATTCCGTTTAACGAGCTTCCGGAATCCGTCAATCCTTCATCCGGTTATATTGTAACAGCCAACAACAAGCCAAAGGAAAATTATAAATATTATATCTCAAATCTTTACGAACCGCCGTACCGCGCGGAGAGGATTGAAGAACTGATAAAAAGCACTCCTTTGATAAATGAAGAGGAGACAAAAAAAATACAGAGAGATGTCTACGGCATTCAGGCTAGGGAATTCTGCGGGTTTCTTTATGAAGCTTTCGGCGATTCTGCTGATCTGACACCTGACATTAAATCTTATCTTGATATTCTGAAACAGTGGGATTATGAATTCAGACTGAACAGTCAGGCCGCATCTATTTTTTCAATGTTCGAGGTTCAGCTTTATAAAAATCTATATTTCGGAGAACTCGGCGAAGAACTTTTCAATAATTATCTTTTCCTGAAAAATATTCCCGTCAGAAACACTTCAAAGCTTCTCAAGCTTAATTCTTCTTATCTTTTTCCGAATAATTCTGTAAAGCATCAGATTGTCAGGAAAAGTTTTTACGAAGCGGTTTCCGCATTGATAGCAAAATACGGCAATGATGCCGAAGTATGGAAATGGGAAGTCATGCACGACGTTTATATGCGTCATCCCCTCGGTATCGTTCCTGCGTTCAGCTCTATGCTCAACGTAGGTCCATTCAGGATCGGCGGCAGCGGAACGACTGTAAACAACCTCGAATACAGTTTTTCAAAAGCTCTTTCTGATAAAAATTTTGAAAGCTTTCTCGGACCTTCCATGAGAATGATCTCCAGTCTTTCTTCCATAAAGAGTTATCTATCCATTCTTCCCACAGGTCAGTCAGGCCAGCCGCTGAATCCCAATTACAGTGATCAGGCCAGACTCTGGCTAAACGGTGATTACAAGAAAGTTACAACTGATTTTTCCGAACTGAGAAAAGATAATCTGAAACTGCTGAAGCTGGACCCGGTTGAATAAAGATTTTCATTTCTGAAATTAATTTAATTTGCTTTCAAATAAATCAAAATACGAAAAATACAGACCCAAGAAATTTCTCGGACAGAACTTTCTTACAGATGAAAACCTTGCGCGTAAAATTGTTTCTTCGCTTGAAATTAAACCTGAAGATACCGTAGTAGAAATAGGTCCGGGTCAGGGAGTTCTGACAAAATACATACAGGAGCTGACAGATGATTTTTTTGCCGTAGAACTGGACAGACAAATTGCAGGCCAACTTGAGGAAAAATTCGGCGGTAATGTCCGTATTATTCACAGGGACTTTCTGAAAATTGATCTGGCTGAAGACATCTTTGCAAAGAGAAAAAATAAAGGCAGGTTAAAAATCATCGGGAACATTCCTTACAACATTACAACTGAAATTATTTTCAGACTTACTGAAAACAGAAATTTAGTCTCTTCGGCTGTTCTGATGATGCAGAAAGAAGTGGCTCAGAGACTGACTTCATCGCCGGGGACAAAGGATTACGGAATTCTTGCTGTACTGATACAGCTTTATTCAGTTCCGAAAATCCTTTTCAGCGTTCCGCCGGAAGCCTTTTTTCCCAAACCGCGGGTGGTGTCTTCGGTTGTTAAGTTTGATTTTCCTGATAAGATACATCCTGAAACCGATTACGGTCTGCTGAAGGAAATTGTAAAGAAAAGTTTCGGAAAAAGACGCAAGACAATGAGGAATTCGCTTAAGGAATTTTTCACTGAAAAAGAAATTGATCCCGGAAAAATTGATTTTGATTTTACAAGAAGACCGGAAAGCCTTTCAATAGAGGAATTCCTCTCTCTGACTGAGAATATCAGCAATCTCATTCCGGCAAATGATTAAATCCAGCCTTCATCTTTTCTCTTCAAAAAAACTCCTGAGTATTTCCCTGCATTTATTATCGAGAAGACCTCCGGTTACACTGCACTTATGATTCAGTGAGGAATTATTCGTAATGTTCAGTACGCTCCCGCAGGCGCCGCTTTTATTATCAAAAGCTCCGAAGAAAAGATTCTCTATCTTTGAAAGTACTATCGCCCCTGCGCACATTGAGCATGGCTCAAGGGTTACATACATGCTGCATCCGACAAGCTGCTTAGACTGAAGATATTCCGCGGCAGCCGTGATCGCAATTATCTCAGCATGCGCAGTAGGATCTTTAAGCGTCTCGATCTGATTGTGCGCTTTTGCTATTATGGTGTTCTGAAATACTATAACACAACCCACCGGGATCTCCTGCTCTTCATAAGCGATCTCAGCTTCCCTGTAAGCATAGTTCATATATGTTTCGTGAATCTGCATATAATTATTATTTTTTATCTGTTTTTAAAGTGTCGCCTGTCACGGCTGTATTTTCTCTTTTCGATCTTTCAATTGCTTCATTAATACCAATAAACCTGAAGCCGGGTTTTTTTAATTCATCTGTTCTTTTTTCGTATTCCTCGAATTCATCTTCCGAAAGCCTTATAATATAAAACTGAATTTTAATTCCTCTTTCAGATCCCTTTCTTATGTCGCTGAATAATCTTTCCACTTTGCCGTCCGAAGTCCTGACCTCTTTAAACAAAGTATCGCTGAATACCCTGAAGTTATTTTTTATGAACTCTTCCCTTATCCTGTTCTCGAATTCCTTCATTCCTTTTGAAGAGTAAAGTACTATACCCGATACGCCCGGGAAATTCAGAGCTATGGTTCTGATCCTCTGCCTGATTATGCTTTCCTTCATGTCAGGTCTGAAATCCGTTGTGATGTCTTCATCATTACCGATGTAAAATTTCAGCAGGTAATTTTTTTTCTCATCAAGGATCATTGACTGAAAATCCGCTTTGTCATTTTCAAGAGGAAGAAATACGGAAAATCTTTCAGAGGAATTGAGAATTTTTTCCGCAGTGCCAAGATCCGTATATTCAATACTGTCAAGCACTATACAGACTTCGGACACATTCCTGTTTATTTTATCAGAGTAAATGAAGTTCAGCTGTGCGAATTTTTTTTTAAGACTGTCTTTTGCCTGATATATCTCCATTGAGATATCTTTTGTTTTCGGATCTTCCTTAACAACGGAATTAAACCCGTTCTTTTCAAGATAACCGGAGATCTCATAGTTTAAATTGATGGTTAGAATATCACCGGGTATCTGTACGGATTCTGAAATAATATGCTCTTCCTTCTGTTTGTTTTTTTCTTTTTTATTTTCACCCGGAGAGTTTATCCATTCTTTTTTTATTCCGAATGAATACAGAATCGAATCAATGTCTTTTCTGAATCTGTCCGGAGTTATGGAAATTTTTTCAGAGACCTCTTTTTCCTGTATAATATCCTTTTTATCCGAGAATATATAAAAGAGCGTGAGAATCAGAATTATGATGCTCAGACCTATGATCAGTATTATTTT
This sequence comes from Bacteroidota bacterium, assembly GCA_018266875.1. Taxonomy (GTDB): domain Bacteria; phylum Bacteroidota; class Ignavibacteria; order Tepidaquicellales; family Tepidaquicellaceae; genus UBA2330. The sequence continues at coordinate 202,779 of JAFDZR010000010.1, forward strand.
GTATTTTTCTTTATTCTCCATTTTCAGTAAAACGGGTCATAATAACATCAAGGATTACCCGATCTCCAGTCCTTTCTCAGCCGATTCCGTCTCGGCGGAGATGTATTTAATTATTTCTTCTGCATTGCTGATTTTTTCCGCATTCAGGACTTTCAGCAGATCGTCTGCATAAGACGGCTTTGTCATTCCCGCCAGTACACAGTCCACTCCTTTTACTGAGGAAATGATCAGTACCGATTTTCGGGATAATGTGAGATTGTGGTAACGGCTTTCAAGTTTTTCATTGATCAGTTTGCTGATGAACCTGTTCCTTTTGTCGGCTCTTAATTTATAGTAATTTCCCGTCAGATTGAGAAGTCTGTATACTTCCCTGATGTAATTTCCGAATAATTCCTTTGCGCCTTCATCTGTTATCTTTTTTTCCGTATGCTCAAGTATCGTGTTTATCCTCGGGGCGAAAAGCTGCCTGATCATGTCATTGAAATGTTCTATGCTGCCGAAAAATTTCCAGTTCTCCTCTATCTGCTTTCCGGTTATCAGACTGTTCTTTAATTTCTTATATTCTTCTCCGCCGGGATCATCTGCGCTGAGTTTTTCATTTATAATATCTTCTTCCAGCAGTTTCACAAGTTTTATCTGTTTGATAAAATCCTTTTCCTCAAAAGGCTCCGAACTGAATTCTGCAAGTCTGACCAGCCCTTTGGAAGTGATTGCGTTCATTGGTCTGTTTATTAGAACTCTCAGATCCTTTTCCATTGCAAACTCGAGAACCGTTTTCGTTTTGTTTTCCTGATTCTTATTTCTTACCGCGCCAGCCTCTATCAGATTCAGAGGCATCTGTATCATTTTGAATCTGTTGTCATGAGATATTGATCCTGCTATGGAATACAGCTTCTCAAGCGAAGTAAACGATGGGTCATCTGAATAAGCAGGAAAAGTATTTGAAGAAACTCCGTAATATTTTAAAACTCCGGATTTGCATTTTTCTTCAAGGAATCTGAATGCTTTTTCAATTCTTCCGTAATAAATTTTATCAGCCTCTTCCTTTGGCATGTTCTTTCCTGACGCATTGTCCAGAAAATATTCAGGATTGTGAAGCAGGTAATAATCTATGTACGGAGTATTCAGTCTTTCAAACTGTCTCTGTAACTGGTCTTCAAGAAAATCCGGTGATATGCAGTGCCACAGCCGGTCTGACTCTTCCACTACATCCTCAAATTCCTTTCCGTTTTCTTTATCGCTTTTTAATTCCCTCAATAGATTTCCCTGAATGTAACCGGCTTTTGTCACAAGACAAATATCATCCCTTCTTAAAATTTCCTTTTCGAAAAGATCATTCATAACTCTGCCGACCAGGATTTCACTTCCGCCCATTGAATAATTTGAAGAAGTATCGATCAGATTTATTCCCGAAGTCAGAGCTTTATAAAGCGATTCATAGTGCTGTTCTATTCCGTTGTTGATCCTGTAACATCCGAATCCAATACTCGAAAATTTTTCCGTCATATGATTTTTTAAATAAATTACTCATATTATTTTCCGTGTGAAAGTCTAATTAACAGATATTAACGGTAATTACAGCTGTCGCTGAAGAATGCTGTCAGAAATAATTTTAATTCATTAAAAATACATTATAATTTAAAAACCTTTTAAACTATTTAATAAATTTTGTAAAACTACGGACATGTGAATTATTGCCGTGAAGAATTCAGGGTAGATTGCGTCAAAATAATCAATGTTGAATTCAGGAAAAAATTCATCCCGGGGACTCTGAAGGACTTTTTTTTACTTTCTGTTGGTCGCACAAAAAAAATAAACAGAAACCAACGAAACTTTAATTTTAAAGCATAACATTATAAACGGATTTGGAAAATTAATTTTTCTAATAAAATCAGTTAGTTGAATTTTTGAATAAGTTAATATATTTTACATACATATCTTAAACTACAAACACAGTAAATGAAAGACTTTGATAAACTCTGGGACTACAATGATCCCGCAGGGACGGAAATTAAATTCCGTGAATTACTTGATGAAGTAAAAAATTCAAACGACAAATCAGCTTACCTTCAGCTTGAAACCCAGATCGCACGGACACTCGGTCTGCAGATGAAATTTGATGATGCGCATAAATTACTTGATGAAGTGGAAAGTGAACTGACAGATGATCTTTCTGCGGCAAAGATCCGGTATCTTCTCGAAAGAGGAAGAGTTTTTAACTCATCTAAGCAGAAGGATAAATCACGTGACCTTTTTTTAAAAGCTTATGAGATCGCCAAATCAACAGGCGAGGATTTTTATGCTGTTGACGCTGCGCACATGATGGGAATTATCGAACCCGGGGAAGAGTCATTAAAATGGAATGAGACAGCAATGAAGGACGCTGAAAGTTCCGAAAGTGACAGCGCCAAAGGCTGGCTGGGTTCCCTTTACAACAACACCGGCTGGACATATTTCGATATGAAGGATTATGAAAAAGCGCTTGAGCTTTTTTTGAAATGCAGACAATGGCATGAAGAAAGAAAGAAAGGTCTTACTCTGGCTATTGCAAAATGGAGCGTGGCAAAGACTTTAAGAATGATGGGAAAGACTGATGAATCTCTTGATATTCAGTTGGCTCTGTTAAAAGACATAGAAGACGGGAAAGCTGTAAGTGACGGTTATGTTTATGAAGAGTTAATGGAATTATATTTGATTAAAAATGAAAAAGAAAAAGCCGCTGAATATGCCGGTAAATCCTATGAACTTTTGTCAAAAGATATCTGGGTTGCAGAAAATGAAAAGGATAAACTCGAACGGTTAAAAAAGATCAGTGAAGGATAATGAATGAAGATCGGTCATCTGGAAATTTTTGTAAAAGATCCGATTGCATCAAAAGATTTTTATGAAAAAATTCTGGGATTTACTGTTACCGAAATTCAGCATGATAAATTTGTATGGATGAACCTTGATGATACGCAGATCCTGCTTCGTCCCGGTAAAAACGATCTTCGGACAGATGAATATAATAACAGCAACATCGGAATTGTATTATACACTGATGACGTTGACCGGAAAAAGTCAGAACTGGAAAACCGCGGACTTGTATTCAGCGGATTTGACGGATCCGAATCGTGTCTGACATTTAAAGATCCTGACGGCAACTGGTTTCAGCTAGTCGACCCGGATCATACATAAGATTTTTTTAAATTAAATTTATTACCATGATCACAGGCGCACTTTCAAAAGAGGAAATTAAAACCACCGAGGAACAGCTGACAGAACTTGACAAAGAGATAGAACTTCTGAGAAAAAAACGCATTGAACTAAATTCAAAGCTGGCACACATGGAAGTAAAGGATTATTTAATGAAGGACAGGAACGGCAATGAAGTAAAGCTTTCGGAAATGTTCGGAGATAATAAATATCTTATACTCATCCATAACATGGGAAAATCCTGTTCATACTGCACAATGTGGGCGGACGGATTCAAGGACACCTATAAGGAAATTGAGAAGAAAGCCTCATTTGTGCTGGTCAGTCCTGACAGTCCGGAAATTCACAGGAAGTTTGCCGAAGACCATGGCTGGAATTACAGGACATATTCTGCAGCCGGATCGGAATTCATATATGACATGGGATATGAGTTAAGAAAAGACGGTAAAGTTTATTACTGGCCGGGAGTCTCTGTATTTGAAAAAAAAGAGGACGGAAACATCGAAAGAGTAGCCAAAGATTATTTCGGACCGGGAGATTTTTACTGTAACATCTGGCATTTTCTTGATCTGCTGCCGAGTGAAAATATCACTGTCGAATCTTGATTTTATTTAAAGTAAATTTTTTTATTTAATTTTTAAACTGAAAATATTTTATGTCACGGATTGTATCAGGTTATTTTGAAAAACAGTTTGATGTAATGGTCCGGTGGGTTGACGGAGTCCTGAACGGACTGGATGACGCTGATTTTAAACACGAACTTTCACCCGGAAAGAATAACGGCGTCTGGTTGCTCGGACATCTGGTGGTTTGTGATGATGACTTTTCCCTTTACATGGGAAAGGGAGATATTCTTTATCCGGATTATGTGGATCTTTTCGGACAGGGCACAAAAGTAATGCCACCTGAAAAATATCCGCCTGTTAAGGAATTAAGGGAGGGCTGGAAAAAAGTCTGTGAAAAAAATTATAGGATATATTCAAATATCAGGGATGAAGAATTAAAAGAACCGCATGCTCTTGTAAAAAACATTGAAGAAGATTATTTCAAAACAAAGGAAAATATAATAATGCACTGGCAGCTTCACCAGATGTATCATGCAGGTCAGCTTGCAGTGATCTTATCTTTATGCGGAAAAAGCAAATATTAAACTGATAAATAAATTGACAAAATTCATTTCCGCCTGGAAACAGTATTTATCACATCCTTACAGGAAAGCTGAGCTGATCATTACTTTGATACTGCTCGTTTCCACACTAAGTACCTTCAGCAGATTCCTGCTTTTCAATGAAGCAAGACCCGGTGCAGTTTTAGATGATCCATTACTAATTCATTTTCAGGCTGTTGATCTGAACGGACTATTGTTCTTCGCAATATATTCATCGCTGCTGCTTGCTTTGGTGTTTTTCAGTTTTGATCCTGAAACACTGCTGACGGGAATTCAGACATACATACTTCTTGTGCTTTTCAGAATGTCAGCTATGTATCTGGTCCCGCTGGATCCTCCTGCCGGTTGCATTGATCTTCAGGATCCTGTTGTGTTTGTTCTGGGAACGGGGAAAAAAATAGTTAAGGATCTTTTTTATTCAGGTCATACTTCGACGGCTTTTATGCTTTTTCAGACAGCGAAAAATAAATATCTTAAAACATATTTCCTGTTAGCCACAATAGTAGTCGGATCAGCAGTCATTCTTCAGAAAGCTCATTATACAATTGATGTGTATGCGGGATTGATTTTTTCCTTTGCCTCTTATCAGATAATAAAGAAATTAAGAAATAAGTTTTCGTATTAAAATAATTTATAAATGAAGCAAAGAGTAAGATTCTCATCAGGCGTTATCTGGGAGGAAAAAGTCGGATACAGCCGTGCTGTTAAGGCAGGCGACAGAATATTAATATCAGGCACTACTGCAATAGTTGAAGGAAAGCTTGTGGGAAAAGGAGATATGTATCTGCAGACGAAAACGGTCATAGAAAATATAGAATCCGTACTTAAACGCACGGGAAGCAGACTTGAGGACATTATCAGATTAAGAGTTTTTGTAACGGATATTTCAAGATGGGAAGAGGCGGGAAAAGCGCTCGGTGAAAAGTTCAGAAGTATAAAGCCGGCTCAGACACTTGTCGGGATAAGCGCTCTTGTGGATCCTGACATGCTTGTTGAAATAGAAGCCGAAGCTCTGACGGATCTGCAGTAAATGGAATTTATATTTTTAGTGTAATTAAATTAATATTAAATTAAAATAATCAGGAGGTTTTAATCATGCTGCCACCAATCAATTTTAAAAAATGGATAGAGGAAAACCGTCATCTCATGAAACCGCCGGTCGGAAACAAATGTGTCTATGACGGTGATTTCATAGTAATGGTAGTCGGCGGTCCGAATTCAAGAAAGGATTATCATTTTCAGGACGGACCGGAATTCTTCTATCAGATAGAAGGCGACATTCAGGTAGGAATAGTTGAGGACGGAAAAGAAAATATATATGACATTAAAGAAGGTGAGATCTTCTACGTCCCGCCGAAAACTCCGCATTCTCCCAGAAGACCTGCAAATACCATCGGTCTGGTGGTCGAAAGAAAAAGAACGGAAGACGAACTCGACGGATTTCAGTGGTACTGTGAAAACTGTCATAAGAAACTTCACGAGAAATTTTTTAAACTTACAAACATAGTTACGCAGCTTCCACCTCTTCTTAAAGAGTTTTATGATTCGGAAGATTTAAGAACCTGTAAGCACTGCGGATCTGTAATGCAACCGCCGGAGAAGAAATAGTTACTAGTTACTTGTTACGAGTTACTAGTTACTAGTTACAGATAAATTAATGTAGAAACCTTTCGTAAAAAGGAAAAATTTTTTGTTTATTCTTTAATCACAATATAATTATTTTCCTTTAATGCTATAACTATTAATTATAGTATATTTTGAGAATTTGATTTTATGAAAAGGAAGGAAATTGATTTTGAGAGAACGGAGTATAATCCAGGGTAAAAGTTACAAATTTTCTATTAGAATAATAAAGTTATATCAGTTTTTAAAAACTGAAAAGAGAGAATTTGTTTTGGCAAATCAAATTTTGAGATGCGGTACTTCTATAGGGGCTAATGTTGATGAAGCCTCAGGAGGTCAGTCAAAACGAGATTTTTTACATAAGCTAACAATTGCTTATAAAGAAGCAAGAGAAACATCTTATTGGCTTAGATTGCTAAAAGATACAGAATTTATTAATGAAAAAATGTTTGAATCATTAAAGTTGGATTGTGATGAAATTTTGAAAATCATTACAAAAATTCAAATAACTGTTAAAAACAACCTGAAAAAACAACTAGTAACTCGTAACAAGTAACTAGTAACTTATTTCTAAATTTGAAATTGCTCTTCAAAAATTGAAAATTGATTTACATACTCATATCCTTCCTGAGAACTGGCCTGACCTTAAGGAAAGGTACGGCTACGGCGGGTTTGTAAGTCTTGAGCATCACAAGCCCTGCTGCGCAAAGATGATGGTCGACGGAAAATTTTTCCGTGAGATACAGAGTAATTGCTGGGATCCTGATGTCAGGATTAAAGACTGTGATCATACTGAAGTCAGTATGCAGGTGCTTTCAACTGTTCCTGTGATGTTCAGCTACTGGGCTAAGCCGATGGATACTCTCGATCTTTCCAAAATTCTGAATGATCATATTGCAGGAGTGGTAAAGGATTTTCCGGACAGATTTATCGGTCTCGGTACTCTGCCGATGCAGGCTCCGGATCATGCGGTGAAAGAACTTGAGAGATGCGTTAATGATCTCGGACTTGCCGGAATTGAGATTGGCTCTCACATCAATGACTGGAATCTCGACAATGAGAAACTATTCCCTGTTTATGAAGCTGCGGAATCACTCGGCGCGGCGTTATTCATTCATCCGTGGGATATGATGGGCAAAGACCGCATGCCGAAATACTGGCTTCCGTGGCTGGTGGGCATGCCGGCTGAAACTTCACTCGCGATCTGTTCAATGATCTTCGGAGGAGTCTTCGAAAAATTTAAAAAACTAAAAGTCTGTTTCGCTCACGGCGGAGGTTCTTTTCCAATGACCATCGGCAGGATCGAACACGGCTTCAATGTCAGACCGGATCTCGTTGCAGTTGATAATAACATTAATCCGCGTCACTATCTCGGAAAATTCTATCTCGACTCGCTTGTTCATGACGAAATGGCTTTGAAGTTCATAGTGGATCTGATCGGTGATGATAAAATCATACTCGGCTCGGATTATCCTTTTCCTCTGGGAGAACATCATCCCGGAAAACTTATCGAAAAAGTATATCACGATAGTAAATCCGTCAGGGAAAAGTTACTATGGAAAAATGCTGTGGAGTTTCTGGGAGAGAAGAATTTCAAATTACAAATTTCGAATTTCAATTAGTTTTCTTGCTTCTGCAAAAGTAACTTTTTACAAAGTTGGTAAAATCAATTAATTTAAGCATTAAATTTTTTTAATCTATGTTTCATCTTCAATACCGTAGATTAAATTTTTTTAATCTACTTTTATCTAAGTTAATAAATAACTATTTATCAAAAGAATATAGATACTGTAAAAAGTCAATACTGTCCAAATTAATTTTT
>JAFDZR010000011.1 GCA_018266875.1 Bacteroidota bacterium
GTCGGTAAATTAACAAAGGGCTCACTTTCAATTTGAGTTAGTACGAATTATTTTCGTAGTAATACGAAATCTTTCGTAGCATATGAACTTCTTAACCGAAAGGAACCCTTATGAAACAAATTAATAAAAATGAAATTTATAAGCACTACATTGCTTTAGACTGGTCAAAGGATAATTTTGCACTGGCATCGATCCGTGACAACGGAACAAAATACAAAGTATCTGAACATCCTCCGGTATTAAAGATTTTGAAAGATTGTCTGAAGCTGCTTCCCGGGAAAAAGATTTTAACAATTGAAGAAACTACTACAGCACAATGGCTTTATGTTGAACTTAAAGATTATGTTGATAAAATATTGATATGTGAACCTTTTCATAACAGCTTATTGAAAACCGGTCCGAAGAATGATAAGATAGATGCAACAAAGCTGTGCATGCTATTGAGGAACGGATCATTAAAGGAAGTTTTTCATACGGCAGATGAATTATATAAACTCCGGAAACTGGTCAGTGCTTATGAAGATTTTGTAATGGAATCAGTAAGGATGAAGAATCAACGTTCGGCTATGTTTCTTTCAGAAGGAAAGGATCATAAAAAGGAAAAGATACTGTCGGGAAACGCAATTAATAAATTCATTACCGAAAAGCAAAATATAGCAATAGAAAATTTCGCAATGATTCGGAAAGATTTCGAACAGATATTCAGTAAGATAGAAAAAGAGAATGAGACAATTAAACAACTGGTAAAGGTATCAGGAATAGGGACAAAAATGGGGGTAACGATATTAGCAGTTGTAATTGATGCAAACAGATTTGAAAGCAAATACAAATACTATGCATATTGCGGATTAGTAAAACACTTTAAGAAAAGCGGTAAAAGAGACTATGGCAAAAGAGAGACCCGTTACAGCAGGATATTGAAGAGATGTTATAAGATAGCGGCAAATGCGGCAATCGGCGGGAATAGTGACATAAGAGAATATTATGAATATTTAATACAGAACCAATTAAGTTTTGAAGATGCAAGAAATCAAATAGCGAGGTATATAGCAAAGGTTACTTATGCAATAATGAAAAACAAAACAAAATACCGGCCATATCAATGGAGAGAAAACATTAAGTAAAATCTCATAGATAAAGCCGGTCAATTTTTAAAATAAGAAATGATCTATAATTCGGAAGAAAGGTTCATACACCAACATACTCCATTATGAGAGTCAACCGTCGGTTAACCGCTTCCGGTTTAAAATTATAATTTACAATAGCCATCAAGGCTCATATAGACGTTTGATTTAAAAAACCATAAGACCAATAGTAAAGAAAGATCAGAACACGCTTAAGAAAAAAGATCAGCTTAATAAATCTATAAAGAGATTGAGTCCATCAAGATTGGTAGTGAGCCCCATAAGTCAACAGGGCAAAAAAAGATTTTTTTGTCAGGGGCGAGGAATGTAGTTGATTTATTTGTTAATAGATGCTGGTGTTTTCAAAAAGTTTGCTTGAGTTGGGCTGATAAATTTAAGTTTTGCAGAGCAACCTCGTATGTTAAGAAACAGTTTAAATCTATTTATGAATTAATTTATTTTGAAAGAAATAAATTTATTTTGGACTGCTCTGAATGCGTATATCAAACAAATTCAAAATAGGTATTGATTTTTTTGTTCAATCAGTTTAGTTTGATAATAATAAGTCAAATTTTCCCTAAAGAAATACCTTAGGTTCAAGCGCACAAAGTATTAAAGATGAATAAAGCCTCATTAAAAATCATCGTTTCCATTTTCATTATCAGCTGCTTGATAACTGCTGTTTCGGCGACCGCAGGCACAGGAAAGAAGATAAGCTCCCGTCTCGAAAACAGCATCAGATATTCACCGCCTTCTGAAAGACATCTTGTCTGGATATTTTTTACAGATAAGCCGGGAAGTTTAAATTCCGGTCCTGAGAATTTTCTCACTGAAAAATCCATAGACAGAAGACTGAAACGGATCAAAGATAAGGAAATTACAGATCAGCTTGACCTTCCCGTAAACCGAAATTATATCAGGGAAATTTCCGGTTTGGGGATCGAGATCAGGCATGTTTCAAAATGGTTCAATGCAGTCTCATGCTATGCAACAAAAATCCAGATCGAACAGATAACCGGAAAAAGTTTTGTAAAGGAAACCGATATAGTGATGAGTTACAAAAATGCGGATTTTGCTTCTGATGAACTTACAAAAAATAATCTCAGCGGAAATTATCATGACGGGAATCCCAACATTGTATCGGAAATAAATTACGGACCTTCTTTCAATCAGTCCAATCTCATTAATGTTCCGCAGGCGCATGACTTGGGTTATACGGGAAATAATATTCTGATCGCTTCGTTTGACGCAGGATTTGATAATCTTCAGCACAGCTGTTTCGGCAGGATCCGTGAAAAAGGAATCCGCTCCTATGATTTTGTAAACGGGGATACTATTGTAGCCAACGATACGGGAAGACACGGTAACGGATCACACGGAACTCTGACTTTGTCGCTTGTCTGCGGTTATGATCCCGGCTGGCTTGTTTCGCCTGCTTTTGATTCGAGAATCATTCTTGCAAAGACAGAGAACACAGAAAGCGAAACTCCGCTTGAAGAAGATAACTGGATTGCCGCAGCGGAATGGGCTGACAGTCTCGGAGCTGACATTATAACAAGCTCACTTTCATATCTCGCTTTCAATCCGCCATATACATCATACACCTGGCAGGATATGGACGGAAATACAGCGAGAATAACAATTGCCGCTGACATTGCAGTAAGCAAGGGAATCATAGTTGTAACTTCAGCAAGCAATGACGGTTTCAATCCCGATCATAACACTCTCGGAGCGCCGGCGGACGGAAAGAAAGTTATTACGGTCGGAGCGGTTACGCTTGGTAAATTAAGAGCTTCATTTTCATCTGTTGGTCCGACTGTTGACGGAAGGATCAAGCCTGATGTAATGGCGCTCGGAGTAAGCAATTATACTGCGTTTCCCGGATCGGGAAATGTCGGTTATCTGAATTCAAGTTCAGGAACTTCACTTGCCTGCCCGATGGTTGCCGGAGTCTGCGCTCTGATGCTGTCGGCAAATCCACAGCTTACACCGGACGAAGTAAAGGAATTACTTTTAAGCACAGCTGAAAAAAACGGTCCGCCTGATAATCTTACAGGCTGGGGAATTGTAAACGCTTTTTCCGCTGTTCAGGCAGCTGTCAGTTTCAACAATTCCGTTCCGGGAGATTTTACCCTGGGACAGAATTATCCAAATCCATTCAATCCATCCACTACAATAAACATCACTTTAAAAAAGGATGCCATACTTTCCCTTACTGTGTATGATGTATCCGGCAGGGAAACCGGAAAGATATTTTCCGGCAGAGCATTCGGCAAAGGAAGTTATAATTTAAGATACAATCCTGAATCCGACGGTCTTCAGAGCGGGGTTTATTTCTATACACTGACTGAAGATAATATTATCATTGATACAAAGAAATTTGTATATCTGAAGTAATTAATTTTAGCAGGTGTATTTTATTTCAATAAATCCAATCAATACAAATTGATTATTCATCTTTATTATTTAAAAAAATAGAATTATTTTAATCCCTGTCATTTATTACAGAAGAAAAAATTTATAATTTAAAATAATATTTAATTATTTCATTTAAAAAAAATGTCAAAGATAAAATCAGGACTGATACAAATGAGTCTTCCCATCAGCGAAGGAGAAGGAAGCATTGAAGAAATCAAGGAAGCCATGGTTCAGAAACATATACCTCTAATAGAAGAAGCCGGTAAGAAAGGTGTTCAGATACTTTGCCTTCAGGAAATTTTCAACACTCCTTATTTCTGTCCCGGACAGGACAGGCAGTGGTATGAATCAGCTGAAACTGTTCCCGGTCCGACAGTTGAAAGAATGCAGGAGTTCGCAAAAAAATATAATATGGTAATGATAATTCCCGTTTATGAAAAAGAACAGGCGGGGGTTTTATATAACACCGCGGCCGTAATAGATGCCGACGGTAAGTATCTCGGCAAGTACAGGAAAAATCATATTCCGCATACTTCGGGTTTCTGGGAAAAGTTTTTCTTTAAACCCGGAAATCTGGGATATCCGGTTTTTCAGACGAAGTACTGCAAAGTGGGAGTTTATATCTGCTATGACAGACATTTCCCCGAAGGAGCCAGAATTCTCGGACTTAACGGAGCTGAAATAGTCTATAACCCATCCGCTACTGTAGCAGGTCTTTCGCAGTATTTATGGAAACTCGAACAGCCGGCTCATGCCGCAGCAAACGGTTATTTCATGGGCTGCATTAACAGGGTTGGAACTGAAAAGCCTTGGAATCTCGGAAAGTTTTACGGTTCATCTTATTTCGTCGATCCGAGAGGACAGATATTTGCGCAGGCGTCTGAAGATAATGATGAACTTTTAGTTGCAGAGTTTGATCTTGCGATGATAGAAGAAGTCAGGTCGACATGGCAGTTCTTCAGAGACAGAAGACCTGAGACTTACGGAAAAATAACAGAACTGTAAAGCAGAAATTCATTACAAACAGTTTATACAGATCAAATTAAATAATGTCTGAATTCAAACAACCGGCAAGTAAAGCAGAATTTGAGAAAAATTTTTCTCAGATAAAACCGCTGATGAACAGCACGCAGGCTTATTATGAAAGTTCAAGATGTCTGTTCTGTTACGATGCGCCATGCGTTTCCGCATGTCCCACACATATTGACATACCTTTATTTATAAAACAGATCAACTCAGGGAATTTACACGGATCGGCGAAAACAATTTATGATTCGAATTATCTGGGAAATGCATGCGGAAAGGTATGTCCGACTGAAGTTCTCTGCGAAGGAGCGTGCGTTTATAATCTCCAGAATGTAAAACCGATTGAGATTGGCAGACTTCAGAATTTCGCAACTTCAAATGCAATTAGAAATGAAATCAAATATTTTGAAAGCGGAAAACCGAACGGTAAAAAAGCTGCAGTAATAGGAGCAGGACCAGCCGGTATTTCATGCGCATGTGAACTTAGAAGAGAAGGTTTTGAAGTTGATATTTATGAAGCCAAAGACAAACCTTCGGGACTTGCTTTGTACGGAGTCGCTCCCTATAAGATCACAAATGAAGAAGCGCTTGAAGAAATAAACTATCTTCAGAAGCAGTTCGGATTCAGGATACATTACCGATCATATATATCTTCGAAGGATGAATTTAAAAGACTTGAGAATGAATTTGATGCTGTATTTCTCGGAATTGGATTAGGGAAAACAAATCCTGTAAATATAAAAGGTGAGAATCTGAAGAACTGTTTCGGAGCGGTGGAATATATTTCCGAGCTTAGGATTAATCAGCATAATACCAAAACGGGAAACAAAGTGATAGTTCTCGGCGGAGGAAACACAGCAATGGATGCAGCCTCCGAATCTGCTAGACTTGGCGCAGGAAAAGTGATCCTTGCATACAGAAGAGGAAAAGAAGAGATGGGAGCGTATTTTTTTGAATATGAACTTGCTAAAAATTCCGGTGTGGAGGGACTTTTCAATGTTTCACCTGTTGAGATAATGGGTGAAGATAAAGTATCAGGAGTGAAATTCATCAGGACAAAAACAACAAAGGGAAAAGTTGAAGTAATAGAGGGAACAGAGTTTGTAGTCGATTGTGATCTTGTGATAAAAGCCACGGGTCAGTTAAAGCAGTCTGAGTTATTTGAGAATATTGAAGGACTTGAAACGGATGAAAGAGGCAGGATAAAAATAAACAAAGAAAATTATCAGACAACAAATCCGAAATATTTTTCAGCCGGAGATGTGATCAGCGGCGGTCAGGAAGTAGTGAATGCAGTAGCAGATGCAAAGCTGGCGGCAAAGGGAATAGCGGAGTATCTGCAGTGAATGCGAAACCTGTCAGGTTTTGCTGGAGATGCAGGAGTTGAATATTATGGATGTGAGTCCGGAATCTGAAAGATGACTTTATACAATTAAAACCTGACAGGTTTCCTGTCAAAAACCAAAACAAGAATTTATATGCCGGATCTAAAAATAAATTTCGCGGGAATAAAAGCCCCCAATCCTTTCTGGCTGGCTTCAGCTCCGCCAACCAATTCAGGTTATCAGATAATGAAAGCATTCGATCAGGGCTGGGGCGGAGCAGTATGGAAAACACTCGGCATTCCCGTCGTTAACGTCTCCAGCAGATACGGAGCTGTCAATTACAGAGACAGCCGAATGATTGGATTTAACAATATTGAACTCATTACTGACAGACCTCTTAAAGATAATCTGCGCGAAATTGAAGAAGTTAAAAAATATTTTCCGGATCACGCAGTCATTGCTTCTCTTATGGTGGAATCCCGCAAAGAGTGGCATCAGATAGTTAAAGATGCGGAAAATGCAGGTGTTGATGGGCTTGAACTGAATTTCGGCTGTCCTCACGGAATGTGCGAAAGAGGAATGGGTTCGGCAGTCGGACAGGAACCCGAAGTTTTAAAACTCATTGTCTCCTGGGTAAAGGAAGTTGCTAAGACTCCGGTCATTGTTAAACTCACTCCGAATATCACAGATATTACCGATGCCGGGATTGCTGCAAGACAGGGTGGCGCAGATGCAATTTCCCTTATCAATACTGTGCAGAGCATTGTCGGTGTTGATATTGATAATTTTGTTCCTTATCCCGTTGTCGACGGAAAAAGTACTAACGGCGGCTACTGCGGCCCGGCGGTAAAACCAATTGCTCTCAATATGGTTAAAAACTGCGCTCAGGAATCTGAAATCGGTATCCCTGTATCTGGAATCGGAGGGATTGAAAACTGGAGAGATGCAGTGGAATTTATTCTGCTCGGCGCTTCAAGTGTTCAGGTTTGTACAGCTGTTATGCATTACGGATTCGGTATTATCAGAGAAATTATTCCCGGCTTTGAATCTTACATGAAAGAAAAAGGATTTGATTCTGTTGATGAAATGACAGGTAAAGCAGTTCAGAATGTTAAAACTTGGGAAAATCTGAATCTTAATTATCAAATAGTTGCAGAGATCAATAAAGAAAAATGCATAGGATGTCAGCTATGTTATATTGCATGCGAAGACGGAGCTCATCAGGCGATCGGACTTTCTGAAAATGGAACAAGAGTACCTTTTATAATTGAAGAAAACTGCGTAGGGTGTAATCTCTGTTCGCTTGTCTGTCCGGTGGAAAACTGCATCTCAATGGTCAGAACTGACGACGGAAAAAAATCAGTTACATGGAAAGAAAGAACCGAAGCCGGAAATATTCCCGTATCATTTAATGATCCGCTCGCCGGCGGACTTCACCATACCATTCCTGAACCTACAGCGGCTCTTAAGAAAAAAAATACTTTCTGATCCTGATTCTCTTACATACAGGTTTATCTTTTTTCCGGGAAACTTTCGCCGGTAAAACCTGCATTCATACTAATAAAAATACTTTGAAAATCTTTTATATTCTGAGTATTATTAAAAAGTTCAGAATTCATTTATTTTTCCCTTTTGTCACTCCATATCATAACTGATTCTTTTAACATTTATTGGAAATAATTAATAATTAAGATTTGAGTTTATCTTTTAATGAATTAAAGAAAAGATTCGGCAGCATAAAACTTATTGTTTCAGATATTGACGGAACTTTGATATCAAGCAACAACGAAATTGGTGATCTCACTAAGCAGCTTGTAAATAAATTAAAGAAAAAGAACATCAATATCTCATTTGCATCTCAGCGGGTTCACTCTTCCATTGTTCCGATAGCTGAAGAACTTAATGTAAAAATTCCCTTTATTTCACTTAACGGTTCTCTCATTCAGGATAAAGACAGCAGCATAATTCTCAACCGTTCGGTGATTGACAAAAAATATGTTGAGAAAGCTATTCGTCTTGCCGAAAAATATTATCTGAAAATTGCACTGTGTTACAATGACAGAATAGTTTACACCGAAGATAATTCCGTTATAAAGGATTTTATGACAAGATTCGGAACTACTTATACACTTGTAGATTCCTATGATGATTATCTTGATAAAGTTCTTGAGATAATCATGTCCGGAAATGACAGGGCGAATATGAGGGAAGTTCAGAGAAAGATGAGAATGCCTTTCGGCATGTATCTCAAGGTAAAATATTTCAGGTCCCAGTCATTCCAGGGAGTTTACAATGTTGAGATAACCAGAAAAGGAATCAGCAAAAAGACAGGTCTGAAAATTCTTTCCAGACATCTCAAACTCAGGAATAATGAAATAATGGTTTTCGGAGACTGGTATAACGACAGGGATCTTTTTGAATTCGGGGGAACCAACATAGCTCTTGATAATGCTGTTGATGAACTTAAGGACGTTGCTGACTATATTACCGATAAGTCCAACGAAGATGACGGCGTGGGACATTTTCTGCAGAAATTTTATGATAATATTTAATAAGCATTTTACACAATAAGGTATTTGAAAGACAACGGATACGGCAATGTAGCGGAATTTTATGATGAGGTTCTCGGTAATTCCGACGAAAATGTAAAATTCGTCAGGAAGAAAATTTTAAAGTACAACAGGAATGCGCATTCTGTTTTCGAAATGGGATGCGGAACAGGGAACAATCTTCTTTACCTATCGGAATTTTATGAAACTTCAGGAGTGGATATCAACAGTCATATGCTGAAAATCGCTGAGAGAAAAATTAACAGAAAGCGCATATTCAAAGGAGACATAAGGAATTTCATTCCCTCCGCGAGTTACGATGCAGTGTTCTGTATTTATGACACGGTAAATCACCTGCTTCTATTTAATGAATGGAAAAGGTTTTTCAGAAATGTTTCACAATCGCTTAACACAGACGGGATTTTCATTTTCGACTTTAATACTTTATTCAAACTGGAAATGATCTCGGAGATCTCACCGCTGATAAATAAATTCGGTAAAAATTACCTGATCGCGGATGTAAAAAAAATTTCAGCAAATACTTTCAACTGGAATATGAAAGTATTCAGGAACAAAAAAAATGATGAATTCGCACTGCATGAGACAAACATAAAGGAATCATCATTTGACCTTTTCAAAATACTGACAGCTCTTGAAAAAGATTTTGAGATACTTGAAACTGCGGATGAATCAGGGAAAACAATATTTTCACAGTCTGAAAGAATATTCATGATCTGCAGAAAGCTGAATAAAAACATTTAATTTCAAATATAAATTATGAAGAAAATTATAGAGTGTGTTCCCAACATTTCAGAAGGGAGAAATGAAAACATCATTAATGCTTGCGCTGAAGCTGTAAGAAAAATCAGAGGAGTAACGCTGCTTGATGTGGACCCGGGCAGATCCACCAACAGAACTGTCTTTACATTTGTTGGCGATCCTGATTCCATTGTCGAAGCGGCATTTCAGTTTTCAAAAACAGCTTATGAACTTATTGACATGTCTCAACATTCCGGAGAGCATCCGAGAATGGGAGCAGTTGATGTGGTACCTTTTGTTCCGGTAGCAAATGTTACTACTGAAGAATGCGTGGAATGTTCAAAGCAGTACGGTAAACGTGTCGGCGAAGAATTGGGAATTCCTGTTTACCTCTATGAAGAAGCTTCATCTAATCCTGACAGAAAAATGCTCAGGCAGATCCGTTCCGGAGAATACGAAGGAATAAAAAATAAAATATACAAACCTGAATGGAAACCGGATTTCGGTCCGCAGGAATTCATACCTAAATCCGGAGCTACTGTAACCGGTTCGAGATTTTTTCTGATAGCTTACAACGTGAATATTCTCAGTACAAAGGAACAGGCGCACAGAATAGCGCTGAACATACGTGAACAGGGTAGAAAGGAAGATGAACCCGGCAGATTAAAAGCCGTTAAAGGAATTGGTTGGTATGTGGATGAATATAATATGGCTCAGGTTTCAATGAATCTTGATAATTATCTGATCACTCCGCCACATATTGCTTTTGAAGAATGCGCAAAGGATGCGCGCGAACTAAACCTGGCTGTCTGCGGAAGCGAGCTCGTTGGACTGATTCCGCTCGAAGCAATGATGATGGCTGCAGAATACTATATTAATAAAGAAAATCTTTTCATTCTTGATGAAAGACAGAAGATAAGACTTGTAATAGACCGTCTCGGTCTTTCTTCAATCTCTGAATTCGATCCGGACAAAAGGATCATTGAATATATGATCGAAGAGAAAGCTGATGAACCGCTTGCCTCACTGACAGTGCGCAGCTTTGTTGAACTGGTCGGAGCGAGGACATCAGCACCGGGTGGCGGAAGTGTTTCCGCACTGATCGCATCTTTAGGAGCTGCTCTCGGAGCAATGGTTGGGTGGATGAGCTACGGGAATAAGAAGTTTGAACATCTTGACAGCACCATGAGAAAACTTATCCCGCCTCTGCATAACAAAATGAACGAACTGATTCCCCTGATAGATGCTGATACCAATGCTTTTAATGATTATATGATCGCAATGAAAATGCCGAAAAAAACCGACAGCGATAAAAAGATCAGAAAAGAAAAAATGCAGGAGGGTTTGAAAAAGGCGATCACTGTACCATTATCAGTTATGAGAATATCAGATTCGTGCTGGGAATGGATGATCAAAATGGCAAAGCACGGAAACATCTCTTCCAAAAGTGACCTTGAAGTCGGCGCAAAATCTCTGGAGACCGGTATCTGGGGAGCTTTTAAGAATGTTGAAATAAATCTTCCGGGAATTGATGATGAGTCTTTCAAAAAGGAAATCCTTTCCGAAGCGCATACTATTCTTAATAACAGCAAAAGGAGTTTAAAGAAAGTCTGCGGTATTCTCGAGAAGAGATAAATTAAACTGACTAACAGGTAAGATTCATACCAGAGTAAAGTAATCTTCTTTTCCGAGGAAATGATGTCTGATAACTTTTGCCTTTACAAGATTCACAAGCGTCCTGCTTGCCCTTCTCTCAGAAATATTCACAAGTTTTTTGAATGCTTTCACCGTGATACGTTCATTCTTGTTAAGAAATTCGAACAGTGTTTTTTCAATTTCACCAACTGTTATTTTTAAAGGCGGAGAATCGTCATTCGAATTTCTTAATATCTTGATCGTCTCTTTTGAAGCCAGCATGCTTCTGTCCTTGAATCTTATATATACTCTCTGATCTGTATCCTCATCATCAGTCAGAAGTCTGTGGGGTTTTTTCATGCTTTCCTGAATTGTTACCACTACAATATCCTTATTTCTGAGAAGCATAATATCAGTTTTAAATTCGATTTCAGGTTCACAGTAAAATTTTGCGGCTGTTGTGATAAGTTCCAGTTCACCTTTCTCACTTTCGACGCCTACTATACTTTTATCGTCATCTACGCCGAAGATCAGACTGCCGCCTTTTGAATTGGCAAATGCTATCATCTCTTTGGCAATTTTTTCGGGTGATGAAAATTTTCTTTTGAATTCAACGCTATCACTCTCACCATTCTCGATCATTTCATGAAGTTCGATTAAATACATTATATAAACTTTTTAAATTCTTATTATATTGAACAATTAACTTGATCCGGTATTCTTTGCACTGTCCAGATAATCCTGAAGTATTATCTGAGCCGAGATACCGTCGATAAGTCCTTTAACTTTCCTTTTCCTCTTTTTTATTCCCGTCAGCATAAGACTTTCCTCAGCGATCCTACTCGTTAACCTTTCATCGTAAAATATAATTTCAGCTGCAATGTTGTTTGAAATTAAATGATCATTCAGCTTTTCTGAAAATTTTTCCGACATAAGGGTCTGTACGGTTTTTTCATTTTTTAAACTTACAGGGAGTCCGATAATTATCCTTGAAATTTTTTCCGAACGGATAATGTCCAGAATGTTTGTGAAAAGATTTTTGTCATTTAATACAAACTCTCTGTTAAATGAATATTTTTTATTCTCATCGCTTACAGATATGCCTACCCTTTTTTCTCCGTAGTCCAGTCCCATGTATTTTGTATTATCAGACATTTTTATCAGCTGAGTCTTTGAAATCTTCTTTCAGAAATTCCTTCAGTATCTTTCCCGGTTTGAAATGGATCTTTCTTCTTCCCGGGACAAACATGAATTCCCCTGTCTTCATATTCCTTGCTTTGGGTTTTGGTCTGGTCTTCTTAATTTCAAATACCCCAAAATCCCTGATCTCAACTCTGGCAATCGGATCGGCTTCCAGAAGCACTTCCCGCAGACATTCAAAAAGCGAATCCACCAGAATTTTCTGTGTAAGCCTTTTTCCAGCCAGTTTACCGTCCAGCCTGTCTTCTATGTCCTTCCTTGTGAATGTCCTGATCTTTTCTTTCATATTTTTAAATTTGTTTTATTGATTCCCTGAATCTTCTGAAATAAAGGTATGATGAATTTATTATGAGCGATAGCGAGGCATAATACAATACATTTACAGCTGAAGCTAAAGCCTCACTGCTAATAATTGAAAACAGCAGTATGAGACCAATGCTGAATACTGCGATCTTTCCGGGATAATTAGACATTAAAGTTATGTGTTTTTTTCTCATCAGATAAATACCGAACAAAAGTATTAACAGATCGCGTAAAATTACTACGGCAACAAACCAAAGAGGAAGTCTGCCCAGATATACAAGGATAAGCGAGATAACCGTTACAGAGATCTTGTCGGCAAGCGGATCTATTATTTTTCCGAATTCAGAGACCTGATCCATTTTTCTTGCAATGTATCCGTCCAGTAAATCAGAAAAATACATACATAGAACTAAAATTATTATTAAATTATTTTTAGTCTCAAATGAAGTGAGCATTAACCAGCTCAGCGGTATCAATAATATTATTCTTATTATTGATAATAAATTTGATATGTAGAAGATCTCTTTATTAATAGACACAGTTTAAAATAATGAAATTTAAAAATAAAAGTAACAATCAAATTTAATATCAAAAGTGAAAAAGATCTATCTCGATAATGCAGCAACTACTAAACCGGATCCGGAAGTTACCGATGCAATGCTCCCTTATTTTAAAAATGATTTCGGTAACGCTTCTTCAATTCACGGATTCGGTAAATCAGCAAAAGTACTGCTTGAAGATACAAGGGATATTCTAGCTGAATTCCTTGGAGTATCTTCAAAGGAAATTGTTTTCACCGGCAGCGGGACGGAAGCGGACAATCACGCACTGAAAGGTTTTGCTTTCAGACATTTTGGTTCGGGAAAGGATCACATAATTTCATCTTCGGTTGAACATTCCGCTGTAATAGACACTTTGAATTATCTTGAAAAGAGATTCCATTTTAAAATAACTTATCTTAAACCTGACCGATACGGCAGAATTAGCGCTGATCAGCTTCTGAGTAATTTAACTCCATCAGTTTTCCTCGTTTCCCTGATGCATTCAAATAACGAAACCGGGGTAATAAATGACATTAAAGGTATTTCCGGATCATTGCAGGGGAAAGACATTGCAGTTCATACCGACATGGTTCAGAGTCTCGGTAAAATAAAATTTGACTTGAAAGATCTTGGTGCTGATCTCGCTTCTTTTTCCGCTCATAAAATTTACGGTCCGAAAGGGATTGGTGCTTTATATATTAAAAACGGAACTGCGCTGGATAAATTCATTCACGGAGGTAAACAGGAACGCGACATTCGCGGCGGAACGGAAAGTATTCCTCTAATAGCCGGATTCAAAAAAGCCGTCGAGCTTCTGAAAAGAAAATCTGATGAAGATATTGCAACTTATAATTCTTTAAAAGACAGACTGAATTCCGGATTGAAAAAGAATTTCGGAGATGGGGTTATTTTTAATTCTGACAATGAGAATTGTCTTCCGAACATAGTCAATATTTCGTTTGATAAAAACAAATTTACATTCGACGAAGAAATGCTCCTTATACAGCTTGACCTTAAAGGTATTGCTGTTTCGGGTGGTTCGGCTTGCACTGCAGGAACATTAAAACCCTCTTACGTTCTGAAAGAAATTGGTCTGGATGAAAGAACCGCAATGGGTTCACTGCGGATTTCATTCGGGAGAACAAATACTGCAGATGAAATTGATTTTCTCATGGATGCTTTAAAGGATATTCTGAAGCAAAAGTAAACTGCTGTTATTTTGTATTATTGAATTCGAATGATTCATCAAGATCTTCACCGGATTTTCTGTGCTTCCTGAAGATCATGTTATATCCCGATCTTATTATTCCCGAAAAAATATAGAAAAGACAGAATGAGAACGATCCCTCCCCTTTTGTTGCAATTATCAGAATGACCGCAAGAAGAATAATTATATATACTATTGGATTCTTTTTTATCGAGCGCAGGGAAGGCTTCGGTATGGATTCATACTTTACCCTGCTTACCATCATCAGAGGCAGGAATACGGATAAAATTATCAGTATTGTATTGCTGAGTCCTTCGGAAAAAATCTTGTCATAGTAGAAAAGAATATATGTGCAGACTGTGAAAGCAGACATTGGAGCCGGAAGACCGTTGAATTTGCTTTTTTCAAATCCCGAAAGCTGAACATTAAATCTTGCCAGTCTGATCGCGGCAAAGACCATTATAAGAGATGAAAGAACTACACCGAGATCACCGAGTTCTCTCAGATAGATATTATACAATAGAATTGAAGGTGCGAGTCCGAATGAGATCACATCAGACAGAGAATCAAGCTCAACCCCGAATCTGCTGGCTGAATTTGTAAGTCTCGCGGCAAGTCCGTCCACAGCGTCAAAAAGAGAAGCATAAATAATAAACAAAGCCGCATCTTCAAAATCCCCTTTTGAAGAGTTAATGACGGACATCATTCCGCAGAATGCATTTAAGATCGTAAAAAGACTTGGTATGAATTTTCTGGAAATAAACATTTATAATTCCGCTATTATTGTTTCACCGCCGGTTACCTTCTGATCCATTTTGACAAATATTTCAGAGTCCCTTTTGATCAGAATGTCGATACGGGACCCGAACTTTATCATTCCGAATCTGTCCCCGGCTTTTACTTTGCAGTCTTCACTTAGATCATACACTATCCTTCTTGCGACAAAACCCGCTATCTGCTTGAATAGGATCTTACATCCGTTTTCCGGATTTTCAATGCCGATTTCTGTTCTTTCGTTTCTTTCGGATGACTTATGGTCAAAGGCAACGAGATATTCTCCTTTAATGTATTTCAGATATTTCACAGTGCCGCTTATTGGATTTCTGTTCACGTGCACATTAAGAGGAGAAAGAAATATACTGATCTGTATGAGCTGTTCGTCCTTTTTAAAAATATTGTCTTCCTTATTTATTACATCTTCTATTACTACTACCTTCCCGTCCGCCGGAGAGATTATCTGATTATCCTTATAATCTGCAGGAAGTCTCCTGTCGGGATCCCTGAAAAAATAAAGCGTGAACAGCCAGATGAAAATTGTTATTCCCGTTAGTAAAAATTTTACAATAATATTATCAATGAATATTGATATTAATGTCATTGCAATTCCCGCAAGAAAAACTTTTACAATTACATCTTTTCCGAAATGTGTAAGCTTTATCAACTTAATCTGTTTTTAATTTCCTGATATGACTCTTCCACCTCTCCGAGATCGAATCTGAATCTGTCCTTATCAAGTTTTTTATTGGTGAGCGAATCCCAGAACCGGCAGGTATCCGGAGATATTTCATCAGCGAGTAATATATTTCCGTGTTTGTCCTTTCCGAATTCAAGTTTAAAATCAACAAGCTTTATGCCGCGCTGAAGGAAAAACTTTTTGAGAAGCGTATTGATGTAATTCGTCATTTTTCTGATTATACCTATGTCATGTTTGTCTGCCAGTTTCAAAGCGTAGATGTGTTCTTCGGTAAAGAGCGGATCCCCCAGTTCATCGGATTTAAGATAAAATTCTATGATAGGATTCTCAAGTTCTTCTCCTTCTTTAAACCCTAATTTTTTCACAAGACTGCCTGCGGCAATATTTCTGCAGACCACTTCGACTTTAATAATTTCCACTTTCTTTATCAGCATTTCAGTATCGGAAACTTTCTCTATGAAATGATTCGGAATGGAATTTTCCTTAAGGTATTTGAAGATCTCAGACGATATGAAATTGTTGATCTCTCCCTTATGGGATATTTTATCCTTTTTGACTCCGTTAAAAGCTGTTGCATCGTCTTTAAATTCCTGAAGATAAACATCTTCCCTGTCTGTTGTGTATATTTTTTTAGCTTTACCTTCGTAGATAAGATTCATTTTCAATGACTTTATTTTATTACAAATTACCTATTTTAGATATAAGATTCTATTTAAAGCGTTATTTCATGTTTGTTTACTTTCAGCTGATGGAAGCCAGAGATTGCATAATCCTCATTGCAGTCTGAATTTCATTTATTTAGTAATCCGATTTCTGTAAAATGTAAATTAATGAAATTTATTTTAAAGACACTTCCGGTTTTATTATTACTGAATGTGTGTAATGCACAGACGGTTATTGATTCGGGCAGGATATCCTCTGTTCAGGACAGTATGAAAATTAAGGATGCCGGAGATTCTCTTAAACTAAATGTATCGGATACATCAAGAATCGCCGGATCTGATATTGATGCTGTTATTAATTACACCGGAAAAGATTCAATAATCTACGACATTAAAAATAAAAAAGTAACGATTTATAATCAGGGAATTCTTACATACAAGGACCTGAAACTTGAGGCGGGGAAAATCGAAATGGATCAGCAGACGCAGATTCTTGAAGCGTTCGGGATAAAAGATTCACTCAATCCCGGCAAACTCGTTCAGTCGCCTGTTATGGTTCAGGGGAATGACAAATATGAAGGGTCGAAACTATATTACAGCTTTAAAACACAGCAGGGCAGCGTATCCGAAGGTTACAGTGATGCTGAAGTAGGTTATTATTTCGGAGAGAAAATAAAGAAGGCGGCTCCCGATGTCCTTTTTATACGAAACGGGATTTACACAACTTCATCAGACCGTGAAGACCCTGAATACTATTTCCTTTCTCCCAGAATGAAAGTCATTCCGAATGACAAGGTGATAGCTCAGTCTGTATTCCTTTATATAGAAGGTGTTCCCGTCCTGTGGATTCCTTTCGGAGTGTTTCCCAACAGATCAGGAAGGACGTCCGGCCTGATCGCGCCCACATTCGGTGATGATGCAACTTACGGTAAATATATCTCCAGACTCGGATATTTCTGGGCTGTAAACGATTATATGGATTTCGCACTTACGGGAAGTTATTTTACAAAAGGAAGATATGACATTTACGGAAGATACCGGTACGTTTCAAAATATAATTTTTCAGGGAGCATAAACGGAGGTTATTCAGGCATAAGACTCGGAGAGAGTACGGACATCGGGAATCAGAATTCAGATGCATGGGGACTGAATGTGGTTCATAATCAACAGCTTAATCCGACCACAAGGATAGATGCAAGTCTGCAGTTTGCAAGCAGTAAGAATTTTTATAACATTTCAACAAATTCTCTGTCTGAGCTTCTGCTGCAGAATTTAATTTCAAATTTTACCGTAACCAAGAGCTGGGAAGGAAAACCCTACTCTCTGAATCTTAACTATTTCAGGGATCAGAATCTTCAGAACGGGGATGTCACCGAAAGAATACCTCTGATAAATTTTTCCCTGTCACAGACCTTCCCGTTTGAATCAGGTTTTTCAGACCCTTTCAATAAAAAAATATATGAGTATTTTTCATTTTCATATAACGCAAGCGCTTTAAACAACAGGGTCAGCAGAACAATAAAAAATTCTCTTGGTAATGACAGCTCTTATACTGATTTCCGATCAGGGATCAGGAATAATTTATCGTTCGGACTTTCACCCAGATTTGAATACATTTCACTTATTCCTTTTTTTAATTATACTGAGATCTGGTACAATAAATATGTAACCAAGGACTTCAATCAGGCAGACAGTACTCTAACGACAAATGATCACAACGCCATAAAAGCTCTGAGATATTTTAATACAGGTGTCAGTTTATCTACAAAATTCGTAGGGATTTTTTTACCGAAGATATTCAACATTACGGGAATCAGACATACGATCACGCCTTCTGTTTCATATAATTATCAGCCGGATTTTTCAAATCCGAAATGGGGATATTATAAAACCTATACAGATCAGAACGGAAGGGAAGTAAAGTATTCTGTATTTGAACGCGAGGTATTCGGAAGCGCTCCTTCAGGAGAATCCCAGTCAGTTTCATTTTCTTTAGGAAACATTTTTGAAATGAAGACAAGGGTGAATGATTCAACCGAAAATAAATTTCAGCTGCTGAATATTGACGCCGGACTTGGTTATAATTTTGCAGCTGATTCGCTGAAATTTTCAGAGATTTTTCTTTCCTACAGAACAGGAATTGGAAACTTCCTGAATATTTCCGGCGGAGCATCATTTAATCTTTATAAGTTTGATGAAACTGCTAACACAAGAATAAATAAATTCCTGATTAACACAGACGGGAAGCTTGCAAACGTCACTTACTTTACAATCAATATGTCAACGAATTTCAGCATCGGGAATATATCAAAGACTCAGGAAAGCGTTGCTGTAACTAAGAATGATACATTAACGAACAGAAGCGATTACAGGGATTTCAGAATGGAGAAAATTGACGAAATAGATTTCAACATTCCTCTCAGCGGCGGTTTCGGATTCAATTATTCAGAATCAAAATCAAATCCGTCGGTTGTAAGCAGAACTTCAAATCTTTCGGGAAACCTGGCTTTTAACCTGACAGAGAAATGGAGATTCACTGTCTCTGCAAATTATGACCTTGTAAACAAAAGAATAGTCACGCCATATATTACGGCATACAGAGATCTTAACTCCTGGGAAATGAATTTCAACTGGTATCCTTCAGGATCTTACAGAGGGTTTTCATTTGAAGTAAGGATCAAAGCGCCGCAGCTCAGGGACATTAAAGTCACCAAAAAAACAAACACGAGAGGAGTTTACTAATGATAATCCAGAAATATTCGGGAGCGGGAAATTCTTTTGTAATTACTGATAACCGGGATTCCGTGATCACTGAATATGTACAGTCTGTAGAAGTCCTGATAAATAATTTCCCCGAAATGGACGGCGTAATTTTTCTTGAAAATTCGGAAAAAGCGGATTTTAAAATGAATTATTTCAACAGGGACGGAACAGGCAATGTATTATGCGGGAACGGACTGAGATGTACGGCAAAATTTATTTCGGACAACAATATCTCCGGTAAACAGGAAATGAAGATCGAAGCTGTCTCTGAAATTTATGACTGCAGATTCATTTCAGGAAGCGAGATCTCCGTAAAATTCCCTCCTCCTTTAAAGGTTAAAACCGATTTCAGACTGAAGGTGCATTTTCAGGAATGGTGGGAGCTGCTGAAATGCTCATATGTTGATCTCGGCTCTCAGCATATAGTCGTTTTTATTGATGACATAGAAAAACCTGAGGTTAAATCCATCGAAGAAGTGAAAACTGAAGAATGGGGCAGGAATATAAGAATGCATAAAGATCTCATGCCTGAAGGAGCAAACGTAAACTTTATAGAAGTAAAAGAAAATGATGAACTGTATATAAGAAGTTATGAACGGGGAGTTGAAAGAGAAACACTTGCATGCGGGACTGGCGCTATTTCTTCCGCTCTGATCTACTTCATTACCAGGAAACAGTTTAAGCCGATAAGACTGCTTACTAGATCAGGAGAATATCTGACAGTTGATTTTGATATTGAAGAAAAAAAACTCATTTCTGTATACTTATCCGGAGGAGCTAAGCGAATATGAGATGAAAAGTATTTGAGAAAAATTATCAGAATAAGCGCAAAAAAAAAGTGCCTGAAATTCAGGCACTTTTTATTATATATAAAGGTGGATCTTAGAATATTATGAATCCGACCGAAGCATTTGTAAAGAATCTGTCTTCTGTCTGGAATATCTTTGAATATCCGCCTGTAAGATTAAATGTTATATAGTTTTCAATATAGAAATTAAATCCTGCTGTTAAAGAATGATCCACGCTTGATTTATCAGATCCGACAGCAACTCCACCTACATTTCTGAATATCTGGTTAATGGTAGCGGTATATCCTGCGTTAAACGAAATTCTGTTTGTAAGATTATAAGAATAGTTAATACCTGCATTACCTGTAAACAATTTTACAAAATTACTGTCAATCGGTGTTCTTGCATTCAGAAAAGCTGAGATCTGATGCTGAATTCCGATCGGATAAGCGTATCTTCCTCTTATGTCCAGTGTTGGAGAAGGTGATTTGATAGCTTCGTTTCTTGTTAGGAGTTGATAAGCAACTCCAAGTCTTACATCTCCGCCGTAAGCTCTCGGGTTAATGAACTGGTTAACTCCGTATAAAACGTCTCTTATTCTCATGAATCCGAGTGATGTCATGCTGTTGTATTTGGAGACACCTGAATTAAGCACTTCAGCAGAAATATCTTCTATGATCTTTGATTCATAAAGAGCTTTGTACTTATCTTTATATTCAGCTTCTCTGTCAATGATCTGAGCGATTGCAAGCATTGTCGATTTAGGCATAAATTTGCTGGTAATTCCGCCTTTTTTCAGATCTTCGTCTATTCTGATAGCTTTTGCAAGAGCAGTTGCATTTACCTGTCTTCCGTAACCAACACCGCCGAATATTTCAATTGTAGGTCTGTTATCTTTACCAAATTCTCTTTTTCTGAGAAAATTGGAACGTAATTCAGCATTTCCGAAAAATCCGTGTGAATCGCTGAAATACTTGCTGACATCAGAAGCAAGATCATACTCATATCTGGTCGTATCACCTCTTGAAGACTGAGATAATGCTCCGTTTAAAGAAAGATTCCATGCATAAGACGGGGAAGAATAAAATTGTGTATATTTACCGTTTAAGCTCCATGAACTGCTTAGACTCTTTGCTGTTGCTGTATCATCAGGCGTGGTCTGAGCCCAGTTATAGAAACCATTTAAAACAAATGTTTTTGCCGTACTAACTGGCAGATCAAAATCTGTTATTTTGACATTCTGAGCGAATGCTGAAGATGTCATTAACAGAGCTATTAAAAAGTACTTTATTAGTTTCATTAAATTTTCCTTTCTTAGGTTTTTAAATATCAGCAATATATATATTTTTTTATTTTAATATAATGCAATAGTTTAAGTTATTTTAAAAAAAAATTTTCGCATCAAAAAAGATTATATTATTCATTTAAGAATTTGTATATTCCATTTAAATTAAAAAAAACTAAATAATCAGGTGAAAAAAAAATTAATTGTAATAGGCGCGGGTCCCGGCGGATATGCCGCTGCATTTCTTGCAGCTGATCTCGGAATTGAAACTACATTAATAGACAAAGATATAAACCCTGGCGGAGTATGTCTTTACAGAGGCTGTATACCATCAAAAGCTCTGCTGCATCTTGCGAAAATAATCAGCGAAGCTGAAGAATCAAAAAATTTCGGCGTTCAGTTTACCAAACCAAAAATAGATCTCAAAAAAATCAGGAACTGGAAAAATGAAGTAGTAACAAAATTAACTTCCGGTCTGGGACAACTTTCGAAGCAGAGAAAGATAGATTATATTCAGGGATCTGTAAGATTTATTGATTCTACTAAAGTAGAATTAACCACTTCAAAAAATAAAAAAGAAACTTTAGAGTTTGAATATGCTGTCATCGCAACCGGATCATATCCATCTCTGATACCCGGACTTCCGGAATCTTCCAAAAGGATTCTTGATTCTACCACAGCTCTTGATCTTGAAAAAATCCCTAAGTCAATGCTCGTCATAGGAGGCGGTTATATCGGACTCGAACTCGGTACCGTTTATTCCGCGCTTGGAACAAAAGTTACAGTTGCTGAAATGCTCCCCGGACTTCTCAACGGAGCTGACCGGGATCTTGTATCTGTCCTTGCATCGAAAATAAAAAATTCTTTTGACTCAGTTCTCCTTGAAACAAAAGTCACAAGCATTAAGGAATCCTCTAAAGGGATCAGAGTTAAATTCCTGAATAAGAAAAACGAGGAGTCAGAAAAAACTTTTGAAAGTGTTCTAGTGTCAGTTGGAAGAAAACCAAATTCATCCGGACTGAGTCTTGAAAATGCAGGCGTAAAAATAAATGAAAAAGGATTTATTATTACCGATAATCAGACCAGAACTTCAGTGAAAAATATTTTTGCGATCGGTGATGTAGCCGGCGAACCAATGCTGGCTCACAAAGCTTCTCATGAAGGCAGAGTAGCTGCTGAGATCATAGCCGGACACAAATCAGCATTCGAGCCGAAGGCAATTCCTGCTGTAGTATTCACTGATCCTGAAATTGCATGGTGCGGCGTTACTGAAGCTGAGGCAAAGGAAAAAGGACTGGACTATACGGTGTCAAAATTTCCATGGGCTGCATCGGGAAGATCGTTAACGCTCGGGAGAACTGACGGACTGACAAAACTGATCATTGAAAATAAAACCGAAAGGATCCTTGGAGTCGGAATTGCCGGTCCAAATGCCGGGGATCTGATAGCAGAGGGAGCGCTGGCTATTGAAATGGGAGCTAATGCCACCGATCTTAAACTTACGATACATCCTCACCCAACATTGTCAGAGACTTTGATGGAATCTGCCGAAGTCTTCTTCGGACAGAGTACACATATTTACAGACCGAAAAGGAAATAAGGAAAATGAATCTCAGCATAGAAGAAATAGAAAAGGAATTTTCATTTAAAACTTCACGAAGCGGTGGAAAAGGCGGTCAGAATGTAAACAAAGTTGAAACAAAAGTTGAACTGAATTTCGATATTGCAAATTCAGCAGTATTCAGTGAAAGGCAGAAGGAAAGATTGTTTCTTAAGTTGAAAAACAGGATCGCCTCTGATGGAGTAATAAGGATAATTTCCCAAAACAGCCGCTCGCAGTATAAGAACAAACTCAATGCCGCTGAGAATTTTTTTAAGCTGATTGAAAATGCCCTGAAACCTGAAAGGAAAAGAATCAGTACAAAACCTTCCGCGGCTGAAAAGGAAAAAAGAATTTTACTGAAGAAAAAGAAATCCGAGAAAAAGAGTTTAAGAAAATTCAATCCCGAAACAGAATAAAATAATTTTTAAAAAACAGAATATGAACAACAACAACACAGTTAAAAGCATACGGAATTATGTTCCCGCAGCAGTTATACTGGCCGCAGCATTTATCATTGGCGCATTCATGCTTTCTTCCACATGGAAATACGTTTCAAGAAAGGATGTTACGATTAACGTAACAGGTTCCGCTTCAAAAGACATAAAATCGGATTATGCTATCTGGAACGGATCTGTTTCAATTGAATCGGTTTCTCTTCAGGATTCATATGCAAAGCTGAAGAATGTAAATGAAAGAGTGAAAGGTTATCTCGTTTCAAAAGGATTTCCTGAAAATACGATCACTGTTTCGGCAATTAATACAACCACTTTGTATGCAAACAATCAGCAGGGATATCCGACCAATCAGATCTCCGGCTACAGACTTTATCAGGATTTCAAAGTCGAATCACCGGATGTCGAGAGGATAGACAAACTGTCACGCGAAGCGACCGAACTGATTAACGAAGGTATTGAAATAAATTCACCGACACCTGAATTTCTATATACAAAACTTGCCGATCTGAAAGTAGAAATGACAGGTCTTGCGGCAAAAGACGCTAAAGAAAGAGCTGAACAGATAGCAGGAAGCACAGGAAATAAAATCGGCGAGGTCAGATCATCACGAATGGGAGTGGTTCAGATCAATGCAAAGAATTCAAACGAGATTTCCGATTACGGCATAAACAATACTTCATCAATAGACAAGACGATCAGAGTTGTTGTAAATATGAGTTTCTCAATTGACTGAGATAAATTTCGGTAATATAAAGCCTCAGTAATTTTTTTATAAAAAAATTGACATGGGATTTTCAAGCGCTTCACAGATCCATCTTAAAAATCTTGCAGCGTCCGCTCCGTCAATTATTCTGTGATCATAAGTCAGCATCAGCGGCAGCATTTTTCTGGGTTCAAATTTTTCGTTAATGAACACCGCTTCTTTGGAAGCTCTTGAAACTCCGAGTATTGCTACCTGAGGCGAATATACAATAGGCGTAAATGCTGTTCCGCCTATTCCGCCGAGATTTGAAATTGTAAAATTGCCTCCGTCCATTTCGTCCGGAGTTATTTTTTTTGTTCTGGCTTTTTCAGCAAGGACGCTGAGCTCGGAGGAGATCTCAGTGACGTTTTTCTTATCCGTGTTTTTTATTACAGGAACGAGCAGACCCCTGTCAGTATCGACTGCAATTCCAATATTGAAATATTTCTTGTAAATAATTTCCTTTCTGCCGGGGTCTATGCTTGAATTGAACTGGGAGTATTTCATCAGCGCTTCTGTACAGATCTTTACAAGCAGGGAAGTTATTGTTAAATGTACTCCTTTTGCCTCAACCGATCCGGAATATTTTTTCCTGAATTCTTCCGCCTGAGTAATATCCGCCTTATCAAACTGTGTAACCATCGGAGTGCTCCATGAAAATGTCATGGACTCTGCGGTTACCGCTCTTACTTTGCTCATAGATTCAGCACTTACTTCTCCCCATCTGCTGAAATCAGGCAAAGCTTTTCCGGATAGCTGAACATTTCCCGAATTATGATTGCTCATGGAATTTTTCACGAAAACTTTTACATCATCTTCGGTTATTCTGCCGCCTTTCCCAGATCCTGTAACTGAATTTATTTCGACTCCTAATTCTCTTGCAAGTCTTCTTACCGAAGGTGAAGCCGGTGCCATTATTCTGTTCGGATCGGAAACCAGATCTTCAACTTCTTTTTCCGTCTGCAGAACAATTGTTTCGGGAAGCGGAGCTTTGTTTCCTGATACTGACGGCTTTGAGATTCCGGTATCTTCTTTTATAGGTTTATTATTTTCTTCAATTTCTTTTTTTGTTTCCTTCTCTGCAGCTTTGCCGTTCGTTTTTTCAGCTGCCGATTCCAGTTTCAGAATGACCGAGCCTATATCAATTACATCACCTTCCTTAACTAAAATTTCTTTGACAGTTCCTTCTTCTGTAGAAGGCACTTCAAACATAGCTTTGTCGGTTTCAAGTTCTATAACCGGCTGATCAACGGTTATCTTATCCCCGACTGAAACAAGAACCTTGACAACATCTCCGTGTTCAATATTTTCCGAAACTTCAGGGAGCTTAACTTCTTTTATCATTTTTAAATTATTGATTTATACTTTAATTGGATTCGGTTTATCCGGATCCAGTCCAAGATCTTTAATTGCTTTCTGAACTACAGTTTCTTTTATTTTCTTTTCTTTAAAAAGCGAATACAGCGCTGCAACGGTTATATATCTGTGATCCACTTCAAAGAATTCTCTCAACTGTTCCCTGCCGTCGCTTCTTCCGAAACCGTCCGTTCCCAGGATATAATGACTTCCCGGTATCCATTTTGAAATCGAGGCCGGAAGCGCTTTGACATAATCCGAAGCTGAAACAAACACTCCTTTTTCACCTGAAAGAATTTTAGTCAGGTAAGATTCTTTTTTCCTGTCAGGATTTACCATATTCAATCTGTCATTTTCTATGCAGTCGAAATAAAGTTCTTTATAACTGGTTACGCTCCACACATCTGCCGAAACCTTAT
Organism: Bacteroidota bacterium; assembly: GCA_018266875.1. GTDB lineage: Bacteria > Bacteroidota > Ignavibacteria > Tepidaquicellales > Tepidaquicellaceae > UBA2330. The sequence goes on from JAFDZR010000011.1 coordinate 25,636, forward strand.
AATTTTTTTCGAGGATCTCTGCAGCTTTGATGGCTTCATTTAAAATTGATCCGCTTCCAAGCAGATGGGCTTTGAGTTTCTGATCTTTTGCTCTGGACTTTGAATATCTGTAAATTCCTTTCAGCACACCTTCTTTCACTCCTTTCGGCATAGGCGGCATAATGTACGGTTCATTCATTACAGTCAGGTAATAGAATATATCTTCCTGCTTTTCATACATCCTTTCAAGACCGTCTTTTATAATCAGTGCGATTTCATAGGCAAACGCCGGATCATAACATTTAAGATTCGGCACGGTCAAAGCAAGCAGCTGACTGTTTCCGTCCTGATGTTGCAAACCTTCTCCGCTCAGAGTGGTTCTGCCTGCCGTCCCGCCGAGAAGAAATCCTTTGGTCCTGGAATCAGCGGCTGCCCAGATAAGATCACCGATCCTCTGGAATCCGAACATTGAATAAAAAATAAAGAACGGGATCATATTTATTCCGTGAGTGGAATATGAAGTTCCGGCTGCAATAAAAGATGACATGGAACCTGCTTCGGTAATCCCTTCCTCGAGTATCTGTCCGTTTGTTTCCTCTTTATAATACAAAAGACTTCCTTTGTCAACCGGTTCATAAAGCTGTCCTGCATGAGAATAAATTCCGACCTGTTTGAACAGAGATTCCATTCCGAAAGTGCGGGCTTCATCGGGAACGATCGGAACTATGTGCTTTCCTATTTCCTTATCTTTTAAAAGTTTGGAAAGCAGATGCACAAAAGCCATTGTAGTTGCGACTTCCCTGTCTCCGTTTCCGAGATAGAACTCACTGAAGAGTTCATCTTTCGGAATCTTAAGCGCAGGAGCTGAAGTGCTGTCTCTGTGGGGAACAAATCCTCCGAGTTCCTTTCTTCTTCTCTGCAGATAATTCAACTCTTCAGTATCTTCAGCAGGTTTATAGAACGGAGCGTCTGCGACTTCTTCATCCGAGATCGGAATTCCGAATCTGCTTCTGAATTCTTTAAGTTCCTGTTCATTCAGTTTTTTCTGCTGGTGGGTAATATTTTTTCCTTCGCCGGATTCGCCGAGCCCGTATCCTTTTATAGTCTGCGCAAGAATTACTGTAGGAGAACCTTTATGATTGAATGCGCTTTTGTATGCGGCATAGACTTTCTGCGGATCATGTCCGCCGCGCTTTAGTTTTCTCAGTTGTTCATCGGAATAATGACTTACTAATTCTGTCAGTTCCGGATCCTTTCCGAAGAAATCCTTTCTGATATAATCTCCGTCCATCACTGTATACTTCTGGAACTGTCCGTCAACGACTGAATTCATGACTTCCACGAGTTTTCCGTTTTTGTCTTCAGCCAGCAGCGGATCCCAGTCGCCTCCCCATATTACTTTAATTGCATTCCATCCCGCGCCTCTGAAAATTGCTTCAAGTTCCTGAATGATCTTGCCGTTCCCTCTGACAGGACCGTCAAGTCTCTGAAGATTACAGTTGATCACAAAAATAAGATTGTCGAGTTTTTCACGCGAAGCAAGAGTAATTGCTCCGAGAGATTCAGGTTCGTCTGTCTCTCCGTCTCCGAGAAAAGCCCAGATCTTCTGATCGGTCTTTTTCAGAATTCCTCTGTCTTCGAGATACCTGTTGAAACGCGCCTGGTAGATCGCCATTATCGGACTGAGTCCCATTGACACTGTCGGGAACTGCCAGAATTTCGGCATCAGCCACGGATGAGGATAAGAAGACAATCCCCTTTTTGAAGATAATTCCCTTCTGAAATTATTAAGGTCTTTTTCCGTGATCCTTCCTTCGAGCATTGCGCGTGCGTAGATTCCCGGAGCTGCATGTCCCTGAAAATAAATAATATCACCGCCGCTCGGATCATCTTTTCCTCTGAAGAAGTGGTTGAATCCCACTTCATACAAAGTCGCTGCGGAAGCATATGTGGAAATATGACCGCCAATACCGCTTAATTCCCGATTGGCTCTTACCACCATCGCCATTGCATTCCACCTTATGATACTTTTGATCCTTCTTTCAATTTCCCTGCTTCCGGGATAAACCGGCTGAGATTCCACAGGAATTGTGTTTATATAAGGTGTATTTGCGGTAAAAGGTATTTTAATTCCAAGTCCCTGAGCTCTTATCTGAAGTTTTCTCAGTATTTCAGTAACTCTATCCGCTCCCTGTGTCTGATAAATATAATCAAGAGATTCGATCCATTCCCTGTTCTCGGCATCTCTGACATTACTGCTGTTTTCTTTACTCATTTTATTGTTTTTATAAATCGTCTTTAAAAATAACTAAATGAAATTAAAGACTTTAGTGAAAAATTTATAGAAATTGAAAACAAAGGGTTTATGCTCTTTAAGTCAAACCAAATGCAGTGATTTCAATCAGTAATGCAAATACTTTTAAACAACTTACTCTATCCGATTTCAGTAAAGACCATCTGAACACTACTTTTTTATGAACTGATAATTGTATCATGTAAGTATTGCCTTCATGAATTCTCCAATTGTATCCAATACGTTTAGTTTAAGAAATCGAAATTTACTGGAGTAAACGTACTTTCTTTTGTACGACCAAAAGAAAGTACCAAAGAAAAGTCGTCCCGAGAACTCGGGATGAATAATTGCCTAAAACCGTGAAAAATTGCGATAAAATATCCAACTCAAAATTTGCTTCGCAAATTTCTCAAACAGGGAAATTTTATTGACGCAATTTATCACGAATTCTTAACGGCAATAATTCANNNNAAAAAATATATTAATAAGTTTAAAAGATTTTAAGTATTAAAGTATTTCTTATGATTAAAAATTAATTTGGACACAATTGTGAATTCTCTGACAAATTCCGAATATTTTCATCAAATTTAAAATATCAAATAAGTATATTTGTATAATTCCTAAAATTAATTTGAAATCATGGCTAACGATATAATGGAAGCAAAGTCAAAGGAACTGATTGTTTCAAAAATGGCTGAAACTCTCATCGGTTCTGAAATTATCAAACTTGCATGGCAGATCAATGATAAAATCGCAGAAGGTCAGGAAATTTTCAATCTGACAATCGGAGATTTCGATCCTGAAATTTTTCCAATACCTGCAGCACTGAAGGAAGGAATAAAACTTGCCTATGATAATAATGAAACGAATTATCCTCCCGGGGACGGAGTCACTGAATTAAGAAAAGTTGTTTCAAAATATCTTTTCGACAAAGGCGGACTTGAATACAGTAAGGATGAGATCCTCATTACTAGCGGCGCAAGACCGGTCATCTTTTCCGCTTATAATACTTTAGTTGATGTGAATGAGACAGTTATATTTCCCGTTCCGTCATGGAATAATAATCACTACACTCATCTAACAAGGTCCAATGCAATAACAGTCGAAACAAAACCGGAAAATAATTTTATGCCGACTGCAGAAGAGATAGAGCCGTATGTAAAGAAGGCGACTATGCTTTCCCTTTGCTCTCCTCTCAATCCGACAGGGACAGTATTCACAGAAAATGAGCTTTCAAAGATATGCGATCTTATAGTATCTGAAAATAACAGACGCGGAGAAAATGAAAAACCGCTTTATCTTCTTTTCGATCAGATATACTGGCAGCTGACATTAGGCGATACAAAGCATTATAATCCGGTTCTCATTAATCCTGCAATGAGAGATTATACTGTATTCATTGACGGAATAAGCAAAGTTTTCTGCGCAACGGGAGTTAGAGTCGGCTGGGGTTTCGGTCCAAAAAAAGTTATCAATAAAATGAAGTCCATAATCTCGCATATGGGCGCATGGGCTCCAAAAGCCGAACAGGTTGCTTTATCAAAATTCTACTGCAACTATGATCTTGTAGATACATTCCTTGACGGAATGAAAAAAGGAATTTACGAAAGACTGAAAGCATTCTACGACGGATTCAAAAGTCTTAAAGATGAAGGGTTCAATGTAGACGCTATTATTCCGCAGGCTTCAATCTTCATGACTGTTAAGATCGATCTAAAAGGCAAGAAAATGAAGAACGGAAAGATTCTTGAAAACACCGCTCAGGTAACTGATTTTCTGATAGAAGAAGCGAAAATTGCTCTTGTGCCGTTTTCTTCATTCGGCGCATCGCCTGACTCCGTCTGGTACAGGGTTGCCGTAGGAACTTGCACAACTGACCAGATCACTGAAATAATGAATAATTTCAGATCAGCTTTACAAGGACTGGAATAATTTTTATTATTAAATAAATTTTTAAACATTTATTATGAATGATAATATTCAGCTGCTGAAGTATATGCTTGAGGATGTAAGGGAAGTAACAATGAAAGGCGTCAGTCATTTGAGTAAGGAACAGTTGTTTGCCGAACCGGTAAAAGGCGAATATCCTATCGGCGCTTATTTAATGCACCTTGCAGAATGCGAGATTTACTGGCTTGAAGTTATTTCCGGGAATGCTCAGCCGGAAGAACTTAAAAAAAGAGCTTATGCAAATGTCTGGTATGATCCCTACGAAACCTCTGTTCCTCCGGAAACCGCTCCTGAAATTACTGAATATAAAGAAGTGCTTGACTTGGCAAGAAAAAATTTTCTTGATTATGTTTTAACGCTTAAGGATTCTGAGCTTGCTGAAAATGTAACCGTAAAAAGGGAAAGAGGAGACATTCAATTTTCAAAAAAATGGATCATTTACCATATCATAGAGCATGAAGCTCATCACCGCGGGCAGATGTTCATGCTAATGCGCATGGCGGGAATGAACAAAAAGTAATTCATCAACCGAATGAAATCTGAATTCAAGATAAAAGATAAAAAAATCCGCTGCGGGTGGTGCCTCTCTTCAGATCTTATGGTAAAGTATCACGACGAGGAATGGGGAAATCCCGTTCACAGCGACCGAAAGCATTTCGAATTTCTTCTGCTCGATGCCTTTCAGGCGGGTTTAAGCTGGTCAACAATTATCAACAAAAGAAAAAATTTCAAAAAGGCTTTTGATAATTTTAATTATAAAAAGATTGCTGATTACGGAAGTAAAAAAATAAACGAACTTCTAAATGATGAAGGAATAATCAGAAACAAACTTAAAATATATTCAACTGTTGAAAATGCAAAAGCTTTTATGAGGATACAGAAGGAGTTCGGCAGTTTTGACAAATACATTTGGCAGTTCACAGGCGGCAGAACAATTCATAACAAATGGGAAACGATGAGGCATGTTCCTCCGACCACCGGTGAATCCGATGCAATGAGCAAAGACCTGAAAAAAAGAGGATTCAATTTTGTAGGTTCAACGATTTGTTATGCATACATGCAGGCAGCGGGAATGGTGAATGATCATCTTGAAAGCTGTTACAGATACAGAGAAGTTAAAAAATTTAAATAGAATTTTATTCCTGATAGCAGTAAAACAATCCTAAGCAAATATCTTCCCGTAGGATCGGTGGATCTGATCTTACAATGGATGGAAGATTACAGGTTCCAGCTGAAAATTACCAGAGCCCGCAGCTCTAAACTAGGCGACTATACTCATCCTTTCAAAGGCAAGCCGCACAGGATCTCAGTAAACCACGATCTGAACAAATATTTTTTTCTTATCATACTGGTCCACGAAATTGCGCATCTGACATGTTACCTAAAGTATCCGAAAAACATTTCGCCTCACGGCAGGGAATGGAAATCCGAATTCAGAACCCATCTGCGTTATTTCACTGAGATGAATATATTTCCTGAAGAGCTGAATAATTATCTTAAAGTTTATTCGGCAAATCCGGCGGCAGCAGGGTGTACCGATGATAAACTTGTCAAGCATCTAAGAAAATATGATGAGGCTTCTGACTTTGTTCACCTTGAAGAGCTGAATGAAAATCAGATCTTCAAAATGAAAAATTCGCAGAGATTCATCAAAGGTAAAAAACTCAGAAAGAGATTTCTCTGCACTGAGATAGGCACGGGCAGAAGGTATCTTATCAGTCCTGTTGCCGAGGTAATTTCAGAAACTCTTTTTTAACGCCGGCAATTTAATGTAACGGGAACAGTCATTATGAATTACATCAAAGATCTTTACAGAAGGCACAGGTTTTTTTTCAATTCAGTATTGCTTATATATTCACTTCTTCTGATTATCCTGAATGTTTTTGATCTCGGATTCAGCAGCAGTAAAATTACGGATATTTCAGCTCCATTCTGGTATTTTATTACAGGAGGAGGAGGTGTTTACGGGATTGCCGTATCCTACCTGATATTTTCATTTTATGTTCTGAAAAAAATGAAACGCAGCGATACGGATAAAAAAATGGTAACCGTCTTTATGTTGACCGTCCTTTTAATTCAGCTTATTAATGCAGGATCCACATATTTTATCTTCAAGGATACATTTAAAAAAATGAGACCTTCGCAGCATTACATAACCGGGACAGGCAGTATAAACATGAACGATATTTTATTCCTTGATATGCCGTCTGCCGAGAAAAAAAATTTCATGAATAAAGAGATTCAGTCAGATCCAGGCAGGTTCAGCAATATTTATCCTCCAATACTTTCCGACTGGATAAATGAGACCGAAAATTCATTTCCTTCCGGACATTCGCAGTCTTCTTTTTTTATTGCGGTTATTTTCGCTTTTGTTATTTCCTGCACAGTTGAAAAAAACAAAATATATTTATCCTTAATACCATTACTGTGGGCATTGCTTGTTTCAGTTTCCAGAGTTGTTATCGGCGTTCATTATAATATCGATGTAACTGCCGGCGCGGCGCTGGGAGCAATAACAGGTCTGTTGACAGTTTCAATTAAAAAATTCAGTGTTTTATTTAAGCGATAATGATTATTTTTTTTAAATAAATTCATATGACTGATAATTCAGAAATTAAGGAGTACATTCTCGGAGTAAACAGCACAGAATTAAGAAGACTTGAATTTCAGCATGATGTCTGGAAAGAGGTCACTGACAGTTTTCTAAATAAGATTAATATCCAGAAAGGATGGAAATGTCTTGATGTCGGCGCCGGACCCGGATTTGTTTCCATGCAGTTTCTGGATCTGACTGGAGAGACAGGAGAAGTAACGGCTCTTGAACCCGGTAAGATCTATCTTGATAATTTCAGAGAATACTGCAGGACGAAAAAGATTGAAAATGCAAAATTCATAAACAGCAGTCTGGAAAATGCTGAGCTTGAGGAAAATCATTATGATCTGATTTTTCTAAGATGGGTTATTGATTTTGTAAGCGATCCGGGAAATTTTCTTCTTAAACTATTGCGGTCGCTTAAAAAAGGCGGAGTGATTGCTCTTCAGGATTACGCCTATGAAGGCATTGCTCTTTTTCCAAAGGGCGGACCATTTGACAACATTGCGGATTATGTCAGGAAATACTGGATAGCTGGAGGAGGAGACCCTTATTTTACGACCAATATACCTGCGGTATTCAGAAAGGAAAACATTGAACTTATGGAATTTTCTCCTGTAAGTCTTGCAGGAGATAACAGAAGCAATATATTCAGATGGGCTTATTTATTTTTTAAAGGTCATCTTCATTCAATGACGGAACTTAACATCATTTCAAAAGAGCTGGAAGCTGCGCTTGATCAGGACCTTGAATCTCATTATGAAAATCCTGACACTGTTTTTTTTTCACCTGTGATTGTTAACATAATCGGAAAGAAAAAATAAAAACTACAAAATCAAATACTTTGGGAAAAACAACAGACTGGGAGAATTATTATAAAGTACATAAAGATAGACCGGCGAGAGAAATACTTGTAAAAGCGCTTGATATGGTGAAGACAGCGAGCAATTCTGATATCAGGGCATTTGACCTCGGCTGCGGGAACGGTCACGAAACTCATGAAATGCTTAAAAGAGGCTGGCATGTAACGGCAACTGACATTAATGAAAACATTACTGAACTGCTTTCGGATCTAAAGAATAAATTCGGGGATAAACTTGATATACAGATAGTTTCCTTTGAAAATATAAAATGGCATAAAGCCGATCTTATAAATGCTCATTATTCACTTCCGTTTTGTCCTAAAGAACATTTCGATAACGTATGGCATAATATAAGAAATTCACTTAAAGTAAACGGAATATTCACAGGGCAGTTCTTCGGAGACAGGGATGAATGGGATCTGGTAAAATTATCAAGGGAAGAAGCTCTGGAAAAACTTGACGGAATGAAAAAAGAATTATTCACAGAAACGGAAAAAGACGGCGCTACAGCAACAGGTGAAATGAAACACTGGCATTTGTTTGACATAATTGCAAGAAAAATCAGTTAAAAACTATGGAGATAATTTATCATATTACTACAAGAAAAGTCTGGGATAAGTACAGTAAAAAAAGATCCTACAGGGCGGATTCTCTTGACTCGGAAGGATTCATTCACTGTTCACCAAAAGACAGGGTAAGATCATCGGCCATAAAATTTTTTCGCGGAGAGAAGAAAATACTGGTCCTTTTCATTGATTCCAAAAAAGTAAAGAGTGAAATTATCTGGGAAGATTCTGCGGGAGATAACTTTCTTTTTCCGCATATTTACGGTGAACTGAATATTGACGCCGTTGTAGAAATGTTTGAGATCATCTGCAATGAAGACGGTCTTTTTATTTTTCCCGAAGGTTTTTAAGCTGAGATCAATTTTAAGATATTCCCGGAGAATATCATCTCTTTTTCTTCATTTGATATATTCAGACTATCGACGATTGGAATATAAGTAAGCGGTAATCCGAGATTATAATCGCTTCCGAATATTACTTTTTCTGCGCCGGCTTTTTTTACAGCAAGATCCATAAAGTAAAACTCTCTTACTGATTCTGTCCCGAGATAAACATTTTTGTATCTGCTCTCTCTGATGATCTCTGCGCATTCAAGATATAGCGAAGGCTGATCACCTCCCATATGCGCAAGAATGAGTTTCAGTTCGGGATGAGCTGCGGCAGCTTCAAGTGCAATCCTGAATCCCGCCATTTCCTGCCATCTTCCGCAATGGACCACAACAGGTTTACCGGTTTCAGCCGCAAGGCGCAGATATTTTTCATATGACGGATCAGTGATTTTCAGTCTTTGGATTGACGGATGGATTTTGAATGCAGAGATCTCTTTGATATTAATTTCGAGGAAACTGTCAAGATCCTTATCTGATGGGTCAATCCAGGCATTATAATAAAAATTAAAATCAGCTTTGCTTTTAGTCAGTCGGAACATTTCCTCATTGGGAGTTTTATCAGCAGGCATGCACAGCGCAGCATCCACTCCGGAATTTTTCATTACTCTCACCGCCTCTTCGACTGTCGATTCGTATCCGAAAAATATATCACTCCATTTTCCGATATGAATGTGCGCGTCTATAATTTTCATTCGAATTTCTCTCCTGTTTTGATTTTTTCCGGAAAATTTATTTCATTTAATCCCTCATCCGCTGCTTTCAGGATCCTGACAGATCCTTTTCCGCAATATATTTCTACTGCTTCCGGACTGATGTCCTTTATGACGCCAGCCGGATATTCATGACCATCCTGCATAACCGGATATTCTGAACCAAGAAATAATATTTTATTTCCTTTATAAAATGAATATGCGCAGGGATAAGGAAATGTAACAGCTCTTATTAGATTAAATACAGACAGACTGCTGTCATTCCAGTTAATTCTTCTTTCATTCTCCCCGACTTTTCTGTTCGGCGGACCTGCAATAATCTGTTTGCGGAATTTCAATCCGTGGTTTTCCAGCTGATACAGAAGATCAGTTATTAATTCAGAACTCAAGTCAGAACATTTTTTGTAAAGTGAATTAACGTCATCTGTGTTTTCAATTTTTATTTCACGTTCGATGCAGACATCTCCGGAATCGACTCCTTCATCAATTTTATGCATACTAATTGTCAGGAATTGTTCTCCGTTCATAATACTTCTGCTGATCGGAGCCCTGCCCCGGTATTCAGGAAGCCTGCCGCAATGCAAGTTATAAATACCGTTTACAGGTACTGAGAATATTTCTTTATTCAGAATGTTCATAAATCCGACACAGATCCCTGTATCAAATTTTTCAATGCCGGAACTGATTTCATTTACATTGTCAGTTTCCGTAAGCTTAATATTTTTATCTCTGCAGAAACGTGTAATCGGTTCATAAAATTCTGATCTCAGTTTTTCTCTTTCAAGATCCTTATGAATGACAACGAGTTCAGGAATCATGCCGTTTGAAACCATTCCTTTCAGACATTCAAAGCTCATCACGGAATGCGCCAGATAAAAGAAATTCATTTATTATTTTTTCTATACCAGTTGTAAGTTTTTAATATACCTTCATTCAGATCGACTTTAGGAATAAACCCTAGAAGTTCTTTGGCTTTTTCAATACTCGGGATCCTGAGTTCGACGTCAACATAATTCTTCGGTACGTATATTATTTTTGACCCGGATTTACACAAAGTAACAATTTTTTCAGCTAGGGATGAGATTGTGATAGTTCCTTTAGGATTTCCGATATTGAAGACCTGTCCGATTGCTTTTTTATTTGTCAGGCAGAGTTCTATACCGTCTATCATATCGTCAATATAACACCATGATCTTATCTGGTCACCGTCTCCGTGTATTTCAATATTCTTTTTTTTGACAACATTTTTAATAAATATCTGGATCGCTCCCTCTCCTACCTGACCGGGACCGTAGATATTAAAAGGTCTTATGGTTACGCATGGGTATCCGAGTTTTTTAAAATAGCTGTGAACAATGTGTTCACCGGCAACTTTACTTATCGAGTAAGTCCACCTTGCTTCTCCCACAGGAGCGAAATTGGTATTTGATTTTTCAGTGGATTTATATGCGTAGGCACCGAGGACTTCACTAGTTGAGAAATCGAGAATTCTTTCAAGTCTGCCGGAATATTTTTCAAGAGCTTTCATCAGATTGAATGTCCCGTTTATGTTAACGTCAAGCGTTTTGACGGGATCGACAATTACAGTATCGATTCCTGCAACCGCAGCAAGATGAATCACTATTTCAGGTCTAAAATACTCACAGGCATTTTTCAGACCTTCAGAATTAAGGACATCATCCTTAATTATTTTAAGGTTCTTTGACCTGATGTTCCTGTATCTTATTGAATCTCTTGAGAAATTATCATAAATAGTAATCTCATTATCTTTTATTAGTCCGGATACAAGGGTACTGCCGATAAAACCGGCTCCGCCGGTAATAAATATTTTCCTGTTCTTAATTTTCAATTTTCTTATTTAATTTTAAGTTCATAAGTTTTTCTTAGGAATCCGTGCGCCATGAATTTTTTTTTGAAGGCATAAAGTCCTTCAAGCAGTTTGCCGTTCATATCTGAAGTTCCGATATCATAATATTTGCATCCGTTGTCTTTCGACCATTCAATAGATTTATAAAGCAGGAATTCCGAAACTCTGTTCATTTTGAATTTCTCATCACCTGCGAGATAAAAATTCAGTATCATATCGCTGTTGATCCTGAAGAGCACGCATACAGCTGCAAGTTCATTATCTATCCTCGCAGTAAACAATACTATCTCATCTTTTAGTTTATTCTTGAGGAAGATCATTTCTTCAAAGGAATGTGTTGGCTTTACATTCTTAAGTTCCCGGTTCCGCAGAAGTACGTCATAAAATTCCGTAAAATTCTTTTTCGTCAGTTCCTCTTCCAAAATGCTTACCTCAATAAGCGAAGATGATTTTCTGATCGATCTTTTTTTCGGACCTGAGATCTTTTTAAAATTGAATTCCTTGAGATCAATAATATTTGTAAGGGAAATGCTGGATACGCTGAATCCTTCTTTTATCAACGCATAATCAGTTTCTTCATTGGGAACATTATTGTATCTGAACGGCGGGTTCCTAATCACGCACTGATCAAAGCCTGATTCCAGAAGATATGTTTTGAAACTTTTAATGACTTCAAAGTAAGTAATAATATCAGATTTTAATTTCCATAAAAAACCGCCATAGCTCACACCGTCGCAGGAAACGAAGGTTTTTTTTCCGTCAACAATTCTTTCGCATCCTGTCATTACAGCTACAATTTTTTTTGTTCCAGCCGGTCTGAACATAAGATGATGCCATTTTATCTTTTTTTTAAAAACATCATTGTATGAATTGAATCTGTGATCAAAAAACAGGTTGTACTGATTTCGAAGAAATTCAATCCACTCTACATCATTTTCAATATTCTTGACCTTTATTGTCTCGATCATAAATTAATTTTCATTAATTTTCATAAAGTTCATATCCTTTTCTTTTCATTTTGAGGCTGAAATCCCCGGGGATAAAAAGTTTTGAGTCGGGATAATCGGCTCTGTTAATATAATCTTTTTCGACAAGTATCAAATAATCATTTCTCTTAAGAGAGCTCAGTTTATCTTTGACCAGTTCAATACCGTCTTTATTGTCAATCAATTCAAAGTTATACATCGGATTGTCCCAGTTCAGATCCAGACCATTGAAATAAAAACTGAACTGCGGATTATGCCTGTAATTAGTGGCAACATAAACAAGATTCTTCCTGCCGCTTTTTTCCATTTCATCCTTGATTTCCGAGATCTGAAATTTACTTTCCCATTCGGGTATTCTGATCAGATAAAATGTGTTGGCCGACAAAAAGAATACCAAAATAAAAATATAATAAGTATTCATTAAATCAAACCTGCGTGCTATGAATTTTCCCCCGAAATATGCGATAAAAATAATTAAAAAAATTGAAACTGCTGTTACCATAATTTCAGGTCTCATAACATATTCCTTCAGAAAAGGTCTGATATCTTCAGTTGCAAACCAGAGAAAATTCAAAAGGACAAAAGTAACTGAAAGCGCTTTAACGTAAAACTTTTCCTTTTCAACCGATTCAACAAAGAGCGAGATCAGATAACAGCACGGAGCCAGTACCAGGAAAATATAAACTTCAAGTTTTGTTTTGAATGCAGTAAGGATTATCATTCCGGTAATGAACCAGATCCATACAAAAATTCTTTTCCAGTCAAGTTCCTTTCTCCGGATAAAATCTTTTATCAGGCTGAAAAACACAAGCACGCTGTAAGGAAGGATTGACATAAGATAATTCACATGATAGAATATACCTGATCTTTTAACACTGTTCTCCACACCTATAAAAGCCCTGTCATAGATGTGATACTTCAGGAAATAGTCAGTGAATTCCTTTCCGTAATGAACCAGCATATACACATGCCACGGCAGGGCAATCAGGATCCCTATTGCAGTAAGCACAGCAATGTCTTTGATCTTAAGATTTGTTTTATCCTTTATGAAAAAGTAGGATATACCTATGACAATAGGAATATAAAACCCGACAAGAATCTTAACCATCAGACATGCGCCGAAAGCAATCCCAATGTATATTATATATTTATATTTTGCGGTGCGGGTATACAGCACCAGAAAATAGAAAGAAAGCAGGATAAGGAAAGTATATGGAATATCGAACTGAAATCTCTGAGAGAAGACTGAGAAAATAATATTGCTGCTGAAGATAAGCGCGGAGTAAAAGGCAATTTTCAGGGAGAACAATTCCCTGCCGAGCAGAAGGATCAGCAGAATACAAAGCAAGGAGAGAATAAAAATAAATGATTTCAGGACAATGGCGTGAACACCGAAAATGAGTGTAAAAAAGTATCCGGCCCATATAAGCAGCGGGGGATGAGATGCGGAATAAAACTTCCCAACGGAATGGGAATACTGATCAAAGAAATCCCCGTTGAGATGAATTGAGAGCAGACGTGTTGCATACATTCCTTCATCCCATGGCTGAATATCCGTAATAAGGAGAGAGTGGATCTTGAATAAGACAAGAAGGAGCGAGAGAACAAAAAATACTTTATAGAGATTATCCCCGTTTTCCAGGTATTTATTTAATCTGAAATATAAAGAAGACATGATTCCGTTTATTAGATCAGAAGTTTATCCCGAGAGAAAAAACATTTCCTGATCCGAAACTATTCTTTGAGGGAATAAAGGCATAATCCACATTCAGCGCTTTGTATTTGAAACCGATGCCCGTGGTAATGCTTTTATTTTCATAACTGCTCTGATAACCCAGTCTAAGAAAAACTATATCCTTATATCCTGCTTCAGCTCCGGTATGCGCATGAAAGGTTCCGCCGTCAAGAGTTTTAAATCCTTCAAGCGCCAGATTAAAATCAAATTTATCTTTGCTGAATTTATAACTGCCGCCGAATCTTACTGAGGACGGGAGTTTAGTTTCCTGATTTTTAAGAGCATTAACAGATCCGATGTTGGAAATTACAAAAGCAAAGCTGTAATTATCCTTTGAGTAATTTGTACCGAAATCAAACCCAACTCCGGAGGCTTCATCCACATAAATTTTTTCATACAGGAGTTTTCCGGTAATCCCTACGGATATTTCGCGGTTAATCATGTATCCAAAGGAAACTCCGGTGGAAAGATTTCTTGAGTCGAATTTATCAAGAGCGGCACCCGGAATATTTCTTACTTCTATGTCATTGATACCGGTGGTATGAAATCCGATCCCCATGGAAATTTTTTCACCAAACGGAAATTTCACTGCGACAAAATCCGTATTGAGATCCTGAGCGGATGCATTATGCATGATAAGGACATTAGTCTTTGAGCCCTGATTCAATCTTGCCGGATTATAGAAGAATGCAGAAGCATCTTCAGTCACTGAAGAATATGCTTCTCCCATGGCAAGGGATCTGGCTCCGACGCCTGATTTCAGGAAGGAAAAACCTGTGTTTCCCGCGCCGTCATTCTGCGAATATGATACATTCAGAAAAAACGCAGAAAAGATTACTGATAAAATTATTATTACTGAAAATTTCATAATTATTTAAATTTAAAAACTACACCGATGTTCTGGATCAGGTCATGAGAAAACGGTTCCAGCTGAACTGAATAATCAACACCGAGATTAATGCTTTTTGAAAAATTTTTATCTAGTCCGAAACCGAATGAGGGTTTAAGATTCCCAATTAAATCATCTGCGGAAAAATCAATTCTGTCAAGTCCGGCTCTCAGCTTTACCTGTTTAATAAGATTTGTTTCGACTCCGATTCTGACAACCGAATTATTGGATTTGGTTGATACTGAACCTGCGTCAGTAAAAGATTCAGAATCAGGATTCAGATGCTGAAGGAATCCAACCGAAACAGTTCCGTAATTTTCAGGGAGCAGATAAGTACCGCTGAGTTCGAGCAGCGAGGGAAATTTATCTTCAGTAGAATTTCCGTTACTGCCGTAAATGGAGGTAGTCTGCCATTTATATTTAGCGCCGAGATCTTTGAATGTAAGGGCAATTGCAAGATTTTTATTAGCTTTATAAACTCCTCCAAGGTCTATTGCAAATGAAGAAGAGGTGACTTCCTCAAAAAGTTTAGCGTAATACAGTTTAAATCCGACACCAAGAGAAAGCCTGTCACTTAGAATAAATGAAGTACCGAGATAAAATTCATTTTCGAAAGTTGAGAAAAGACCTATCTGTCTGGTATCATTATCCCTTCCGTCAATGTCACTCACTCCGGCGTTGATCCATGCAAGAGTAATACCTGCGCCGCCTTGATCCTGATTGGGAAGTTTGAATTTTTTAGTAAAGCCCACATAGTTCAGTCTGCGGTCAAGACTAAGAAAGGTATATCCGACATCAATTTTTCCTTCAGTCTGGAAAGTAGCCAGAGCGGGATTATAAATCCCGCTTACATCCCCGAAAACATCCGAGGAAACAGCATTCCCCATTGACATTCCCCTTGCTCCAAATCCCATTCTTGAAAAAGCGCCTGCGTAACTGCCAAGCTGCGCCTCTGCAATATGACTGCATGTAAAAATAAAAGCCGCTATTAATATATATCTTTTCAAAAATTATTCCTTATTCAAGTAAAATTATTTTTCCCCATACAGGATCTTCGTCATTTATCTCAACCCTGTAGAAATAAACTCCGTTTGCTATCCTCTGTCCGTTGTCATTTCTTCCGTCCCATGAAGTGTAAAGTTCATCAGTTCCTGATCTTGACGCATTCTGTATTATTGTTCTTACCGGATTCATTCCGAAATCGAAAACTCTTATCGTTACTTTTGAAACAGATGACGTGCTCTTGTAAAATATCCTTGTGATCTCGTCATCAGGTGAAAATGGATTTGGAGCTGCATAGGTTTTAATGTCAGAAGAGAGATCTATAGCTGACACCGACCTGAATATCGTCCATTTCCCGATCCACGGCTGTCCGAGCTCTGTGGTCCTGAGCAGTCCGTCAGCGCTTCCGAAATAAAGAGTATCACCTATATGATTTCCGGAATAGAACTGTGTGGTTCTCAGCTGGTCCTTTGTTCTCTCATCATATATTACACCTGCCTTTGCCCAGTTGAAATTCCCGAATTCGCTTCTCCACAAACCGTCATCCGTAAAGCCATATACCAGCGAACCGTAAAAAGACATTCCGTTTGGTTTTATATCCGGAAGAGTGCTGAACCAGTTTGCGCCGCCGTTGGAGGTATAACTCAATGCGTCAAATTCACTTGGCGATTCAGCCCTTCTGGTTGCACCCCATACGATCGTTTTATCTTCAAATTTCTGTACATCGAGATTAACCACGAAGTTTCCCGAAATACCGTTTCCCGCAGCATTCGGATCGGTATTCTGAAAATTATATTTTCTCCAGTTTACTCCCCAGCTAGATGAGACATTGATACCGTTTGCTGTTCCGACGTACAGCGTAGAATCATTAACTGCTGTAATGGTAAAAACTCTCTGATTGAGATTATCTCTCGGATTCAGATTAAATGTATATCCGGTGACATCAACATTAATGCTGTCAAGATCGTCAGGCGGAAGCAGAACTCTTGTCCATGTTGCGCCGTAATCCGTTGATTTTCTGAGACCGCCGGCAAATGAACATATCCATATTGTATAATTCGATGGATCATTTCGGGTTTTTGTAATAGCAATATCATATGAAAGATTCTGCTGTCTGACGGTTACAGGCAGCGCATAAATTGTATTTGCTCCGTAGATAATAACTGAATCACTCTGTGAATCGACCGGCTGGGGATACGCGGACCAGTTTGCTCCGTAATCAGTTGAAATTTTTATTCCGGTTCCAGTGGGAACAGATTCATTGTTGATCTCTTCGCTTACTGCTGTTGATGCTGCAATGACTTTATCTTTCAGATTTATTCCGGCAATGTCATCTTTACCGAAAGGTTCAAGTCCGTAATAATACTGAAAGCTGTTGAAATTATCTATTGTTCTCATAATACCGCTGCCGGTTCCAAACCAGACCGTATCTCCGTTCAGCAGTATGTCTGTGATGAAATTACTTATCGGATTTTTTGAATTTACAGGGACGACTGTCTGATTGAGAAAAACAGGATTGCTTCTTGACTGAAAAAATATTTTTTCATTAAATCTCCCAAGTCTGTAATCTTCAGCTTTATGAATATTCTGAGCGGATACAGCTCCTGAAAATAATAATATTAGAATTAAAGTTCTCATTGAGGCATTACAAATTTTATGCTGTCAGCAACCGGCGCGCTGTTAAGGTTCGAATTATCTCTTGCCGTGAAAGTATATTTATAGTATCCGTATGAAGTAGGATCCGAGCTGTAAGAAACATAATTTGAAAAAATAAAATCTCCGTTTCCGTTATCTGTCATAGGAATCGGAGGCAGGGTTATTCCGTTGGGTCTTACAGTTACAAAAGTTACTCCCTTTATGTCGCAGTATCCGTCAGGATCAGTCACATTAACGGAAATTGTAAGCAGGACAGAATCTGCGCCCTGAGCAGGTCTTACCACACTGTCAGGAAGAAATGTTCCGGATATTACTGGAGGAGCATTTAAAGTATTCACAACCGTCAGTTCCGATGAAATAAGATTGCTGAAAAGTCCGGTATTATTCAGTGCCAGGTATTCAAGTTTATATTTTCCAGTGATAAGGCAGCTGATATTGCTGATGCTGACTATTGCGCTGTAAATCCCGTCGCCTGCAGTAGAATCAGGCTGTGTGCCGTTGTCTGACAGGTGAATAACTCCGACCGTATTGCCGTCCGGATCTATTACAGAACAGTTTACATACTCAAGCTGAGTACCTCCGTTTAAATTTACGTTGACCGATGTATAAAAAGAGATCACCGGATTTCCGGAAGTTGTAAAAACCGTATCTGTAGAGAGATATACATTTGATAACAGCGGAGCGGAAATAGAAGGATCTATAACGCTGCTGTTTTCCTTTTCACAGGATACGAAAAAAATCGCAGTAATACAGGTAAATATTACTGCGAACAGAAATTTATTGATTTTAATGATATTGATAAACTTAAAATTAAATTAACCTAATTAAGAAGAAATTTCTTATTTTTTAAGTTTTTAGTGGTTTAAAAAAGTTTTGTATTATCTCTTGGTTTTTTTTACGTCAGGATAAATATTCAAACCAACATCCAGACTGAAAATTCCGATATATCTTTTATATCCCGGACCGCCGGCTTCACTTCCGTCATTAAGATTAAGACCTGAAGTCTGACCGAGCAGCGGAGCAGCGTTATCATCATTAAAAAGATTCATAAGATTATATCTTCCGCCGACATTTATACCGATATTTTTTTTGGAGTTATTTAAAACAAACTCAAGTCCGGCTTTGATTTCCATTCCGACTCTGAATGTTGATTCAATTGACTTTTCAACATTTGTAAGAGAAGGCGTGTTTGGTTTGTATTTTCCGGAAATAATATTTCCTGTCAGACCAATGCCGTAATAGCTTCTGAAACCGTATGTTCCGTAAAAAAGATATTCATAACCTGCATCGAATGTCATTATATCATATTTGGTTTTATTTCCCTGTGAATCAAAATCACTGTTCGACATTCCTTTATAGTCAAATCCGAGAAATATTCTGTCAGCTTTGGTCTTTCCGGGACTGTATTTTCCGTAAATATAACCGCCGACTCCCCATCTCATTCCGTAATTATCTCTCAGGATCTGGTCATTTGAACTGTAATTTGCGCGTCCGTAAGCGTCATTTGTAGCCAGATTCCATGCAGGACCGAATCCTACAGTCCAGGCAGGTCTTGAATAAGTATATCTTACAGTTGTGGTCTGAGCGCTCAGATCATTTAATATGAAAACCGATAATAGTATGGATAAAAAAAGTGTAGTTCTTTTCATTAATTTTCCTTTCGTAAAAAAAAATTTAGCATTAATTTAGAATCAAATTAGTATTTTGATTTAAAACAATCAAGTATATATTAACTCGTTTTGGTATTATTGAGGAGTTTTTGTGGTTTTTCAATGAGTATTGCCGCCTGAGGAACAGTAAGCAACAGGATTTTTAAAATTTCATATTGATCAATTATTATGTCAAATACGCTGCCTGAAATGTTTTTTGATTATGTCAGAAAATTTGATCCTGAGAAGGAAATTTTCTTTACAAAGCTTGATGATGATTACATTCCCTTTTCCCTGAATGAATTTGTCAAAGATGTATATAAGGTAATTAATTACTTCAGGGCAAACGGAATAAATAAAGGCGACAGGATATCAATAATTTCCGAAAACCGGAAGGAATGGGCTGTTGTGGATTTCGCCTGTATTTTTATGAATATTATCTCCGTTCCGGTTTACACATCACTGTCCGCCGAACAAACCGAATATATCCTCAGAGACAGTTCGGCAAAGGTCTGTTTTGTATCCGGCAGTTTCCTGCTTGAAAAAGTTTTGTCCCGAATTGAAGATCTGCCTGAACTAAAGAACATGGTCGTATTCAATGATATCAATCCGGATAATTACAATAGAAATATTAAATTGTTTTCAGATATTATAGATTCAGGAATAAATAATTCTTTTAAAGAAATAATTGATTCATTGGATGTATTGTCTTCACATATCAAAAACAGGGATCTTGTAACAATCATCTATACATCCGGCACCACCGGCAATCCCAAAGGCGTTATGCTATCCCATAAAAACCTCAGCAGTAATCTGCTTGCCTGCAGGAAAGTCCTTACAATCAATGAATCGGACAGGTTCCTTTCGTATCTCCCTTATTCTCACGCATACGAAAGACTGGCGGGCTATTATCTGGCATTTTTTTCCGGAGCGCAGATATATTTTGCACAGAGCATTGAAACACTATCAGTACAGATGAGGGAAGTCCGCCCGACAATAATCATTACAGTGCCGAGACTGCTGGATAAATTGTATTCAAGAATAATGAAAAGTCCGGAAGATCTCAGCAGCGGCATTCAGAAAAAAATTTTTCTCGCGGCAATCAGCACTGCAAAGGACGGCAGCATTAGTAAAAAAAGTCTGAGATGGAAACTTGCGGATAAACTTGTATACAGGAAGATCCGTGAAAAAACAGGCGGGGCTCTGAGGTTTCTTGTTTCCGGCGGCGGAGCGCTGAATAAAAATATCGGCGAATTCTTTGAAAGGATCGGACTTACTGTACTGGAAGGATACGGTATGACCGAGACTTCACCCGTCATTTCGGTAAACAGTCCGGGCAGCAACAAATACGGCACGGTTGGAAAGCCGCTGCAGGGAGTTCAGCTGAGATTTACATCTGAAAATGAAATTACGGTTAAAGGAGATCTGGTGATGGAAGGTTATTACATGGATCCGGCTTCAACTTCCGAAACCATTAAAGACGGCTGGCTTTATACTGGGGACATAGGTGAGATGGACAGTGACGGATTTCTGAAGATCACCGACAGAAAGAAATCTCTGTTTAAATCATCGGGAGGGAAATATGTTTCGCCGACACATATTGAAGAGATAGTTTCGCACATTGATTATATTGAGAATGTAATGGTAATAGGAAATGAAAGACTGTTTGTAACCGCGCTTATCGTTCCTGTAAAGAATGAATTAATTAAATTTGCGAAAGACAACGGTATAATTCATGATTCATTCCGTGAACTCGTTAGGGATAAGAATCTGATAAAGCTCATAAAGCGTGATATTGATTCCGCTCAGAGCGCACTTTCAAATTATGAAAGGATAAGAAAGTTTATACTGACAGAAAGGTCTTTTGCAGTTGAAAGCGGCGAACTGACTCCGACAATGAAGATCAAAAGAGCATTTGTGGAAAAATTATACAAAGATGAGATCGATGAAATGTACAAATGAAAATCTGTAACGCGGGATATTCAGAACTCCCTGCCGCTTACAAAAACTGCAAAATCCGACAGAGAATTTTTCGCTTCGGAGTCCGTGAATGAACTTAGAGCTTCAGAAGCTTTTTGGGAATGTTCAAGAGCTTTTGAAATAGTATAATCAACTCCGCCGTATTCCATTACAAAATCATAGACTTTAACGAACTTCTTATCTGAATCGCTTTTGATCAGTTTCATTATTTCATTTGATTTTTTTGATGGCGCTTTTTTAAGCGAGTATATCAGCGGGAGCGTGAATTTCTTTTCCTTGAGATCGTTTCCCGTTGACTTACCCAGAAGTTTTTTCCTGCCGGTATAATCAAGGACATCATCTGTAAGCTGAAAGGAAATCCCGATATTTTCCCCGTAAATTCCGAGTCTGATAACATCCTCTTTATTCTCTGCAGTACTGAGAGCTCCCAGTTTGCAGCAGGTTTTTATCAGAGAGGCGGTTTTGTCAGAGATAATTTTAAAATAAGTTTCTTCAGTCGCATCAAAATTCCTGGCTTTCTGGATCTGGAGAAGTTCTCCTTCACTCATGCTCTTCACAGCTTCCGAAGTAAGTTTAAGAAATTCAAATTCATTATTGTCAATTGCAGTCAGCAGTCCTTTGGAAAGGAGATAATCTCCGATAAGCACAGACACTTTATTTTTCCATTTTGCATTAATTGAAGCGATGCCTCTTCTTGTCTTTGCATCATCCACAACATCATCATGTATGAGAGTCGCGGTATGAAGGAGTTCAACCAGATTAGCAGCGATGAATGATCTTTCATTAATCTCACCGCAGAGCTTTGCAGAAAGAAGAACAAGCACCGGCCTTATCTTCTTTCCTTTCTGCCTTAAAATATATTTCGTGATAAGATCAATTAACGCTACTTTGGATTTCAGAGATGAAGAGAACTTTTTGTCAAAGACTTCAAGTTCTTTTTCGATCGGTTTTGATATGGTCTTAAGATTCAATTATAAATTTATTTTGTTTATGCCGAATTTACTTCAGCAGGTTCTTCGGTTTTTTTCTTCTGAGAAAATTTGCAGATAATTATACTTATTTCATATAGAATAAATAAAGGCGCTGCAAGCAGAAGCTGACTTGTAACATCCGGACTTGGCGTCAGGATTCCGGCAGCCAGCAAAATAAGAACAATTGCGTGTTTCCTGTATTTTCTCATGAACTGGGGTTTAAGGATCCCGATCTTTGACAGAAAAAAAGATATCATCGGAAGTTCAAACACGAGTCCTGCTGCAAGAATTGTTGAAATTATAAAACTGAAATATTCATCTATTGCAATTATGTTGTCGATTATGCTTGAACCGAATGAAGCGAAAAATTCAAGCGCAGTAGGAAGCAGGACAAAATAAGCAAACAGATTGCCGGCAAGAAAACATATACTTGAAAATATAACAATACTTTTTATGTATCTGCTCTCGCCCGGTTTCAAAGCCGGTTCAATGAATTTCCAGAACTGATATATCAGATTCGGAATGCTGAGAATTATACCTCCGAAGATGATCACTTCCATG
Organism: Bacteroidota bacterium; assembly: GCA_018266875.1. GTDB lineage: Bacteria > Bacteroidota > Ignavibacteria > Tepidaquicellales > Tepidaquicellaceae > UBA2330. The sequence goes on from JAFDZR010000011.1 coordinate 48,275, forward strand.
TATAAAGTAAACTGTCCGAACGGCTTTATGTTCTGTAATTTCAGCGGCGGAACTGTCTTTGTTGCGGGAAGCAGAAGTACATTATCCATTATCCAGCTTATGAAAATTCCCACAATGATCGAAGCAACTAAAACACCAATCGCTGACTTGATTATTCTCCATCTTAATTCTTCCAGATGTTCAAGGAATGTCATTTCATCCGGACTTTTTCCGTTGTCCGTATTTTCCTGATCATTATGCGGATCCGTGATCATATCATTCCTTCAGGTTAACCTATGTTAATGTCATCGTACAATTTAAACCCGGAAGTCAGGTTTTTGACTTCTTCAGATATCTCTTTCATCACATTTTCATTTTTAGGATCGGAAATAACCTTATCGATCATGACAGCGATATTTTCCATTTCGCTTTCCTTCATTCCTCTTGTGGTAAGAGCGGGGGTGCCTAATCTTATGCCGCTGGTAACAAGCGGACTTTTATCATCAAACGGAACTGAATTTTTATTGCAGGTAATTCCAACCAGATCAAGCGCTTCCTGAGCAGCTTTTCCGGAAATATTTTTATTCCTCAGGTCCACAAGCATCAGATGATTGTCAGTTCCACCTGATATTACTTTATAGTCCAGAGAAATTAGTTTCTCTGCAAACGCCTGGGCATTCTTAATAACCTGTTTGCAGTAAACGAGAAAATCATCTTCGAGTGCTTCTTTAAATGCAACCGCTTTGGCAGCGATTACATGCATAAGCGGTCCGCCCTGTATTCCGGGCATTACCATAGAATCAATAAGCTCGCTCATCATTTTTATTCTTCCGGATTTCGGAGCTACTTTTCCGAAAGGATTTTCAAAATCTTTTCCGATCAGGATCATTCCTCCTCTGGGACCTCTGAGGGTCTTGTGTGTCGTGGTTGTTACAACGTGACAGTGAGGCACGGGATCATTCAGAAGTTTTTTCGATATGAGTCCGGCAGGATGAGCTATGTCTGCCAGGAGGAACGCATTTATCTTATCAGCGATCTCCCTGAATTTTTTATAATCAATATTCCTTGAGTAAGCGCTTGCTCCGACAGTGATCATCTTTGGCTTTTCTTTAAGAGCAACCTGCTCGATAAGATCATAATCCAGAAGCTCTGTATCGGGATTTATTCCGTACTGTGTAAAATTATAAAGCTGACCTGAGAAATTCACAGGCGAGCCGTGAGTAAGATGTCCTCCGTGTGAAAGATCCATTCCCATAACTTTATCGCCCGGCTTTACAAGCGTAAAATATACAGCCATGTTTGCCTGACTTCCTGAATGCGGCTGAACGTTTGCATACTCGGCTCCGAAAAGTTCCTTTGCCCTGTCACGCGCAAGATCTTCGGCAATGTCAACATATTCGCATCCGCCGTAATATCTTTTTCCCGGATATCCTTCTGCATATTTGTTTGTCAGAACGGATCCGGCCGCTTCAAGAACCGCTTTTGAAACAAAATTTTCCGAAGCTATGAGCTCAAGTTTTTCCGCCTGACGAAGAGTCTCTCTACTGATCGCATCAAAAATATCTTTGTCATAATCTTTAAGAGTGTGTCTTATGTTTTCCATTTCAGAATATTTTTATTTCTATGTTAAAAATTTATTTCTATCTGTCCTCATCACTTGGTCTTATAAACCAGATCTCTCCGAAATTAACACCGGCGGTAAAGTTCAGGAATTCATCCTTTACAAGTCCGCTTTCCGTTTTCCCTCTGAATGAATAATTCACTCCGAAGTCCAGTGAATTAAATTTACTGATAGGGATATTTATCCCTCCTCTGAAACCGAGAGTATTTATACTTTCGCCGTTGAATTTGTAATATGAAGTTTCATAAAATGTACCGAGTCTGTATGTATTCTTTCCCCAGAAACTTGTATTCGTATTGCTCGGCAGAAACTCGACTCCAAGTCCGCCCCTGTAGGATTTCTGATATCCTTCCCGCGGCAGTCCGTATTCCCTGTAATTGCTCCAGTCCTGATACAGCATATCAGCGCTTACGACAATTTTATTATTGAACACATTTGTCAATCCGAATCCGTATGTATTTGGGATCTCTATCTGACCATCCTTGATGCTGACTGTATCTGTAGAAATTGAAGTCGTGTAAATCCCTTCTTTGGATGCATTAAGATTAAGCCCGGACTGAAATACAAATCCAAGTGTCAGGCCTCTGAGTCTTATCACTTTAAAGATCTTACCGAGTTCAAAAATTACTCCGCCTTTTAAAAATGATTTCTGAAAATCTGTCTGATTTTTTATTCTTGAATCATTGTAATTGGCATTTGTAAAATCTATAAAATTATCGTTCTTTATTTCACCGAAAGAATAATTATATTCCAGCCCGACATTGATCTCCCTCATTATACTGTAAGCCATACCAATATTGATCCTTGATAATCCGCCGACACCTGAATAAGACTGGGCATAGTTCTGTCCTCCGACGGTTCCGTTAAGCTTTACATTGTAATCAACTTTACTGTACGGATTAAATCCGAGTGTCATCACCCATCCTCTTCCCTGGTCAAAGGGAATTCCAATGTTTATCCCGAGAAGGTTTCCGTTTGATACTTTGTTAACATCGGATGCGCTTGATGATTTAAGGAATCCGTAGTTAAAATTCATGTTGATAGTGGTTGCATTGAGTTTTGTAACAGCTGCAGGATTCAGATTATTTATATAATTGCCAAGCAATGAAACGCCTGTTATTCCCATCCCGTAAGTCCGCTGACTCGTAAAATAATTTATATCGCCTATGCCGAAAATCGAATAAGGCGAACCGCCTGCAATTTCCTGCTGGGAGAATGAAGATCCCGCATTAAGAAGCAACAGTGTAAATATAATTAATGTTTTTTTCATTGACTCCTCGGTGTATAAGTGATTTTTAATCTCGGACGTTTCGTCGTATCTGCATATGAAGGCGAATAAAAAACAAAGTTATCTAAATTCTGAAGTTCAAATAAGTTCTTCATGGATATACCGAGATTCGGCAGATTCCCTGAATTCCATCTTTGAAAGACCGGATTGAGACTTACTGAATACTTTATGCTGTCAAGCAGAAATGCATCAGTATAAAGACTGTCAGTCTTTAAAGAGCTGTCAAGTATTGTCCCTATCACTAATCTTTTATCAGTCTCGGCGGAAATGAATGAGAGTGAATTATCAAGTGTAAATTCCAGAGTAGCGTTGTTTATGATAACATTCGGCGGCAGTTTAGTCAGATCAAATCTGAGCAGATTCCTGAAAGCGATCCCGTTCTGAAGCATAAACCTGTCCTGAGGGATAATGGAAACAGGAGCGTCTGACAATGTTACATAATCGGATTTATTCAAAATCAGCGTATCCGTCTCGTTGTTCTTTGAATAAATAACGGTAACAAAAGGAACAAGATCCGTAGTATTGTTGAACGAATAGAATCCCTTTATCACAGAGGATGACATTTCCGGCTGAAGTAAGATACCGTAGTTCCTATTCGGATATGTTGAATCAGCCGCTGATTCAAGCCAGTCTCTGACAGTCTGATTATCAAGAGTGATATCAATAGATGAAGAATCATTGACTACTCCGTTATAATTTCCCAGAGAAGTACTTCCGAAATTTGAAGAATTAACTGAGTCATAGGTAATAGTAGTATAGTTCAGGTCATCCAGCACCCTGTATACATTGAACGAGGTCATGCCGGTTTTTTCCTTGAAATAATAATCAGCATATTTCAGGGTAAGCTTAGATGAAATTATTACAGCGCTGTCATAATCCGCACCGATTCCGGTAAATTTCAAAAGAGCTTTTGATTCATAATTTTTATACCTGCCGACGAGGATCTTCAGTGCGCCGAAATTATTGATGAATTTTTTGTAATTCTCATTTGAAATATTCATTGTGTCTGTTTCGGAATCAAGATATCGGACGCTTGAAGTATCGATCACGGGAAGAAATCCCTGACCTACATCATTCGGATTATTTTCACAGCTCTGAAAAACTGCGGAAAACGAGAGCAGTGCAGTTAATATTAAGATTGAATTTTTGATTTTGTATTTCAGGATATGGTTATATTTAATTTTTTTACTCAGTGTGATTTTCAGAATTCAGAATGTATTCGGAAGCTTCGAAAATATCTCCGGCAAAATAATCCGGCATTAAATTATTCTCAATACATTTCCCGTAATCATTTTTACCGTAACCGGTTTTTACGAGTATCTTTTTCAGACCGGCATTCTCTGCGCAGAGCATATCGTTGAAACTATCACCCACAAAAAATGATTCGTCAAGATTGATATCGTGATCTTCGGCGGCTTTTCTTATCATTCCGGTATTGGGTTTTCTCAGATCGCTGTCGGTCTTATATTTTTCAATGATACCGTCTTTGTGATACGGAGAATAATAAATGCTGTCTATAAGTTCCGATTCATTTTCAGTCAGCATTTTTCTCAATTCAGAATGGATTGCGCTGAGATCATCTTCACTTAAATAACCTCTGGCAATTCCGGACTGATTTGTAATGATGATATTTAGAAATCCGGATTTTTTTAAATTCCGAAGTGCTTTTATAGTTTCGGGAAACAGACTGATTTCTTCTTTTTTTTTCAGATAATTTACTTCTTCTATCAGAGTGCCGTCGCGGTCAAAGAATACTGCTTTGTTCATACATTGCTGTTCATCTTCTACTTGGATCCTGCCACACTTTTATACAGTTTCATGTATTTCTTAGCCGACACCTTCCAGGAAAAATCAAGCGACATTCCCTGTCTGAGAAGCGTGTTCCATTTGCTTTTGTTGTTCTTGAAAAGATCAACGGCTGTCATAATTGTTTTAAACAGTTCTCCGCTGTCATATTTATTAAAAAGAAATCCGTTACCATTCGGTTTTCTGTAATCTTTGATTGTATCGGCAAGTCCGCCTGTATTTCTGACGATTGGAACTGTTCCGTATCTGAGCGAATACATCTGATTCAGTCCGCATGGTTCGTATTTTGAAGGCATCAGGAACATATCCGATGCAGCTTCGATCTGATGCGCGAGTTCTTCATCAAATCCGATATATACTGCAAGCTTGTTCTTGTATTTCTTTTCAGCTTTCTTTAAAAACTTCTGATATTTTTCCTCTCCGTCACCCAGTATTATCAGCTTCACATCCTCTTTCATCAGCTGCGGAAGTATTTTTTCAATAAGATCAAATCCTTTCTGGTCCACAAGTCTGCTGATAACTCCAATAAGCGGAATCTCCTCATCATATTCCATTTTGAATTTTTCAAGGAGTTCCCTTTTATTCTCATACTTAAGAGGGATTTCCTGATAAGTATATCTGTATGGAATAAGCTTGTCAACTACAGGATTCCATATCGTATAATCAATTCCGTTGAGAATTCCGGTCAGGTCTTTTTTTCTTGCATTCAAAACGTCTTCAAGACCGCATCCGAATTCCTTGTCGCTTCTGATTTCTTCTGAATATTTTTCGCTTACGGTTGAGATCTTGTCGGCATAGTTCAGACCAGTTTTAAGAAAACTGAACTGTCCGTAATGAAGACCGCCCTTTTCAGTAAGAACTGAATCCGGTAATCCGGTTTTATGAAATTTTGTTTTTGCAAAATTTCCCTGGTATGCAAGATTATGAATTGTAAAAAGTGTCTTTATATCTTTGAGATAACTGTTGTCCTTATAAATAGTTTTAATAAAAGCAGGGATAAGTCCGGTCTGCCAGTCGTTGCAGTGAATCACATCAGGTTTCCACTGCAGTATCTCAAGTATCTCTATTGCGGCTTTACAGAAGAATATGTATCGCTCGTCATTATTGGGAAAATCCTTTTTAGTCTTAGAGTTCTGATAGATGCCTTTATTTTTAAAGTAATCAAGGCTTTCAAGCAGATACATCTGAGCTTTGGTATTTTTCCCGTGAATGAAAGAAGATTTAATACTGAATTTGGTGTCTTTGCCGTTTACGTTTATCTTAAGATCTTTTAATCTTTTGATCTCGTGTATCTGAAGTTTTCTCTCGTCAAGCTGACCGTATTTAGGAGAGACTATTCTTACGTCATTTCCTAAAGAATTAAGCGCCTGTGGAAGGGAATTGGAGATATCTGCCAGACCGCCGGTCTTGGAGTATGGGTAAACTTCGCTGGTTACAAACAGAACATTAAAACCTTTTGCCATTAAGGATATTTTTTCTGATAAAAATAATTATTCACTGTAAGATTAGCAATGAATTAAAAAAACACGCTTTTAAAAGTGTTGCTTTTAATAAAAAAAACAGTATAGCCCGGAAATTTTCAGACTGAGTATTTACCTTCGGAAAATATGAATCCGGTTATTTTAATGTCTCAGAGCCGTCCAAAATAAATTTATTTCTTTCAAAATATATTAATTCATAAATAGATTTGAACTGTTCCTTAATTTTTAAAAACCAGCCGCATGTGAATTATTGCCGTTAAGAATTCATGATAAATTGCATCAATAAAATTTCCCATGTCCGGGAAATTTGCGAAACAAATTTTGATTTGGAAATTATTAGTAATTTATCACGAATTTAGGCAATTATTCATCCCGAGTGCTCGGGACGACTTTTCTTTGTTACTTTCGAGCCTGCCCTCGGATGCTCCTGTCGGGAGGACCGCATAAAAGAAAGTAAACAGAAACCAACGAATCTTTGATTTTAAAGAAAAACGATTTGGAAGGATTTGTTAATGTCTAATAATTATAAGACATTTGTATGTTTAATAATAGAATTAACATTTGTAATTTAATTTGTTAATAATAAATTATCAGAATAACGGTTGGAGAACTGGCGTAAAAATCTGTACAGTATCTGGATATCACAGTTTGTTGCAATGGCCGGAATGAGTATGGTAATTCCGTTTCTTCCTTTTTATGTACGTGAACTTGGAATAACGGATCCACACGAACTTGAATTCTGGAGCGGTATTGTTTTCAGCGGTCCTTTCATACTGTCTTTTATTCTGACGCCTGTCTGGGGAATGCTAGGGGACAGGTTCGGAAAGAAAACGATGGTACTCAGAGCGATATTCGGTCTTGCATTATCACAGCTACTGATCGGCTTTTCCGCAGATGTATATCAGCTATTCTTTTTCAGGATGGTGCAGGGCGGAATAAGCGGTTTCATTGCTTCCTCTCTTGCCCTTGTTTCCTCCGGGACACCGAAGGAAAAATCCGGATATGCAATCGGCATTCTGCAGACTTCTATTTCTTCGGGAACAGTAATCGGACCTTTCATAGGAGGATTCATTTCGGATATGACCTCATACAGAACAGTATTTTTTATAACATCGGCAATGTGCATCATCAGCGGATTTCTTGTTCTTTTGAATGTCAAGGAACCTCCGAAAAAGGAATCAGCCAGGCTGTATAGTCTCAGAGATAATTACAGATATGTATTTTCGAAATCATTTCTGCTTCTTTCTATGGTCTCAATAGTCTTTCTGCAGATTTCAATTACCGTAGCTCAGCCGGTGTTTGCGCTTTTTGTTGAATCAATAACGACCGGCACGGAATTTCTTTCCACTCTGACAGGCGCGATATATGCAACAATAGGAGTCTTCAGCGTTATCTCCTCTCCTTGGTGGGGAAAAAGAAATGATACTAAAAGTTACAAAAAGAATATTATAATGGCTGTAACCGGAGCGGGAATTGCCTACTGTCTTCATTCATTTGTTTATAATCCTTACCTGCTTTTTCCGGTCAGGGCGTTTCTGGGACTCTGCGTAGGCGGCATTATTCCCGTAATTTATTCAAACATTAACAAATATATAAGCGACGACAGAAAAAGCGGTATAATGGGAATTGCATCAAGCTCAACTCTGCTCGGAAACCTTCTCGGTCCGCTGCTGTGTACAGCGCTTTTATATAAACTTCAGATGAGATATATATTTCTTATAGCGGGAATAATGCTGTTTGCAAATGCTTTTATTATTTTTGTAAAAGTAAAGGAGCTGCCTAAATTCAAGGATGTTTATCTGCCTGATCCGGGGAAAAGAAAAAATATTTTTTCATTTAGAAAAACTGATCCGGAAAAAGATACTGCCGGGGAATTAAAATAAAATTCTTATACAATGAATCCGAAAAAGATCAAGAGGACCGAAGATAATAAACTCAGTATAATCTGGAATGATGATTCCGTTTCGGAAATCGGAATGAATCTGCTAAGAGACGAATGCCCGTGTGTTCACTGCAAAGGTGAAACTGTATTGTTCAGTTCTTACATTCCGATTAAAGATCCATTTAAAGCTGCGGGATTTTATGAGATTGAAAAGATAGAGCCGGTCGGAAATTACGCCATACAGATCTTCTGGAAAGACGGACATAATACGGGAATTTATTCCTTTGATTATCTGAAGGAATTATCTGAAATGAAAAGCTGATTTATTTCCGAAGAGATAATTAATGTTAATTATCGAATTCTTCCGTGACGTCCTTGTTGGCTTTTTTTGAAAAGACCCTGAACTCATCAAGGGCAAGATTCTCATCCTCAACAAGTTTAATATTAAGAAGATTATTTAACTTCAGTTTAGTGATCCTGCTGATAAATCCGCCGGTAAGATAATTCATTATGAAAGGATTGACGCTTACGGCAATGTTTCTGCCGTTGCTCCCGCCCCTGTATCTCTTGATCCATCTTTCGAATCTGTTGATAAAGGTTGCGCGCGACTGAACGTGACCTGTGCCTTTGCACATCGGGCATCTGTCAGAAATTGTATGAATAATATTCTGACGTATCCTCTGCCTGGTGATCTCAACAATTCCGAATTCACTGACAGGAAGTATCGTGGATTTGGCTCTGTCATTTTTAAACTCCTTTTTTACTTCCTCATAGAGTCTTCTTCTGTTCTTCTCGTCATACTGATCTATAAAATCAATCACAATAATTCCGCCGATATCCCTCAGTCTGATCTGCCTTACAATTTCTTTGGCAGATTCGAGATTTGTATTGAGAGAATTTATCTCCTGATCCCTGTGTCTTGCATATTTTCCGCTGTTTACATCCACTACGGTCATTGCTTCGGTAGCTTCTATTATAATATAGCCGCCGTTCTTAAGCCATACTTTTCTCTGCAGGGATTCCTCGATCTGTTTTTCAATATTGTAAACATCAAACAACGGCTGACTGCCTGAATAATGTTCGACTTTCTCCGAGAATTCCGGAGAAGTTTCGTCTATATATGATTTTATTTCCCTGTAAAGTTTTTTGGAATCGACGATTACCTTGCTTATATCTTCCTTAAAAAGGTCTCTGACCACTGAAGAAGTGGTTGAAAGATCTTTGTAGAGAATGCACGGCGGTTCGGAGCTTTTTACTTTTGACTGAATATCATTCCACATTGTGATAAGACTGTTGAGATCGTCGAGTATCAGATTCTCATCCTGACCCGCTGCAACGGTTCTAATGATTACGCCGAAACCTTTCGGGACATTGGATTTTACAATACTTCTTAACCTTCTTTTTTCTCTTGGATTGTAAATCTGTTTGGAAAGACCGATCTTTTTTTCGAATGGAATTAATACAAGATACCTGCCGGGAATTGAAACCTTTGTTGTAACTCTGAATCCTTTATTGGCAACAGGTTCTTTGGTGATCTGAACTATAATGTCCTGACCTTTTTCAAGGTTCGGACCCCGTCTGTATTCTTCTTTTGTGTTTACAGGAGCTGTTTCCTCTTCTTCCTCATCATCTTCTTCCAGATCGGAATCATCTCCGATCATTGCCGCATATTCCGAAAGCGTATTGCCGATATCCGAGAAATGTAGGAATGCATCCTGTTTGAATCCAAGATCAATGAAAGCCGCTCTGATGCCGGGAATTACTTTTCCAACTTTTCCGAGATAAATGTCACCGACATTCCTTTCTTTTGCGGGAGTATCAAGAAAAAATTCTGCGAGCTTACCGTCTTCGGTAATTGCAATTCTTATATCTTCGGAAACAGAATTGATTAGTATAACTTTTTTCATACAGTCAGTTAATGTTCACAGATTCGTTATGAATTCATCGAGGCTAAGAACTCTTTATTGGATTTTGTACCTTTCATTTTACCAAGCAGAAACTCCATTGCTTCGACCGGATTGTAATCCGATAAAAGTTTTCTGAGAAGCCATACTCTGTTTAGTGTATCACTTTCCAGGAGAAGTTCTTCTTTTCTTGTTCCGGATTTATTCAGATCAATAGCCGGGAATACCCTTCTGTCCGAGATCCTTCTGTCGAGAACAATTTCCATATTACCTGTTCCCTTGAATTCCTCAAAGATGACCTCGTCCATTCTGCTGCCGGTTTCGATGAGAGCTGTGGCAATAATCGTAAGACTTCCGCCTTCATCAATATTTCTTGCCGCTCCGAAAAATCTTTTGGGTTTGTGAAGAGCGTTGGCATCAACACCTCCTGAGAGTATCTTTCCGCTGTGGGGAATTACGGTATTGTGAGCTCTTGCAAGTCTTGTAATTGAGTCAAGAAGAATTACCACATCCTTTTTTGCTTCAATAAGCCTTTTGGCTTTCTGCAGAACAATCTCAGAAACCTGAACGTGTCTTTCCGGCGGTTCGTCGAATGTAGAGCTGATTACTTCAGCATTTACATTCCTCTCCATGTCCGTAACTTCTTCAGGTCTTTCATCAATAAGAAGGACTATCAGGTGAACTTCCGGATGGTTTCTTGTAATGCTGTTTGCAAGCGTCTGCAGAAGTATGGTTTTACCGCTTTTGGGCGGGGAAACTATCAGACCTCTCTGTCCTTTTCCAATCGGTGTAAAGAGATCCATGATTCTCATCGAATATTCGCCCGGCGATGTTTCAAGATTTATTTTTTCCTCGGGATAAAGCGGGGTCAGATTATCAAAAAGGATCCTGTCGCGGATGGTATCCGGATTCTCAAAATTGACCGACTCCACTTTCAGAAGCGCGAAAAATCTTTCGCCTTCTTTCGGCGGTCTTACCTGTCCGCTTACGGTATCTCCTGTTCTGAGTAAAAACTTTTTGATCTGCGAAGGAGACACATATATATCATCCGGCGAAGGAAGATAATTGTAATCAACTGAACGGAGGAATCCGTAGCCGTCGGGAAGAACTTCCAGTACGCCTACTGCATAGGCAAATCCGTCTTTCTTTGCCTGAGCTTCAATGATCTTGAAAATAAGTTCTTGTTTTTTCAGATCACTGTAGCCTGATACTCCCAGATCTTTTGCGATCTGTATCAGTTCAGATACTTTTTTTGATTTAAAATCCGTAACATTTTTTGAATCTGCCGGGGGAGCTGATTTATTGCTGGTCTTTGTTTCCATAAAATTGAGTCCTTTCTTAAGAAGGAATAATTCGGGGTGATTAGTTATAAAATTAAATTAACGTAAAAATATTTTAAAAAAAACGAGCTGTGTATTTTTCAATAATTTCCTTAAGCAGTAATAAGGTGTGTTATTTGATGTGCTCAAACTTATTACATATAATAAATATTATCAAGTTATAAATTTTGTTTAATTTCTTACGGACGATTTGCAGACCGGGCATAAATTATTCCGGGTACCGGCAGAATTAAAATTCCTTTAGACTGTGCAAACAGCTGCCGCAATATTTTTAATTCAGCTTTTCGGTGGAAAATCCCCCGGCGGGTAATAAATTATTCCCTGATTACATAATCAATTTAAAAATTGAATTTACTTAATCAATTAATTATTTTGTTTCCATATGAAGAAAATCAAAATCCCCGTAAAGAAAAAGAGAACCAATAAGGAAGATTTCGGAAAGTACAGCTTTGAAAGTCCCTTTAAGCCCAGCAGAACATTAAAGATTGTCTTTTATGCAATAGTTATACTCCTGCCAGTATTGCTGACTTTTATTTATTACAGGTTTGCTGTCAGAACAAATAATTACATGAGCTTTCCCCTTGATGATCCGTGGATCCATCTTACTTTCGGAAGAAATCTTGTGGATTATTTCAGCTTCTCATTTTTTAAAAATGAAATGGTTACGGCAGGTTCCACTTCTCCCCTTTACACATTTTTAGTTGCATTTGGTTTTCTGATAATCAGTAATGAGATGATCATAAGTTATGCTCTCGGCGTGGGATTTTTTGTATTATCCTCTATTGCATTCTACAAACTCTGCTCTTATGAATTTGACAAGGAAAATCTGTTTGCGCTTCTGTGCGCGCTTATTTTTATAATTGACAAATGGATGAACTTCATTTCGCTCTCGGGAATGGAAACCACGCTTTTCATTTTTTTACTGCTCGCCGCATCATATTTTTACAGGCTAAGGAAAGCTGTGCCTTTTGCGATCTTCCTCGGTCTTATAATCTGGACACGTCCCGACGGAGTTGCTTTCATTGCTGCTGTCGTAATTGATTATCTTCTGGTAAGGAGATATTCCAAAGATCAGCTGAGTCTTAAGTTGTTTTCCGCAAGGGATCTGAAAATGATTGGGATTGTATTCGGTCTGATTATAGCCGCATACCTTGCAATGAATTTCTATCTTTCAGGTTCTGTGTTTCCAAATACTTACAATGCCAAGCTCACTTACTATTCGCCTGAATTCAGAAGCAGGTGGGATTTTTTAAGTTTCGAAGTCTGGGATTATTTCAGGGAAGGAACATATTCACCTATCTCCGTAAAGGGATCCTATTACATTATCATGATAGGTTTTCTTTTTTCTCTGGGAAAACTCATCTATGATCTTTATAAGAAAAATTACAATCAGAACACCCTGTATATAGCATTTGCTCTCATTCTTATATTCATATACTGGTATAAGCTTCCTTATGCTCACAGATTCGGCAGATATATGATGCCCATAATTCCTTTCTTTATTCTGGTGGGAACGATCGGATTCAGGGACATTGCAAGGATCACAAACAAATACACTCAGAATATACTTTTCTCAAGAAGTCTTTTTTATATCTTTATCAGTCTGACATATTTTCTCGGCATGGGAAATTATGATGAGACTAGGGAATTGTATGCCGTTCAGTGCAGATACATACACGACAGACAGGTTAATGCTGCAATGTGGTTCAAAAAATATTCAGCGGAAGGAGATGTTATTGCAACCCATGATGTGGGAGCGATCGGGTTTTACAGCGGGCGGAAGGTGGTCGATGTGGCAGGGCTCGTTACGCCAGAACTTATAAGCAAGATCAATGACAGAAATTATGTTGAATACATGACTGAATATATAAAGGGTAAGGGAGTCACGCACCTCGCATTTTTAAGGGAATGGTACAGGGTTGCAAATCAGAATCCGCTTTACACGACTCCGGACAATATATCGCCGGAGATTATGGATATTTATAAATTTTATCCCAATAAGACGCACATCATTTCCAAAGAAGCTAATGAACTTGTCATGTACGGGCTCAGACTTGTAAATCAGAAAGCAGCTCAGCAGCTTATCTATTTTATGGACAGACTTCTCGTGCTGGAGCCGGAATATGCTTACGCCCACTATCTGCGGGCCTACGGTTACTCTCTGCTCGACAGGAATGCCGAATATGAAAGAGACATGACGGAAGCTCTCAGGATTCAGCCGGACTTCAAAGATGCTCATCTGTATTACGGCATTTATCTGAGCAACAACCGGAGATTTACCGAAGCAAAGCCGCATCTTGAAAAAGTTATTGAAATGGAACCTCTGAATAAACTTGCGGAAACCGCCTTAACAACAGTGAACGATTCGCTTTATACTCGCGAAAAGTTACTGGAAGAAAAGGATGTAAAGTAGAGACATTTCGGACTAGCCGTATTTCTTATTAATTCAGATTTTTCACTTGGAAATTTCTTTTATTAAAATAAAAAGATATTATTTTTATATTCTGATCCTGAATATTCTAATGATATCTTTTTCAGCATATTTCATTTTCTTTTCACCTTACCAATGGAAAGGTCCTGACGAGAAAAAGTTTGTGATCACTCAGGGTGAACCTCTGAACAGCATTATAGACGACCTTGAAAAAAGCGGCATTATTTCAGACAGAATCCTTTTTAAACTTGCAGTAATGCTGACATTCAACGAAAGCAAAATCATTTCCAAAAGCTACATACTCAAAAACGGCATGAGCAATTACGAACTTGTAAAAATACTGACCGACAACACGGTAAGACTTGTTAAGATCACTATTCCGGAAGGTTATACTCTAAAGCAGATAGCATCACTCGGCGCGAAAAAATTAGCACTCTCAGAAGACAAAATTTACAAAGCCGCATCTGATGATTCACTAATAAATATGCTCGGCTTAAAGAGCAGGATCAAAAACCTCGAGGGCTTTCTTTTCCCGGATACATATGAGTTATCGCAGCAGATCACCGAGAAGGAATTTATTGAAACTCTTTTTGATGAATTCTACAAAAATGTTTACTATAAAAGCGACATAGAAGACATTGCCGAAAAAAACAGCGATTCCCTTCTGAAGATAATTACTCTCGCATCTATAATAGAAGCGGAGACCAATATAGACGAAGAGAGAGCTGTCATTTCAGGAGTCTACCACAACCGTCTGAAACGAAACATGAAACTGGAAGCCGATCCTACGGTTCAGTATGTAATTCCCGGAGGTCCAAAGCAGAGACTGCTGTTTGAAGACCTAAAGATCAATTCACCTTACAATACTTATCTGAACAAAGGTCTTCCTCCCGGTCCCATCAACAATCCCGGGCTTAAGTCAATAATGGCAGCAATGGATCCTGATGACAATAAATATATTTTCTTTGTGGCAACGGGCGAAGGCGGGCACAGATTTTCCGAAACTTATGATCAGCATCTGAATGCAATTAAAGATTACAAAAAAAAGCTGAAAGAAAATAAAATCAAAAAAGAAAACGGAAAGCAGAATTGAAAAAAAACATCTTAAATCTTTTTTCATTGTTTCAGAAACTGGATTACAGGGATAAGGACAGTTCAGGCTTTAAAAAACTGACAGGCATCATTATAGCTTACCTTTTTTCCAATTCTATGCTGTCTCTGAATTTCAGTCTTATTTTCAACGAGAGAAGTTTTGTGATTATGGCGTTGACATCAAATCTCTTCCTGATAATAATGATAGTCATCAACGACTTTGACAATCTTTTTCTCGGAGCAAAAAGCATTGAGACTCTGCGCTCACTTCCGCTAAGGGACAGGGAAATTTTCTCGGCAAAATTTATATCAGCAGCTGCATTCCTCCTGATCTTCATTGGAGCAGCTTCCCTGCCGCAGGTAATATTTTTTTATTTTATCAACAGTAACATATTTTATGTTCTGTCATTTCTGGCAACTGACATTTTATTCTCCTATGCAGCAGTGAGCGTTGTAACTCTTCTTTACTGTATCATTGTTTTGAATTTTAAAAAAAGAGCCACGGTCTTTCTCAATCTCTTTCAGTTCCTGTTCTTTATATTTGTTTTTTATTCAACATCAATGGGGAGCAGATCATCATCAGCGGAAAGACCCGTTTCGGACAGGCTGAATATTCTTGAAAACGGATTTTTCAAATATCTTCCCCAGTCATATTTTTCCGGATCGGTTTATGAACCAATGCGTTTTCTGATCCTGTTGCTGTCCTGTTTATTTGTTATTTTCCTTCTGTACAGATTCATTTCCATGAGATATAATAAGCTTCTGGAGATCACCTCGTCAATCGGCAAAAAGAGCTCTTCGGGAATTAAGTTTCCGCTGTTCGAAAAAATTAACCGGCTCTTCATAAAATTCCTTCCGGGCAGTAATGCAGAGCTTGCATCATTCGGACTTGTCAGGGACCATCTGAAGAACTCAAGGTTTCTCAGGCTTAAATACTTACCGCTGCTGTTTATACCCGTGGTAGTGGTTCTGATCGGATTCTTTACCGGTCCTTCACAATTTCTTTTCTTCAAACTATCGAATGAAGATCCGGGATTTTTTAACACTTCTTTAAAACTTATCAGTCCGTCAATTCTGATGACGATCATTCTGTGTTCGAGAATACTTGTCTCCAACACAAAGATCCTCGATGAAAATTCATCCGATACGCGCTGGATATTTGACTCGCTTCCGGTAAAGAATATTTCTTCATACATACGCGGGGCAAACTCATTTATTTTCTTTGCAATGATAATGCCGATGATTATTTTTGTGTTTCTGTTGATAACGTTTACAGGGGAATTTTACACCGTTTTTCTGAACTTCATTTTCACAGCTGCTGCGGTTTACTTCATTATTTCAGTTGCGTCATTATTTGACAAAAATATTCCGTTCACTCTTGAGAATTCCAAATTTAATTCGGCGACAAAATTCCTTGAGGTGATTTTTTCAATGATACTTGGTATAGTTGTATTTTTCATTCAGATTTTTGTTTTTCAAAACATTATATTTGTATTGTCGGCGGCAATAGTGTTTACCGCCGTATCTTACTTCTTAAACAGAAACTAAATCACAATATGGGCGGAGTAAAAACTTCAGCAGAACCACAGACAGAAACATCGGCTTTAATAAAATCCTATGACGGAGAAGGCAGGAATGTGATACTGGCTATGACCGGAACGAGCGGGTCAATTTACGGACTGAGAATCCTGAGAGCGCTTCTCATAAATGAATTCAATGTTGATCTGATTTTATCCGAGTACGCTTCCTTTACGATGTACAAGGAATGCGGCGTGGATCTTAAACCAAATGTTATAGCAACGCTTTTCCCCGAGATCCTGATTATGAAATCCACGGTTACTTTTCACAACAACCTGGATCTTAAGTCGGAGATATTCACAAATAAATTCAATTGTCACGGAATGATAGTGGCTCCTTGCTCAATGGGAATACTTGCAGGAATAGCAAACGGCGAGTGCAAAACTCTCATGGAAAAATCAGCGGACTACGCTTTGTCATATTCCAAACCTCTAGTAATTGTTCCGAGGGAAACGCCTTTGAACAAGATACATCTGAAGAATATGGTAAAGATCATTGAAGCAGGCGGAAAGATCGTACCTGCCATGCCGAGTTTTGAATACAGTCCGAAGGATTTCAATGATCTTGCCGATCATATTGCAGGAAGGGTGCTTGACATACTTGCGCTTAATGACAATTCAGTTGCATAATTTTTCCCGGACTGCTTAAAAGTCAAATCCGAAATAAACATTGTGAAAGAGATTGCCCTGCAGTTTTTTAAAATTATTCTCGATCCTCTTTCCGATATCATATCTTAATACTATCAGCCCGAGAGCATTAAGTCTGATCCCCGCTCCTATGCTTCCTTTTGTATAGCTGTCGCTGTATTTGTCGTCCCATGCATTTCCGGCATCAAAGAAAAACGCTCCCTTTATTCCCGGAAAATCCAGTCCTATCCCAAGCGGGAACCTGAGAGCAATTACATTCAGCAGAGGGAATCTCAGTTCGGCATTTGCCTGCCAGAGCTTGCTTCCCCTGATTGAATTAAGAGGCCATCCTCTGAGCGACCAGCTTCCTCCCATAAAAAATCTTCTCGGCTCTTTTCCTTCATTCATGAAGAACTGAGTTCTTAATGCGAGCGCTGAAGGTCTTCCGATCCTGATATACTTTCTGAAATCAAAAAAGATTGAATAATAATTTACATTTGAGTTTGCAATATCCGTTGTGTAACCGAGAGTAAGATTCAGTCTTTCGCCGTCCATCGGTCCGGTGTAACTCCAGAGAGTATTGTCCCTGACATAACTGATGTAATTTGACAGAAGAAGGGATCGTGTATTTTCAAGAATATCAAAACTTCTGGTTGACTGGGCAAGACTTACGGTCATTTCAATTCTTCTGAAGAATGAAAGCGGATATGCAAGACTCAGGTATCCGCCGTAGAGACGTTCGAAGTATGACGAATTGAAATTTCCAATATCATATCTTCTTCCCGACAGATGGTAAATACCATAAGCATAGTTCAGTCTGCTCTCAACAGAAACTTTAGATATTGCGATATTGAAACTCTTCCAGAAGTCCTGATCTCCGTTGGCATTATTGAATACGAGAAAATAATATTTTTCATTTCCCAGAAGATCGCTAAGTGAGATTATTCCGCCTGTATTTGCCCCGAATACCGGATCTACGGTAAGGGCTGTGGTAGCAATGTCAAAGGAAAATTTCTTTTGATACGGGACTGAATTCTTCTTTGTATTGCTTTTGATCCTGCCCACTGTCCAGATGTCGTCTTTCTTTTTTAATTCTGTTTTAACTTTAATTTTACTGCTGTCATATCTTTCCTGAATGTGAGAAAGCATCTTAATGTTAATGGATCCTTTTTCAAAAGTGGAGAATACAATTTTATCCTTTCCGCTCCATTTAGGATCATAAGCCGCTGTAATGAAATTTGTGATCTGCCTCATTTCAAGATCATCGTAATCGAGGACGCTTTTATCTTTAAGAGAATTTGTACCGAATTCAACCGGCTCAGAGGTTATTGATCTTTTCAGATCTATCATCCAGATATTCTGCGGTCCTTTAACATCGGAAGTAAATACAATCTTTTTACCGTCCTCGGAAAAATTCGGCGCATAATCAATCTGATCACCCAGTGTAATGTAATCAATCCTGCCAGTATTAACTTCATACAGGAACAGGTTGTAAGCTTTCTTTTTTCCGAAACTTGTTCTGTCCGAGGAGAATACAATATATTTCCCGTCGGGAGAAAAATCCGGATCCCTGTCATCATAATAATCATTGGTAAGCCGTTTCAATTCGCTTGTAGTTAAATCAAGTATATAAAGATCATTCAGTCCTCCGAAATCCGCAGCCGGAAATACGATTTTATTTCCATCCCTGCTCCAGGACGGAGAGCCGATGCTCACAATATCCGGAAATGAAAAATCTGAGATCACCTCATTTGTCCGCGTATCGAGAATATGAAGCGCGTCTGCATTTCCTTTCTGTGTAACAAAAGCCAGCTGACCTGTTGAAGAGACATCAAGTCCCGTTCTGAAAAAATGGAACTGTTCGAATTCATCATTCGCCTCTCCTCCGATCACAAGCTCAGCTCCTTCTCTTTTTTTTAAGTCGATCTTATATATGCTTGTAAAACCGGTTTTATTACCTATAAAATATATTTCCTTTTTCCCGTTTGCGTTTGAAAAAGTCGGCTTGTGGGCAAATGATTCAGAATAAAGATTCTCAGTAACCTGTGAAGGATCATCAAGATCCCTGTACTGCACAAAATATTTTTTTTCCAGACTGTAAAGGAATCCCTTGTCAAACTGTGCATAATCCATTCCGAGCGTGATCTTCATAATGTTTGAAAAATTCTCGTCCATCCAGAAATTATCCATCATCTGAAGTATTTTATCCTCGCCGAAATTTTCAGAAATATATTCAACAGCTTTCTGTCCCATTTTATACATCAGGTAAGTGCCGTAGATCCTCTCCCAGTTGTCAAGTCCGGGAAGATATCCGGTAAGAACTGCATCCTTCAGCACCATATCCGCCTGCGTGTCCCATTCAGTTGACCAGTATTCAGCAAGACCTTCTGTAAACCAGAGAGGAGGTGAACCGCCGAGAGTTTTTCTGTGTGTTTTCAGAACGTTGTTGATCTTGCTCATCATAAACACATGGACGAGTTCATGCTTAATGACATGTCTGAACTGTGAAAGCGATCCTTCAAATGGTATAACGACTCTGCCTTTAATGAACTCAAAAAATCCCCCTACGCCGTCCGGAATAAATCCGGGCGTAGTGTTGGTCTGTTTGAAATGAAGCGGGGAAGTATAAATTATCATCGGGACTGTGTCGACGAGAGTATGCTTGAATTTCTGCTGATGTTCCTTATAACATTCCTCGGCAATATTGGCTGCGATCTCTCCGAGTTCCTTTGCTTCCTTATAATAATATATCTGAAAATGTTCCGTCTGAAGTATGTTCCAGTCAAAATCCGAATACTGAACTTTATTCCTGCCGAAATCAACGAACTGGGAATAGCTTATCCCGCTCGAAGACAGGATTAACAGAAAAAAATAAAATATTTTTTTAATGCTGTTCATATACAGAAATTACTGAAACGTGAAATTGTTAATCAGAAAAAAAGTGTATTTCCTTAACAAGCTGTAACTGATTTAAATTACATTAAGAAAATAATCTGTGAGGGTTGAATTAACTCTTAATCTAAAATAAATAAGAAAATCTTTAAATTCCACACATGTTTAAATAATTTTAATTTTAAAATTTTCGGTCTTGAGAAAGCGTATTTTAATCACTGTGTTCAGGATTTAATTATTCTGAGAATAAACTGTATTCAGAATGTTTTACGCTCAATCCGACAGGAGCTCTTGAGCGAAGGTCTGAAAGTACCGGGGACAAGTCGCCCGTTAGTGAATCAATAATGTCCAAATTAATTTTTAATCATAAGAAATACTTTAATATTAAAAATATTAAAAATCTTTTAAACTTTTTTATATATTTTGTCAAACAATCCGCCTGTGAATTATTGCCGTTAAGGATTCATGATAAATTGCGTCAATAAAATTTCC
>JAFDZR010000012.1 GCA_018266875.1 Bacteroidota bacterium
ACGTTTTGGACACTATTGAATAAAGCGCCTGTTGTTTTAACTTCATTTAGAATCATCCGGAAAATTTCTTCATTCAGCAATACAAATTGGACTGAAATTGATTTCTGAAAAATTTAAATTAAGCGTTTTACATAATATTCTATTGGCAAATACCAGAAGAAAAAAGAAAGACACGGAATTATCGGCTGACCCGAAAAAGTTTATCATTATTCAGGGAGTCAGGGTTCATAATCTCAAGAACGTAAGCATTAACATTCCAAAATATAAGCTGATTGTATTTACGGGAGTCAGCGGATCAGGAAAATCCTCTCTGGTTTTTGATACTATTTATGCCGAAGGTCAGAGAAGGTATGTTGAAAGTCTGTCTTCTTATGCAAGGCAGTTCCTGGAAAGAATGAACAAACCCGATGTTGACTACATTTCCGGACTTGCTCCTTCCATGGCGATAGAGCAGAAAACGCAGATCAAAACTTCAAGATCAACAGTCGGAACGACAACAGAGATCTATGATTATCTCAGACTGCTCTTTGCGAGAATAGGAAAGACCTATTCTCCGGTAAGCGGCAGAATTGTCAGAAAAGATTCTCCTGAAAGTATAATTGAGGATCTTTCTGGTTCCGGCGATAAATTCCCTCAGAAAATATATGTGATTTCCGAGCTGCCGGCTGAAAATGCAGACGATCTGAAATCAATGATAAGCGACATAAAATCAAAAGGATTTTACAGACTGGTAATCAATGATGAGATCATTGATCTTAATGAGACAGATGAAGATACATTTATAAAGGAACAAAATTCTCTTTCGGAAGAAAAGAAAAAAATCCCGGTTCTCATTGACAGGTTGATGTTCGATCCCTCAGATAAAGAGTCATTATCAAGATTAAACGATTCGATAGAACTTGCTTACAGGGAAAGCAACGGATATGTGACGATCAGAAAATTCACCGGTGAGAAATTTACTGATCTGTATTACAACAAATATCTGGAACTGGACGGAATTAAATTTGAAGAACCGCAGCCGAGACTTTTTTCTTTTAACAATCCATTCGGCGCTTGCGGAAAATGCCAGGGATTCAGCAGAACAATGGATATTGATATGGATCTGGTTATTTCAGATAAAAGACTTTCTGTTTTCGGCGGAGTGATAAATGTCTTTAATACACCTAAACATTCAAAACATCTTACCGATCTGATTACCGAGGCTGATGCATACGGACTGGATGTTCATCTGCCATACAACAAGCTGTCTGAAGAACAGAAAAATTTTATTTTCGAAGGCGGAAAAAAATACATTGGGATAAACAGGTTTTTTAAAATGATCGAAAAGGAAGCTTCCTATAAACTTCACTACAGAGTCCTTTTAAACAGATACAGGGCATATACTATCTGCGGGGAATGCAAAGGCGCCCGTCTGAGGAAGGAAGCCTTATATATAAAGATAAACGGCAGAAGTATTTTTGATATTGTGAAAATGAAAATTGAGGAAGCTTATAAATTTTTTAAGGATGTTGAACTGAGCGCATACGACAAAAAAATTTCCGAAAGGATAATGGAGGAAATAGTCTCACGGCTCAAGTATCTAAATGACGTTGGTCTCACATATCTTTCCCTGGACAGATTATCAAATACGCTTTCAGGCGGCGAATCGCAGAGGATCAATCTTTCTACTTCTCTCGGATCATCGTTGGTTGGTTCCATTTATGTCCTGGATGAACCATCAATTGGACTTCATCCCAGAGACAATCAGAAACTTATTGACATCATGAAATCTCTCAGGGATATAGGAAATTCAGTCCTGGTCGTCGAGCATGACAGCGACATGATGAAGGAATCTGATGAAATAATTGACATGGGTCCCTTTGCAGGAGAGAAAGGCGGCGAGAAGATCTTTCAGGGAACATACAAAGAGATCCTGAAGAGCAAAAATTCTCTTACCGGGAAATATCTCAGCGGAAAATTAAAGATCAGCATACCAAAAGTCAGAAGACCTGTTACTCAGAAAACCGAATTTATCTGTATCAAGGGAGCAAGGGAAAATAATCTTAAAGACATTGACGTAAAGATACCGCTCGGAATGTTTGTATGTGTGACCGGAGTCAGCGGCTCAGGTAAATCAACTCTTATTAATAATATTTTATTCGGTGATCTGAAAAGAAAAATTGACGGAGCATACAGTGAAAAGCTCGGGGAGCATGATTCGCTGACAGGACATAAGCATATCAATTCGGTTGAAATGGTGGATCAGAATCCGATCGGCAAAACCTCCAGAAGCAATCCTGTGACATATATCAAGGCGTTTGATCTGATCAGGGAAGCTTTTGCCGGCACACCGGAATCAAAAAGAAAAAATTTCTATTCCGGACATTTTTCATTTAACGTATCGGGAGGAAGATGCGAGAAATGCGAAGGAACCGGAATGATCAATATTGAAATGCAGTTCATGGCTGACATTGTACTGGAATGCGAAGAGTGCGGGGGAAAAAGATACAGGGATGAGATACTTGAAGTTAAAATAAAAGGCAGTGACGGAAGCAGAAAGAATATAAGCGAAGTACTTGACATGACTGTTTCTGAAGCGGTTGTATTTTTTAAAAACTTTCCGAAGATCGTAAAAAAACTCAAAGTGCTTGAGGAAGTCGGACTCGGATATATCAGAGTAGGACAGTCTGCAACCACGCTTTCAGGCGGGGAATCTCAGAGAGTTAAGCTTGCTTATCACCTGACCTTTCAGGAAAAGGACAGGAAGACTTTATTCATATTTGATGAACCGACCACCGGACTGCATTATTATGACGTGTCAAAACTCCTGAAATGTTTTGACGAACTGATCAAGAAGGGAAATTCAGTTCTGGTCATTGAACATAACCTTGAAGTGATTAAATGCGCTGACCATATTATTGACCTGGGACCGGAAAGCGGAGATGAAGGCGGCTATATTGTAGCTGAAGGAACTCCGGAATTCGTAGCCGGAATAAAGAAATCCTATACAGGCAGATATCTGAAAAACGTTTTAAATTAATAAATAAAAAAAAATGAAAACAATTATTTTAACTGCTGTATTTTTTAGTCTTATTTCTCTATCATTTTCAAAAGCCCAGTCCATCAAGACGGAATACGAAGCAGGCAAGAAGGCTTTTTATTCTGATAATTTTGACGAAGCAAACAAGAGATTCAATCCTATACTTCAGATGGAATCCGACGAATTCGAAGTTTGCTTTTACAAAGGACTGATATATGAGATCTATTTTGATTATGACAGATCACTGTCAATGCTGACATGCGCCATTGATTTAAAGCCGGAAGCGAGTGAACCTTATTTCAGAAGAGGCGTGGTTTATGACAAGAAGGATATGTATAAGGAAGCAATTAATGATTACACAAAAGCAATTAAACTTAACAAGAAATATAAAGATGCATATTTCAACAGGGCGACTGATTATCAGGATCTGAAGGATTATGAAAAGGCGATAAAAGATTACTCAAAAGTAATTAAAATTGATCCGAAAGATGATATTGCATATTACAACAGGGGATTGCTTTACAAAGATACGGGAAATGTTCAGAAAGCAACAGAAGATTTCCGGAAAGCTATTGAAATTGACAAAATATGGAAAAATGAACTTACAAAACTTATTGAGTCAATGAATACAGTAAAATAATTACTTGTTGAGCTCTTCTTTAAGATACTTAGCAGTATAGGATTTTTTTTCAAATTTCTTAACAATGTCTTCCGGGGTTCCCTCTGCTATAATTTCTCCGCCGGCTTCCCCTCCCTCGGGTCCGAGGTCTATGATCCAGTCAGCGGTTTTTATCACATCAAAATTGTGTTCGATCACTATTACTGTATTACCCTTGTCAACCAGTTTATTCAGGACTTTTAGAAGCATATTAATGTCTTCAAAATGAAGACCTGTTGTCGGCTCGTCGAGAATATACATTGTCCTTCCTGTCTGAACTTTGGAAAGCTCGGTTGATAATTTAACTCTCTGAGCTTCGCCTCCGGAAAGTGTCGTCGCCTGCTGACCCAGTCTGATATATCCGAGACCAACATCAAATAAGGTCTGAAGTTTTCTGTTAAGCGAAGGGACAGCATCAAAAAATCCTACAGCTTCCTCCACTGTCATCGCAAGCACGTCAGCGATGGATTTATCCTTGTACTTCACTTCGAGTGTTTCCCGGTTATATCTTCTGCCTTCGCAAACCTCACATTCCACGTATACATCAGGAAGGAAATTCATTTCGATCTTCTGCAGACCTGCTCCTTCACAGGCATCACATCTTCCGCCTTTTACATTGAAAGAAAATCTCCCGGGTTTGTAACCTCTTATTTTTGAATCGGGGAGATTTGAAAAAATATCTCTTATGAAAGTGAACAGTCCTGTGTAAGTTGCGGGATTGCTTCTTGGAGTACGTCCTATCGGTGTCTGATCTATTTCTATGATCTTATCAATTATCTTTTCCCTGTATTTTTCTTTTTTCAATGAGAGTCCCTCAATGGTCCTGAAAGGAAGCGGAGTTTCGGGAGTTTTGTAGAATTTTTTTGAGAGTATTCTGTAAAGCGTTTCATTGATCAGAGAGGATTTCCCCGAACCGCTGACACCTGTAACGCAGATGAATTTCCCAAGGGGAATATTCAATGTTACATCTTTCAGATTATTGCCGGTTGCGCCTGTGAGAATAATGGATCTGTCTGAGCCTTTTCTTCTTGTTTTAGGAATCTCTATCTTTTTCTTTCCTGATATATAATCTGAAGTGAGTGAATTGCCGTTAAGATTTCCCGGAGGACCGAAAGCAACCACTCTGCCTCCGTGTTCACCTGCGCCCGGACCAAGGTCAACCACATGATCTGATGCTTCGATCATTTCCTTATCATGCTCGACGACTATTACAGAATTTCCGGTATCCCTTAAAGCTTTCAGTGATTCTATCAATCTGATATTATCCCGCTGATGAAGACCGATCGAAGGTTCGTCAAGAATATAAAGAACACCTGTAAGCTGTGAACCTATCTGTGTTGCAAGTCTGATCCGCTGAGCTTCGCCTCCTGAAAGAGTTCTGGCGCTTCTGTCAAGAGTAAGATATTCCAGACCCACATTAAGTAAAAAATCCAGTCTTGCCCTGATCTCTTTTATAATCTGGGCGGCAATGATCATTTTCCTTTCATCGAGTATCAGATTCTCAAAGAATTCACGGCATTTTCTGATTGACAAAACAGTTACGTCGTGAATATTCCTGCCGTCTATTTTTACCCAGAGGGAATCATTCTTCAGCCGGCCTCCGTTACAAGTCTTGCATTTTGAAATTGTCATGAAACCTTCCGCCCACTGACGGATGGTTTCCGATGAAGTATCATCTGAATATCTTTTAACATAATTTAAAATTCCCTCGAACCTGTGCATATATTTATTGACTCTGCCCTGGGAATTAGTATGATGATAAATAATTTTATCAGCGGTTCCGTAAAGGATCTTTTCAAGTGTATCATTATTGAATTTCTTAAGAGGAGTATCAAAGTCATAACCTTCAGATTCGACAAGTCCTTTGAAAATAGAATATATCCAGGTATTTCGGGGCTTTCCGAGAGGTTCAACTGCTCCCTGATTTATGGAAAGGTTTCTGTCGGGAAAGATCTTATCTAAGTCGATCTCCTTTTTTTCGCCGAGACCAAAACAGTCATTGCACCAGCCGTAGGGGGAATTAAAGGAAAATGAATTCGGAGCGGGTTCGGAAAAGCTTCTACCTGTTTCAATGTCAGAAAGTCTTTCGTTAAAAAACCTGTCCTCTTTCCCGTCATTGATTATCACTACACCGTCTCCGTGTCTCAGCGCTGCCTCGAGGGATTCTGATATTCTGCCTTTTGAATTTTTACCGGCAGCGAGCCTGTCTATTACAATCTCAATATCATGGATCTTGAATCTTTCGGTTTTCATTCCCGGGACAATATCAGTTATTTCCCCGTCTATCCTTACTTTCGTGAATCCCTGTGAGGAAATGTCTTCAAACAGTTCCCTGTAATGACCTTTTCTGCCTTTGACAACAGGAGCAAGAATAGAGATCCTTGTTCCTTCTTTGATCTCAAGAATATTCCCGAGGATCTGATCTAAATTCTGCCGCGTAACTTCTTTCCCCGTATCAGGAGAAAACTGCGTTCCGCATCTTGCGAATAATAATCTCAGAAAATCATATATTTCAGTGACTGTTCCGACGGTCGATCTCGGATTCTGCGAAATGGTTTTCTGCTCGATTGAAATTGAAGGCGACAAACCTTCTATCTTGTCAACATCGGGTCTTTCTATTCCTCCGATGAACTGTCTTGCGTAAGCGGACAAAGTTTCCATAAATCTTCTCTGTCCTTCGGCATAAATAGTATCAAATGCGAGAGAGGATTTCCCTGACCCGGAAACGCCTGTAAATACTACAAGACTGTCACGGGGAATTTCAAGATCTATATCCCTGAGATTATGAACACGCGCGCCTTTTACGATTATTTTATCTAAATGTGAGTCTGACATAAATATCATGGAAAATAATTCAGATGCATTGCTTTTACAATCTAATTTTTAATGCTGAGACAGGAATAATTTTACTTGTTGAAATGAATAAAGCTGAATTGAGAATTAATAAATATTAATCTAATTTTAAGCGTGAAGTATTTAAATTTAATTCCGCTGTTATTGTTACTTTTGTTTTCCTGTGATAATGAACCTACTCAGCCGTCCGGAAATCAGCCGCCGGTTTATACACAGATAGACTTTGATCCGGCAGTTTCGTCTGACGGCAATACACTTGTATATGTTCATTCTAATGTTGACTTCAGTTTTACCGGAATGTATTCATTTAATCTGATAACGGGATTCAACAAACAGCTAATCAGTGGAATTGCCGGAACACCCGATATATCTCCGGATAATTCAAAGATTGTTTTTTCTTCGGACGGACTGCTTGGTCTTTTAAATGCCGCAGGTGACAGTCTGAATATTATTCAGACTTCAGGAAAAAGCAAATTCCCGAAATGGAACAGCGGAGGGAATAAAATTTTATATGAAGACCCGGATTGTAATTCAGGATGCGGTATAAGAATTACAGACGCTGCAGGATCAGGGAATACAGTTCTGATTTCTGAAGGCAGATCGCCTGAATGGACTGACAATAAGAATGAATTCCTCTTTCTGAAATCCCTGCCGGAGGCAAGCGGGGATAGTTTGTTAAAATATGACATGCAGACAGGGAGCAGGACACTGATAAAAATATTAAGCCCGCCGGACCATAAAACAAATCAGTATCTTAATTACAGTTCCGGGGAGATAATATTCTGCTCCACTTCAGAATCCGGACTCAGTTATGTTTATAAACTGAATGTTTCTTCAGGAAACATTCAGAGGCTGGCTTCAAATCAGGGATGGTCGCCGTTTTATTCATCAGCAACAGGAAAGATTTATTACACAAACCGAAATGAGGGAGACGGAAGAATATGGATTATGGACAGGGACGGAAGTAATAACAGGCGGTTTGAAGAAATTTATTAGAGAACTATATTCGAATAATAAATTATAAATTATAAATTGTAATTAAAGAAAAAAAATATCAATACTTTTAGATCTTGAATTATTATATAAAACGTTTTGGACTTAGTTGAAAAAAGTTATGCTGCAAAACCAATTTTCTCAATTGTAACTCAGTGATAATTTCATTATTTTGCTTACTTCACAAGAAAAGGTCCCATCGACTAGGGGTTAGGTCGTCACTCTTTCACAGTGAAAACACGGGTTCGAATCCCGTTGGGACCGCTTGATTAAAATAGTAAAGCCCTGTAACTTATGATAGTTACAGGGCTTTTGCGTTGGCGCTGGAAATTCTCTGTTACCTTTCTGTTACCTTTCTCATGCCGATTTCATGAGCCAGTTCCCTGGTTTCTTCATCATCTTCAGCATATACAAAGCCCGAAAGATCCGCGTACTTCGCATAGCTGTAAGGGATTTTTACAAAATATTTGTTCAAAATAATTAATTTAATTAGTTTGGCTAACCATAGATATTATACCAGAAAAACAGAGAAAGGTGAAATCAAAATTATGTACTAAACAAAATGACCTAAATTACTTTACAACAATAATTAAAAGAGAACTATTTAATTTTAAATTATATATTTTTTGTATTTCTAAAATTTGAGGTATTGTTTTTTTATTTTGTAATCTATACTTTTACATGAAATTAAAACCCGTTCATTAAAATAAAAATTAAAAGAAGAGCATTCCCCAATCCGCCGCGGCGGATAATTTCCTTTTTGTGCACTCCTTGCATAAGCAGCTTAAGGTAAATAAAACTTATGCAAAAAATTTCAGACTACATATTTTAGAAATTGATTCTGTGTGATTTGTTTTATACGTTACTTAAAACCTATAAAGTAAAATGTAAATCATAATGAAAAAACTTATCTTCCTCGAACTCGCGCTGCTGTTTCTTGCGACTACATTCCAATCCGATAATCCGCCGGGATGGTATCAGCAGACTTTGCCTGTGTCAGATAATATAAATGATATTTTCTTTCTGGATAGCTTGAATGGATGGGCTGTGACAGATTACCAAGGTGTAAGTTCGGATACCAGTTACATTCTAAGTACAACAGATGGTGGAAATAATTGGGAAATCAATTATAAAACTTTTGTTCAATTTAAAACTATACAATTTACTGATTCAGCAATTGGATATGCTTGTGGTATAGGTCCAGGTCCGGAATTATTTAAATCGACAAATGGTGGTGTAAATTGGGAAATTCTTAATGTGTTGACCTTCACATGGAAATCCGATTTGAATTTTATCAATAAAGATACCGGGTGGGTATGTAGTAGTGATCCTTTCGACGGCGGTGTATTTAAGACAACTAATGGCGGACTAAGTTGGGTTCAACAAGTAAATCTTACAACCGCAAATCCTAAAAAAATATTTTTTATTGATAATGATACAGGATGGATAGGAAATGAAAATGGGAGATTATATAAAACAACGAACAGCGGAGTGAATTGGAATTTACAATATAATTCTATAGCAAGCATTGAAGCAATTTTTTTTAATAATAGTCAAAATGGGTGGATACGTGGTGGTACAACGGGAAATATAATAGGAATAAGTTATACTACAAATGGAGGAGTTAATTGGATAAATTCCGTTGGTAATACAATAGGAGGTTTCGATGTAAAGTTTATAAATGATTCTATTGGATATGCCGGGACATATTCTTCTTTCAAAGTTATGAAATCAACTAATGGTGGGAAAAATTGGGGATATCAGAATACCCCTATTTTTAGCCAGGATTTAATTTCAGTTTTAAAAGATGATACTTTAAATGCTTGGGCCGGACAATTAATTCATACTGAAGATGGAGGTGGTAAAATAATTCTTACAGAAATAAGTGAAACAAATTTACTTAAAATTGATAATTTTACTTTATCTCAAAATTCTCCTAATCCTTTCAATCCCAAAACAAAAATAAATTATGAGATAAAGAAATCAGGCTTTATAAATCTTACAGTTTATGACATTCGGGGAAGTAAAATATCTGTTTTAATTAACAGAAAACAAAATCCGGGAAATTATGAAATGGGATTTGACGGAAGTAATTTAAACAGCGGAGTTTATTTTTACAAAATAATTGTAATAGATGAAAAGTCTAATGATGTCTTTTCAGAAACAAAAAGTATGCTTTTGATAAAGTAGGTTGATTTAATGTATGGAAACATTTTTTGTAAATTTTTTTATAATTTTTAAAATTCTCAAAAAGTAATACGACTTATATATAATTATTTTAAAACTTTAACAAACTTAAAATGAAGACAAAATTACGGTTTAAAGTATTTACACTGCTTTTAATTCCTGCGTTATACTTTATCATTAGTGCAGGTTTTAAAGAAAATGAATCAATTATCAGCAAAGTTTCATTGACAGTCGATTCAACTGCAAAGGAATTCATAAATCTCATTTTTACAGACAAATATTTTGGAAGATACAATCCTAATGATCCGAGAGCACTTGAAAAAAATATTAACAACATTAAAGACTCACTTCATTTTAATTCTGTACACATTTATGGATACGATAGTTCTAGTGGAAAATTTACTGAGCCAATTAGCAATTATTCCGGTTACATAGGGAATTTAATGGAGCAGGTCAAAGATTCCGGATTGAATGGTTTTTACGGCAGATGGAAAATAGAACGGTTATGTTATGGTCAGAGGCTGGAGTATGAAGCAGAAGGTGGCAATAATGGTTTTTCATATAGCAATAATACCGGATATGAAATGACGGACAGTGGAAGACAAGTTGTAAAAGGTTGTCTTAATTCAGCTCAATGTCCTGAAACTGATGCAACTCCAAGATATTTGTGTCAAAATATATTTGAAAATTTACAACATGGTGATTTAACAGATTTTACACAATTAGACACAGCCAACTGGTTTATAAAACCTGTAATGAGAATTGATTCAAGTGTGGTCGATAATAATCCTAATGATTCTGTAGTTAGAATTGATGTTATTAATTACAAAGGTAAAGTAATAAAATCAGTAGTAATAAAAGCAAGAAATTTTGCTAAAAAAGTCAATGACTCAACATATTTGTATCCGGGTAATTATATTGAGATTTATGATTTTATTGATGAACCTATTGGTACAAATTTAATAGTCTCCGGTGCCCCTCATGATACACTTGGATTAAATAACGGCATGAAATATAATACCTGGGGAGAATGGAAAGACAGTTGCAAAGTAGATTTTAAAGTTTGGTGGTATGGGAAGGTGGAGGTGTGGTTTGATAAGATGATTGTTGATGATGAGTGGGGGGATAAGTTATTTAATGAAAATCTAGTAATTAGAAATGAAATGGAAGAAAAAATCACTGAAGAAGTAGAAGCATTTACAAAAAAAATGGGTGAAAAAGGTTCTTTTTTTATTGATGAACTGACACACTCAAACATTCCCTGTGTTCAGAGAGTAGACAGCATAATGAAATCAGAAAATCCGAATGCGAAACTAAATTTTGCAGTGACCAATTATTTTAATGTCAGAAGTTATAAAGATAACAATATCGGCAACCGTGAACTTCTTAGACAGATTCCATCAGAAAGTTTTAGTGCTGATGCACATGAACTGTCAGATGCAATACCAAACACTTTAAATTATACAGATCCCTTAATTAATCCTAATTGGATACAATCATATTCAGATTATACAAGGTTCTTACAAAAAAGAGTATTCGGAGATAAAAGTAAAGAAACAGGAATTGATACTTTAGAACAAAGACCGGATACGTTATGGACGCCTGATACCCCTTCTAATTGGGGAACTCTAGTTTATCAGATCGAACTCGCACGAAGTCAAAGAGATTTATATTCACCTGATAAGAAATTCATAATGCAGCCTCAAATTCAAGGTGTCCTGAAAATAGATGAAAATACCGGATATTATATAGGAGGTGTGAGAGAACCTTTGAATGAGGAAATCGAAGCTCAGGCAATGCTGTCAATTGCACACGGTGCTGAAGGAATATGCTGGTTTATATATTATGGAGTTCCAGCTAACTTTAAATCAGGAACATACAAAATTTATGGTTTGCTGGATCTTGACTCTGTAAATAACTATCCTCACCGACATGAAAACATGTATGGTCAGGACAAGTGGAAAGCCGTTGGAGATATGAATTTGAAAATAGAGCACTGGAAACCTACTTTGGATAAAATTAACTGGACCAGTGGTTGGAGTGTTCATAAAGAAGGAGCAACCCATGAATTCATTTCAGATATCAAAAGTTTAATAGTCCGTCCGGGTCCGCAGACTCCTTGTTTTGAAGATAATATTAACTATGATTGCACTGAAGAAAGATATTGGGAGATGGGATTTTTTAATCCTGATATCAATAACCCGACAGTTAGTACAACTGATAAGAGTAAATATTTTATGATGGTAAACAGACGCTGTGTTCCGGATGAAAACAATGAAGGAGACTTAAGATCATTAAGAATAAAATTTGACTCAACAAAGCTTGCAGAGTTTACAAACTGGAAAATAACAGAACTTGATTCGAATAAAGTTGTAGCGGTATTTAATAAGAACACAACATCTTATTTAGATATGGGAATCTATCAGCCGGGCGAAGGTAAGCTCTACAAACTCGCCCCCGTAATGCAGGAAGGTGGAACACTTGTTGCAGATGAAAGTGTATCAGGCAGTTTTGACTGCAAAGGCTTAGTCTCTAATGGTGGGAAGAATATAACTCTTATCCCCGGCACAACTATTAACTTTGCCAATTCAGATGCAAGAATAATAATGAACGGCGGAAATTTTAAAAGTGGTATTAATACCGGAGACAATACAGCTCCTGTGAATCTTCAAGGAAAAGACGGGATACTATGGAAAGGTATTATTCTTCAAGGTTGTCCAATAGTAGATATGTACAATACTTATTTTAATAATATCTCTCCTTATCAACTCGACAGTACTTATGCAGTTGATATAGTGAATAGTAAATTCTTAAGAATTGAAGGTTGCGGATTTCAATCACAGCTTGATATAAACTCGGGAGGAGTAAGGGCAAATTTTATTTCAAATGATGATAAGGAAATAGAAGCTTACATAATCAAAAATACATTTGAAATGGATGCAGGAAATATTCCTGCTTTGAGTTTCATTTCATCCGGAGGTATTACTTTACCTTTGATAATAGATAATAATAATTTCACTTCACTTTCCACTAACAGCGCAAATGCAATATTTTTAAGCAATATAAACGGCGGTGTTGTTAAGAATAATACTATCACAGATTACAAAAACGGTGTATTTATGCTTTCATCATCAATGGACTTTTTCAATAATGAAATTGAAGGAAGCAATGATAATTCTATTGGGATTCAGGGTTATGCACAGAGTAATATGAGTCTTGCTAATTCAGGGATATATTATACTGGCGGTCTTAACAACATTACATCAAAAGGCGCAAATTCTATATGTCTATTGGTTCATAAATCAAACTTCGATATATATAAAGGTGAGAATATATTCAATCTGAACAATTATCAGTTTGGAAATGCATTCCATCTTAACGGTTGGCTTACGGCAAACTCGGGAATTGAACCAGTAAATGTCTATGGTAATTGCTATCAAATTTCGTCAAACAATACAAATGCTGTTCATAATGTAAAATGGCGGAATGGAATTCCGGTAAATTATAATTTCGAACCATATAGCTGTGATATAACAAAACCGGATGAGAAGTTAGTTTTTGATCTAGGAAATGGAATGAATGATACTGTTTATTATAAGTCGGGAGGAAATGGCGGATCAGTTTCTAGTATACAATCTACTACCGAAATATCATCTGCTGAGAGTTTAATAGATTCTATTAACATTAATACAAGAAAAAGAAATTACAATAGAGTATTATCTGATTGTCAGGATTATTTAAGTAATCATTTGAATGACAGCAGTAATACAGGTGATCAGAGTTCCGGTATAATTTCAAAGCTGTTTCTTGCAAGTTCGAGATTGGATGTTGCAGGCAACAAGATTACAGACCTAAAAACTCTTCTCGAAAATCTGATTCTGAATAATTCAGAAAATGAATCATTGATCAAATCAGCTTTTTATTACATCCAAAAATGCAAAGTTAAGCTTGGTGAATATGAATCAGCTATGACAGGTTTTCAGCAGATCATGGATCAGAATCCTTACAGCTATGAAGCTTTGACAGCAAGCTGGGACTATGCCGCTACAAGTCTGTTGCTATTAAATCAAAGTGGTTCGGGTGGCGGATTTTCAAATTACAAATTACAAATTTCAAATGAGGGAGTTAAAGATAGCGATATTGGAAATGATGAATTCGAAAATTCCCAAATCCGAAATTCCAATTCCCAAATTCCAGATGATGATCCGAATGAGAAGTATGATAAAAATATTTTTACAAAAGAGGATCGGAAAGAAATCAAAACAAATGTGTTTAAGTCGTTTGAAACCGGAAGAGATAAAGAGATTGAAATTGTTAAAACCTTGGAAAAGAAAGTCTCCGAAGGAAATGCAAATGAAAGTGAGAAGAAAGAGCTTGAGACGAAGAAAGTTCTGAAAGAAATTGCAAAACCTAAGAAACCTGTAAGTATTTCAGAACACATAAATAATGTTAGCGGTGATATTAATAAGATCACTGATGCAGGGAAGGGCAGTCTGGAAAACAAAAACGCAAATATAGTTCCTGAGGTTTATTATTTATCACAGAACTATCCAAATCCATTCAACCCATCAACAAAGATCAGCTTCGATCTGCCGGTTGACAGTAAAGTTAAATTAATTGTTTATGACATGCTCGGCAGAGAGGTGAAGTCAATGGTCAATACCCAGCTT
>JAFDZR010000013.1 GCA_018266875.1 Bacteroidota bacterium
GGACAGGGAAATTTTATTAACGAAATTTTTCACGAATTCTTAACGGCAATAATTCACAGGCGGATAGTTTGAAAAAATAGATTAAAAAGTTTAAAAGATTTTAAATATTAAAGTATTTCTTATGATTAAAAATTAATTTGGACAGTATTGTTTTTTTGAAAAAACTGCAAAAAAAATTATGTTGATTTTATTTAAAGTTTCGTTTAAGATATTTCGCCTAAGTTATTGTTCGGACTTTAATTTAAAGTCAATTTTGATTATGTTAATAACTTGTATTTTTTGAACATTCTGAATTTTTTGAGAAGAAAAATCTACATAGCTTTAATATTTCTGATTGTAACAGCCGGATTCTCTGCTGCGCAGTCTGACAGGACGAAGGTTGGAAATGACGCTTTCTCCACTCAGCAGGGCGGTTATTATAATTACGGGGACAAGGACAAAGTCAATATTGAGGTAAATGTCTGGGGATATGTAAGGTATCCGGGCAAGTATCTTATCCCACAGGGATCTACAATCACAGATCTTATTTCATACAGCGGAGGACCTTTAACTGATTCAAAACTCGAAGACATAAGACTTTACAGACCAAAGAATGACAGTATGAGAATCTCAAATGATCAGCTGATCACGTTAAATTACAATGACCTTGTATGGGAGGAAAGAGTGCAGATGAAGAACAAACTCAATACCCAGCTTATCCCCGGAGATATACTTATACTGACAGGCGAACCCAGATATTTCAGCAGAGATAATGTGAATCTTATTCTGGCAATTTCGTCAGTTCTGATATCACTTGGTATTCTGGTAATTTCAATTGTAAGAAAATAAAAACAGCAGCAAGATAAATCAATGCAGGACCTGAATAACAGAAACTGGTTTGTAATGCAGACAAGACCGAGAAGTGAATTTAAGGTATTCCAGAATATTGAAACGAAGGGCATTGAGGCATTTCTTCCCATAACGGAAAAGATCAGGGTCTGGTCAGACAGAAAGAAGAAGATCTCTGTCCCGTTATTCTCGGGGTATTTATTTGTCCATGCAAACGAAAACGAGAGACTTCATGCGATCCGGGATAATTCCGGCGCTTTGAAGTATATCCAATTTGAAAAAAGACCTGCAGTGGTTTCCGATAAGGAAATTATGCTTATAAAACAAGCCCTGCTTGAGCCGGAAAAAGTAAGCGTCGAGGAAAAGCATATACGCAAAGGAGATGTGGTCGTGATCAATTACGGAATATTCAAGGGATTCAAAGGTTATGTGAATGAGATAAGAGGGAACTACAAGCTTACAGTGAATCTTGAAGAGTTTTCATATTCCATCAGTATTATACTGAATTCAAATGAAGTAAATCTGTATTCGTAATTTTATTCAGTTTTGCTTTTAAAAAATAACATGTACAGAGTTTAGTTTTGTAAACGGGAATTGTCAAAGTTGTTGATGAGAGTTGTTCTGATGCAATTTCACTAAGTTGAAATAATAATATTTAATGGCTTAAAAATTTTTAATTTGTGAGTCAATTGGCGGAGCTTTAAATAAATCAGTTTTAAAAAATAATACAGATACGATACCAAAATGAACTTATTTTCAAAAATCAATTTATGCAGAAAACAAAATTTCTTGTAACTGGCGGCGCGGGATTTATCGGTTCAAACATTGTGGCAGAACTCCTTGAGCAGGGTCACAGCGTAAGGGTACTTGATAATTTTTCTTCCGGCAAGAGAGAGAATCTGAAGAATTTCTCAGAGGATTTTGAACTGATCGAAGGTGATATCAGAAGTTATCATATTGTAAGCGAAGCGCTTAAAGGTATTGAAGTAGTCCTTCATCAGGCTGCTCTTCCTTCTGTTCCAAGGTCTATAAAGGATCCGATCACTTCAAATGAAGTCAACGTCAATGGAATACTGAATATACTGGAAGCTTCAGTAGGAGCAAACGTAAGAAGAGTAGTTTACGCTTCTTCATC
Organism: Bacteroidota bacterium; assembly: GCA_018266875.1. GTDB lineage: Bacteria > Bacteroidota > Ignavibacteria > Tepidaquicellales > Tepidaquicellaceae > UBA2330. Next base: position 1,964 of record JAFDZR010000013.1, read on the forward strand.
TTCGGTTTACGGCGATAATCCTGAACTTCCAAAACACGAAGGGATGCTTCCGAATCCTTTGTCGCCTTATGCTGTTTCAAAACTTGCAGGAGAAAAATACTGCAGTGTGTTTTCCAAGATCTACGGGCTCGAGACCATTGCGCTGAGATATTTCAATGTATTTGGTCCGAATCAGGATCCTTCGTCACAGTATTCTGCAGTTATACCAAAATTCATAACTGCTATTTTAAAGGACGAAAAGCCGGTTATTTACGGTGACGGCGAACAGTCCAGGGATTTCACATATGTTTCAAATGTTGTCGATGCCAATATTCTCGGAGCGTTTGCAGAATGTGAAACAGGAATTGCCATGAACTGCGCATTCAGCGGAAGGATAACTCTCAATGAACTTGTTGCATGCATAAATAAAAAGCTTAACAAAGACATTGAACCGGTTTATGAAAAAAGCAGACCGGGGGATGTGAAACATTCTTATGCCGACATCTCTCTTGCAAAAGAGAAGATCGGTTTTAAGACGTCAGTGGATTTTGAGACAGGTCTGGACAGGACTATAGATTTTTTCATAAAAAAGATCATATAATTCAACTTTAATTAACCCTGAAATTTCTCCGAAAATAAAATTTTATGACTAAGAATTTATTGTTAAATTTCTTATGTTAATCAACCTTAAAGAACGAATTTAATATTTCGGAAATTTTTTCTATTTCTAATATACAGATAAATAAAATTTTGAATCTAAACCGCATTGCGTTAGCCCTGTTATTGTTCTTTGCAGTTTCCGTATCAGATGGTTTTTCACAGCTGGACAGTGATTATGTAAAGATCGGTCCGGAAGAACTTTTAAAACCGGGAGCCGGACATTATTTCAACTTCTCGGATAAAAATAAAGTCAACATAGAAATTATAATGCTGGGCGGTCCCGGACCCGGAAGATATCTAATTCCAAAAGGCACTACTCTCTTCGACCTGATGATAATGGCAGGCGGTACGAAGTCAGATTTTGTCGATGACATCAAGATCCTCAGGTTGAAAAGCGAAACTCCCATACTTCAGGCGCAGACCTTTAAGGAATACAGTTTCGTCGATCTATATGATAATTCAAGGGATGAGATACTGAAGGCATATAAAAATCCTGAACTTCAGCCCGGAGATCTTGTGATCGCTCCGCAGGTGAAAGAGGCTCAGAATATTTTTTATTACATAAGAGAAACAATTTACTTCATTGGAACACTGATCTCATTCTACTATCTGGTTGATAATCTGATCAGGAGATCGGTAAGATAGAATATGTTTTTTTTTAACATATATTTTTATCAAATATATTTATAATTTTTCGTTAAAGTATTAAAAATAGAATAAGCAATGGCTAAAAATAATTCATACGATGAATTTGATGAATTTGAACAGACTAACGATGCTGCTCCCTCGAAAGATGTCCTGAAAGAATACATTAATGTACTCAGACAGAATCTAATCCCTATACTCATAATCCTTTCGGTAAGTATAATTTACACTCTTATATATGTTAACACGGCAACCAACATATACAGGTCAACAACCAGTGTAAAACTGGAAAGTCCTCAGGGAAATATCTTAACTGCAAATTTCGGATTTGAAGGCGGAAATTCCACCAATGAAAAATATATTTCCGTTCAGATAGCCGTTATGAAAAGTTATGATATCAGAGACAAGGTCTCAAAAGTCCTAATCGATTCTTTCAATACCGGAAACAGACAATACAGCATACTTCTCAACAGAGCGGTTCTGCCGGAAACAGTTGCCGTATCTCAGGAAGTCCTGAGACGTGAACTCGGTAATTTTGTCAGTATTACAGCAGTGAAAGGTCTGGACGCAATCAGCATTACTGCCGAAGGTCCGATATTCGACGAGTTGCAGTACATTACAAAAACTTATGCTGATGTCTATCTGAGATACAATGTTGATTTAAGCAGGCAGGACATCACAAACGTAAAGAAATTTATTGTTGATGAAAGAGAAAAGAAGTTCAAGGAATTAAATGATGCGGAAACTTCAATTCAGAATTTTCAAAAGAGAACCGGTTACATATCCCTTACTACACAGACAGCCGCGCTTGTAAATAATATTGCTCAGTATGAAGCTCTTATAAAAGGCAATGAGATTGAAACAAAGATCCGTGAAAATAATCTGAATTCAATGAATAAGAAATTCAGCGATATGGACCCGCAGCTGAATGATTTCATTGACGCTCAGATCAATCAGTCTTATTTAGCTGCAATTCAGTCACAGGTCGCCAACCTTGAGGTTCAGAGAGATATTGAACTTGCGCCGATTCAGGATGAACAGGTAAAGGAAAAGACGAGACTTGCTTATGACAGAAAACTTGATAACCTGAAAGTCAAGCTTGCCGAACAGATTGAAATAATGAAAAACGGTATTCAGGCAAACACTCCGGCTGAGAAGAAAGGTTTGAGCGCTGATATTTTCAAGGAGAAACTTGAAATTCAGGATATGAAACTCAAGAATGCCTACTACCAGAATCTGATCGCAAAATCAAATGCTGAGCTGAAGAATCTTCCGGAACAGATGAGTGAACTTGTAAAACTTGAAAGAGACAGAAGTTCAGCTGAAAAATTATATACGACACTGGAACAGAAATATCAGGAAGCTACAATTAACGAAAGAGCCAGAGTGGGTAATGCATCAATACTTGATCTCGGTCTGGATAACAATGCTGCAGTGGCTCCGGACAGACCCAAGATCATTCTTTTTGGAATCCTGATAGGACTGGGACTCGGACTGGCTTTTGCTTTTGTGAGGAATTATCTTGATAAGTCCATCAAATCACCTGACGAACTTGAAAGCAGAGGAGCAAGCGTATTGTCTTGGATACCTAAGATAGAATCTATTCAAAAGAACGGATCGGCAACTCCGGAATTTATTGTGGGCAACAAATCGAATTCCGCTGCTTCGGAAGCTTTTAAAGCGTTGAGAACGCGGATACAGTTTTCAAGACTTGAATCCGAACAGCTGAAAACTATACTTGTTACCAGTTCTATTCCATTTGAAGGAAAGACAATTGTATCATCAAACCTTGCGGGAAGTTTTGCACAGGCCGGCAAGAAAGTTCTTATCATGGACTGCGACCTCAGAAAACCTAGGATACACAATGTTTTCGAAACAGACAAGTTTCCCGGTCTCAGTGACTATCTGTTTACCAATGTAACTCTGGAAGATATTACAAGACCTACTCCTATGGATAATCTGCATTTCATAACCAGCGGAACTATACCTCCGAATCCTTCGGAACTGCTAGGTTCGGTACAGATGAAACAGTTCATAAACAAGCTGAAAGAAATTTATGATATGGTTATAATCGACTCGCCTCCGTTTATTACAGTTACTGACTCGGAGATTCTTTACAATATCACAGACGGTACAGTACTTGTCTGTCAGGCGAACAAGACACCGGCGGACGCATTCTGGAAAACCTATGACCGTCTGAATAAAAAATATCCGCATCATCTCTTAGGATGTGTGCTGAATAATTTCAACTTCAAGAGTTCCTACGGATACTATTATAATTATTATTATTATTATTCGCAGCCGGATTCGAACAAAAAGATATTGAAATAAAACTGAAGATTTTTTTTAGTTTATAATATATTCAAACATACCTATAAAAATAAAAATACTTTTTAGTTATTTTTATTCCGTTGATCCATACGAAAATTACAATAATCTTGCAGTCGCAAATTATTTTTTACAAATTAAATATAATTTTTTAAATGTCTGAAAATTCACAGGATGAATGGACATTAGAGATAAAACCTGTATCAGGATGGTTTAATTTTCATCTTAAAGATGTCTGGAGATACAGGGACCTTCTGATGATGTTTGTCAGGAGAGACTTTGTGGCTGTTTACAAACAGACCATTCTCGGACCGTTCTGGTTTTTTCTTCAGCCCATACTTACAACAATTACATTTACGATTGTATTCGGGAACATAGCGAGGATCTCAACGGACGGGATTCCTCCTTTACTTTTCTATATGTCGGGTATTGTCAGCTGGGGATATTTTTCGGACTGTCTTACAAGGACTTCATCAACATTTGTATCAAACGCAAACATATTCGGAAAGGTATATTTCCCGAGACTTGTTAGTCCTTTATCAAACATAATTTCCCTGCTAATGAAATTCGGGATTCAGTTGTTCCTTTTCCTGTGCTTCCTGATTTATTATTACGTCAATGATGCAAATATACATCCTAACTTTTATATTCTCCTTACGCCTTACCTGCTTTTTTTAATGGCGGGATTAGGACTCGGATTCGGAATTATTGTTTCATCATTAACTACAAAATACAGAGACTTCAGCTTTCTCGTGAGTTTCGGGGTTCAGTTGCTGATGTACGCTACGCCGGTAATTTATCCATTGTCGGCTCTCCCTGAAAAATACAAGTGGATAGTGCTTATGAATCCCATGACCGCAATAATTGATACATTCAGATTTGCATTCCTCGGAGCCGGTACTTTCAATTCCGGAAACCTGATATACAGTTCCGTGTTCATGCTTGTTATTCTTTCGATAGGTATTGTAATATTCAACAGAGTGGAGAAAACATTTATGGATACCGTCTAAATCATTTTTATATTTTTATCATAATGAGCGCAGTAATCAAAGTAGAAAATCTTTCAAAACTATACCGGCTGGGAATGGTCGGCAGGAGAACTATTGCTGAAGATTTCAACAGATTAATTGCAAGGATCAGGGGAAAGGAAAATCCATATCTGAAGATCGGAGAGACAAATCAGAGAAATTCAAAAGGTAATTCCGATTATGTCTGGGCTTTGAAGAATATAGGTTTTGAAGTTAATGAAGGAGAACGGCTTGGTATAATAGGAAAGAACGGCGCTGGAAAATCCACTTTGCTCAAAATATTATCAAGAGTTGCCAGTCCTACCACAGGTTCAGTAAAAGTCAAAGGAAGAGTTGCAAGTCTGCTTGAAGTCGGAACCGGATTTCATCCTGAGCTGACAGGAAGAGACAATATTTTTTTAAACGGAGCGATACTCGGAATGACTCAGGATGAGATAAAAAGCAAATTTGACAGCATAGTCGATTTTTCGGGAGTTGAAAGATACATTGACACACCGGTTAAGAGATATTCTTCCGGAATGTATGTCAGACTGGCTTTCGCAGTAGCGGCGCATCTTGAACCCGAGATACTGATTGTGGACGAGGTCCTGGCTGTCGGTGATGCGGAATTTCAGAAGAAATGTCTGGGCAAGATGCATGATGTTTCCGAGAAAGAAGGAAGGACAGTATTGTTCGTAAGTCACAATCTTCAGGCAATAAGAAATCTCTGTCAGAATACAGTCATACTGAATAACGGAGAAATATTTGCCGCTGGAAAGACTGAACAGGCATTAAGGGATTACAACGAACTTATAAGAGATATAAAGATAACCGCTGATACAGAGATTGGAAACCAGATCAACCGCAGAGGAAAGGGACGTGTCAGATTTACTGGAATAGAAATTATGGATGAATTCGGAAACAAAAGATTTAAATTTGAGATCGGCGAAAAGATCAGAGTCAGGATAACCTATGAAATTTTCAGGGAGATTGACGGTCTTAATTATTTGTTTGCCCTGCTTTCAGGAATTTCACGGGAATGTCTTACGCTATTTGAATACGAGATAAGCAGGGATGTGATGAAACCGGGAAGGAAAGGCGAAGTGGTAATTGAAATACCCGAGCTGAGAATCAAACCGGGAGAATATCCTCTTTATTTTGAACTTACTGATCTGAAATACAACAGCTTTGCAAAGGATGTAATAGATGATCTGACCGCGCCGCTTGTGATCACAAGCAACGGAAACAAGGAAATATTTGACGATACAAAGCCGTCGGGATATTTTGTAACAGAATCCCGTATTCTGCAGAATGAGATTTACGAAGCAAAAGAAATTTCGAAAGTTCTTTAAAAATTATCTGAAGAAAAAAAAGCATGAGCAAAGTCCAGGACACCGGTTTTCTTGATAAGACTCCTTCGCTTTATTCAGGCGGGCTACTGCTGAACATTCTCGGATTCCATGTAATCAGGACAATATTCCTCAGTGCCTGGAGACTGAAGCCTAAGAATCTAAACGGAAGATATAAGGAAATTCTTGAGATACTAAAACAGGACGGAATTGTTGTTATACCTGATTTTTTTCCCCGGGACCAGTTTGATGAAATAAAAAAGGAATACGAGAATTTATATGCAGACTGGAAACCGTCGGATTTCACTTATGAAAAATTCAACAACAGACAGAAGAAATTCCCGGAATATTTCGAAACAATAGCCGAGAGATTTGTTACGCCTGATACTCCGGCATTTGTAAAATATTTTATGAACAATGAAATGATCAGGGAGGTCACAAGTTCCATTGTGCACAGAAGGATCAGAACCAGACCGTATCATCATTTCTGGTTCCTTCAAAGCAGGAATCCCGATAAGAAAGTTGACAGACTTCATATCGCTTCATTTCCCCACGCTGATGTCCCTTATCCCACGATAAAAGTTTTTTTATATCTAAATGATGTTGACGAATCCAATGCAGCCTATACCTATGCAAAGGGATCCCATAAACTGACATTGAAAAGAATTATGCTGGAATATAAATTAAGCGTAAGATATTCCAGGAACGGAGATGACAAGGTTACCGAAGAAGAGCTTAACTTACTCGGATACAGATCAGAACATATATGCGGAAAGGCAAACACTCTTTTCATTTCCAATAATATGGGTTATCACAACAGAGGCATTTTTTCTACTACAATGCCGAGAATAACCGCACAGCTTGATTACAGAAATCTTGAATCATGGAGAAACACATTGAACAGAGGCGGCTCGAACATCATTTCCCGTCTTTCCAAAAAATTTGTAAAATCATTGGATAATAAAACCAGATTAAAAAATCTTGCAGGTATCAGTAATAATAACATGTCATAATTACGCCCGCTATCTGTCAAGGGCGATCCGCAGCGCATTGAATCAGAGTCTTGACAGAAAGGAATATGAGATCATTGTCGTTGATGACGGAAGCACTGATGAAACCCGCAGTGTTATGAAAACATACGGTAATAATATAAGGCCGGTGTTTCTTGATGAAAATCAGGGACTGGCTAAAGCCAGGAACGAGGGTATAAAGTCCGCTCTGGGAAGGTTTGTAATAAATCTCGATGCGGACGATTATATTGACGAAAATCTTTTATTCATAGAGTCAGTCTTTCTTAACTCCAATCCTTCATGGGATGCCGTCTCATGCGATTACATTCTTGTTGATGAAAACGAAAAACATCTGGAAAGAATATCAGGCAGGGACAAGCACATTGCCTGCGGAGTAATGTTCAGAACCGATCTGCTCTTTGAGATTGGACTTTACGATGAAAAATTCAAAATGAGAGAAGACGAGGATCTAAGGATACGTTTTGAAAAGAATCATACTATTTACAATATTGATCTTCCTTTATACAGATACAGAAAACATGATAATAACATGACCAATAATAAGAAAGGGATGACAAAGTATAAAAAGTATCTTGATACAAAGCATAAACGCCCCCGCAAAAAATAATTCACACTTTGAGTACAGTAGCTTTCATAGCAGCGCGTATGGGTTCGGAAAGACTTCCTGGTAAGGTTTTAAAACCTCTTTCGGAAATTCCATCGCTTGTTCATATCTTCAACATTCTCAGGGATGTAAAAAGTCTGGACAGTTTTCTTGTCGTTACCTCTGTTTTAAAGGAAGATGATGAGATTGAAAAGATATGTAACTCCAGTAATGTGCTGTGCGTGCGGGGATCAGTACATGATGTCCTCGACAGATTCAGAATTGCCTCTGCTTCGGTAAAGCCGTCAGTGATCGTAAGAGTCACCGGAGATGATCCGTTAATGGATCCGGATGTTATTGAAAAAGTAATTTCAGAACACAGGGCAGGCGGATTTGATTACACTTCAAATATAGAGGAAAGGACTTTTCCCCGGGGAATGGACACAGAAGTTGTTAATGCAGATACACTGGAAAAATGCTGGAGAGAATCCGGAGATAAGGACGATCATGAACATGTAACTCTTTATATAAGGAGACACCCTGATAAATTCAAAATGAAAAATGTTGAAATGTCCGGAGCACCTGCAGATGATCTGAGACTGTGTCTGGATACTGAAGAAGATTACATACTTCTTCAGAATATTTACAGCAGGCTTTACCGTGGAAAACCTATCAGACTGCCTGAGATATTTGAACTCCTCGAAAAAGAGCCGTCTCTGAAAAAGATAAATGAAAGCATTGAACAGAAAAAAGTAAAAGACAAAGTATATTAAAAACCAATTTTTAAAATGATCACACTCCCCGATTTTACAAAAGCATACGAATACGAAAATGAATTTTACCTTTCCTGCGACAGATCGCGAATCGGAAAATTACTGGCTCATTATGAACTTTACAAAATGACATGTAATACAGAAGGCGACATAGTGGAATGCGGCGTATTCAAAGGAGCATCCTTTGCAAGATTTGCAATGTTCAGAAATCTATTTGAACAGAATTCCGGAAAAAAGATCATTGGGTTTGATTCTTTCGGGAAGTTTCCTGAAACTAATTTCGAAGCCGATAAGAAACTAAGGGACCATATAATTAATGAAGCGGGTGAGAACAGTATATCGACAGATCAGCTTATGGATGTTCTCAAAAACAAATCCTGTGACAACGGAATTGAACTTGTAGCAGGAGACATAACTCAGACGCTGCCCGAATATGTAAGAAAAAATCCCGGCCTGAGGATATCTCTTCTGAATCTGGATACTGATATTTATGAACCTTCCGTGACGATACTTGAAGAATTGTATCCGAAAATTGTACCCGGGGGAATTCTTGTACTTGATGATTATAATGTTTTTCCGGGCGAGACAAAAGCCGTTGACGATTATTTCAAGGGAAAGAATCCTGAAATAAAGAAATTCCCGTTCAGCGCAACTCCTTGTTACATCATAAAAGAAGAGAATTGAAAATTCATTGCAAGATTGACAATGCTTTCATTGAGTAAAGGAATATTTTGAAATTCCTGATTTGCGGATTCGGATCTATAGGAAGCAGACATGCTGCCGTACTGAACAGTATTGAAGGCAATTCCATAGTCGCATACAGAACAGGTAATTCAAAAAGAGCAAAAGTTAAAATACCTTATCCTGTCATTTACGACCTTGAGGATCTCGGCAGGCATAATTTTGACGGTGCGCTCATTACCAATCCGACTTCAATGCATATTGATACTGCATTAAAAATCGCTGAATACGGAATCCCGATATTCATAGAAAAACCGCTGGACATGGAACTTGAGAATGCAGGCATTCTGCTGGGAAAAACAGTTGAGAAAAAAATACCGGTTCTCATCGGTTATAATTTTCTGCATCATCCGGGTATTAAACTGATTCACAGACTGATAAGTGAAAATAAAATAGGAAAAGTGATCTCAGCAAAGGCGCAGTTCGGTACATACATGCCGGACTGGCATAAATATGAAGATTATAAGGAAAGTTACGCTTCAATACCTTCGATGGGAGGCGGGGTTGTGTTAACTTCCATTCATGAACAGAATTATCTGACAAGTTTTTTCGGAGATGTTATGGAAATCAAAGCAATGAAAACAGGCGGTGATATTCTCGGCATTAAAGCAGAAGAAGGAGTTGAGATTTTGATGAAGCACAGATCAGGCACGGTCTCAAATATTCATCTGAATTTTTATCAGAAGCCTTATTACAGAAACTGTCAGGTAATTGGAACCGAAGGAACTATCTACTGGGATTTTATGAAACCTGAAGTTATTCTTTATTATCAGGACAGGACTGAAATTTTTAAGACGGGAAAAGGTGCATATGAGCTTCTTGATGAAAGCTATCTGGAGCAGATGAAGCATTTTATTGAAGTAATAAACGGAAAAGCGAAACCAGCAGCCGATCTGAAGCGCGGCATCAAAGACCTTGAGACGGCTCTGGAAATCTTAAAACAAATCAATTAAAAATATTTTATGGAATTAAAGACAACCGATCCGGGAATTATAAATTTCAGGGATAAATTCGAACTGAAAGATAAAGTCGTAATTATCACCGGAGGCATGGGACTCATCGGAAGGGCGTTTGCAGAAGCATGCTGTCAGTTCGGCGCTTCAGTCACCATTGCAGACAGAACGGGCGCCGGATCAGAAGAACATGCCAAAGTTCTGAGCGGAAAATTCGGCAGGGAAATGTTTGGAATGACAATGGATGTTGCAAAGAGAGAAGATGTTGAGAAACTTAAGAATTCAGTACTGGAAAAATTCGGAAGAATTGACGGACTGATAAACTGTCATCAGAATAAAACCGCAAAATTTTTTGCTAAGTTTGAAGAATATACGGATGAAGACTGGGATGCAGTCGTGGAAACAAATCTGAAAGGAACATTCCTGACATGTCAGATCATAGGCGGTTACATGGCTGAAAAAGGAAGCGGTTCCATAATCAATATGCCTTCAACATATTCCGTAGTTGCGCCGAATCATAATCTTTACCGCGGGACTTCACTCGGATCGCCTGCTGCGTATTCAGCCTCAAAAGGCGGTGTGATGGCTCTTTCACAGTATCTTGCAACTTACTGGGCAAAGAATGGCGTGAGAGTAAATCAGATAACTCCACACGGTGTGTGGAACAGCCATGAAGAGCGGTTTGAGAAAAATTTTTCTGAAATGTCCCCGCTGCAGAGAATGAGCTACAATCACGAAGTCGCAGGCGCCGCAGTTTATTTATTATCTGATGCGTCAAGTTATGTGACAGGTCATAACATGCTGATAGACGGCGGCTGGACTGCATGGTAAATTAAACAACTTCAAATGAATATACTTGATGTATTTAAAAATTACGATCCTGCTGTAATAAACAGACCTTATATAATTGCCGAAGCGGGAGTAAATCACGAAGGTGATATTGAACTTGCAAAAAGACTGATATACGAAGCTGCAGAAGGCGGCGCTCATGCAATTAAATTCCAGACTTACAAAGCTGAAACGCTGGCGTCAAAAGACAGTCCCTACTACTGGGACCTGAATTCAGAGCCGACAAAAAGTCAGTTTGAGCTTTTTAAAAAATATGACAAGTTCGGCAGGAAGGAATTTGAAATACTGAAAAGCGAATGTGATAAAGCCGGAATAGAATTTATGTCAACTCCTTTTGATATTAATGCAGCGGATTTTCTTAATGAATTAATGCCGGTCTATAAAATATCTTCTTCGGACATTACAAACATTCCGTTTATCAGACATATCTGCAGATTCGGAAAGCCAATTCTGCTTTCAACAGGAGCCTCCGACGAGGCGGAAATAAGGAATGCCGTGGATGTAATAAAAGGTTCTGGTAATCCCCTCTGCCTGCTTCACTGTATTCTCAATTATCCAACGCTTTATGAAAATGCAAATCTGGGGATGATATTGGACCAGAAAATATTATTCCCGGACACTCTTCCAGGATATTCCGATCATACTCTTCCCGGAGATCTGGATGTCCTGAAGACAGCGGTTATTCTCGGAGCAGTAATAATTGAAAAGCATTTTACATTTGACAAGAATCTGCCGGGCAATGATCATTACCATGCAATGGATATGGATGATCTTAAGAATTTCAACTCAGATCTGGAAAGACTCTTCCTGATTCTAGGGGATTTCAAAAAGAAGTCCATCAAATCAGAAGAAAAAGCAATACAGAATGCAAGAAGAAGCCTCGTATCAGTGAAAGCAATTAAAGCAGGAGAGACAATTTCCGAATCCCATCTTACCTGGAAAAGACCTGCAAGCGGAATAAGCCCTTCGCAGATGAATGAACTGATAGGAATGAAGGCGGTTGAGGATATTGAAGAGGATACAGTGCTGAAGTGGGATATGTTCAGCAAGAAAAAACCTTAGGATTTATTCCGGTCATCTTATCCGGAAGATAGAGATCCGCTGATATTACCATGATCCAGAATTGATTTTAAATTATTTTTATGAAAAATTGAACAAAAAAATTTACATAACACTGTTTCTGATTTTTGTTCTGTCACTTATACCTTTTCTGATCTTAAATTATTTCAATCAGCCTACATCGGAAGACTTTTACTACAGCGGAGAATTATTCAACATCGGGTTCTCAAAAACTTTCAGGACACTTTATAATTTCTGGGGCGGCAGATATTTCGGTTATCTTTTTGTAATATACAATCCGCTGAGCTTCGGTTCAGTATCAGGATACAAGTTTGCTACACTTTTAATGATGATAATTCTGTTCGCCGTATTTTTCATGTTTGTCTCGCGGTTCACAGGGAAAGTGCTGAATTTTAAAGAAAGACTTTTAACTGTCCTTGCAGTGACATTTGTTTATCTATATGCCGCGCCTTCTGTGGCTCAGGGATTTTACTGGCTGATATCGGTTCTGTTCTATAATGTCGGAGTCATACTTTCAATGCTTTTTCTGATGCTGTATTCTGTTCAGCTCCGGAGCGGAAACCCCCGGTCAAAAATTTTTTTAACTCTTCCGGGAGTTATACTGATCGCAGCGATAACCGGCTCATGTGAAATAGTAGCCGGTACATTGTTCCTTATACTCGGATCAGTTTTTATTTTAGAATTTATCAAGAGCAGGTCTGTAAATTTTCTTGCGCTTTTTTATACGCTGGTTAGTCTTGCAGGTGTTCTTTTTGTAAATTCCGCTCCGGGAAATGTACTAAGGTCCTCACAGTATCCGGCAAATCATGATTTTGCATTTTCGTTTTCAAATGCACTTTCATTTACATCAGTCAAACTTCTTGACTGGACTTTTATTACACCATTAATTTTTGTTACTTTTCTCCTGATCCCGTATTTCAGGAAAATAACTGTAAATGAGAATGCAGATCCCGTATTTAAAATAAATCCGGTATTCTCCGTATTGATGTTTGCGGTATTATTGTTTGTAAATTCCTTTCTTATCCTCTGGAGCATCGGAGAAGTGCCGTATGACAGAATCCTCAATTTTATCTTTATGATTTTCATTATCGGGTGGTTTTACAATGTTATCGTGTTCATGAATTTTTTCCGGTCAGGACTCGGAAAATTGACGGAAAGGATTCCGGTGTATTCAAATGCAATAGCAGCCGTTGCTGTACTTCTGTTTTTTCTGAAAGCCAATAATATCAATACGGCATACAAAGAAATTTTTGACGGAACGGCTTCCGGATATAATCAGCAGCTTAATGCGAGATATGAAATAATCAGGGAAAGTCCTTCTGATACTGTGCGTGTTGACAGTATTGAAAATGTTCCGAAGTCTTTTTTCCTGCTTGATATTTTCAGTGATCCTTCTGTAATTTACAACAGAGGTTACGCTTTATATTTTCACAAAAAAGCAGTTGCGCTGAAAAAACCTGAATGACCTTAAATTAAAATTGAAATGAATAATAATAAAAAAGTAGTTGCATCAATTGAAGCCAGAATGACATCAAGCCGTCTTCCGGGGAAAGTTCTGATGGAAATAAACGGGAAGCCCGTCCTTCAATTGCTTACAGAGAGATTAAAAAAATCAGATTACATTGATGAAATTGTAATTGCGACTACCTCAAATGCATCGGATGATAAAGTGGAAGAGCTGGGAAAAAAATTGAATGTATCAGTATTCAGGGGAAGTGAAGACGATGTGCTCGGAAGAGTGGTTGGTGCAGTTGAATCTGTAAAAGGAGACATTATAATTGAGATAACAGGAGACTGTCCTCTGATGGATCCGAAAGTGATAGACATGGTAACCGGAGAATTTCTTGAACGCTATCCTGAATATGACTATGTGACAAATATAGGTTATGTTAATAATGAAATACGCGAGATACCGATCGGAATGGACGTGAGGGTTTTTACTTACAGTGATCTCAAACATATCAGTCAGATAACAGATGATCCTGAGGACAGGGAACATGTTTCTCTTTATTTTTTCAGAACCGGCAAAGACAAATACAAACTGCTCAATATCAAAACCCCTCCGGAATGGAAAAGGGAATACAGTGTAAGACTAGCGCTTGACACAAAAGAAGATCTTGAGTTTATCAGGAAAATCCACGGCGAACTAAGCAAAGTCAGTGAAGATTTCGGGCTGACGGAAATACTGAATCTGCTTGATTCGAACAGACATCTGCTAGAAATTAATTCTGAAGTAAAACAGAAAACAGTTTCAAATCTTTGAGTACAGAAAGTAAATACACAGCAGCTGTAATCGGATGCGGAGACATTGGTTTCGGATTTGACAATGCCAGGCAACATACAAAAAACGGAGCGCTGACACATTTTACTGCTCTGAACAGCTCGGATAGATTCCGCATTGTTTCTGTTGCAGACAAGAACAGAGAAGTTCTAAACTTAATTGAAGACAAATACTCAATACCGGTTTATGAAGACTATAAGGAAATGATGAAAGGGCAAAGACCCGATCTTGTAACAGTAGCTACAGATGACGAAACTCATTTCAGTATTTTATCTGATCTGCTTTCATTTGATCCGAAGTTTGTATTCTGTGAAAAACCTCTTGCATTGAATTCAGATGATATAACTGCAATCACAGAAAATTATAAAAAAGCCGGAATTCACCTGCAGGTAAATTATACCAGAAGATTCCTTGAAGAATTCAGGAAAATTAAAGAGGAATTAAAAAAAGAAAGCATCGGAAGAATAGAAACTGTAATGTTTTATTATTCAAGAGGTCTGATTCATAACGCATCTCATTACATTGATCTTGCATTATGGTATTTCGGCAATCCGGATGAAGTGATAAGTTTTGCTTCAAAAAAAGGACTGGGTGAAGCGGACAGTTCTTACAGTTTTATTTTGAAATATAATGAAGGACCTGAAATAATATTTGCGGCTCTTGATATTGATAAACTTTCATTTGCGGAGATTGATATTGTTGGAACAAAGGGAAGAATTAAATTTAACTACAGAAATGAAATTGAAAAATATTCAGTAAAGAAAAACCCGGTATTTGCAGGTTACAGTCAGTATGAGCTGATTGAGACTGCGCCTGTTAAATTTGAATCCGCAATTCCGAACGCTTATGAAAATGCTTACGGAGTTTTATCGGGAAAAAATAAATTACTGTCCCCATCAGAAAATTCATCGGGAATATTTAAAATAGTAAACAGAATATTACAATAATAATATGGCAAACTTAGCATTAACAGGCGGCAAACCTGTAAGGACAAAAATTTTTCCGCAGAGCAATACGATCGGGGAAGAGGAAAAGAAAGCTGTAATGAAAGTCCTTGATTCGGGAAATCTTTCACAGTTCGTGGGATCATGGAATCCGGATTTTACCGGCGGACCAATGGTAAAGGAATTTGAAAAAAACTGGGCAGATGCATTCGGCGTGAAATACTGCTTTGCGGTGAATTCAAATACATCCGGCTTGTATTCCTGCATCGGAGCCTGCAACATCGGTCCGGGAGATGAGGTAATAGTTTCACCTTATACAATGACAGCCGGAGCAATTGCTCCATTGATATACGGAGCGGTTCCTGTATTTGCGGATATTGATGAAGATACATTCTGTCTGGATCCGAAAAGTATAGAGGCAAACATAACTTCAAGGACTAAAGCAATTTTACTTGTTCATATCTGCGGTCATCCATCAGAGATGGATGAGATCATGAGAATCGCAAGAAAATATAATTTAAAAGTAATAGAGGATGCAGCGCAGTCTCCAATGGCAGTATATAAGGGAAAATTTGCCGGGACAATCGGAGATGTCGGGATATTCAGCCTTAATTATCACAAGCACATTCACACCGGTGAAGGAGGGATGATAGTCACAAATGATCCTGCAATTGCGGAAAAAGTGGAACTGATAAGGAATCACGGAGAAGCAGTGGTGGAAGGGAAAAAGACAAAGGATATATGGAATACTTTCGGATTTAACTACAGAATGACTGAGATGGAAGCAGCGGTCGGAATTGAGCAGCTTAAGAAACTTCCCGGTCTTGTGGAAAAAAGAATCGCCAATGCGGAATACTTATCGGACGTCATCGGAAAACTTCCGGGAATAACGCCGCCGGTTGTAAAAGACGGATGCCGTCATGTTTATTATCAGCAGACTTTTAAATTCAGCAGTCAAATAACCGGAATTCACAGGAATACATTTGTTGAAGCACTCAAAGCTGAACTGCCGACAATGGTGCTTAGAGAGAATACTCCAATTATCGGAAGCGGATTTGCTCCGCCTTTGTATCTTCAGCCGATTTATCAGCAGAGACTTCATAAATGTTCATTCAACTGTCCGAGATATGACGGGATTGTTTCTTATGAAAGAGGATTGTGTCCCGTAACCGAAAGAATGTTCTTTGAAGAAGTATTTACTCATGAATTCATGAGGCCGAGTTTCTCTAAATCCGATCTGGAAGATGTTGTGAATGCTTATAACAAGGTTTACGAAAATCTTGATGAACTTAAAGAATTCGAATCGAAGAAAACTGTTTCAGCATAGATGAAAAGAAAAGTCCTGACAGTTTTTGATGATCCCGGAGGCGGGCTGGCTGTAACTGCAGTAGCAGAAAAGCTTAAAGAAAATCCGGAATTTGAACTTATAATTTACTGCGGGAAACTAAGCTGCGGGATTGCGGATAATTCACATCTGGATTGTTTCAATATTGATTCAATGATCACAAAAGAAACAGCCGAAGAAATTATTGAAAAATCATCTCCTGACCTGCTTCTTTCAGCAACCGGCGGAGGTAATGCAGAACAGGAGTTAAGAAATACCGCAAACAGAAAAAATATACCCGGTATTGTCATTCTGGATTTCTGGAAAGACTATAAGCGCAGATGGCTTTACGCCGACTATGAAATTGAGAAAATGAAAGATGTGATATGCGTAATGGATGAACTTACGAAGAAGGAAATGACTGAAGAAGGTTTTCCCGAAAGGAATATAATTGTTACCGGGCATCCGCATCTTGACAGGATGTTCAATCAGCAAAACACTGCCGGCATCCGGAGAGATGATAATAAATTGAAAGCGCTTTTTCTTTCACAGCCGTTTAGCATAATCGGGATCAGCGAATATAAAATCCACCCGCTGAAACTCACAGCCACCGCGCTGAAAAAATATTCCGATCATATCAAAAAAGAAGCTGAGCTTACGGTTAGACTTCATCCTTCTGAAAAAATGTCAGACGAAATTTCACTGATCATCGGAGAGGAAAAAAATTCAGGTCTGAAAATAAAACTTTCGTCGAATGAAGATAATCTGCACGGGTTGATTTCAGATTCGGACATAGTATTCGGTTATAATTCAATTGCAATGTTTGAAGCAAAGGCGTTTAAAAAGAGGGCGGTGAGTCTTGATTATTTCCCGATGAATGAATCTCTCAGAGTGGCGTTTGCATCCGCCGGAATTGAATCTGCCGAAGCTGATGACAAAGCGCTGTTTGAAACATTAAAAAGTCCGGTAAACAGCATATCCGACGGGAATTTTTTCAGCGGCGGAATAAACAACTGTATTGAGTTAATTTATTCATATACGGGAATCAAAAAACCGGTTAATTAGAATATTAAAATGGTAAATCCTTTTTTATCAGGAAAGAAAATATATCTTACACCATTGTCTTTAAAGGATGTTTCGTCAAGATATATCGACTGGCTGAATGACAGTGAAGTCTGCAGGGATAATTCCCATGCTGTATTTCCAAATACAAAAGCGAAGACAGTTTCATATATAAAAAGTCTTGAAAACAGCAGGGACGAGATTGCCTTTGCGATAAGATGGAAAGTCAATGACCTTCACATCGGGAACACAGCGATACAGAAAATTGACAGGATCAACAGAAGCGCTGAACTTGCGATACTTATCGGAGATAAAAAATACTGGGGAAAGGGAATAGCGAGCGAAGTATATGAACTGCTTATAGGATACGGTTTCAACACGCTGAATCTGAACAGGATTGCATCGGGTCAGACACTTGCAAACAAAGGAATGATAAGAGTCTGCGAAAAATCCGGAATGAAAAAAGAAGGAATACTGCGGCAGGTATTATACAAGAACGGTGAATATCTGGATGCAGGAATATACTCTATATTAAAAAAGGAATTTGAAAAAACCCAAAAGGAGATTAAAAAGAAATGAGTGAGATAAAAATGAATGAGCCGTTAATGAAGGGCGTACAATACTGCATCAGATGCTGTATACCGCAGACGCAGGAAGGAGTAAAGTTTGATGAAATGGGTATCTGCCAGGCATGTCAGTCTTCAGAGCAGAAGATACATATTGACTGGGTGGAAAAGGAAAAACAGCTCAGAGGGATACTTGAGACTGCAAAGAAAAATGCGGGAAACAATTACGACTGCATTGTTCCGATCAGCGGAGGCAAGGACAGCACTTTTCAGCTTCACGTGCTTACGAAAATTTACAACATGAAACCGCTGGCGCTTACATTCAGCCACAACTGGTTCAGCGAAACAGGCTGGTATAATCTTTTGAATTCGCTGGAAAAATTCAACGTCGATCATATTATGTTCACGCCAAACCGTGATCTTGTGAACAGACTTGCAAAAAAATCACTTGAAGCCATAGGAGATACGTGCTGGCACTGTCATACCGGAGTTCCCGCATTTGCTCTTCAGGCGGCGGTAAGATTTAAAATCCCGCTGCTCATTTTCGGTGAATCCATAGCCGAGTCATCGGGAAGATCGTCATACAAGAATCCGCTTATGGAATTCAACGTTGATTATTTCATGAAAGTATCAGGCAAAAGGGATCCCAAGGATATGGTATGCGATTATATTTCAGAGAAAGACATGAAGCCGTTTTTCTTTCCGACGCTTCAGGAACTTGAGGAAGCCGGAGTAAGACTGATGCATCTCGGTGATTATATTTTCTGGGATGATGAGAGACAGATGGAATTTGTAAGGGATACTTACGACTGGAAGGAAACGGAGATCGAGGGAACATACAAAGGATACAAGAGCGCCGAATGCATAATGCCGGGCATGCACGATTTTACAAATTATCTCAAAAGAGGATACGGCAGATCTACTTATCAGGCGAGCGTAGATGTAAGGAACGGACTTCTCTCGAGAGAAGAAGGATTTGAACTTGCAAATAAATACGACATGGAAATACCCGAGTCGCTTGAATATTATCTTGAGATAACAGGAATGAGCAGGGAGGATTTTTACAAATTAATGAAAGAGAAACGGTTAAAGGAAATTGTAAACATAGACCTTCCCGTAGTCCAGAAGTCAAGAAAGAACAAAGAAAGGATTCTTCCTTTGCCGAAGCAGCTTATAGAAAAAGAAAAATTAAGAAGATCAAAAAAATAAATCCCGAAAATTGATTAAAGATAAAAATTTATTCCGCTCATACAGCATTTCCGAAATAACGGATGCTTTGAGAAACGAAGAAATCACCCCGCCCGAAATTGCGGAAATTTGCATCTCCAGGATAAAGGAGCTCAATGACAAATACAAGGTCTGGGTAATATTTGATGAACAAATTTTATACGCGCAGGCTGAAAAAATTTATAACAGACTGAAAGAAGGCGGTGATGTAAGAAGACTGGAAGGCATACCGTCCGGGATAAAAGATATATTCAATACATATGATTTTCCTACTCAGATGGGAAGTCCTTTATGGAAAAACTTTACATCCGGAAATGATTCCAGGGTAATATATTATCTTAAGCAGGCTGGAGCTGTAATTCCCGGTAAAACTGATACCGCTGAATTTGCAGTTCATGCAATAGGAAATTGTCTGAATCCTCACGATGTTAAAAGAACTCCCGGAACCTCCTCAAGCGGATCTGCAGTGTCAGTATCACTCGGTATGGTTCCTTTTTCCATCGGAACTCAGACAGCCGGTTCGATAGTGAGACCGGCAAGCTTCTGCGGTGTTTACGGATGCAAACCTTCTTTCGGATTAATACCTCGAACCGGAATGCTGAAAACAACAGACAGTCTTGATACGATTGGATTTTTCACAGCTAAATATTCCGATATCGAAACAATATTTGATATTGTAAGGGTGCACGGATCAAATTATCCAATCAGTCACAATGCATTGACGGATGTAAAGAGACAGACCAAGCCGAATGACAGAAAATGGCGCGTTAGATTTGCAAAAACGCATACGTGGGAATTTGCTCCTGAATATGCAAGGAATTCGATGGAAGAGTTCATTAATAAAATTTCATCAGCAGAAGACATTGAACTGAAGGAGGCTGAGCTTCCCGAAGTCACAAAGCATTCACATGAAGTTCACCAGATGATATATGATAAAACTCTTTCTTATTATTTTCAGGAAGAATTCAAAAAGCCTGAATTCATTTCGCCTATAATGAAAGAAATATTTGAGCGCGGAAACAAGATCTCTGTAGATCAGTATCATCAGTCCCTAAAGGATCAGGAAAATATCTCTTCGGCAATGGACAGATATTTTACGGATGCGGATGTTGTGATATCTTTAAGCACTTCAGGTGAAGCTCCTTTGAGAGAAGAACCTGAAAAACCTGATCCGGCATTAATGTGGACACTATGTCACCTGCCTGTAATAAGCTGTCCGGTTTTCAGATCTCCGGATGGACTTCCTTTCGGAGTGCAGATTGCGGCAAGAAAATACAACGATCTTCTGCTTTTCAGGTTTACGGATCATCTCAGAAATAACGGACTGATACCGGACGGTTCCAATCAGATTTCAGAATTAAAAGAGCTTTAGAAAATTTAAATGAGTCCTGTAAAATTTGTAAAAAGCAAACTGCTGAGATTTAAACCAATCAAGGATCTCAACAGGAAGCAGAAAATAAAACGATTTTATTCCAAAGGCATACAGCCCGGAAGCGATCCGGAAACAATATTATTCTGGACTACGGGAGGTATGCTGGTACAGACGAATCTGGAAGGAGCTGTTGCTGCAGCTCTGAAACTCAGGGGAAAGAAAGTTCATATGGTTCTGTGTGACGGAGTATACAAAGGATGCGCACGGAGAGTAGACCATCCTGATGTTCCAGTTAAAGACTGGGGAAAATACTGCAGCGCCTGTATAAGGCAGAGTTCAAGAGTCCTTGATAATTTAGGTGTTGAATATTCTTACATTAGCGATCATATTACTCTGGAAAGGACAGAAGATCTGAGGAAACTGTCACAGGAAACTGATCTGAAAAATTATAAATCATTATCACTGAACGGATACGAACTCGGAAACAATTTGGAATCTGCAATGATGAGACATACCAGAGGCGGTGCATTTGAGGGGAATGAGGAGATATTAAAGGAATACGCTTTCACAGTACTCGTAGTAGCCGAAGCATCTTCAAACGCATTAAATGAAATAAATCCGGGAAGAGTATACATGTCACACGGCATTTACGCTGACTGGGGACCGGCTTTAACCACTTCGCTGAAAAGAAACATTCCCGTCAATTCATATATATGCTGTTATCTGAATGCGCATTTTTATTTCGGGACAGTAAAGAAAATGAACGAGACATTTCTCACGCTGCATAACAGCTCATGGGAAAAGATTAAAAAAGAGGAACTGAATGATGAAATGAAAAACAGACTTTTGAATTTTCTTTCCAACAGATACAAGGAAAAAGTCTCTTACGATATGAGAGGTATACTGAAAGATTACAGGGGAAACACAGACGCGCTTTATGAAAAATACGGACTGGTAAAAGACAAGCCTGTGTGGGGGATCATGACTCACATAAACTGGGATGCTGTCTCCGATTATTTCCCTATGATACACAGGAATTTTGATGAATGGCTTGGCGAAACAATAAAGGCAGTAAGCAGGATAGATAATGTACAGTGGCTTATAAAAATTCATCCGTCTGAATTGAATGACAATCCGGAAACCGGTTGTCAGAAATATATAGAAAACAATTTCCCGGATCTTCCTTCTCACATAAAAGTGATAAAAATGGATGATGATCTCAGTCCGCTGGATTTTTACAATTTGCTAAACGGAGGCGTGACGGTGATGGGAACTGCAGGACTTGAACTTGCCATTCAGGGAAAGCCGGTGATACTTGCCGGAGATGCCCATTATTCCGGAAAAGGATTTACCTATGACGGAAAGGACAGGACTAATTACGAAAAGCTTCTGAGCAGCGCTGCTGATACGGGTTTGCTGGATAAGGAAACACATTCGCTTGCTTTGAAATACGCTTACACGTATTTCATTAGAAAGCAGATACCGATGACACCTACAATAAATGAAGATCTGCACATTGATTTCGGGAAACTGGATTATCTGCTTCCCGGAAAAAATAAATATATGGACTTTCTCTGTGACAGGATACTTGACGGCGAGGATTTCGTTTTGCCTGAAGGTCTTGTTTCATCGGATACATCTGAAGATAAAAATCAGATCAGACAATTTGTTTAATAAAATTACCTAACGCAAATGATAATTATTACAGGAGCATCAAGGGGAATCGGAAAATTCCTTCTTGAAGAATTTCAAAGATCAGGTGAAGATGTTTCAGGTACTTATTTCAATGAAAATAAGGAGCTTGAAAAAAATCCGGTTTATCACAGACTTGACGTAACAGATTTCGGCGGTGCGGAAAAATTTGCTGCGGGATTCGGTGACAAACTAAAGGACATTGTTCTTATCAACTGCGCAGGAAATAATTACAACTGCTTTGCCCATAAATCTTCGCCCGGGGAATGGAGAAAAGTAATCGATACGAATCTTACGGGTACTTATAACATGATACGTGCGTTTCTTCCCGCGATGAGATCGCAGGGATACGGAAGAATAATTAATTTTTCCTCTATAGTGGCACAGCGCGGAATTCCAGGTACAAGCGCTTATGCAGCATCAAAGGCGGGTCTCTGGGGAATGACCAGAAGCATCGCTGTTGAAAATGCAGGAAAAGGAATTACAATCAACAATCTTAATCTCGGATATTTTGACATCGGAATGATCACTGAAGTAAGCGATGAATTTCAGAAGATCGTAAAAAGTAAAATACCTACCGGGGAATTCGGAGATCCGGTGAATATTTTCAACGCAGTAAAATTTTTGATAAATTCGGAATACATTAACGGAAGTTCAGTCGATATGAACGGAGCTATTTCCTGAGTTTTGAATCAATGAAGATCTCAGTAATTATAACCACATATAACAGAGCCGGAATCCTGCCAATGTGTCTGGACTCGCTTATAGTTCAGAACTATCCGAAATCAGATTTTGAGGTTATAATTGTAAACAATAATTCCGTTGATAATACAGAAGAAGTAGTAGAGGATTATATCCGGAAATATCCCGAAGTAAATTTAAAATATTATTTTGTACCCAAACCCGGTCAGGTGTATGCCAGGCAGATAGGGATTCTTGCCGCGAAAAATGAAATACTTTCATTTACTGATGATGATGCAATACTTGTCCCTGACTGGCTTAAAGAGATAGCCAATGTTTTTTCAATGTCAGACAAAGTAGTGGGAGTGGCCGGAAAGATCAAAATTAAATGGAATGAAACTCCTCCTGAATGGATATATGATTATGAAAGACAGCTTGGAAAACTTGATTACGGAAAAGACATAAAATTTGAGGTCGGTTTATATATGAATGCAGGAAATCTCAGCATAAGAAAAGATATCCTGCATGAAGTCGGCGGATTCAATCCTGAAATGGTCGGGGACTGGCTGCTGGGTGACGGAGAAACAGGTCTCTGGAAAAAACTTTACAAAAAAAAATATCTGATCGGATGGGCTCCGGATGCTCTTATGTATCATTATCAGATCGTGAGCAAGAACGCTACAATTGAAGATATTAAAAGAAGATTTTACAATAACGGGATCTGCATTCCCTATAATATTTACGCAATTGACAAAGAAGGCATAAGACCATTGTTAAAAAATATGAGATACGCTTTCAAGCAGTGGTTAAAATGGAGCGTTAACAAAGTCAGATTCGGGTTACTTGATAATAAGAAAAGCGAATATTATGCAGTCTTCAGGAAAGCATTTTATTATGCGCAGATAAGCTATACTCTGAAAATAATATTCAACAAGGAATTCCGGAATACGCTTCTGAAAGATGACTGGAGCATAAATTTTAATAAAGCAAAATAATCATGTTATGAAAAAAGTATATGTGGGAATGAGCGCTGATCTATTACATCCCGGACATCTTAATATTATTAATGAAGCCAGGAAGCTCGGAGAAGTTACCGTCGGACTGCTTACAGATAAAGCCATTGCCAGTTACAAAAGACTTCCTGCGCTTACTTTCGAACAGCGTGAATTAATAATAAAGAACATAAAGGGAGTGGAGAATGTGATTCCGCAGGAAACCCTGGACTATGTTCCGAATCTGGAAAAACTGAAACCGGATTTTGTGGTTCACGGAGACGACTGGAAGGATGGTGTTCAGAAGCAGACAAGGCAAAGGGTTATTGAAACTTTGAGAAAATGGGGAGGCGAACTTGTTGAGATAGGATATACTAAGGGAATCTCCTCAACTCAGCTTAATCAGAGCATTAAGGAGATCGGAACTACTCCGGACATAAGGATGAAGAAGCTGAAAAGACTGATGGATGCAAAGCCGCTGATAAGAATACTTGAAGCTCACAACGGACTTACCGGGCTGATAATTGAAAACGTTGTTTCGAAAAGAAACAATGTAAACGTCGAATTTGACGGAATGTGGCTGAGCAGTCTTACTGATTCTTCGGCAAAGGGAAAACCCGACACTGAGGCGGTTGACCTTACAGCCAGACTGCATACGCTGAATGATATAATGGAAGTTACTACGAAACCTGTTATCTATGACGGTGATACGGGAGGACGAACTGAACATTTTATTTTTACTGTCAGGACGCTCGAAAGACTCGGAGTATCTGCCGTCATAATTGAAGACAAAACGGGATCGAAGAAGAATTCACTGTTTGGAACTGACGTGGAACAGACTCAGGAATCAATCGGGAATTTTTGTTTCAAGATCAGCTCCGGAAAGAAAGCCAGGGTTACAGATGATTTTATGATAATAGCAAGAATCGAAAGTCTGATACTGAAAGCTGGACTTCAGGATGCCCTGAAAAGAGCTGAAGCATATATCGAAGCCGGTGCGGACGGAATTATGATTCACAGCAAGGAGAAATCTCCGGATGAAGTGCTTGAGTTTTGTAATGAATATAAAAAATTCGAAAAAAAGGTACCTCTTGTTGCCGTTCCTTCTTCCTACAGTTCAATTACGGAAACCGAGCTTGAAAATGCAGGAGTAAGCATTGTGATTTACGCCAATCATCTGATCAGAAGCGCTTATCCGGCAATGATGGAAACAGCCAGGTCAATACTCGAGAACGGAAGATCATTTGAAGCGGATAAAAATATGATGTCGATAAATGAGATTTTGAATTTAATACCCGGCGGGAAATAAAAATGAAACCGGAAAATATATTTGACATATTTTCGGAACTTGGTATAAATTTTTATACCGGCGTTCCTGATTCACTTCTTAAAAATTTCTGCTCGTATGTGAATGACAAAGTATCTGTAAAGGATCATATTATCAGCACAAATGAAGGTTCTGCCGTTGCGCTTGCTTCAGGTCATTACCTTGCAACGGGAAAACCTGCGCTGGTATACATGCAGAATTCCGGTTTCGGGAATGCAGTTAATCCAGTCCTTTCGCTTGCAGATCCTGAAGTTTACGGAATCCCAATGATGCTGATGATTGGCTGGCGGGGGGAACCCGGAAAGAAAGACGAGCCGCAGCATATAAAACAGGGAAGAGTTCTTATCGATATGATCAGGTCTATGGAAATTCCATACAGGATTTTCAGCAAACAATCCTCTGATCCGGAAAAGGACATAAGGGAATTATTTGAAATATCGGTTTCAAAAAACTGTCCGGTGGCATTGGTTGTTTCTGAAGGATTCTTTGAAAGTTATTCTCCGAAAACCGGTATTGAAAATACCTATCCAGTCAGCAGGGAAAAAGCTATAAGTATCATACTGGATTCGATCGGAAAAAATGAAATTATTATTTCCACAACGGGCAAGACATCAAGAGAACTTTTTGAAACGAGGAAGTCGGAAAAGGCAGGACATGATAAGGATTTTCTTACGGTTGGTTCGATGGGTCACTGTTCGCAGATAGCGCTAGGAATTGCGTTAAACAAAAGAGATAAAAATATTTTTATACTCGACGGCGACGGTGCTGTATTGATGCATATGGGAGCGCTTGCAGTAATAGGCACTCAGGCACCCGGGAATATCAGGCATATTATACTTAATAACGGCGCTCATGAATCGGTAGGCGGTCAGCCGACTGCAGGTTTCGGTATAAGTTTTACTGAAATTGCTGATGCATGCGGTTATACTATGTGTCTGCTTGCGGAAACCGAAGAGCAGATCAGAGCCGAGGCGGAAGTCCTGAAGAATGCAAAGGGACCGGCTTTGCTTGAGATAAGAATAAACAAAAATTCAAGGTCCGATCTCGGAAGACCGGATTCTTCCCCCGCTGAAAATAAAAAACTTTTAATGGACAGGTTAAGATCATGAAGCAGAAAATTATTTTTGGTAACGGAAAGATAAATGAAATACCCGGACTGATAGATGAGAGAATAGTCAAAAGAATATTCCTTGTCACGGGTAAAAGATCATTTGAACTTTCTGGAGCAAAGAAAAAAACTGAAATAATAAAAAATAATTTTCAGACGTTTCATTATGAAACAACGGGAGAATATCCAAAGATAGAGGAAATTGTAAAAGGGATCAGATATTTCAATGAATCGGATATTGATCTTGTCCTGGCTGTTGGCGGCGGAAATGTCATTGATACTGCCAAGTCAATAAATATCTTAGCGGCTCATTCCGATGAACCGGAGGATATAATTTCAGGAAAGAAAAAAATTTCCTTCAAGGGGAAAGAACTTATCGCTGTTCCCACTACGGCCGGATCAGGAAGCGAGTCAACACACTTTGCTGTTGTATATTCGGGTATACATAAGTTTTCAATAGCAGATGAATTCATACTGCCGGATACTGCAGTGATAGATCCCAAACTCACGTACAGTCTTGACAGCAAAACAACTGCCGTAACGGGGATTGATGCATTCAGCCAGGCGCTGGAATCTTACTGGGCGGTCGGTTCAACTTCAGAGTCAAGAAAATATTCCGCAGAAGCTATAGAACTGATCCTGAAGTTTCTGCCGAAATCTGTTAATGAACCTGATGAAGAATCAAGAGAGAATATGTGCCGTGCATCAAATCTTGCGGGAAGAGCGATCAACATTGCCAAGACCACAGCTCCTCATGCTTTGTCATATGCGATGACATCTCATTTCGGAATATCACATGGTCAGGCTGTATGTGTAACATTGCCGGAATTTCTTGAATTTAATTACGGACTTTCTGATGGGAATAAGGCGGACAGACTTGAAATAGAAAATTATTTTTCGGAAATGAAGGAGCTTACTGAATTATTCGGATGTAAGGACATTCCTGAAGTAAAAATCAAAATCAGGGAATTTATAAAGAGTATCGGATTAAAAACCACATTATCCGAGCTAGGAATTAAAAATTCGGAAGATCTTAACATTATCCTCAAAAACGTAAATGCCGAAAGACTTGGAAATAATCCAAGGAAAATTTCAGCGGCTGAAATGGAAAAGATCCTGCAGAAAATTCTTATTTGAGTAAATCAGATATTAAAGGAACGGGATTGTTTAAAATAAAATCCGGCATGTTCCTTGATAAATTAATGGGAAAGAAAATTATGATCCTGGATATAGAGGAGCTTTCATTTATTCCTTATATCCTGCCGGTTTACAATTCTCTCAGAAGTAAAACAGACAAAATTTCATATTATATTTCAACACATTATCCCGGGGCATCGGATCTCAGCGTTTTTGAAATTCCGGCGGAAAAACATTTCAGTGTAATTTATAACAAACAACTTTCTCAGGCGGATTTGTTTTTATCTCCTCATATATACGGGACAGGAAATGAGAACACTCTCAGAGTCCATATAAATCACAATCAGCCGGTGAAGTATCAGTCATACATGAAGAGAGATTTCATAAACTTTGATGTTCATTTTCTAACAAGTCCTCTGCACAGGGAACAGACTGAAAACACCATAAAAAATTATTCGCTCGAAAATTTGAATATAAGATTATTCGACATCGGATATTCAAAGTCAGATGATCTGCTGAACGGAAAATATGACAGAAAAAAAATACTGGAGGATCTGGGACTTGATGTAAACAAAAAGACATTGCTCTACGCTCCTTCCTGGGATGAGGGACTTTCGCTCAGGTCATTCGGGGAAGAAGTAATCGAAGAGCTGCTGAAGATAGAAAATACAAACCTAATCGTAAAGCTTCATCCGATTAGTTACTGTCCACCTGACGGACCGAATTATGAATTTTACACAGGCGGAATTAACTGGATAGAAAGACTTTCAAAGTTTGAAAAGCATATTAACTTCAGACATGTAACTTCCGGAAAGACCGATCCTCTGCTTGCAGCCGCAGATGTTATGATAACGGATCTCAGCAGCGTAGCACTGGAATTCATAATACTGGACAGACCTGTAATTTACATTGAATGTCCTGAGTTTTTTAAAAGAGTCCTGAAAGAAACATATTCCGGATTCGGAGAGACGACTGAAGAATTTGTAAAGAACGATCCTAAAGCCAACGCAGGAAGACATACGGGAATAGTGGCAGAAGATACCGGTAAATTAAAAGAAGCAGTGGAAAGAGCATTGAATAATCCGGGTGAATTCTCGGAAAAGAGAAAAGAACTGACTGCAAAACTTACATACAATTACGGCAGAGCTTCCGATGCTGCCTCCGGCAAGCTGATCGAATTACTTGATCTGAAATGAAAGAAAAAAATCCTGATAACAGCAAAGACAGATTGATACAAGAACTGGCGACATGGTGGAACAAAAGCGGACTGGAAAAAGGAGATGTTGCTCTTGTCCACAGTTCACTGTCAGCATTTTTAAAATATTTAAAATCTTCAGACAGGCCTGCTGCTCCGGCTGACATTCTGGAGTCTCTTATCCTTGCTGCAGGAGAAAAAGGAACTTTGATCTTTCCCACTTACAATTTCGGCTTCACAAGAGGTGAGACTTTTGACATCATGAACACTAAGTCTGAAACCGGCGCGCTTACTGAAGCTGCAAGACTTCATAAAGATTCAAAAAGAACCGGTCATCCGCTGTTCTCTTTTGCAGTGATCGGAGCTTTGAAGGATGAGATTGGGGATCTTAACAATAAAAGCGCATTCGGCAAAGATTCGCCATTTGCGAAATTAATGGAACATGACGGGAAAATAGCGGCTCTGGACGTCGCCGGAGAATTCTGCATGACATTTTATCATTACGTAGAGGAATGTGAAAACGCGCCGAACAGATTTTTTAAGACATTCAGAGGAAAATATATTGACCGTTTCGGGGAAGAAAGTGAAAGAGAATATATTCAGTATTCGAGGAAACTGGATTTGGGTGTGGAGACTGATGTAAAGCCGATGGAAGAATATTTATGGTCAAAGGGTTTGTATTCCGGAAGCAGACCGGGTGAAGGCACAAGACTTCACGTGATCAGAGCAAAAACTGTTTATGAAGAAGCTGCTGCATTCATAAGGAGCGGAAGATCTGAAGGAATGCTTTATAAAATTTCAAAATAAGAATTTGCAGAAAAAACTTGAGAAATATTTCGATCTGCTCTGGCCGATCTGCAGAAGTCTGACCGGAGATGGAAACAGGGAGACACTGAAAATACTTTCTGAGATAGTCGATCTGAAAATATCAGAGATACCTTCCGGGCAGGAATGTTTTGACTGGACTGTCCCTGATGAATGGAATGTAAAAGATGCATGGATAAAAGACAGTAAGGGAAAGAAAATTATTGATTTCAGAAAAAACAATCTTCACCTGCTCGGATATTCGGAAGCTTTCAGAGGGAAATTAAAACTTAAGGAACTCAGAGAACATCTTTATTCAATCCCGGAACAGCCCAATGTAATTCCTTATCTGACATCATATTACAAACCGCGGTGGGGATTCTGCATTTCGCATAAGCAGATGAGAAAACTCAGGGAAGATGATTATGAAGTCTGCATTGATTCAGTAAAAGACCCTGAAGGTTCCATGACAATTGCGGAAGCTGTACTGCCCGGTAAATCGAAAAAAGAAATTCTCCTGTCAACCTATATCTGCCATCCATCAATGGCAAACAATGAACTCTCAGGTCCTCTTGTAACTTCATTCATATATGAAAAGCTTAAGAAGAAAACCGAAAGAAAATTTACATACAGATTCCTGTTTCTTCCGGAAACCATCGGCACAATTTACTATCTCTCCGTTCACGGTGAGGAGCTGATGAAAAATCTTCACGCCGGATTCGTTGTAACTTGTATCGGAGACAGGGGAAATTTCACATATAAAAAAAGCAGAAGGGGAGACACGCCGGCGGATAGAGCAGCTGAACTCGTTCTGAATCAAACTGAAAGAAAATTTATTGTTGAAGATTTTTTCCCGACAGGCAGTGACGAAAGACAATACTGCTCTCCGGGATTTAATCTGCCTGTCGGATCTCTGATGCGCACGAGATACGGCAAATACAAACAGTATCATACATCCGCTGATAACAGGAAATTCATTTCTTTTAAAAAGATGGAGGAGTCAGTGGAAAAATATATTGAAATCATTAATACGCTTGAGAATAACGGAACATATGTAAATACCCTGCCTTACTGCGAACCTCAGCTTGGAAAAAGGGATCTGTATCCGACATTGGGTTCGCAGAAAGATACTACAGAATTCGTAAACTCAATAATGTGGGTGCTTAATTTGTCTGACGGTAAGAATGATACAATTGAAATAAGCAGAAGAAGCGGAATAAAATTCGAGATTATAAATGAAGCAGCGCAGAAGCTTTTTGAAAAAGGGCTTTTGAAAAATTCCGAAAATGAGGATGGTGATGATAATGACTGAGAGCAGACCGGGTATGACGCACAGGAAATTTTTAATAACGGGATTTTCGGGATTCGTCGGAAGAAATTTCACCGAATATCTGAATTCTTCCGGTGAAATTTTCGAAGTGCTTGGAATAGATACAAGAGAGCCTGAAATTAAGAAAGAAAATTACGGAAATCTGAATATAGATTTTCACAGGGCAGATCTGAGGGACAGGGAAAAACTATGCAAGACAGTGTATAATTTCAAACCTGATTACATACTGCATCTGGCTTCTTTCAGCAGTGTAGCAGGAAGCTGGCAGAATCCCGGATACAGTTTTCAGAATAATGTAAATATTTTTCTGAATCTTCTGGAAGCGGTAAAGGTAATCGGTTATCCAAGCAGAATAATTTCGGTCGGCTCATCGGAGGAATACGGTAATGTAAATATTGACGCACTTCCGCTTACGGAAGAGAATGTCCCCAATCCATCAAGTCCGTTTGGAATTGCCAGACTATCACAGGAGATGCTCGCAAAACTTTATGTGAACGTTCACGGACTCGATATTATAATGACAAGATCCTTTAACCATATCGGAGCAGGTCAGAATGAGAATTTCGCAGTGGCATCTTTTGCCAGACAGCTTGTCGAGATAAAATACATTAACAACGGGGAATTCCTGCTCGCGGGAGACGTAAATATCATCAGGGATTTTATTGACGTAAGGGACGTCGTCAAAGCATATTACAGGTTATTCAAGGAAGGTAAAAAGGGCGAGGTTTATAATGTATGCAGCGGTCAGGGTATTTCCCTGAAAAATATAATTAATATAATGAGCGAATTACTGAATATGAGAATTACCATAAAGGAAGACAGGAGTTTGAAAAGACCGAAAGACAATCCGGTAATAATCGGATCAAACAAAAAACTGAAAACGGAAATTCACTGGGAAAATGAAATTCCTATTGAAAAGAGTCTGCAGGATGTTTTGAATTATTACATCGGAAAAGTTGAACATTCCAAAAGCAGTAATTTTATTGTATCATGAGTACAGTGATCAGGGTTGAAAATATTTCAAAACTTTACAAACTCGGAATAATTTCGAGTAAATCCATTGTGCAGGATTTCAGCAGATTTATTGCCCGCATTACAGGAAAAGAAGATCCATTCTCAAAACTCGGGGAAATAAATGACAGGACAGTAAAGAAAAGTTCAGATTATGTATGGGCATTAAAGGACATTAGCTTTGACGTGAAGGACGGTGAAATTCTCGGAGTAATAGGAAAAAACGGAGCGGGCAAATCAACTCTTCTGAAAATTCTGTCAAGAGTTACGACTCCTACGAAAGGAAGCATTAAGATAAAAGGCAGGGTAGCATCACTGCTGGAAGTAGGAACGGGATTTCATCAGGAACTGACAGGCAGGGAAAATATTTTTCTGAACGGCTCCATACTCGGCATGACCAAAGCAGAGATAAGAAAGAAATTTGACGAGATAGTTGATTTCTCGGGAATTGGAAGTTACATAGACACGCCTGTGAAAAGATATTCATCGGGAATGTATGTCCGTCTTGCGTTTGCTGTTGCAGCCCATCTGGATCCGGAGATCCTGATTGTAGATGAAGTGCTTGCAGTAGGCGATGCGGAATTTCAGAAAAAATGTCTTGGCAAGATGCAGAATGTTTCCGAGCAGGAAGGAAGGACAGTATTATTTGTAAGTCATAACATGGCTATAATGTCAAAGCTCTGCAGTAATGTAATTGTGCTGAAGAACGGTCAGGTGGATTTTCCCAAAGGTCCTTCCGAAGATGGTATTCAACATTACATCCTCGACAGGAGAGAGAATGCAGAGATCGATCTAAAGGACAGGAGGGACAGGACAGGTGAAGGAAAAATCAGATTGATTGATTTCACAATGCTGAATGCAAAAAATGAAAAAATCGATATTGCAATCTCAGGTCAGAAAGTAAAATTCAGGATACATTACCGGTGTTTTGAAAATCCTGATCCAAAGAATGTAACAGTTGCGATCGGTATTTCGAGATCGGACGGATTTCTTGTCACTGTTCTTGGGAATGAAATTTCATCCAGTAAATTTGATTCGATATCCCAGGAAGGATATTTTACATGCGTTCTTGAAAAACTGCCGGTAACTTCCGGGACTTATCTGCTGAATCTGATCGTATATCAGAACGGAATAAGACAGGACTGGATACAGGAAGCCGCATCCCTGGATGTAGAAGACGGAGATTTTTATAAGACCGGAAAGATCGTTCCGGCAACTCACAGGAGTGTTCTTCTTGAACATGAGTGGCTTTTAAATGATTAAGGAATAAAAAATTAAATGAAAAAAATAATTAAAGATTTTTTTGCTTTATTCGGTATAGGGATTTACAAAATAAAGAAAAAAGCAGAGGTGAAGCCGAAACCGGAATACAAACCGATAAAAGATTTTGAAGTGGTATCGGCATTTCATCATAATACGCCCGAAAGGATGAATGATTTCTTTTCCGATCCGGAGCATCTGGAAAATTATATGAGTGAAGTGCGTCTTGAATTCTATAAACAGATAAGGGATTATTTCAAAGAAAAAAATATTGACCTGAATGATAAGGAGATACTGGACGTCGGATGCGGAACAGGGCATCTGCTTATGTTCATTTCGGAATATTTCAAGGTTAAGAAAATGTTCGGGCTGGATTTTTCGGACGCAGCAGTTTCAGTAGCAAGAGAGAACATACCGGAAGGGGAATTCAATGTTCATGATATTTACAAAGCGCATGACAGAAAATATGATGTGATCTTCTGCACAGAAGTGCTTGAACACCTTTCATATCCTGATGAAGCGCTTAACAATCTGCTGCAGTTAATGAACAAAGATTCGGTCCTTTATCTTACCACACCAAATGGTAGGACAGACACTTACAAAGGACACATCAATTACTGGGGACCAGAGGGCTGGGAGCTTTTCATAAAGAAAAACTGCAAAGGAATGAATATTGAAACAGGACTGCTGGTAAACTCAAGATTCAATTACGCGTGTTTAAAAAATAACTGATAATCAGAGCTTAAAGATCTTAACATGAGAAAAATCCTGATACTTTCTTACAGTAATCTAAGCACGGATCCCAGAGTAATCAGGCAGATAGATGCTTTAAAAGACGAATATTCAATTACAGCTTCAGGCTACAATACTTCCGATATAGAAGGTGTAAAGAATATCCCGATCTATATCAAATCCAAAAAGGAAATAAATTTTCATTCAGGATATCCGGTACCGTTTAGGAAGGCAGTCTCATTATTTGTAAAATATTATCTCCGGTATGAGAAAAAGGCGCAGAATAAAAAAAGAAAAGCACTGGAAAGATCGGCAGATATAAATAAAAGATACTGGACAAGGGACAGGGATGAATATCTGGAAAGACTGAACGGTGAAAAATTTGATATTATAATAGCCAATGAGATTGAAACCCTTCCAATGGCTCTGAGGATTGCAGGCGGAAATTCCGCAGTGATTCTGGATTGTCACGAATATCATCCACTTCAGTTTGAGCATGATGAATACTGGGTAAAACATTCACGGGAATACGTTTATAATCTATGCGCGGAATATCTTAATAAAGCTGATGTAGTGTTTGCAGTGTCGCAGGGTATTGCGGATGAATATGAAAAAAATTTTTCGGTGAAACCGTTAATTCTGACAAACGCAACAGAATATAATGATCTTAAGCCGTCTGAAACCGACGGAAACAGGATAAAATTAATTCATCACGGAGCAGCCATTAAGGCAAGAAATCTTGAACTGATGATAGAGATGATGAATCATACTGATGCAAGATTCACACTTGATTTTATGCTCATCCCAACTGACAGGGATTATTATGAACAGCTTAAGGATTCACTCGCAAAAAACACAAAAGTGAGACTGATTGAACCTGTGAATACAAAAGACATTCCGGCAAAAATAAACTCATATGACATTGGTCTGTTTATTCTTCCTCCGGTAAATTTTAATTACAGACATGCCCTTCCGAATAAATTCTTTGAGTTCGTGCAGGCAAGACTTGGAATAGCTATTGGACCTTCGGTTGAGATGCAGAAAATCTTAAACAGATATGATCTTGGCATAGCTGCTGAGGATTTTAGGGCTAAGAGCATGGCTGAAAAGCTGAACAACCTGACAGCAGAGAGAATCATGGAGTTTAAACAGAATGCTCATAAGTATTCCACGGAGCTGTCATCAAAAAACAACAAAGAGCTAATGAGATTAAAAGTCAGAGAACTTTTAAAATGCAGTGAAATTAAAGAGCGGAGTCTGGTTAATTGAAATTAAGACTTTTAAAGTTTGACACAATAAATCCCGAGTTATATCTTCAGAAGAAAATCGAGGGGAATAAAAGCAATGTTGAGAAAATGAACAGGGCTGAGCTGCTAGAATGGATTATTTCACTGAGGTCAAATTTTTCAGATTTTTACACATACAATCTCAGACAGAACGGCTGGGAAGCGGAAGAATTTTTCATTACAGATACTTATCTCGAGAAAACAGCCGAGGAGTTATACGGAAGCAAACTCGGCATCATTAATACAAAAGACAGGATCAAGGACCTGGTAAGACCAATAAAGGGAAGAAGGAAAATGAATATCATTTCTGATTACATCAAACAATATAAACCGGATGTAATACTTGTCAGGGAGCAGACAGGTATACCCAGTGATA
Source organism: Bacteroidota bacterium (assembly GCA_018266875.1). GTDB lineage: Bacteria > Bacteroidota > Ignavibacteria > Tepidaquicellales > Tepidaquicellaceae > UBA2330. Next base: position 37,649 of record JAFDZR010000013.1, read on the forward strand.
TCTGGAGGGATTCAAGCAAGTTATCCTTAATAGTATCCAGACTTGCAGCACCTTTGCCTTACCGATGGGCGCCTTCGGACTGGGATCTGATCCTTACATCGACAGAAATTTACAGAAGCTTTTTTGAGATCAATAATGTAAAATCAATCATAAATCACAACGGATTTGATACAAGAATACTCGATGAATTAAAGAATAACGGAAAGAAATATGATGTCACTTTTGTTGGAGGACTTGGTAAAAGATTCTGGATTAAAAGAACTGCTTTGATTGAATCAGTCTCTGAAATGGATAATTTTAAATGGTGGGGATATAACGGGGATGAATTTCCCCGTGACCACTCTCTTCATAAGTCATGGCAGGGGATCACATCCGGACTTGAAATGCTCCAGATCTACAGAGATTCAAAGATAGTCCTGAATGATTACGGAGAGATCGCAAACGGAGAGGGAGTGAATCAGAGAATATTTGAAGTCATGGGAGTCGGAAGTCTGCTGCTGACAAGAGAGACCGAAAATCTTAAGAAAAATTATCCTGACAATATATTTGTAACATTCAGCGATACTGAAGACTGCAAAAGAAAAATAAATTATTACCTTCAGAATGTAAAAGAGAGGGAAGAAATTGCAGAAAGAGGTCAGAAATATATTATTGAGAATTATAATTACTTGGATCTGATGAAAGATCTGGGTGACACTCTCAGGAGCAGTTATTTCAATAAATTTGAACCCGAATTACAAAATAAAATATGATAGAATACATTAAAGACAATGAAAAGCTTCTTGCAATTATAATCCCGGCAGAATTTAAGAAAGACGGAATACATTTTTTTACCTCGAACGATCTTTCGCAGCAGCTTGCCTACATGCATCATCCAACAGGGAAAAAAATAGAGCCGCACGTTCATAATCCTGTGCCGAGGCAGGTACAGTATACTCAGGAAGTTCTTTTTCTGAAGAGCGGAAAGCTTCGTATAGACTTTTACGATGAAGATCAGAATTACCTGGAAAGCAGGATCCTTAAATCAGGTGACGTAATTCTGCTTGCAACAGGAGGACACGGTTTTGAAGTGCTGGAGGAAATTGAAATGATTGAAGTAAAGCAGGGACCTTATGCAGGAGACAGTGATAAAACTCGATTTAATTCAATACCGGAAGAAAAAATAAAATTAAAATAATTTGGAATTCATCCCAGTTAATGAACCACTGCTCACAGGCAATGAGAAAAAATATCTTGATCAATGCATTGATACAGGCTGGATATCTTCTGAAGGTCCGTTTGTAAAAGAATTTGAGGAAAAATTCGCAGCAAGCTGCGGAAGGAAATACGGAACAGCAGTTTGTAACGGAACGGCAGCTCTTGAAGCCGCAATGATCTCTTTGAATTTGAATAAAGGCGATGAGGTAATAATGCCCTCCTTTACAATCATCTCCTGCGCATCTGCAGTCATAAGAGCCGGAGCAGTTCCTGTTCTTGTAGATTCAGACAGATATACATGGAACATGAAAGCGGAAGACATAAGAAAAAAGATTACTTCAAAGACTAAGGCGGTAATGGCAGTGCATATTTACGGGCTGCCTGTTGATATGGACGCGCTAAAGGAAACTGCTGAAGAATTCGGATTGAAGATAATTGAAGATGCTGCGGAAATGATTGGTCAGACATATAAAGGTAAACCTTGCGGAAGTTTCGGCGAAGTAAGCACATTCAGCTTCTATCCGAACAAACACATTACAACCGGCGAAGGAGGTATGATCCTTACTGATGATGAAGAGATCGCAGAGAGATGCAGGTCACTCAGGAATCTGTGTTTTAAACCGGGGAGAAGATTTATTCACGATGAACTCGGTTTTAATTTCAGGATGACAAATCTTCAGGCTGCGCTGGGACTTGCACAGTTTGAACAGCTTGACAAATTCATAATTAGGAAGAGACAGATAGGAGAAATGTATTTAAGAGAACTGAAAGACGTTAAGAGTATTCAGCTTCCGTTAACAGGAACGGACTACTCGGATAATATTTTCTGGGTCTTCGGGATCCTGATAAAAGAAGAATCCGGAATTTCCGCTGAGGAAGCAATGAAAATGTTAGCAGAAAGAAAGATAGGAACGAGACCATTCTTTTATCCAATGCATAAACAGCCTGTATTCAATAATATGGGACTATTTAAAAATGATTTACATCCGGTTTCAGAATATCTTTCAGAATACGGATTTTACATACCAAGCGGACTGGCTCTGAATGATGAGCAGATTTTTAGAACAGCGGAAGAAATAAAAAAAATATTTAAATAATTTTAATGAATATCGGAATAATCGGATTCGGATACTGGGGAACAAACCTGGTAAGGAATTTTGCAAATCTCAGCGGCGCTGAATTAACTCTTGTTGCGGATTCAAGAATTGAAAGAAAACAGTTTCTTGGAAAACTCTGTCCTGCAGCGGAATTTACGACGAACCCTTATGATATTACGGATAATGTGAACATTGATGCCGTCGTAATTGCAACTCCGGTGTTCACGCATTATGAGCTTGCTAAAAGATCCCTCACAAATAAAAAGCATGTGCTGGTTGAGAAACCTATGTCATCTGATATTAAGCAGGCGGAAGAGTTAATTAATATTTCCGAAAAATCAGGGAAAGTTCTGATGGTGGATCATACTTATCTGTATACAGGAGCAGTCAGAAAAATGAAAGAGCTTATTGATAATAATCAGATAGGAAATATAAAATACTTTGATTCCACTAGGATCAATCTCGGATTATTTCAGCCGGATGTTAACGTACTATGGGATCTGGCTACGCATGATATTTCAATTTTAAATTATCTGATGAGTGAGAAACCTACGACAGTTCAGGCAACTGGCGTATCACATACTTCAAATGGAATTGAGAACATTGCATATCTTACTGTGAAATACAATTCAGGACTTATCGCTCATTTCAACTGTTCATGGTCTTCACCTGTAAAGATAAGAATGATGCTTATAGGCGGGGATAAAAAAATGATAGTTTTCAACGATCTTGAGCCGACTGAAAAGATTAAAGTTTATGATACAGGATATGAATACAAGACTGACGAGGACAAAACTAAGATCCTTGTTGATTACAGAGCCGGTGATATTTACATTCCGAAACTTGAAACCCGCGAAGCATTGTCACTGATGGCAACCGATTTCAGAAATGCAGTTGAAAACGGAGAAAAGCCTTTATCTGATATGAATTCGGGACTTGATGTGATAAGAATACTCGAAGCTTCGCAAAGGTCGATCAAGGAAAGAGGAAAAGAAGTGACAATCTGAAATTAATCTAAAAAATTGATACCAATTGCAAAACCATATTTAGATAAAGAAGAAGCCGAAAGCGCATATTCCGTGATCATGTCGGGCTGGGTGGCTCAGGGTCCGAAAGTGGAGGAATTCGAAAAAAAATTCTGCGAATATACAGGAGCTGAATATGCTGTAGCAGTTTCAAACTGCACAAACGCGCTTCATCTTTCTATGATAGTGAGCGGAATATCCGGAGGAGATGAAGTTATCTGCCCGTCAATGAGTTACATTGCAACTGCAAATTCTGTGGCTTATACCGGGGGAATACCTGTATTTGCTGAAGTATCTCCGGCAGATTACAATCTTGATCCTGATAATGTCAGATCCCTGATAACAGTCAGGACAAAAGCAATATTAGTGGCTCATCAGATTGGCATGCCTGCAGATATTGATGAATTCAGAAAGATATGCAGGGACAATAATTTAAAACTGATAGAGGATGCAGCATGCGCAATTGGTTCTGAATATAAAGGAGAAAAGATCGGAGTTCATTCGGAGCTTGTCTGCTTTTCATTTCATCCGAGAAAAGTGATGACAACAGGAGAGGGTGGTATGATCACAACAAACAACAAAGACTATTATGAAAGATTAAAACTTCTTAGGCAGCACGCTATATCTATTTCCGGGAAAGAAAGACATTCATCTGATAAGCTTACGTTTGAAGATCATCTGGAGACAGGTTACAATTACAGGATGACTGACATACAGGCGGCGATAGGAATAAAACAACTTGGAAAACTTGATTACATAATAAAGGAGCGGAGACGGATCGCGTCTCTTTACATTTCCGGGCTTAAAGATATAGATTGTATAAGACTGCCTTTAGAACCTGATAACAGGAAATCAAATTATCAGTCATTTGCCATTTACCTTAATGAAAAATCTCCGTTGTCAAGGAATGAGGTAATGCAGAAATTACTGAACGAGGGAATATCAGTCAGAAAAGGAGTAATGACTTCACACCGTGAAAGCGCATACCGGACTAAGAATGAATTAAGGCTCCCTGTTTCAGAAGATCTTTGCGACAGAAGTTTTATGATTCCTCTTTATGTTCCAATGGATGAAAAAGATATTTTTCACATAATAAATTCACTCAGGAAAATTTTAAAAAATATTATTTGAGAAAAGAAAACAAGACTAATAAATCATTAAGGAGTTTCATAAGAAACTTAAAATACAAAAATCTTTTAGATTTCAGATTAAAATATCCGGAAAGCAAATTTTTAATTTACACAAGAGGAAGAACCGGCAGCACATTGCTCACAGAGCTTCTGAACTGTCATCCGGATATTTTCTGTGACAGGGAAATATTCAATTTTCTTTATTCGGGTTCAAGGATAAGATTCCCTGAATTATATATAGACAGCTGCAGCAAAAGAGCAAGTTACAACAGAAAAAAAGTTTACGGATTCAAAGTAAAGATCGCTCAGCTCAGATATGAACATAAATATGAAAATTATCAGGATATACTTGACTCACTCCATGAGAAAGGCTGGAAATTTATATATCTTAGGAGGAAAAATTATTTGAGACATAAACTTTCCAATATCATATCATATCAGACAAATATTTTTCATCTGAAATACGGTGACAGGGATTTTGACCAGAAAATAAAAGTAGATTGCGAAAAACTTTTTGAAGGGATAAAATACGGAGAGGAAGTTGAAAAGACTGAACAGGAAAATCTGAAGAACATACCTCATTTAACAGTTACCTATGAAGATGATCTTCTTGAGAGGGAAAAATTTCAGAACACCGCCGACAGGGCATTCAGTTTTTTAGGACTGGATTCACATCCGGTGAAATCTGATCTGAAAAGAATTGTCAAACTGGATCTGAAGGAAGTAATACTGAATTACAGCGAGGTTGAGGATTTTTTAATTAAGAAAAATTACGATAAATTTTTAAAATAAATTATTGATTTGAGCAAAAAAGTTTTTGATACATATTCAAAATACTACGATCTTCTTTACAGGGATAAGGATTACGCAGCCGAAGCTGATTATATTTGCAGAGCGGTCAAGGATTTCATCCCCGGAGCTAAGACTCTGCTTGATCTTGGCAGCGGAACAGGAAAGCACGATGAAGAATTTTCCAGAAGAGGATATCAGACAACCGGCGTAGAACTTTCTGAAATGATGCACAGAGAAGCGCTTCGGAACAGGGATAAACTCAAGGGAAGCGGAAAATATCCTGAATACAAAAATGCCGATATCAGAAAAATAAATCTAAGAAAAAAATTTGACGTAATAGTTTCCCTTTTTCATGTGATTAATTATCAGACAGAAAATGAGGACCTGAATCTTACTTTCCGAAATGTTAATAGACATCTTGAACCGAACGGAGTATTCATGTTTGATTTCTGGTACGGTCCCGCTGTCCTGCATGAGAAGCCGTTAAAACGGTTAAAGATAATTAAAGATGAGCATCTAAAAATAAAAAGAAGAACGACACCTTTTCTGAAAATAAATGAAAATAAGGTCGATGTGAAATTCAATGTATCTGTGAAGAATAAGGATACAGGAAAAGAACTTACTTTCGAAGAGACTCATTCCATGAGATATCTTTTTATTCCTGAGATCGAACTTTTACTCGGAAATAACGGAATGAAACTCGTCCATTATGAGGAATGGATGACAGGTAAAAAGTTAACGGAAAAAAGCTGGTCGGCTTTTGCAGCCGCCAAACTCAAATGAAGAAAGAACATCCCAAAACAATTGCTCTGCTGACTCCCAAGATCGATACATTCAGTAATCCTACACTTGTGGTGCTGATACAGAAATTAATTGCGAGAGGTTATAAAATCCTGTTCTACGGATTCGATCAGCTGTTCGTACCTGCAGAATACAGAAAATATTTTGAATTCTGTGAACTCCCGTTTAATTTCTATTCGCTTGAGAAAAATCCAAAAAGCTATATAAAACTTTTAAAGCAGTATGTAAAATTATTCAGGGACCTGAAAATAAGAAACAAAGTAAGATCAATAATATGTGTGGATCCGATGGGTCTGGTAATTGGCGGAAGGATAAAAAAATTTATAAGATTTAAACTCGTTTACGCTTCTTTTGAGATATTTTTTGAGGATGAATTCTTTGTTCAGAGGAAAAGAATACTTAAAAAACTGGAAATGGATTTTTCGAAAAATGCAGAGATAGTGATCATTCAGGACAGAAGAAGAGAAAAACTATTGAAATCAGTGAATAATTTTTCGGACAAAACCATTTTCTGCAGAGTGCCGGTATCACCAATGAAAATAGATCTTCCAGATGACGATTATGATATTTATAATGATCTGAACATTCCGCGGGATAAAACGCTGGTCGTATATTCAGGTTCACTTCAGAACTGGAGCGGAATTAACGAGATGATATCACTGTTTCCCGATCACTGGGAAAACGATTTCTGGCTGATCATTCATACACATCAGAAGCTGAATGACGACAGTGAACTGAAGTCAGAGATCAACCTTCTGAATATCAATCAGCAGAATATAACAATTCATGAAAAGCCGTTCTACAGGTTTGAAGAATATTTTAAGTTCCTATCAAAATGTCATATTGGTATAGCAACTTATTTCCCTAACAACCTTGATATCTTTGCGGGAAAAAATCTTGAAGCCATTGGCTTATCATCTGGAAAATTTTCAACATACATGATGCTTGGAATACCCACTGTTACCACAAACCATTTCACATACAGGCTGCTGAATAATAAATACAAATACGGTGAGATCATTAACTCTATAAAGGAAATACCCGGAGCGCTTGTTAAAATTAAAAATACATTGAAAGAAAAATCAGAATCCTGTAAAAAATTATACGATGAAGTGCTTGATCCAGATAAACTGCTGGATGAAGTTATCAATAAAATAGAATCTGATAAACAGTAAATTAAATGGATCATCAGAAACCGGTATTAAAAAAAAATCTGCTGGACGAGCTTCCTGTTCCGCCGGAAGGTATGACAGGATGGCCTTGGACTACTGAGTTTGATACTGATAATTATTTTGAAAAGACTGAATATCCAAAGATCTCAATCATTACGCCGAGTTTCAATCAGGGGAAGTATATTGAACAGACCATCAGATCAGTTCTGCTGCAGAATTACCCGAATCTTGAATATGTAATAATCGACGGCGGGAGCACCGACGGGACAGTTGATATCATTAGGAAATACGAAAAGTGGATAACATACTGGGTAAGCGAAAGCGACAAAGGACAATCAGATGCGATCAACAAGGGACTGAAAAAAATTAACGGCGAAATATTCAACTGGATCAATTCAGATGATTATTACAATGAAAATACTTTCTTTAAGATCTCCGGGAATTTCATCGCAGATAAAACCGATCTGATAATAGGTAATTACAGATTTTTCGAGGAGGGTAATGAAATCAATGACAGGACAATTGATTTCAGACTGCGGGATTCGCTTGAGGAAACTATAGCTTTTGTGCTGATAAATCAGCCCTCATCATTTTTCAGTCTTAAAGTCTTCAGGGAACTGGGAGGTCTTAATACTGATCTGAATTTTGTAATGGATCAGGATATATGGAAAAGATATTTGTATGCCTTCGGACAGGAAAGAATAAAAATAATTGATGAAGAGCTGACACACTTCCGGCTTCATTCTGATTCAAAGTCATACATTAATGAGTTTAACAACGAATATATGAATATCTATTATTCAATTGCACTTCAGGCGGGAATGGATGCTCACGCGGAATTTATCAGGGAAATTTACGGAAAAGGATTCAGGGATAATTATAAATTTAACCTTCCCGATGACAAAAAGAATAACGGACTTTCCGGAAGAGTTATAAACTCGCTTGTTTATTTCAAAGCCAGGAATGCATTTACAAATCACGATACTGAACTCTTTAAAAAGTGTATTGAGATAATAGACCCTTCTTTTCTGAATGCAGATCAGAATGAATATTTATCGAATCTGAAATTAAAAACAAAACTTAAAGACCTGAAGCTTGACCCGCTTTTAAAAGCATGGACCGCCATTTCACGTAAAATGAAAAAGAAGAAGGAAACTCCGGGCATCAGTAATTTAAAAAGTGAAAAAAAATAAGTTGAAAAAAATTGTATTTGCATCGTCGAATAAATCGGAATGGGGAGGCAGTGAATATCTCTGGTACAGGACAGCCTTAATCTTTTCTGAAAAGGGCTATGATGTACTGGTGACAGTGCCCCGATGGAAAAAGATACCTGAAGAGATCCTTCGGCTGAAATCCGGAAATATACCGCTTTATTTCAATACTGATACTTCAGCTTATAAAAAAATTTTCAACAGAATGCTGCCTTCTTCCATGCAGTTCGATTACAGGAATGACGGAAACAAATGCATCAGGGAATTTTCTCCGGACCTGACTGTAATCAATCAGGGAGGCAATACCGGAGGCGCTGACCTTATGGAATACTGTTCTGAAAACGGAATTAAATTCGCAACCATTACTCAGGCAGCAAATGAAGCAAAATGGCCGGATGAGTCGCTTAATAAAAAACTATCGGCTTTTCTTCCAAAGGCGGAGATGAATTATTATGTCAGCAGAGCGAATCTGAAACTCACTGAAATCCAGATAGGTCAGAAAATTGAAAATGCAAAGATCATTTATAATCCTTTTAATGTAAATTACGACAACTGTATAAAATATCCGGAAGTGACTGAAAACTATCTGATCGCAAATGTTGCAAGGCACGAATTTTATGCGAAGGGTCAGGATATTTTATTCCGGGTGCTGAATGAAAAAAAATGGCGGGAAAGAAATTTAACTGTCAGTCTTTACGGAAAAGGCGAACATACTTACCAGTTAAAAAAACTCAGGGATTTTTTCGGTCTGGAAAAAGTAATAATCAGAGGACATACAGATACAGAAGAGATCTGGAAAGAGAATCATGCGCTGATACTGACTTCACGTTATGAAGGTCTGCCGCTGGCGCTTGTGGAAGCAATGCTCTGCGGAAGGACTTCAATAGTCACGGATGTAAGCGGTAACAGGGAAGTCCTTACTGACGGAAGAAACGGTTTCCTTGCAGAATTTCCCGCGCCGGAGAAAGTGGATGAAGCCCTGGAGAGAGCCTGGTCAGAGAGACACCGCTGGAAAGAGATCGGGGAAAATGCAAGGGAAGATATAAAGAAGATCATTCCTGCGGATCCGCCGGGGTATTTCTTCAATGAACTCATCAGTCTCGTTTAGAAATTATTAAAAGAAATTCATCATCAACCGAATTCAATAAAAATTGTCTGATAAGAAATCAAAATACCGGATCTGTATAGTCTCAGCAATACTTCCTCCTGCATACGGCGGAGCAGAAGTAGCGGCTTTTAAATATGCTATGAGACTTAAAAAAGATCCTGCTTCGGAAGTACTTGTGATAGGCTGGGACAGGACGGGAGGTTACAGGGAAAGCGAAAATAAATTTGATTTTGTTGTGCCCGTTTCATTCAATGAAAATCCAAAGGATGCAAAAGGCATTTTAATTTATTTCCAGCAGTATCACCACATGTGGAACTGCTTTATTAAACTTCTCAAGCCGATGTGGAAGTACAGGAAGAAGTATGAATACATACACAACTTCAATTCCGGATTTGCATTCAACAGGGTATCAATATTCATCGGAAAGCTGCTGGGTAAGAAAATAGTAACTGAAACCTCACTTGTAGGTGATGATGATCCGCTCTCACTCGGAAGATTCCTGGACTGGAAGGATTATCTGAAGCCGAAATACGTAAGATATCTTTTTTATAAAATGGCGGACAGATATGTTAGCAAGTCCAATGTGATAACTGATATTTACAGAAAATCTGAGATATCAATGAATAAGGTTGTTCAGATCCCGTATTCGGCTGATGTGAATAAATTTTATCCTCCAGATCCTGAAAGGAAAAAAATGCTCAGACAAAAATTCAATATTAATGAAAATGATACGGTGGTGATCTTTGTCGGAGGCATTAACATAAGAAAAGGAGTTCATCTGCTTGTGGATTCCTTTATTGAAGTTCAGAAGAATTTCGATTCCGCAAAACTGCTTATAGTAGGACCCACTTACAAATATGATCAGGAATATATCGCTAAAATCAAAAGCAGAATTAAGGAAAATTCCCTTGAGGATAAAATATTCCTAACAGAAGATAATGTGAGCAATGTTGAAGAGTATATGCAGAGCGCTGACATTTTCGTCTTACCTTCAAGACAGGAAGGTTTCCCTATATCTATAATCGAGGCAATGTCCTGCGGACTTGCTGTAGTTGGCTCGGACATCCCGGAAATTTCAAAAGCCCAGATCGTAAACGGAGTTGACGGTTATGTATTCCCGCTGAATAAACCCGATGAGCTGACAAATATTCTCAGAAAACTTATCGGCAGCAAAGAAGAAATAAGGAAAGTCGGAAGTGAAGCAAGAGATAAAGTTTTAAAATACTGGTCGGATGAGAAGGTAGATGCTGAATATAAAAAACTTTATTCTTCAATTGATTACAAACTTCCCTCAAACGAAATAGTAAAGACAACTGATAAATCTGAAAGCAGAAAAATTAAGATACTTTATACAATTCCGAATTTTAATACCGCGGGAAGCGGGAAAGCTCTTCTTAACGTTATCTCGCGTCTTGATAAAAATGTGTTTGATCCGTGCATCTGCTGCAGACATGAAAGAGGGGATCTTTTCAAATCAGCCAAAGACCTCAATGTCCCGATCTATATTTCTGATTTTACCGTTTCCACTAAACCCAGAATAAAAGGTCTGAGAAATGTAGTGAAGCTTGCAAGAAATTTCAGGAACATTGATCCAGATATAATTCATTCCTACAATTATTCCGATGATTATTCTGAAGCGCTGGCATCCCGGCTCGGGAAAATAAAATGGATATACACTAAAAAAAATATGGGCTGGGGAAGCAATGCATGGAGACTCAGATCAAAGCTTTCCAGCGCAATAATCCCGCAGAATCAGGAAATGGTTGAAACATTTTTCAAGGGAATTAAAGAACAGTATCTTATTCCGATCGGAATTGATATACAGGATTTCTCAAAGACCAGCAGAGATGAAAGCGTCATCACAAAATATCATCTTTATAATTCATATCCGATCATAATGACCCTTGCAAATATTATCCCTATAAAAGGGATAGACTTTCTTATCAAAGGCTTTGAGCTTGCTCTTGAAGATTTTGAGCATGCAAAATTACTGATCATAGGTGACGATGTTACGGATTACGCCAAAGACCTGAAAAAGAAAACTTCTGATGCCGGACTGGACGGAAAGGTTATATTCACAGGAAAGCAGAAAGACATTAAACCTTCTTTCAGCGTAGCAGATATGTTTATACTTTCCTCCAAGAAAACCGGAGAGGGCGGACCGATTGCAATACTTGAGGCGATGGCAAGCGGAATATTGTGTTACGGAAGTGATGTGCCGGGAATAAGGGATCAGTTCAGGGAATTTCAAGACCAGCTGTTCGAATCTGAAAATCCCGGATCAATCGCAAATAAAATTATCAGCTTTATGAGGATGAAAGATGAAGTGAAAAAGGAAAAGATCAAAAAGCAGTTTGAGTTTGTTAACAGGAATTATTCAATAGAAAATGAAGTAGACAAACTCCAGAAACTGTATCTGAAACTTGCAAAGAAATAAACAGTCGTCTTTGAATAATATAAGAATACTAAGATTCCTGCCGCATTATTTAAGAAAAAAATTCAATCAGAAATTAATAGTTATAGAAAGTGATGACTGGGGACTGGAAAGAGCGATAGAGGTTAAGTCATTTGATTATCTCAGGAAAAAATATTCCGATGAAAAATTCACGCGATGGACATGCGATGCCCTGGAAACAGTGGAAGATCTTGACCTGATTTTCGATCTGCTCGGAAATTACAGGGATAAATTTGAATTCCCTCCCGTGATTACCGCAAATTTTATTACGCATAATATAGATTATTCTTCGGCTGATAAATTAAAGTTCATTCCGCTGAGTTCCGGTTTCAACAACGGTTCGGAGGATACAAGAAAAAAATATTCGGAAGGAATTAAAAAAAAATATATTCATCCTCAGCTGCATGGATTCAGTCATTTTAATCTCAGCGAACTCGGAAAATATTTTTATACCGACGAAGCCCGGGAATCACTTGCCAACGGTTTCGCAACAGCCCGGTCAACGATCAGGGGAAATATGAAATTTCTCCAGGGCGAACTGAGCATCAGCAACGAACAGAACAGGATAAACGAATCAGCTGATGAATTTCAAAAGGCATTTGGATTCAGATCAGATACAATCATTCCTCCGACATTTATAATGGATGCTTCTCTGATAAATGAATTGAAAGAATGCGGGATCTCAATGCTGCAGTCTTCAAACAGACTTCTTAATTCATACGGAAAGAGATATTCGGTTCCTTATTTCAGGAAAAGAAAAGGAATGGTCTGGTCAGTAAGAAACGCCAGGCTTGATCCGCATAAGGATTACGGTTTTTATTCGGATGAATGTTTTGATCAGATCGGAAAAGCATTTGATAATAAACTGCCGGCGGTTATTGACATGCACAGGGTAAATATTTCCGGTAAATATGCTCCGGAATACAGGAACAAAACTCTGTCAGAACTCAGGAAACTCTTTGACAGGATACACAGGACATGGAAAGACGTAAAATTTTTAAATTCAAGCGAGTTAAATAATCTAATATGGCAACAGGAAATCAGATAAGTTTTTTAAAGGCAAACAAGGACTTAATTACCGAGCCGGTTTTAATAGTCGGCGCAAAACATTATGAATTTGATAAAGAGAATATTGTCAGGAGACTGAAAGAATTCGGCATTTCAGACATAACAGGAATAGATATTTCCGAAGGTGAGGGAGTTGACTTTGTGGCAGACATAACGGACAGGGAAGACGGATTTATTAAATCCGGTAAAGAGAAATATGCCACTGTAATTTGCATGGAAGTCCTCACGCATGTAAGAAATCCATTCCTTGCAGCGGAAAATCTGATCTCACTTCTTAAGAAAGGCGGTGTTGCAGTGCTTTCAGAATGTTATGTCAGGAAAATATCAAAAATGCCGATCGATCTCTGGAGATTCACATACGACGGTACAAAGGAACTTTTCAGTGATCTTGAATTTGATGACAGCAGGGCGCGCGTTTCACTGACGAGAGAGAAAAATGAACAGCTTCTTCCTCTTCAGTATCCGCTTCCCCAGCTGCTCGCTCAGAAAAATGAAGATGAAACAAGTATCGGATATTTACTGAGAAGGGTTCAGAGAAAATATTTTGCAAAAGGAATTTTCAGGATCTCAAGACTTCTTCCCGAGACAACAATTTATTCAATCGCAAAAAAAAAATAATATTAATAAATAAAAGAAAATTATTGAACAGAAACAGTATATACGAAAAGCTGAAAGACAGCGCGGCATTCATGCTCTCGAAAAAGCGGCTTAAAAAGATTTTATCTTCTGATGATATTGACGAAGTGCTGGATTCAATCAGCAGATACAGAGGAAGAGGCTTTTACGATAAGATCAGACTTGCGCAGGAGCACGGAGAGCTTAAAGAGCTGTGTAAAAGAGTAAAAGAGCGAAGACCGAAGGTAATAACAGAGATCGGAACCTGGAACGGAGGAACGTTTTATGTCTGGTCCAGAATCAGTCCTCAGGCGGAAAAAATTATCAGCATTGATCTTCCTGAAGGACAGTACGGAGGAGGTTATGATGAAAAGCGTATCAAATTCTTTTCGGAATTTGTATCTGACAGAAATAACACTTCGCTTTCATTTATAAGAAGCGATTCAAAATTACCGGAGACACAGGAAAAGCTCAGATCCATTCTGGGAAAAGATAAAATCGATTTTCTCTACATTGACGGTGACCACACATACGAAGGAATAAAAAAGGATTTCGAGATTTATCTTAAGTTTATGTCAGATGACGGCATTGTCGGATTTCATGACATAAATACTTTTAAGAAAGGTTACGGAGTCCATAAATACTGGAATGAGATAAAATCAAATTACAGATATGAGGAATTCATAAAACCCGGAAGCAGTGTAATGGGAAACGGATTAATTTATCTTGGGAAAAACTAAAATGCCGAAAGTATCAATTATAACTCCTCTTTACAACGGATCGAAGACTTTGATGGAAACTGCTGAAAGCGTTCTTTCGCAGGATTTCAGGGAATGGGAATGGATACTTTTTGATGACGGGAGTTCTGATAATACAAAAGATATAGCAAAAGAACTTTGTGCCAGGCACAAGGGAAAAATTTTATTCTTCACACATGAAGGCGGCAGAAATCACGGTACAGCATATACCAGGAACCGCGCGGTGGAAAAATCAGAAAGCAGCATTATTTCTTTCATAGATCAGGATGATATATGGTATAACAACAGGCTTTCTCATCATCTGGAAATTTTTGACAGGAGACCGGACTGCGCAATGATCTGGGGACCTGCGCTTTACTGGTACAGAAACAGAACTTTCAAGCAGCCTGTAGGCATGAGGGGAAAAGGTCTGGAAAGCGGAAGATACGAACCGCCGGATTTTGTGGAAATCTTTCTCAGCGATCTCAGAGGAACACCTCTGCCGAGCGCAAGTCTTGTAAGAAGAAATGAATTTGAAAAAGTAAACGGTTATGAAGAGAGTATCCGCGGTTCGGAAGATATAGTCCTGTGGCTAAAACTTGCAGAAAAATTTCCGATATATTATGATGATGAGATTCTCATTAAATACAGGAAGCATCAGGACTCCACTCTCAGACAGGCAAGCGACAGCGGCAGAATGGATGAATGGAATCTGATCTTTTATAAATGGGTAATAGATTTTCTCAAAAGAATATCAGCAGATGAAAATATTATTGAGGAAAATAAATTCGCATATTACAAATGTCTTAAAAAGATTGCAGCCAGGATGAATTATCCGGAGAGCAGAATGGAATTATTCAGAAGATTGAAATCTTATCCCGAACTGAAAAAAAAATATACCGGTGACTATCTGCTTGATCTTTTTCTTCCTTTTGATACCGCCACGAGGATCTCTGCAAAGCTGAGATTTGATATATTCAGAAAAAATAGAAATTGAGAACAAGAATAATTCCTGAAAAGCAGACCTTCGCCAAAAACAGCGGCAGCAGTGACCCGGATCTGAGAGCAATCTGTGTCTTCAGCGCAATAGGATTCTTTCTTGGAAAAGATACATACTTCAATGATATTGAAGCTCTGCAGCCGGCAACAGAATATGAATTTGATGAAAATAGTAAGATCATTTCATCAGGAAAATACTGGAACTGGCATTACGATCCGAAAGAAATAAATTTAAAACAGGCAACCGAGGAATTCGCGAATTTATTTGAAAGGATAGTTCATGAAAAACTTAACGGCAGGGAAATTATTCTGCCGCTTTCGGGAGGTCTTGACAGCAGAACTCAGGCGGCATCACTGCGGAAAGAAGACAGTGTAAAATGTTATTCATATAAATTCGAGAGGAGCTTTGACGAAACTAAATACGGAAAAGCAATATGCGCAAGCCTTGGAATTCCATTCCGGGAATATATTATCCGCGAAGGATATCTCTGGGATGTAATTGACGAGTTATCAGAAATAAATCAGTGTTATGCTGATTTCACACATCCAAGACAAATGGCGCATATCCATGAGATATCAGAACTGGGGAATGTTTTTTTTCTCGGTCACTGGGGGGATGTTTTGTTTGATTCAATAGGAGTAAGAAATGATATAAGGTTTGATGAACAGGTAAATGTTATCATAAACAAATTATTGAAAAAAGGGGGAGAGGAACTTGCGGAAAAACTATGGAACATGTGGGGACTTGCCGGTAAATTCAGGGATTACTTAGATGAAAGAGTTTCAAAATTACTTGATGAAATAAAAATCGACAATCCCGGTTCCAGAATCAGAGCATTCAAATCCACATACTGGGCTCCGAGATGGACAAGCGCTAACATGAACGTATTCAGTCATTTTCATGAAACAGTTCTGCCGTACTATGATGATGAAATGTGCGAATTCATATGCGGAATACCTGAAGAGATTTTAGCTGACAGGAAAATCCAGATAGAATATATAAAAATGAAAGATCCCGGACTTGCAGAAATACCGTGGCAGACCTATGATCCGCTGAATCTTTATAACTATAAATATTTCAGGGATATTTCAAATCTTCCGGGCAGGATCATTGCAAAGGGAAAAAAAATACTTAAAGAAAACATATTCAATAAAAAAGAAATAAGAAGTAACTGGGAGATACAATTCAAAGGTGAAAAAAACGACGAACAGTTAAGGAAAAGATTATTCGGGAATGAGGAATTCAAATTGCTTGTGAATAAAGAAATTACAACTGAATTCTACAATAAATTCAAAAACGGTGACAGCAGAAATTATGCCCATCCGGTCAGCATGCTTCTTACTTTATCGCAGTTTGCAAAATCACTGCAGAATAAAACTTTGGATATAAATTGAAAGTAGCAGTCTTTTCAGGTAACATACCATCCACCACATTCATAGAGAACCTGATCAGGAATCTTTCATCATCCGGTGTAAAGGTGCTTCTGTTCGGAAAAAAATTCAGGGAAGTAAAATATAATGAAAACGTGGAAGTGCTCGATACTCCGGATTCAGGATTTTCCCTTCTTTTCTTTCTGGCAAAGGAATCTGTAAAATTGATCTTCAGGGATACTCGTCTTTATTTCAGGTCGGCGGGAATAATATTCAAATCAGACAGAGGTTTAAAAAATAATTTAAGGGAATTGGGAGCATTGCTTCCTATTCTGAACAATCAGCCGGATATATTTCACATACAGTGGGCAAAGACGCTTCAGAGGAATCCTTATTTATTTGAACTGCTTAAATGCAGGTTCGCGCTGAGTCTCAGAGGAGCTCATATAAATTATTCGCCGATAAACGATCCCGCTCTTGCTGAGAGTTACAGAAAATATTTTCCTGCTATTGACGGATTCCATGCAGTATCCGAAGCTATTGCAAAAGAAGCAGTTAAATACGGAGCTGACATTAAAAAGATAAATGTAATTTACTCAAGTGTATCTGAAAAAATCCTGAAAAATGAAATTGCATTTAAAAAAAATCACGGAGAGGAAATCAGAATTATTTCAATAGGAAGATTTCACTGGAAGAAAGGATATCATTACGCTCTTGATGCAATGAAAATACTCATCGGAAAAAAAATTAAATTCAGATATACGATCGTGGCTCAGGGCGAAATACCGGAAGAGATACTTTTTATACTCAATGACCCTGATCTGAAAAAACACATTGAGCTCAAAAGCGGGATGGATCATGAAAAACTTATGTCGGAAATGAGATCATCTGACATGCTGATACTCCCTAGTGTAGAGGAAGGAATTGCCAATGTGGTGCTTGAAGCAATGGCTGCAGGAATTCCCGTAATTAGCACAGACTGCGGCGGCATGAAAGAAGCGGTGTCAGACGGTGAAAACGGAATCCTGATAAAGGTCAGAGATCCGGAGCTGCTTGCAGAAAAAATTTCCGAACTTTCGCATTATTCATATGAATCTAAGTCTGAAATGATCCTTAATGCAAGAAAGACTATCGCGGAAAAATTTTCCGAACAAAATCAAAAGGATGGTTTTATCAATTTTTATAATTCAATACTGAAGTACTGAAAGTATGAAGATTGGACTTGTATTGCCTGATGTCCCGCAGTATTCAGAAACATTTTTTAATTATAAAATAAAAGGACTTACTGCTTCGGGAAATGAGGTTATGCTTTTTACCGGAAAAAAGAACACTTCAAGAAAAGATCTGAATGTGATCAGCGCTTATCCTGTCAGCAGCAGTGATGTAATAACGCAGTCTTTGATGTTTTTGTATGTGATCCTTAAGACTCTTTTAAAAAGTCCTAAACGGATGAAGAAACTTTTAAATCTTGAATCAAAGGACGGGAAAAGTTTCCCGGAATGCCTTAAATCAGTTTACATTAATTCTCATATTCTAAATGAGGATCTGGATGTACTGCATTTCGGATTTACAACGATGGCATTGAAAAGAGAGAATACAGCATCCGCCATGAATGCAAAAATGAGTATTAGTTTCAGAGGTTATGATATAAATATTTACCCGTTGAAAAATCCAGGATGTTACAGAAAGGTTTGGGAAAACACAGACAAGGTGCATACAATATCTGATTACCTGAGAGTTAAAGCCATTACAGAAGGACTTCCGGAGAAAACTCCTTTTATGAAGATCACTCCGGCAATTGACATTAAGAATATATGTCAGGCAAATATCAGGGAAAATATTGCCGAACCGAGGATACTGACGGTAGGGAGACTTAACTGGATAAAGAATTATGAGACATCAATTTCAGCCATGAAATTACTTGCAGACAAGGGAATAAAATTCACATACGAAATCATAGGAGAGGGAAATGAACTTGAAAGACTAAAGTTTGCAGTATATCAGCTTGGTCTTGAAGAAAGGATTATATTCGCCGGTAAAAAAGATCATGACGAGGTAAAAGATAAAATGCAGAATACGGACATTTATATTCAGCCAAGCTATGAGGAAGGATTCTGCGTCTCAGTGCTGGAGGCACAGGCTTCGGGATTGATGTGCATTGTAAGTGATGCAGAAGGTCTTAGGGAAAATGTAATTGACGGCGAGACAGGTTGGGTGGTTCCCGGAAGAAATTTCAGGGCATTTCAGGAGAAGATCTGTGAGGTGATAGAAATGAAAGCGTCAGACAGAAAAAAAATATCCGATAATGCGAGAGCTAGAGTTGAAAGAGAATTTAATATTGAAGATCAAAACAATAAATTCAGGGAATTTTTTGAAACAATGCTAAACCGCGCAAACTAATATGAAAAGATCAGTTTCCATAATAAGTCCTGTCTACAAAGCGGGAAAAATAGTTGACGAGCTTGTAAGAAGAGTTTCCGAAGAGGCGTCACGGATCTCGGACAGTTATGAAATAATTCTTGTCGAAGACTGCGGAGGAGACAACTCATGGGAAAAAATAGTGGAGAACTGCGAATTAAATCCGGCAGTCAGGGGAATTAAACTCAGCAGGAACTTCGGACAGCATTATGCGATCACAGCCGGCATGATGGAAGCCAAAGGCGACATCGTAATAATAATGGACTGTGATCTTCAGGATGATCCCGTTTATTTCACTGATCTGCTGAAAGTGTTTGATGAAGGGTATGATATTGTTTTTACGAAAAGAATCAACCGCAAGCATTCTCTTTTCAAAAAAATCACAGCGGGAATATACAATTTCCTTTTCCGATTGTTTGCTGATAAAAACTTTGATCTTGATGTCGGATCTATGACTATGATAAGCTCAAGAGTGAAGGATGAATTTGTGAAACTTAAGGATCAGGACAGACTTTACATTCAGTTGCTTAAATGGATCGGATTCAGATCAGCTTATCTCCCCGTTGAACATAAAAAAAGATTTGAGGGAAGGTCTTCATATACACTTTCAAAATTGTTTTTCACAGCCATACAGGGGTGGACTTCACATTCAGATAAACTTTTAAGACTGTCTATATACAGCGGGCTGTTTATTTCTTTTGTAACCCTGCTGATTGGCATATATATTGTAATCAGTTATTTCATGAAAAGCTTTCAGGCGGGATGGCCTAGTTTGATAGTTGCAGTATTATTCTCTGCCGGACTTATTCTGATGAGTATCGGGATCACTGGAATTTATATAGGAAAGATATTTGAACAGACGAAGGAAAGACCGCTTTACATTATTGATAAAAAAATAAATTTCTGATTTGAAGAATGCACTAATAACACAGTCAAATTACATTCCGTGGAAAGGATTCTTTGATTCAGTAAATATCGCAGACGAACTGGTGCTGTATGACGACATGCAGTTTACCAAAAGAGACTGGAGGAACAGGAACCAGATAAAAACAAAGGACGGTGTAAAGTGGCTGACAGTTCCAGTAGAAGTTAAGGGAAAATTTTTTCAGAAGATAAAGGAAACAAGGATAAGCGATCCCGGCTGGGCAAAAAATCACTGGGATATAATAATTCACAATTATTCAAAAGCACCTCACTTCAGGGATTACAGGGATTTGTTTGAAGAGCTGTATCTCGGGAAAAAATATGAACTGATCAGCGATGTTAACTGCACATTTATAAAAGCAATCTGCGGGATACTCGGTATTGAAACACACATAAGATGGTCGGACGAGTTTGATCTGCTTGAGGAAAAGACTGACAGACTCGTTGATATATGCAAAAAGCTTGAAGCAACGGATTACTATTCCGGACCCGCTGCAAAAGCTTACATGGATGAAAGTAAATTTGAGAAAGAAAATATAAAGGTACATTATTTTGATTACTCGGGGTATCCTGAATACAGACAATTATACGGCGGGTTTACGCATGCAGTGAGCATAATTGATCTTTTGTTCAATGAAGGACCCGAAGCTAAAAACTATATGAAAACATTTAAGAAAAATGAAAATTAAAAAAGTTGTAATTATCGGTAACACGTCAAATGCAAGACTGGCAAAATATTTTTTTACAATAGATTCGGAGTATGAGCCTGCCGCATTTTCAGTTGACAGTCAGTACATTAAGGGAAATGAGTTCGAAGGTCTGCCCGTTACTCCTTTTGAAGATCTGGAAAAAAATTATCCGCCTTCGGAATACGAAGCATTTGTGGCAGTCGGCTACACCAATATGAATAAGATCAGGGAGGAGCTTTACAATAAATGCAGGGAAAAAGGTTACACGATGGCAAACTATATAAGTTCGAGATGTTCCTTCCTTACCCAGTATCCAACCGGTGACAATTGCTTCATACTCGAAGACAACACGATCCAGCCGTTTGTGAAGATTGGCAGCAATGTCGTGCTCTGGAGCGGGAATCACATCGGTCATGATGTAACGATAGAAGACCATAATTTCATAACTTCGCAGGTTGTTGTGTCGGGATTTGTTACAATAAAGCGTAACTGTTTTCTCGGAGTGAATGCAACTATCAGGGACGGGATCACAATAGCTCCGGAAACTCTTATCGCGGCGGGAGCAATAATAATGAAAGATACAGTTGAGAAGGGAGTATATCTTCCTCCGAGATCAACACTCTTTGACAAGAAAAGCGATGAAATCAAAATATCCTGAAAAAACCAATTAATGGAAAAACAGAACTGGGAAAAGCTCGGACTGATCTTTGTTCCTGACGGCAGGTCCGACTGGATGCATACGCATGCAATGATGCCTGTTGCAGATCTTAAAGGAGATGATAAAGCAAGAATATATTTTTCCTCAAGGGATCTCAAAGGCAGATCGCAGGGAGCATTTATAGATGTTGATCTGAATGATCCGTTTAAGATCCTCGGAATAAGCAATGAGCCGGTACTCAGGCTTGGTCAGCTCGGCGCATTTGATGATGCCGGTATTATGCCGACCTCGGTTGTTGATATTGAAAATAAAAAGTATATGTATTATAACGGATGGACTCTCGGAAAGAATGTTCCGTTCTTTTCTTTCAACGGAGCTGCAGTAAGCGAAGACGGCGGAAAAAGTTTCGCTAAAATCTCGAGAGGTCCCGCTGTTTTATATTCAAATGATATTGATCCTTATTCTACGTTTGCACCTTTTGTGATCAAGGAAGGTGGTAAATTAAAAATGTGGTATGTGTCGCTGATAAAGTGGACTGAGGAAAAAGGTGAGCTAAGGCATTATTACAATATAAGATATGCAGAATCTGAAGACGGAATTAACTGGGACAGAAAGGGACATGTGTGCATAGATTTCAGTAATGATTTTGAATACGCCATAGCCAGACCTTTCGTACTAAAAGAAAGCGGTATATATAAAATGTGGTATTCATACAGGGAAAGCAAAAAGATCAAGACATACAGAGTCGGATATGCTGAATCAGCTGACGGCCTGACATGGGAAAGAGCGGATGAAAAAGTTGGTCTTGATGTATCGGAAACAGGCTGGGATTCGGAGATGATCGAGTATTCGTTTATTTATGATTTCAAAGGTGAAAGATACATGCTTTATAACGGAAACAGTTTTGGAAAGTCCGGAGTCGGACTTGCAGTACTGAGAAAATAACGGGAAAATATTTCAATTTATAAAACTTGGGAAAAGAAAAAAAACATATCGGATTCAACAAACCTTATCTGACCGGTAAGGAAACTGAATATATATTAGAGTCAGTGAAATCAAGAAAGATATCAGGTGACGGATTATTCACTAAGAAGTGTCATGAATTTTTTGAGAAAAGATTTGGATTTAAGAAAGTTCTGCTTACCACTTCATGCACTGACGCGCTTGAAATGGCTGCGATACTAATAGACACAAAAGAAGGAGATGAAATTATCGTTCCGGCATATACTTTCGTTTCTTCTGCAAATGCATTTGTGCTAAGAGGAGCGAGAATTATTTTCTGTGACAGCGAAGATGAAACTCCGAACATAGACATAAAGAAGATCGAAAAACTTTTAACGCCGAAAACCAAAGCAGTTGTAGTTGTGCATTATGCGGGTATAGCTGTTGACATGGATCCGCTCATTGAACTTTCGAGAAAACATAATTTTTTCATTATCGAAGATGCAGCTCATTCCATTGATTCATATTACAAGGGCAGACCACTTGGTTCGCTGGGTCATCTCGCCGCTTTCTCATTTCATGAAACCAAAAATGTAATATCAGGCGAAGGCGGAATGATTGTGATAAATGATGAAAGGTTTTCCGGAAGAGCTGAGATCATCAGGGAAAAGGGAACTAACCGTTCGGCTTTTTTCAGAGGCGAAGTTGATAAATACGGATGGGTTGATATCGGTTCCTCATTTCTGCCTTCAGACATACTGGCGGCATTCCTGTTCGCGCAGCTTGAAAATCTTGACGATATTCAGAATAAAAGAAAATATATCTGGAATTATTATTTTAACAAGCTGATGCCTTTAAAAGAAAAAGGACTTTTCAAATATTCATTCATTCCGGAATACGCAACCAATAATGCACATATGTTCTTTATTGAATGCAGAAATGAAAAAGAAAGGGGAGAACTGATCTCTTATCTGAAGGAGAATGGCGTTTACGCTGTGTTTCATTATCTCTCTCTGAATGAAAGTCCATACTACAGAGACAAGTGTGATCAGGCAGAAATGACAAATTCAGACAGATACACTGACTGTCTGCTGAGACTCCCTATGTATTATGAACTGTCCGACGAAGACCTTGAATACGTGACAGATCATATTTTTGAATTTTATAAAAACTGAACTGAACAGACTAATAAAATTATATAACTCCACAGGCAGAACAGGAAACATCATCCTTCTGATACTTCTCATTATATCAGGAATCCTTAACCGAATGTTCATGGTAGTAAAGTACCATGAAGCGGATTACATTATAGAAATTGTCCTGATATTCCTTGCATACATTTT
Organism: Bacteroidota bacterium; assembly: GCA_018266875.1. Taxonomy (GTDB): domain Bacteria; phylum Bacteroidota; class Ignavibacteria; order Tepidaquicellales; family Tepidaquicellaceae; genus UBA2330. Next base: position 61,401 of record JAFDZR010000013.1, read on the forward strand.
GGTCAAAAAACTTCTCAGGAGAAATGATCAGTCTTTCAGTAACCGGAAGGTCAAATTATTCAGGTTCATTTTATTCATGGGTATTGCATTGAGGATCCTGTTCGGGATTCATGATGTAATTAACAGACCTGTTCAGGACAGCGATTATGAAAAGCATGAGAAACTGGGAAAAAGACTTGCCGAGGAAGGAGAGTTCTATGATTTTGCAGGAGTGGAATTAAGGAATTTCAGACAGCCCGGACTGCCGCTTATTTTCGCAGGCGGTTTGAAGATTTATGACCATCCAGTTACATATTCCATAATTATGATACTGTTTTCATTCGGAGTATTGATCGCAGGATATTTTATTTTCAGGGATCTGGATAACATAGCTTCATTTCTAATTTTTACATATCTGAGCATTTCGCCGAACATGCTCTTCATGGCTTCGAATTCAAATACGCAGCTTTCTTTCTTTTTCTTTTTACTAATACTGTTCCTGGTATTGAAGAATTTCAAAGGCAGAACATATGAACTGATTATAATAGGAGCGCTGCTGGCGGCTGAGATGTATATAAGGTTTAATTTCTTCATGATCTTTCTCCTTCTTCCGTTCTTTATTGAAACATACAGGGACAAGAAAATTATTTTCGGAGCGGGGAAATTTGCGGTTGTATTTGCCGCATTCCTGCTGTTTTATTCTCCGTGGATTTACAGAAATTATCTTACATACGGAACCATAAGGTTAATGCCTACTACGGGACTTGGTCTTTACAGTACGAACATTACAACTGATCCGAAAAAAGTCGGTGATTACAACGGCGTCCCTGATTCTGTTTTAAAGAAATACAGCAATCTCAGCGAAATGGAATTTGACGAAGCTCTGAAAAAGGAAACGCTGGATTTTGTAAAACAGCATCCAATGGTTTATGTGGAGGGAATACCTTTTAAGATCATGAAATATTCCGGCAGACAGGACTGGACTATTGGATATTTTTTTCAGTTTACGGAATACAAAGGTGATATTATAACTGAAACGATATTCCAGTCAGCTGAAAATTTTCTGATATGGCTGATTCTGTTTTACTCTTTATTTTATTTGTTTAAAATAAAAAAACCGGGACCGCTGGCGGTATATATTCTCTGGGCTTATCTTATTTATTCAGTTGTACTTATACCAATTTCTGAAACGAGATCACGATACAACTTTCCATATATATTATTCCCGTTAATAGCCCTTTCACTGAATGAAAGGAAAAATTCAAAGGAGGATAAACAGACCGATGCCGGGTAAGCTGCTTATCATATGGGATTTTGATACAGCAATAGGGCAGATTAATTCCACTATGCCGTATAATTTCAGATATGATCCTATTTATGAAGAGATAGAAAATGTTGATTACATTTTAAACAGGGCTCACATTGAAGACATCAGGATGACTTTTGCCTGTGTGGGATTTGCCGGCGAATCAGGAGTATTCCCGTTTAACATACCCGATATTATAAGCAAGATCTCAATCAGAGGTCATGAGATCGCTTCACATTCCTGGAAGCACGAATGGTTTCCTTATCTGAACGAAAAGCAGATCTACAGATCGCTTGAAAGAAGCAAACAGACTCTTGAATCATGTCTTGGTCCGGGAGAGAAAGTTTCAGGATTTGTTCCGCCTCACAGCAGACCAATGAGCTGGCTGAAAAAATATTCCGTTAGTCTCGGGGACAGAGGTCTTTATCCGTTTCATAAGGGAAGCGACATAGGATATATAATAAAAGAACTTGGAAAATTAAATTACAGATGGTGCAGGGTTTTACCAAAGTACAAACCGGTCTGGGAAAAAATAAAAGGAAATCAAAGCGATGACTCCGTGTTTTTTCCGGTATGGGAAACTCACGACAATATAGTCTGCGTGCCTTCTCATTATAACGGATTTGATAAAGCTGCAATTGATTTTGTCAAAGAGGCAGTAAAAAGGAATGAGACAGCGGTAATAAGCGGACATCCTGCAGGACTCAGCAGAGATAAAGAAGAGAGCAGGGAATATTTTGACAGATTCATTGACAAAGCGGTTCAGCTCAGAGATGTAGAAGGACTTGAGATACTTACGGTTCAGGAGCATATTTTAAAAAATCTTTCCTTAACGGAAAAGAAAACGGAGAATTGAAATAAATATTCACATCACTCCATACAGCGATCACCTTGTAAAAATGCATGAAGAGTTTTCACTTAAAGTCTGGCCGGGTAAAAGGCGCAGGCGGGTTGAAAAATACAACCGGTGGAAATTCAGAGGAAAAGAAAAAGGAGATGTCAGCGGATTGCTTCTTGCCGTAAGCGACGGAAAGGTGATCGGTCAGGCAGGGCTGATCCCCGTTAAACTGAAATACGGAAATCATATCTATGACGCTCAGTGGACATGCGACCTTATTGTAGATCCGGACCTAAGGAATAAGGGAATAGGTCATATGCTGCTCGAAGAAGGAATGAAAAGAGACATGATCACTTTGGGAAATAATCCGAGTCCCGGCGCAGAGAAACTGATGCTTTCAAAAGGATTTAAAGCCGTTAAGTCCGCAAGGAACATGTTCTTCCCGCTGGATCCGTCACATCTGATTAGCTGGATACTGCCTTCAAAGCTGAAATTTATTTCAGGGTTTTCCGGAAGCATTCTGAAACATTTTTTTAACATTAAAAAAAACAGGATATTGAAATCCGAATCTGAATTCAGTAAATGCAGCACCGAAGAAGCTGCGGAAAATATTTTGTATTGTCAGTCAAAAAAAATTCAGCCGGAAATAGTTCATGATATTGAGTTTCTAAAATGGAGGGTGGAAGGGATCGAAAATTATTCCCACAGACTTGATTCTATGATAAAGGGAAAAAAGAATTTTGCCGTACATTCGCATTTCCTTCCCTATTATAATGTCTATGACTGGTATTGTGAAGATGAAAAAACATTCCTTGAAATGATCGCGGAAGTTTTCGTATCAGCTCTGGATGCAGGAGCGAAGACAATCCAGATAATGGCAAACAGCTCCGTGGAGGAATCTTTCCTTAAAAACGCAGGATTTATTAAAGCAAGGAATACGGAAACAGTAATACAATACTCTCCGTCCAAATGCATAGACAGCGCCGACTATTTTTATTTTTCACTGTATGACACTGACATTAATCTTTAACAATCTGCTGACTGTTTGAAAGCATTCAGAAATTTTAAAATAATTAAGTATCTTAATCCCGGATGGTATTTTAATCTGATGCCTGAAAGCAGCTCAACATTTTCTGTCTGCTGCTTTAATTCAGACGTAATGAAAATCCCCGATAAGTATGAAAATGTGGTTTTTCCCGACAGCAGATTCACAAGTAAATCCGCAATAGACCTTGATGCCGGATTTCAGGCATGGAACAGAGGTGTGATGCTTAAGTCTGAGAATATCTCCGCAGAAAAACTTGATAATAAAGAGAGTATCAATACAAAAGATGAATATATCTTTATCAGAAAATATTATAAGCGTCACAGAGTATATTATTACCTGATAAAGAACCTGCTGAGTTTTCATAATCCTTTTAAAGAGCTTAATGCATTTTTCTCAACAAGGAAAATCGAACGAGCTGAATTAATTAAGCCGCATCTGGAATATGAGGATTACGGAGAATTTGATTCACAGCTTGTTAAGAATTACCCTAAGGTTTCCGTTATTATCCCGACGCTTAACAGATATGAATATCTAAGGGATGTCTTAAGGGATCTTGAACAGCAGGATTATAAGAATTTTGAAGTGGTGATAGCTGATCAGACAGATGATCCGGATAAGGAATTTTACAGTGAGTTCGCTCTTGATCTGAAACTGATTTTCCAGAAAGACAAGGGACAGTGGCTTGCAAGGAATGAAGCTGCGAGGAAATGCAAAGGTGATTTCTTTTTATTCTTTGATGATGACTCGAGAGTGAATAAAGACTGGATACGCGAACATTTGAAAGGACTGGATTATTTTAACGCTGATATTTCTGCAGGAGTATCGCTTTCGACAGTAGGGGATAAAGTTCCTGAGAATTACAGTTTCTTCAGATGGGCTGATCAGTTTGATTCAGGAAATGCGATGGTAAAAAGAAAAGTCTTTGAAAAGACCGGAATGTTTGACAGGCAGTTTGATAAAATGAGAATGGGTGACGGTGAATTCGGCTTAAGGGCTTATCTCGGAGGATTCATGAGTATATCTCATCCGTATGCGAAAAGGATTCATCTCAAGGTTGGCTCGGGCGGATTGAGGCAGATGGGATCATGGGATGCATTCAGACCTAAGAATTTTTTTTCACCGAGACCTATACCGAGCGTGCTTTATCTTTACAGAAAATATTATCCTGCTGATTTTGTAAGGAATGCGGTGCTGATAGGAATTCTACCTTCACTTATTCCTTATAAATGGAAAGGTAAAAAATATTTATATCCGCTGGGTGTTTTGCTTGCTGTGTTTTTTTTACCTGTGCTGCTTATTCAGCTCAGGATCTCGTGGAAAAGATCAACTGAAATGTTAAAGGAAGGTGACAGGATTGAGTGGCTTTAGAAATTTTCTGATAATTTCAACGGAGTTTCCTCCGGGACCCGGAGGGATCGGGAATCACGCTTATAATCTGGCGAAGTATCTGAAGCTGAACGGCGACGGAGTCACGGTTTTAACCGTTTCAGATTTTGCCGGTGAAGATGAAAAGAAGAAATTTGAAAGAGAGCAGAAATTCAGAATAATCAGATTCCGAAGATTCAAAAGCAGAATCAAAACTTACAAATGCAGAATATCACTTATAAAAAAAACCGTCAGGGAAGGAAATTATTCGCATATCATTTTTTCCGGCAGATCTTCGCTGATGGCAATACTACTTCTTAAAAGATTAAAAAAGAACTCGAAATTCATTTCAATCGCACACGGCGGTGATATTAATCCCGGAAACAGTTTCGAAAAACTGATTGTCAACAAAGCGCTCATGAATTCTGATCTGATAATTCCGGTATCAAAATATTCTGCTTCAAAGATCGATGAAAGCATTGACATAAGTAAAATCAAAGTTATACCAAATGGTTTTGATCTGGATGATTCTTCCGGGATAGTACTTTCAGGAGTATTGCGTAAAAAACCCGGCTCAGCTTTGAATCTTATCAGTGTCGGGACTATATGGCCGAGAAAAGGACATCATAATGTTCTGGAAGCATTGCCTGAAATCATATCGGATCATCCCGGAACCGTGTATCACATTGTAGGAAGAGAGGCGGATACTTCTCTTTGCAGCAGTTATTTTTCCGACAAAAATTTAAAGAATAAAATTAAAGTTTACGGTCAGGTTTCTAATAATAAACTTTATGATCTGCTTAACACAGCGGATATATTTATACTACTCAGTGAAACACAGTCAAGCGGAGACTTTGAAGGTTTCGGAATCGCCGTAATAGAAGCCAACTGTTACGGGATTCCCTCCATAGGTTCGTTCAACAGCGGTCTGGAAGATTCAATAAATGACGGTGTAAGCGGAATCCTGGTGGATCCGAAAAACAAAGAGCAGATCAGAAAAGCAGTCAGTACGATCTTTGATAATTACGAAAGATTCTCAAGGGGAGCAAAGACATGGGCGGATTCGCATCACTGGTCGGAAATCATTAAATTATATTACGATGCATTTGAAAATATTAATTAATTAGTATGTGCGGATTTTTAGGAGCCGTATTTTTTGAAAGATGGAAGGAAATTTATCTGCCTGCGCTGCGCAGCGGTCTGAAGTCAATCAGCCACAGAGGACCGGACGGAAGTCATGAACTGATTTCGGGAAATTCCTATCTCGGGCATAACAGGTTAAGTATTATTGATCTGTCCGCAGAAGCTGACCAGCCGATGAGTTCATGTAATTTTGATGCTCATATTATTTTCAACGGAGAGATATATAACTATAAGGAGCTGAAAAAAAATCTTAACGGAATTAATTTCAAGACCCGTTCTGATACTGAAGTAATACTCGAGGGATACTGTAAGGAAGGAACGGAATTTTTTAAAAAACTGAGAGGCATTTATTCATTTTGTATCCTTGATAACAGGACAGAACAGAAAATTATTTTATGCAGGGATCAGGCGGGTGTTAAGCCTTTGTATTATTATTCGGATAAGAATTTCAGCGTATTCGGAAGCGAGATAAAAGCGCTTCTTCCGCTGGTCAGAGATAAAATTTCTTCAAATGAAAAAATGATAAGATGTTATCTCAATCTCGGCTACTGTCCGGAACCTTACACCGTTTATAATGAAATAAAAACTGTTGCTCCCGGGCATATAACCGAGATATCGGAAAAGGGAATGAATTCTTACAGCTTTTCAGAATATAAATTCGGAAATGAAAATAATTATTCTCTAAGAAAAAATACCGAACTTACGGAAGAGAAATTAAAGAATGCTGTAAAAAGAAATCTTGTTTCCGATGTTGAAGTTGCTGTTGCGCTTAGCGGCGGAATTGATTCCTCGCTTGTTTACGCCTATTCAAATGAGAATAATAAAAACATAAAAGGTCTGACCGTTCGGTTTGATGATAAGGAATACAACGAAGAAGAAATTGCGCTGAAGTATGTAGAATCTGTTTCGGGAAAACATGAATCGGTGGAAGTCAGCGCAGGTCTGAACCTCGAAACTTTAGACATGATCCTCAATGATTTTGATCAGCCGTATGCTGACTCTTCTGCGGTAAATGTTTATTTCCTTACCAAAGCAACCGGAAATATCACAAAAGTCCTGGTTGGAGGAGACGGCGGAGATGAACTTTTCAACGGATATCCCTCGCAGACATGGCTTACTTATGTTGAGAAAATTATCAGCAGTTCATTAATTAGAAATTCCGGAAAAAGTCTGGTTAAAATTATTAATTCCGTGTCAGGAAGTTCAGGAACGAGACTTTCCAAAAGATTAAGCGATCTGCTTAATGACAGACCGGAAGAACTTTTATATGACTGGCATTCATGGTTTCCAAGGAAAACTATTTTTGAAGGTAAAAGTCCTTTCATGTTTGACACTGAAGAAGGACTTGATTTATATAATTCTATATTCAGGGAAGAAGTACCGGGAAAATTCAGACACAAAGTCGTTTTCGATTATTTCAGAAAGACAATGCTGAGTGATTATCTAAGAAAGACCGACATGATGTCAATGCTTAACGGTGTTGAATACAGAGTGCCGATGCTCGACGAGGACCTGTCGGAATTTGCTCTGGGAATTCCCTTCGCGCAGAAATCAAGTCTGAGAAAAACGAAAATAATATTAAGGAAACTTCACAGCAAAATATATCCGCCCGAGACAAGCAGAATCCCTAAAAGAGGATTCATGATTCCGCTGGACAAAGCATTGAAAAGAGATGAATTCGAAATTATAAAAGAAAGTATTCTGAAAAATGAAAGTATAGTTTTAAATTATATCTCAAAGGATTATATTGAATTTTTATTCAAAGCTCTCAGGAAAGATTTTAACGCCGGAGACCAGATCAGCAGAGCTGGAGTATATCAGAGAATACTCATGTTCTACAGTTTAAACTTATGGGATAAGAATAAATGATACTTGCAATCATTTCACATACTCCTCATTATAACATGGACGGCGGAATTGTCGGTTGGGGACCGACTGTAAGGGAAATAAATCATCTTACTGAAATGTTTGAAAAGATTTATCACATTGCGCCTCTTCATGAAGAACCTGCTCCCGGCAGTTCAATGAAATATATAGATGAAAAAATAGAGTTCGTTCCCTTAAAAAAATCCGGAGGAGAAAATATTTCCGATAAGATCACAATTCTGAAAACAGCTTATCCGAATTTGAAAATTATTTCCCGGACAATAAAAAATGCGGACTGGGTGCAGTTCAGAGCGCCGACTGGAATGGGTTTATATGTCCTGCCGTATCTCAGTCTTAAAAGCAGTCCGAAGCGCTGGGTAAAATATGCCGGCAACTGGGGACAGAAGAATCCTCCGCTATCTTATTCAATCCAGAGATGGTGGCTGAAAAGAAATCTGCAGAAGTCAAAAGTGACAGTGAACGGAAAATGGAAGAACTCCGGTAAGCATATTCTCGATTTCAGGAACCCGTGTCTTGATAATGATGAGCTGATGAGAGCGAATAAAATTTCCTCTGAGAAAGAATTCAGCGGGAAACTGACATTCTGCTTCGCAGGAGCTTTATCGGAAAATAAAGGAGTTAATTTAATTCTTGAAGCTCTTGAGAAAATAAGATTTTCAGAAAAGATAAATGAATTCATATTCGCCGGAGGCGGTCATGATAAGGAAATGCTTGAAATTTCAGCTGATAAACTCAAAGTGAAAACTTCATTTACGGGATTTATCAGCCGTAATGAACTTGAAAAAATATATGAGAAGAGTCACATTATCGTATTGCCTAGTCAGTCAGAAGGTTTTCCCAAGGTAATTTCGGAAGCTGCTGCTTACGGATGTGTCCCAATAATTTCTGATGTATCTGCGATCAGCGAATATTTCAATGACTCAAACGGATTCATGCTTAAAACCCTGGAGGCAGGACATCTTGCAAATGCAATAGATCTTGCTTTGAGCAATACGGATTTACTTAAAATTAAATCCGTAGCTTGTACAAAAATATCGTCACTGTTTACTTACGAAAATTATATGTCAGAATTGAAAAACAGAGTGATAAACGCAAAGTAATGCAAATATGAATATTATTTATCATCAAAAAAATTTAATTTAAGGTTGTGAAAAAATCACCTTATCAGGCGGAAATATTTGCAGCAATAAACATCGGCATTGCCATGGTATTGCTGATCAATCCGAGACTTAGCACGGTATATTCAATCTTAATTCTGATATACGGTACTTACAGGATATTCAAGAATAAGAATGCTGACGGCGCTGCGCATATTATTGCTGCATATGTCGTCGGGATTGAAGTGCTCTTCAGAATGAATTCAGGAGGATTCGGATATGAATACGGCAAATACGCCACAATACTTTTTCTGACGATGGGTATTCTAGTAGGATCTAAAAAGAGGAAGCTTCCGATTTCATTTATTATTTTTATACTTCTGATGCTGCCGTCTATATTTTATGTCGATTATCCTACGTTTGATCTTTCCAGACAGATGGTATCATTTAACATTTCCGGTCCTATTACTCTAGGAATTTCGGCAATATATTTTTATAGAAGAAGGCTGCCCATAACTCAGTTAAGGAGAACTTTTCTGGCAATGCTGTATCCCATTATAGCAATGTCCATTTTTGTTTATTTCAGATCCGGCTCTCTGGAAGATGTTGACTTTACCACAGAGTCAAACTTCCAGGCAAGCGGCGGATTCGGTCCGAATCAGGTATCAACGGTCTTCGGTCTCGGAATTCTTATTATCGCAGCATGCTATTTCATGAATATCAGATTGTTCAGAATTAAAAATCTTAATATAATTTTACTTCTCGCTTTTCTGATCAGAGGGCTTGCAACATTTTCGAGAGGAGGTATGCTCGCTCCTATTGTTGCAATTATCATATGTGTTGTCGTTATGTCGCTAACGGATGCTGCTTTTCAGGATAAACTTAACCGTGTTGTTTATATTTTCATGGCATTGTTTGTTGTGTCTGTCATCGGTTTCTATTATGTGAATGATGTCAGCGGCGGATTGCTGGAAATGAGATTCAAAGGTGAATCCATGTATAATAAAGACAAGAGCAATCTTTTCAGCGGCAGAATGGAGATCTTTGATGAGGATATTGAAATATTCAAGGAAAATGTCCTTACCGGAGTTGGTCCGGGGATGGCTTCAGAAAAAAGAGGCGAGATCAGCGGTATTTTCTCAGCGGCGCATATTGAATATTCAAGACTGCTGGCGGAGCACGGTATATTCGGAATAATTGCCATTCTGATAATGGTACTGTTCCCGGTCAGCACCTTCTTTAAAATGAAATCTTCAGATGAAAAGGTTTTGCTGATTTTATGCTGTGTTTTCGTGTTCATAACACTCGGTCACGCCGCCATGCGTATTGCGGCGCCGGGATTTATCTACGGTCTCGGCTTTATCAGTATTATCCGGAAGATGAAATGATCTTATATGCAGGCAATAAACTTTCCCGATTCGGTTATACTCCAACTTTTATTGAAACACTGACTCCCAAGCTTTCAGAGTTTTATAATATCATATCAGTTTCAGATAAAAAAAATCAGATACTGAGAATGCTCGATATGATCTCAGCTGTCGTAAAAAACAGAAAAGACCTTAAGCTCGTTTTAATAGATTCATACAGTGTCAGAGCATTCTGGTACACTTATATTCTGGCTCATCTCTGCCGTTACTTTAACATACCTTACATTCCAATACTTAGAGGCGGAGGTTATCCATACAGACTTGAAAGTTCTCCGGCAAAGTGCAGATTTATTTTTACAAATTCCTATAAGAATATTTCTCCTTCAATGTACCTGAAGGAGCATTTTGAAAAAAAGGGATACAAAGTAATTTATATTCCGAATTTTATTCCGATCGGAAATTATCAATATAAAAACAGGACTTCAGCCCGTCCATTCCTTCTGTGGGTCAGGTCATTTCATGAGATATATAATCCTCTTCTCGCTGTTGAAATACTAAAAGATCTTAAGGAGAAATATCCTGATGCAAAATTATGTATGATCGGTCCGGATAAAGACGGTTCGCTGAGCAAAGTAAAAGAGGAATCCGGAAACAGCGGGCTTAACGGTTCGCTTATCATAACCGGAAAACTCACTAAAGACGAATGGACGGCAATCTCAGCCGGATATGATGTATTCATCAACACTACCAATTTCGATAATCATCCTGTCAGCGTAATTGAAGCCATGGCGCTTGGAATGCCCGTGATATCAACAGATGTAGGAGGAATACCTTACCTTATAAATGACCGCACTGACGGTATACTGGTTCCTCCCGGAAGTAAGGAAAGTTTCGTTAACGAGATTGAAAATTTCATCAGGAACCCTGAATTCATGTCTTTCATTTCATCAAATGCCAGAAAGAAAGTCGAGGAGTTCGACTGGGAAAATGTTAAGCGAAAATGGTTTGATGTAATTGATCCGCTGGTCAAGAATTAATTTAATACCTGAATGTCGTTTCTCGAATTAAGTCTGAAACTTAAAGGATTTCCCTTAAAGAAAGCGGAAGAAGAGCTTAAAAGACTGAAATCGCTTTCACCGGAAGAATTTCTCTCCCGGCAGAATGAAAAAAAATGGGAGATCGTTAGATATCATCTGGAGAATAACAGTTTCTACAAAAATAAACTTAACAATAAACTGCCTTCTTCATGGCAGGAAATTCCTGTCCTTACCAAAAGCGATTTTCAGATATCTCCGGATAAGCTGATCTCTGACACTTTCGACAACAGTGAATTGTACACCGGTTATACTTCAGGCTCTTCAGGTCATCCGTTCAGATACGCAAAGGATAAATTTTCGCACGCAATGACATGGGCTCTGATCAAGGACAGATATAAGAATTTCGGTTTAGACCTCAACTCTCGTCAGGCAAGATTTTACGGAATTCCGCTTGAGAAAAAGGAGTACTATATTGAAAAGACAAAGGATTTTCTTTCGAACAGAAAAAGATTTCCGGTTTTCGATCTTTCAGATGAAGTCCTGAAAAAATATCTGGAAATATTCAGACATTCCTCTTTTGAATATGTTTACGGATACACAAATTCAATTGTATTATTTGCAAGATATCTCAACAGGAAAAACATTTCTCTTAAAAAAGAATGTCCGTCTCTGAAAGTTTGTATTTGCACATCTGAGAATTGTTCCGAGGAAGATAAAATGATCATAGAGAAAGCGTTTAAAATACCTGTCATAAATGAATACGGCACTTCCGAAGTCGACCTGATCGCATTTGAAGATCTGAGCGGCAAATGGCTGCTTTCAAATGAAAATGTTTTTATTGAAATTCTTGACGAAGACGGAAACAATCTTACATCAGGCGGAGAGGGAAGAATTGTTCTCACTGCCCTTCACAACAAAGCAATGCCGTTTATCCGATATGAGATCGGGGACAGGGCGGTTATCGAGCCTGACGAAAATGAAATCCGGATAGTAAAACTTCTCGGAGGCATAAATGATGAACTCATACTGCCGAGCGGCAAAAGATCTTCAAGCATTACATTTTATTTTATTACACGCAGCATTCTTGAAAAAATAGACTCCCTGAAAGAGTTTGTCATAAGACAGACAGAAAAAGACACATTCGTATTTGAGATTGTTTCTGAAACGGACATAAGCGATTCACAGGCCGAACAGATCAGAAAGAAAATGGATGAATATCTTGAACCGGGACTGAAAGCAGAATTTAAAAGAGTTGAAAAAATTGAGAGAACAAAGGCGGGAAAGATGAAACAGTTTTATTCTTACGTGAACTGATTTGAAGCTGGCGATACTTACACAGTATTTTTATCCTGAGACCGGCGCGCCGCAGAACCGGCTTTATGAACTTTCAAAAATTTTCAGAGAATTCGGATGGGAAACAGAAGTTTTTACTTCAATGCCGAATTATCCAAAGGGAAAAATTTTCCCCGGATACAGATGGAAATTGTTTAAGAAAGACAATACGGACGGTATTAATATCTCTAGATTCTGGATCTTCGCATCCAATTCCTCAAAGAAAATTCCCAGGATTGTTTCAATGATTTCATTTTCTGTGACATCACTACTCGGTTATTTCAGACTGAGAAAATTTAAGCCTGATTTTATCTTCACAGAAAGCCCGCCGCTGACACTGGCTTTCAGCGGATATCTTCTTTCCAGAATGACAGGAGCAAAACTTATCATGAATGTTTCCGATATCTGGCCGCTGTCGGCAAAAGAACTCGGCGCAGTAAGCGAAGGCGGATTTTATGATAAGCTTGAGTCGTTTGAAAAATTTCTTTACGGTAATTCCTTTTTATGCACCGGACAGTCTGAAGAGATCATTAATCATATAAAACTTTCCGGAGATTTTAATACTTATCTGTTCAGAAACGGAGTTGATATCAACAGATTCAGTAAACCGGTTTCCGGTCATTATCAAGGAAGTAAAGTTAAAATTGTCTATGCCGGTTTGCTTGGCGTGGCGCAGGGAATCCTGGATATAATAAGGAATATCAGCTTTGATGAACTCAACGCTGAGCTGCATATTTACGGAGAAGGTTCTGAAAAGAATGCAGTGAAGGAATTTGTTTCTTCAAATCCTGAAAGAGGAGTCATACTTCATAACAGTGTCAGCAGCAGTGAGATTCCGGAAATACTTCGGCAATATCACTTAGCTCTGATTCCGCTTGTTAAAAATATTTACGGAGCTGTCCCGTCAAAAATTTATGAAGCAATGGCTGCCGGACTCCCGGTGCTTTTCTCGGGTTCGGGCGAAGGCGCAAGGATTATTAACGGTAATAAAGCCGGACTTGTGTCGCCCCCGAAGGATTTTAAAAAACTCGCTGAGAATATACTGAGCCTGAGCAAATCAAATGAACTGAGAAATGAAATGTCCGCAAACGGCAGAAGAGCAGCAGAAGAAAAATATGACAGGAATATTCTTATAAAGAATTTTTCCGATAAGCTGATCTCCTGTGCAGACATAAAAGAAAATTTAATCTGAATAATGAAAAGTGTTTTTATAGGATCGAAAAATGAATTTGACGAACTGATAGTCGACTGGCTTGCAGAAAATACTGAGCTTGCAGGCGTTGTTTGGTCCGACTCCGCTACCTGGAGGAAGACGTGGAAAGGCAGAATTGATTACGGTCTGAAACGGGCAAAGAAATACGGATATTTTAAAGTGCTTAATGAACTGCTGTTGTTTTTTTATGTAAAGAAAAAAGTTGCGGTGAAAGATCTCGGTTTCCTGAAAAGAGAGATCATCAGACCTTACTGGAAACAGAAAGGAAGAAAGTTTACAGACCTTTCTTTCAGGGAAATGAGCGCAGACAATGTGAACAAAAAAGAAGTTCTGGATTTTCTCGGTGAAGTAAAACCTGATATTATCTTTGCAATGTGCGTTAATGATTTTTTCGGAAAGAAGATCAGAAATATTTCAAAGTACGGGGTATTCCTCTGGCATGAAGGTCTTACACCCGAGTATAAAGGACTCTACTCTCCTTTCTGGACTTTATATAATCAGGATTATGATAATCTTGCATATTCTTTTCTGAAAATGAACGACAGGATAGATGCAGGTGAGATATACGTCTGCGGAAAAGCAAAAGACATAGATCTGGAAAAACATAATTATTCCTTTATCGGACATAAGGCAATCTATGACAGTCTCCCGGAAGTAAAGGATTTTCTTTTGAAGCTGGAAGCAGGTGAACAAAAGACTCTGCCTGAGAGAAATACTGCTCCGGGATATTACACCTACCCCGGCATTACACAGTATATTAAAATGCGAAGCCGTTTAAAAAAATATTTAAGTTCAAATAAAAAATAATTCAGAGTATTGAAAATTCTTATTACAGGCGCTGCAGGTTTTATCGGATTTCACACTGCAGTAAAATTATGCGGTGAAGGTTATGATGTCACAGGAATTGACAATGTGAATTCCTATTATGATACCGGTCTGAAGATGAACAGACTGAATCTGCTGAATAAACTTGACAATTTCAAATTCATAAAAGCCGATCTCACAGACAGGGAAAACCTGAAAAAGATTTTCGCCGATGAGAAACCGGAAATTGTAATAAATCTTGCTGCCCAGCCGGGAGTAAGGTATTCAATTACAAATCCCGAAGTGAGCATTCAAAGCAACATCATTGCATTTTTCAATCTTCTGGAATGCTGCAGGGAATTAAAAGGAGTCAGACTTATTTACGCTTCATCAAGCTCTGTCTACGGCAACAGCAGAAAGATCCCTTTCTCGGTAAAAGATAATGTTGATCATCCGGTTTCACTTTATGCTGCAACCAAGAAATCGAATGAATTAATGGCTTACACCTACCATCACCTGTACAAATTTCCCGTTACCGGACTTAGATTCTTTACAGTTTACGGACCGTGGGGAAGACCTGACATGGCATATTATAATTTTACGGAAAAGATAATGAAAGGCGAACCGATCGATGTATATAATCACGGCGACATGGAAAGGGATTTTACATACATTGATGATGTGACAGAATCCGTTTCAAGACTTGTGAAAAAAACAGATGATAATGAATACAGGCTTTTCAACATCGGGGGAGAGCATCCTGTTAACCTGCTGAAATTCATAGAAACTCTGGAAAATAAACTCGGCAAAAAAGCCGAAAAGAATTTCAGGGACATGCAGCCGGGTGATGTAAAGATCACAAGCGCTGATACTGCTGATCTTGCTGAGTATATTGATTTCATTCCTGAAGTAAGGATAGAAGAAGGACTGGAAAAATTTGTAAAATGGTTTAAGGAATATTATAAATTTAAGTAGAGTATGTGCGGAATTGCGGGAAAGAGCGACTGGAGCGGAGCGGGTGTGGACACGGTTTTAACCGTTTCCGGAATGTGCGGTGTGATGAGTCACAGAGGTCCGGATAATCAGGGCGTGAAGGATCTCGGTAATATTGTTCTCGGACACAGACGGCTGTCCATAATAGACCTTTCTGAGAAAGCCAATCAGCCTATGTCTTCAGCTGACGGAAGATACACAATAGTTTATAACGGAGAGGTTTATAATTTCCGTGAAATAAGAAAAGATCTCGAAAAGGAAGGTTACAGATTCAATACTAATTCCGATACGGAAGTGATTATCTGCGCCTTTGATAAATACGGAACCGACTGCTTCAGGAAATTCAACGGAATGTTTGCTCTTGCTGTCTGGGATTCGCAACTGCAGGAATTGATCCTTGCCCGTGACAGATTCGGGAAAAAACCCCTGCATTATTTTTTCGGCAGAGATAATAATATTTCTTTTGCTTCGGAAATTAAGGCTTTTAAAACTGATGAAAGTATTCCTCTGGATATCTCTTTTGAAGCTTTGAACTGCTATCTCGCTATTGGTTATATTCTTGCACCGATGACCATATATAAAAATGTTTATAAACTTGAAGCGGCTCATTATCTTAAAATTTCCGGTTCCGGAAAAAATGTTTCAAAAGTCAGATACTGGGATTACTCTGAAACTTTCGCCGTGAAAAATAAAGATTCCGAAGATGATACCTGCAGTAAAATTTTATTTCTACTGGAAGAATCTGTGAAAAGAAGGATGATCAGTGATGTTCCCGTCGGCGCATTTCTAAGCGGCGGCATAGATTCAACTTCTATCGCAGCGCTGATGAAAAAATATCATAAAGGAGAACTCCATACTTTCAGTGTCGGATTCAATCAGAAAAGTTATAATGAGCTTCCCGATGCTGACAGGGCGGCAGAGGTGATCGGAACCCATCACCATGGTATCATCTGTGACATTAAGGATGAAATTGATTTTATCAATAATGCAGTTGATATATTTGATGAACCTTTCGCCGATAATTCCCTGATTCCCATGATTGAAGTTTCAAAGCTTGCTTCGGAATATGTTACGGTCGTTCTCAGCGGAGACGGCGCAGATGAAATTTTCGCAGGTTACATTACATACAAAGCTGACAGATATTACAGCTACGCTAAACCAATCCCGGACTCGATAAAAAAGTTTTTTATAAATTTAAACTTGACCGGCGGAAATAAAAAAAAGCTGAACTGGCAGTATAAACAAAAACAATTCCTGAACGGAACTCTTCATTCACCCGAAAAAGCGCATTATCTCTGGAGACAATTTTTCCCTCCGGAAGACAGGGTGAACATACTCGGGGAAAAATACAGAGAGCTTGTATTTGATTCGGATCCGTTTTATACTTTTCAGAGGTTTTATGATAACGCAAAAGACCTTCAGCCGCTCGACAGGAATTTATATGTTGACGGTATGACATGGCTAACTGATGATATACTTGTTAAAGTGGACAGAACCACCATGCACAGCAGCATTGAAGCCAGATGTCCTTATCTTGATCCCGAACTTGTGGAATATGTTTCTTCAATTCCCGTTGACAGGAAAATGAATAATTTCCGCTTGAAATATATTCTGAAAAAAGCCCTGAAGGATACTGTGCCGGAGTTTGTGATAAATAAAAAAAAGAGCGGATTCAATTCGCCTGTCGGTGCCTGGATCGGTGCTGACGGTATTGATGAATTCAGGTCTTTCAATAAATATGTATATGACAGAAAATTCTCTTAAATTACAGAAGAAACAGTCCGAATGGAATGAGCAATGGACGCTTCTTCAGGATAATGAACTCTTCCTTTTTAAAGACTGGATACTTCCTAATACTCTAGATGATTTCAGAGATAAGGAAGTACTCGAATGCGGATGCGGAGGCGGTCAGCATACTTCCTTTATTGCGCCTTATGCCAAAAGTATAACAGCGGTTGATCTTAACACTGCGGAAATTGCGAAAACAAGAAATAAAGAATTTTCTAACATTGAATTCGTCGAAGATGATATTGCAAAAATGGATCTTGGAAAAAAATTTGACATAGTATTTTCCATAGGCGTTGTGCATCATACTGATGATCCCGATCTGACTTTTGAAAACATGAAAAATCATACCAGACCCGGCGGCAGAACTATCGTGTGGGTGTATTCTCAGGAAGGCAATTCTCTTGTGAAATACGGTGTGGAACCAGTCAGAAAATTGTTCCTAAAAGGTATGAGCAGAAAAAGTCTCCTCGGTTTGTCAAAGTTAATTACAGCTCTTCTTTATATTCCGGTCTATTCGGTTTATAAATTGCCATTGAAATTCTTACCATTTTATGAATATTTTGATAACTTCAGGAAAATGACTTTCGAAAGAAATACTCTTAATGTATTTGATAAACTGAATGCTCCGCAGGTTGATTTTATAAGCAGGCAAAGGATCTCAAAGTGGTTTAACAGTGAAGATTTTTCCGGTGTGACAGTAAATCCATATAAAGGCGTGAGCTGGAGCGGAAGCGGTACCAGAAAATAATATCTATCATGAGTTTTCTATTCAAATATAACGAGAAGCTGAAATTCGATACCGGTAATGAAAATTACTACGAACTGATCAAGGACGGCATTCTGCATCTCTCCAAAGTGATTACGTTTGTCTTTTCTCCGTTCATGAAAATTGCTCTTGTTGTAAACGGCGTAAAATTCGGTTCGGGTATAAGAGTGTTTGGTTTGCCGAGAATTGAAAATAAAGGCTCTATAACTCTGGGAAATAATATGAGACTCATCTCGGCTAAATGCGGATATAATTCCGGGAATCTGGCAGGCGGTGTTTTTCTGAGAACATCAAAGGAAGGCAGTATCAAAACCGGTGATGAAGTGTATCTCAACGGAACTTCTATTATTAGCGAGGAAAGCGTTACTCTCGGCAGCAGAATTATGATCGGCGCAAATACCGTGATCATGGATACGAATTCCCATAATGTCCCATACAAAAACAGGCTCAAGAGATGGGATAAGATCAGAAGAAAAGCTGTCGTCATTGAAGATGATGTCTGGATCGGCGCAAACTGCTTTATCATGAAAGGTGTAAGGATAGGAAAGGGCTCCATCATCGGAGCCGGCAGCGTTGTGAATAATGAAGTGAAACCATTCAGCGTCTATGCAGGCAATCCAGCTGTTTTCATTAAAAATATTGAAGAAGAATAAATGTCAGAACTTTTCACATCAGCCGAACAGATGCAGAAAGCCACTAACTATAATCAGTGGACTTTTGAACAGTTTGAAAAATATATCAGAGGTGATGTCCTGGAAGTCGGATGCGGAGTGGGTTCTTTTACCAAGCTGATAACTGATAAAAGTAATTTTGATTCTCTGTATTGCATTGATATTTCAGAACCGGCGATCGAACACATAAGGAAAAAAGATTTCGGAAGGAATATAAGGATAGAATGCATAGATCTGGTGAACGTTACAGGGCGGTATGATTTTATTCTCTGCATGAATGTGATGGAGCATGTGGAGGATGATAAAGGATTTTTCAAAAAACTGCTCGAACTGCTGAAGCCCGGCGGCGTTCTGTTTCATCTTGTTCCGTCCCATAAATTTCTTTATTCGAATTTCGATAAAGCCGCCGGTCACTTTAAACGGTATACCAAGGAAATGATGAATGAATTTGAGATCCCTTCCGAAATTAATCTTATCAGGCAGTTTTATTTTAATCCTGTAGGTGCTCTCGGTTACTGGCTTGTTTACAAAGCCCTGAAATCCGGAAATATAAATGACACTGAAGGCGAGATAGGATTGTTTGATAAATATATAGTCCCGTTCTCAAAAAGTTTTTTACCGCTCAGCAATCCGATCGGAATATCACTTATAAGTATTTACGAAAAAATAAAAAATTAAAAATGATTTCTGTTGTTATACCGGCTTTTAATGAAGGAAGTGTAATTGCTATGACTGTTTTTGATATTAAGAAAGTAGCAGAGATGAATAATCTGGAAAATGTTGAGATCATTGTTGTTGATGACGGTTCCACAGACAGAACCGCTGAAATGAGCGAGAAGGCGGGAGCAGTCACAATCAGACATCCTCACAATATTGGTTACGGTAAATCTTTAAAGGACGGTATTGAAGCCGCCTCTAATGATACTATTGTCATCTCAGATGCAGACGGAACTTATCCGCTTGAAATGATCCCGATTCTCGTCAGTGAATATAATAAGGGTTTCGATATGGTGGTAGGCGCGAGACAGGGTGAGAATTATGATGAATCTTTTAAAAAGAAAATCCTGCGGCTGATCCTGAAGAAGCTGGTTGAGTTTTCTGCCGGAAGAAAAATTGATGACATAAACTCCGGTCTGAGAGTATTCTCAAAAAAGGAAATTGTCCCGTTCTTCTCAAAACTCTGTAATACATTCAGTTTTACAACGTCCCTTACTCTTGCTTATATGATGAATGCAAAGTATGTGAAGTATATTCCGATCGATTACAAGAAAAGAGAAGGTAAGACAAAAGTCAAACTCTTCAGGGATTCAATGAGAACGATGCAGTTTATAGTTGAAGCTATTCTGTTTTATAATCCGATCAAGATTTTTATTGTATTCTGCGCATCTCTCCTTATTTTTGCGGGATTCAATTTTATTCTTTCACTGATTTTCAGAATGCCTATTACTTTTTATCTAGGTCTGGGAAGCATTCTCCTTTCCATCCTTATGTTTGGAATGGGTCTGATCTCTGTTCAGATCAAGCATCTTATGATTTCAGGTGAATTCAGAAACAGGTCTAAATGAATCCGGTTAAAAATTTTTTTACAGGCGGTAAAAATCACTTTCTCAAAGGAAGTCTTGTATTCGTAATATTTTTTCTGATTACGCGTCTTCCTTATCTTATCTATTATCCCGTAAATGTTTTATCCAATGATACCGCTTCCTATATCTCGGCTGCTGTATCAATTCTGAATTCAGGCACGCCGCTGTTTGATATCAGAACTCCCGGCTATCCTGTTTTCCTTTCGCTGGTCTGGACTTTCTCAGAAAGCATTTTTGCATCTTCAGTCATTCAGATTGCTTTTTCTTTTTTGACGGGAATTCTTTGTATTTATATTTTCAGCAGGATTTACAGTAAATATACTTTTTTGTTTGCCTGTTTTCTAACAGTTTATATGACTTCCTCATATTTCCTGATCCTTGAACCGGCGGTCCTCACTGAATCGTTATTTACCAATTCACTCCTTATCTTTACTTTACTGATGATCCTTTCCTTTAAGAAAGACAGGAATATATACTGGATTTTATTGTCGGTATCAACAGCTGTTGTAATTCTGATCAGACCGGCGGGTCTATTCCTGGCGGGAACATTGATCCTTATACTTATCTATTTCATCTTTAAAAAGTACAGCCCCTCTAAGTTTGTTTCACTGGTCATTCCATTTGCGGTAATTATTACGGGACTTTGTACTTACAATTATTCAACTCTGAATTCATTCACCATTACACCTTTCGGCGAGGCAAATCTCTCCGGAGTGACCGTTCTTTTCATGCAGACTTCCGATAAATATCCTGAGTTTGTGAATAATGCGATTAAACAGACACTTGATTCAATTCCCCGAAAAGACAGATCATACGTTAAGAATAATTCATCGGTCTCAAAACTTTTCAATGTGTTCAAGGATAATTTTTTCAGGCAGATGAATTTTGCTGATAATCTGATGGGAAATGATTCAACGAAATCATACATGGATGTAAAGCCTTACATGAGAATTGTTTCTGAAGATGCAATAAAAAATAATCCGAGAATTTACGCCAAGTTCTTTATCTGTAATTTTTATTACTTCTTCCGGAATCTCGGCATTGACATGAAATATTTTGATCAGCTTCTGTACAGCTATAATAAAAATGTAGTTGAAAGACGGTATGTCAGCGAACTTGATAAACAAAAATGGCTGCAGATATCTTCAGACAGAACCGTCAATATGGAAGTGAAAGAGATAATTCAGAATGGTATTAATTATCAGGAACAGCTTAAATACATAAAGGTAAATGAAAACGGAAAGGTGACCGCCGAAAGCACTTATCTCAGATCTTTGTATAATATTTATGAAAAAATATATAATGTGATCTTCAGAAGTCTTGTCTGGTATATTGCATTTTTCCTGATGTTTCTGATGAGCATTTATCTTTTGATTAAAAGTAAGTTTACAGACAAGGATGCTGTAATTGCATTTATTTTGTTCATGATGTTTCTGACTAAAGCCGTGATGGTGAGCATGGTTGAATCATCACTTGAAAGATACAGCTATACAGTTGAATTCCTCGTCTATTTCAGTGTCCCTTTTATTCTTATACTGTTTGAAAATTTTAAAAGTATGAAATCTAAAAAATTAAATTCATGATACCATTCTCTCCGCCTTACATAGATGAAGATGTAATTAATGAAGTACTTGATTCTCTGAATTCAGGATGGATCACCACCGGTCCGAAAGTTAAAGCTCTTGAAAAGGAAGTTGCCGGATTTACCGGAGTTGAAAATGTGCTTTGTGTTAACTCTGCAACTTCTGCAATGATGCTGATGCTTCACTGGTTCGGTGTAGGCAGCGGAGACGAGGTTATTATTCCTGCTTATACTTACTGCGCCACGGCTCTTGCGGTTATGCATCTTGGAGCAGTGCCTGTAATGGCAGACTGTGATGAGAATTTCTGCATTGATGTGACTAAACTTAAAAAACTCATCAATGAAAAAACAAAAGCTGTTGTGCCGGTTGATATCGGTGGTTATCCCTGTGACTATGATGAAATTAATAATATCGTCAGTTCGTCCGAAGTTACCGCTCTGTTCAGACCTGCAAATGAAGTTCAGTCCAAACTCGGAAGAATATTTGTAATGTCGGATTCCGCGCATTCCATCGGAGCTTTTTACAAAGGTAAAAAAAGCGGGTCTCTATGTGATGTTTCAGTATTTTCTTTTCATGCCGTTAAAAATGTAACAACTGCGGAAGGCGGTGCGATCTGTCTTGATCTTCCTGCGCCGTTTGACAATTCCGAAATTTACAGCTGGCTCAGACTGCTGTCCCTTAACGGTCAGACGAAAGATGCATTCACAAAATCTAAAGGCGGGAACTGGAAATACGATATCGTTTATCCCGGATTCAAAATAAATTTAAACGACCTGTGCGCTGCTGTCGGACTTGCTCAGATAAGGAAATATTCCGATGACCTTCTGATAAGAAGAAAGGAGATCTTCGGAAAATATAATTCCTTCTTCTCTGAATTTGACTGGGCTCAGATGCCGCCCTTTCAAAATTCCGGCAGAGAATCATCCTATCATATTTATCTTTTAAGAATAAACGGCATATCGGAAGAGCAAAGAGACAGTATCATTGATCAGATCAACGCAAGGGGAGTTGCCGTTAATGTTCATTTCATACCGCTTCCGATGCTGAAGATCTTCCGTGAAAGGAATTATGACATCAGCAATTTCCCTGTGAGCTATGATAACTATTCACGCGTGATCACACTGCCTGTCTATCCGCAGCTGAGTGACAATGATATAGAAACTGTAATAAAAGCCGTAAAGGAATCTTATGAAGCTGTAATTTTAAGCTGATTGACAAAGAGAATATTTGATATCGTATTTTCACTTGCCGGATTGGTTGTTCTTTCTCCGGTTTTTATTATAATTGCCTTGGTAATTAAATCTGATTCTAAAGGTCCGGTGTTTTTTATTCAGTCAAGAGTCGGCAGGAATAACAGGGATTTCAGACTGCTGAAATTCAGAACAATGAAAACAGATTCTGACAGATCAGGACTTCTTACAGTCGGGGACAGGGATCCTCGGATCACATCTTCCGGTATTTTTTTAAGAAAATACAAGCTTGATGAATTGCCGCAGCTCTTTAACGTACTAAAAGGAGAAATGAGTTTTGTCGGACCAAGACCCGAGGTAAGAAAATATGTGGATTTGTATAATGAAGATCAGATGAAAGTTCTGCTGGTAAAACCAGGTATTACAGACCTTGCCTCCATAAAATACAGGAACGAAAACGAACTGCTTTCCAGCACAGAGGATCCGGAAGGAATGTATACAAAAGAAATCATGCCTGATAAAATTAAAATCAACAGCGGGTATATTTCTGACAGATCTTTGTTAAAAGATATCAAAATCATACTGAAAACGCTTAAAGCTGTCATTTCCTGATTTACAATTTCTTTATAAATTATATTAAAATATTAATTGAAACAAATAAATGATTTAATTAACTTGATACAAATATTTAATTCATTAATACTGTTATTACTGAAGATTTTGTTCTTATTTTACGATTTTTTCCCCGGGAGATTATTTGAATGGAGAGACTCAATTAAATTATGTTAGAAAATTTTTTAAATAATAAACTCCTCAAAATCAGAAACAGGCATCTGCTTGTTTTCGATATTATTTTCCTTTTAATAAGTCCGGTTTTAGCTTTAGCAATCAGACTCGATGGTCAGATTGATTTTCAGTATTACTCCACTGCGCTTTTCTACTGTGCCATAACTTTCCTTGTAACTAACATTTTTATTTTTTACAAACTCGGACTGTATAAAAGATACTGGAACAGCGCCAGCGTGGATGAGCTTGCCAAGATAATTTATATTGTTTTCTTTGCCATAGTAGTCGAATCTCTTTTCTTTGTTTTGTTTTATAATCTTTCCTTGTTTGAATTTGAAATACTCCCGAAATCCCTGCCGCTGCTTGACGGAATAATTACTTTTATCCTGGTTGCCAGTTCAAGATTCAGTATCAGACTCATAGAGAGACTGAACGAAAGAAGAAAGATATCATATCACGGAGAAAGAGTTCTTGTTGTAGGTTCGGGAAAGTCCGGCACTTCCATCGTACAGGAAATGCAGAGAAATCCGCAGCTCGGTCTTAATCCTGTTGCATTTGTGGATGATGACACTGAAAAAAGAGGACTTAAGATCAGGGGAATTCCCGTTATGGGAACAAGAAATTCCATTCCAGAAGTGATCACTAAAATGGATATCAATAAAGTAATCATTGCAATGCCTACTGCGCTGGGATCTGATATCAGGGATATTGTGTCTATATGCAGGAATACAGGTGTACAGACAAGAACCATACCCGGCATTTATGAACTCCTCGATGACAAAATCAGGATTGAAAGCATCAGACAGGTTCAGATCGAGGACCTATTAAGAAGAGAGCCTGTAAAAACCGATATTAAAAAGGTCGAGGATTTTTTAAACGGTAAGAAAGTTCTGGTTACCGGTTCAGGCGGTTCAATCGGCAGCGAGCTCTGCAGACAGATATTGAAATGCAATCCTTCGGAAATTGTTTTGCTTGGTCAGGGCGAGAATTCCATTTTTGACATCAATTATGAGTTAAGAAAAAGAATATCCATTATAAACGGCAAACAGCTTCTTACAAATATCCGTACCGTGATCGCCAATATAAGGTCTTATGACAGAATTGATAAATTACTTGAAGAGATCAGACCTGATGTAATATTCCATGCGGCGGCTCATAAGCATGTTCCGATGATGGAAATGAATTCCTGCGAAGCAATAAGCAATAATGTAAAAGGTACGCAAAACCTCATCGATCTTTCGCTTAAGCATAATGTGGATCATTTTGTCTTCATATCAACCGATAAAGCGGTAAATCCCTCAAGCATAATGGGCGCAAGCAAGCGCGTTGCCGAAATGATCGTACTGAAAGCGGCCAGAGTGCACGGGAGGAATTATTCGACTGTAAGATTCGGAAACGTTCTCGGCAGCAGAGGAAGCGTTGTGCTGACTTTTAAGAAACAGATAGCCGAGGGAGGTCCCGTTACGATCACCCATCCTGACATCCAGCGTTATTTCATGACCATACCCGAAGCTGTTCAGCTCGTTCTCCAGGCTTCAGTTATAGGTAACGGAGGTGAAATATTTGTGCTTGACATGGGCAAACCTATAAAGATCCTGGATCTGGCTAAAGACATCATACGACTGTCAGGTTATGAAGTAGATAAAGAAATTAAGATAATCCATACTGGATTAAGACCGGGGGAAAAACTATTCGAAGAATTATTCATTCCCGGCGAGATTTATGAAAAGACTATCCACGAAAAAATCCTTATAGCTGCAAATGCCAGTCATTTCATTCCTCATAATTTTGAAGAAAATCTTGAAATACTGCTGAGTAAGAGATATGATAATGACACTGAGGCAATCAAATCAAATCTGAAACGTCTTGTTCCTGAATTTTTAATGGATGAAAAAATACCGGCTGGTATCAAATCTCTTTAATAACTATCCCTGCATCAATAAAAAATTCAAAATATTATATTTAAATAAATTTTTAACACATCCTTTATGAAGAAATTTTTTCTATTACTGGTACTGATTCTTTTTGTGTTCCTGAAAAATTCCGAAGCACAGGTAGAACTTGTTCCCGCTGATAATCCTGTCTACGGTTATCTGGAAAGAATGCTTACAATGAAGATAATAAAAGGATATAATCCTGCGGTTGTTCCAATCTCAAGAGGATCTGTATCTGATTATCTGAAAATCATAAAGGAAAATTCCTCAAAGATATCTGCAACTGACAGGAAACTGCTTGAGGATTTTGATATTGAGTTTCAGTATGAACTAACATCCGGGATAAAAAACTCCTCTTCACTGTTCAAAGAGATCAAGAATATTTTTTCGGATGACAAACAGAAATATCTCTACGCTTATACCGATTCCAATGCTACTTTATTTCTCGACGGTCTCGGAAGTCTTTCACAGAGAGAGTCGAGAGGTGATTCTATCGGAAGGCATTCAATAGGTCTCGGTGAACTCGGGTTCAGAGTCCGCGGTACTCTGTATAACAGTGTAGCATATTATCTACGCGCTTCAAACGGACAGAAGCTTTCCGGCGATTCAAATGACGTTACCTTTGCAAGATATACTGACCCGAAACTCTATGCTCAGTATAAATTTCAGTACGAACAGAGGAACTTCGACACTTTCGAAGGTTATCTAAGATATCAGACGAGAGAGAACTGGCTCGCTCTTACAGTCGGCAGGAATCCTGTTTATCAGGGATTTGGATTTATTGACAGACTGTTTCTTTCCAATAATACCGTTCCTTATGACTTTCTTAAACTCGATCTCGCATATAAATCGGTAACCTATTCATTCCTTTACGGCAGCATAAGAGGGGATTCTCTCGGCCGTCAGCTTGATGCAAAAAATATCGCAACCCACAGGGTAGATGTCGGCTTCGGGGATAATTTCAGAATGGGATTGTTCGAGAGCGTAATCATTTCCAATTCGCCGTTCAGTTTCACTTTTCTGAATCCGATAAGTTTTCTTACTTCGGCTGAGCTCAGCAAAGCTTCACAGACAGGTGACAATAACGCTAACAATTCTATACTCGGTATTGATGCTTTTGTAATTCCGGTTAGGAACGTCGCGCTTCAGGGTTCTTTTCTGGTTGATGATCTTGAATTCAGTACACTTTTTAAAAGTAATGCAAAGATCACGAATAAATTTGCATGGCAGCTCGGGGGCTTATGGTCAAATGCCTTTACGCTTTCAAATCTGGACCTGAGGATTGAATATACAAAAATTGATCCGTTCGTTTATTCCCATGTTTCAAATAAATCAACATATACCAACTGGGATCTTCCTCTCGGACATCATCTTGCTCCCAATTCTGATGAAATAGCTTTCAGGCTCAATTATGATTTTACAAGCAGGATAAATCTCAATCTGCTGTTTCAGCATCAGAGATCTGCTGACGGTATAATACTTGATTCGACCGGAAGAGTGATTGTAAATTACGGCGGCAATGTGAACAACGCTTCAGGATATTCCTATTCTGATCCTTCATTCCTGAAAGGAAACAGGATCAACAGGAACATTATTACTGCAAATTTCAGCTGGCAGTTTATAAGACAGTTCTTTATTGAATTCAAATATGTTCACAGAATTATTGATAATATTTATCAGAATAAAAAATTCACTGACGATTACGGCTTTGCGACCATACGCGTGGATTATTAAAATTTTCATATGAATTTTATTCCGGATATTGAAACAATAATAAGCATATAAAAAATAATAATATAAAATTTAAAAAAACTTTTTTTAAAACTTAAAAAATATATGAAAATAAAACTGATGGCTTTATTATTCATGACACTCTGCATTGCGGGCAATTCGTTCTCGCAGGTTTCGAATAATGATCTGCCAAATTCAATTGCAATACAGCCGCCGAATACCACAATATCACCGGCAGGCACTTTAAGCAATCCTGTTACAGTTAACGGATTTGATAATTTTAATCTTGGAGTGGATTTCGGGGAACCATCTATAGCAACTAATCCGAGAGATCCTCTTAACAGCATCTGCGCCTTTAACATTAATAATTTTTACTATACTCTTAACGGTTACAACTGGATAAAGATCAATGTGAATTTCCCGGGTTTTGCCGTTATCGGAGATCCTGTCCTCACTTATGACAGTATTGGGAATGCTTATTATACACAGCTTTATCAGAACGGAGGCACCTACGGATTATGTATTTCCAAATCCACAGACAAAGGCGTGACCTGGAATTCAACTTATAATATGGCTTCCACTTCAGTCGGTCTGTCGGATAAAGAATGGATCGCCGGTGATCAGACTGCAGGTCCTTTCTCAAATAATATTTACGCAGGATGGAGACAGTTCGGAGCTTCAGGAATGAGATTCATCAGAAGTACGGACTTTGGCGCTACCTGGAGCACTCCTCAGACATTCATCGGAGGTCAGGGAGCTTATGTTGCTGTAGGTCCGAACGGGAACACCCAGGGAGGAAGCGTTTATTTTGCAGCTCTGAACGGAAGTTCTATAATTGTAAACAGATCAACTGACGGTGGAATAAACTTCTCACCGCAGACAGTGGCTGCTACTTTTGTTACCGGCGGTATTTTCTGCGCCGGAAGAAATACAGTTAAAGACTGCATCAGAATGGACGGATTCCCGAGAATGTCTGCAGATAACAGTCATACAGCTACAAGAGGAAATGTTTATGTTGTCTATGCAAGAAATCCCGGAACGCAGGATGTAACCGATATCAATCTCGTGAGATCTACTGACTTCGGAGCTACATGGTCTGCTCCTGTAAGAGTCAATGACGATAATACTACTACCGATCAGTGGATGCCTGCTATTTCCGTTGACAGTAAAACCGGAAGAGTCTATATCGCATGGTATGATTCAAGAGAAGATCCGGTAAATAATCTCAGAACAAAAATTTACGGAACTGTATCGACAGATGGAGGACTTACCTTCACCGCAAATAAACCTATTTCAAACGCTGATTTTAATCCGAATAATATGGGAGTAAATCAACCCGGCGGAGAAAAATATATAGGTGATTATTTTGGAATTCAGGCAATCGGAAATTCTTCTTATGCAGTCTGGATGGACGGAAGAAATAACCAGCTCGGAAGTTTTACCGGCTATTATCCTGATTTCGGAATGACTGTTAATAAGAATTATGCAAACGTGGGAAATAATGAAAATACTTCAGTTGTTGTTAAAGTACCGGCAGTAAACGGTCCTTTTGCAGGAGGTGTCAAATTTTCTGCTTCACTGGAAACTCCGCCGTCATCCGGTTCTATTACTTTCTCTTTTCTCAACGGCAAAGATTCAGTTAGTTCTTTTCCGGATTCTGTTACTTTGATTGCTACTACTACCGGTAATGTAACTCCGGGCGGATATGTAGTCAATATCAGGGGAATCGGTTCTCAGGGACCGCCTGTTCACGTAAGAAAAACCACTCTGCTTGTAAACGCTTCACTGCTTACAGTCGGAACCAACAGACCCGGAATTGCAAACTTCACAGTTAACGGAGTTTCATACAATCAGGTACAGGAACTGATTTATCCCAACGGAACCAATGTAAATATTCAGGCGATCAGTCCGAGAGTCATCGGCGCAAGTCAGTATGTTTTCACAAACTGGTCCAACGGCGGCGATACAGCTCAGACAGTTACTCTGAATTCTAATCTGAATCTTACAGCATTTTACAAAGTTCAGTACAGACTTCTTATCTCTTCCTCACAGGGAACTACCTTCGGAGGAAATATTTTTTATGATTCCGCTTCATCAGTTACTTTCGGCGTGAATTCAAGAATTGTGAACAACGGCGGGACCTTCTATTATTTCAGAGGATGGAACGGAGTCGGTTCAGGATCCTATACCAGTCCGGACAGTACGGGAAATGATACAGCGGTTACGTTAAATATTATTGCTCCTCTCGTGGAAACAGCAAGATGGACTACAACAGTTGGAATTTCATCCATCGGAACTGAAGTACCGGATGTGTATTCACTTGAACAGAATTATCCTAATCCATTCAATCCTTCAACAACTATAAATTTCTCAATCCCGAAAAGCGGAATTGTAAAGCTGAAGATCTATGATATCACGGGAAAAGAAGTTGCAGTTCTTGTTAATGAATTCAAATCTGCAGGTAAATATAAATATGAATTTAATCCTGTAAATCTTAACAGCGGAAT
This sequence comes from Bacteroidota bacterium, assembly GCA_018266875.1. Classification (GTDB taxonomy): domain Bacteria; phylum Bacteroidota; class Ignavibacteria; order Tepidaquicellales; family Tepidaquicellaceae; genus UBA2330. The sequence continues at coordinate 91,349 of JAFDZR010000013.1, forward strand.
CTATTTCTATAAGATCGAAGCTGACGGATTTACAAGTATTAAGAAAATGACTTTCATTAAGTAAAACTGTAAAGCGCTATTTCTTAAAGACCGCTGAAAATATCAGCGGTCTTTTTTTTTGTCTGTAAATTTTCACAAAATGATGAAGTTTAATTTTTTAGTCAGATATAACATGGATATATTGATTAATGAAAAATATATTAAGCTCTGCCGGAAAAGAGATGCTGATGATGATGAAAAGCATTGCAGACTTCATTTATCCTCAGACCTGCCTTTTAACAGAGGAATATCTTGATGAATTTAATTCAAACGGATTTATAAAGGATGAAAATTTCAGTAAACTCTACAGGATCAGTGATCAGGATTTCAATGATCTGGCGGATAAAGTAATTTCAGATTACTGTTTCAGTCTTTTCGCATTCTGCAGAGAAGATGATTTTTCAAAAATAATACACAATATAAAATACAGGGGAATGAGAAAACTTGCTGTATATATGGGAGAATTGCTCGGTCTGGAATTCAAAGAGAATTTCCGCGGATTGAAAATCCCGGATATAGACCTAATAGCTCCTGTTCCACTTCACAGGGCAAGGCTAAGGGAAAGGGGATTCAATCAGTCTGAACTTATCTGCAGAGGCGTAAGCAAAATAACAGGGATAAAGACTGCCGCCGATCTTCTGATCAGAGTAAAAAACACTTCTTCCCAGACAAAACTGAGCAGGAATGAAAGAAATAAAAACATAGAAAGCGCTTTTATACTGAATAAAAAATATCAGTCTGAAATCAATTTGAAAAACATTGTCATTCTGGATGATGTGATCACTACCGGATCTACAATTAATGAAGCTGTCCGTATTCTTAAGGAAAGCGGCGCAGGTCAGATCATAAGCTGCTCGCTTGCAATGGCAAGAGATTGATGATATTTTATTGCTATGAAAATACCGTAACTAATTATTCCCGGAAAAATAACTTCCCTGAAATAAAATTATTTGTATATTAAAGAATACTATAATTTAGTAATTTCTGTAATTAATTAAGTTAAAAAATCAAAAATACACACCAACCTCTATGGATCAAAAAGACAGTTTCGTTGCGTCAATCACTGAAGGATATAATTTCAAAGGTGAAACAATAACTCTAGGCGGTGCAATTTACAAAGGTGAAAACCTTCCCGGTGTTCTGATAAAACTTCCACTTAAAACCATGAACCGTCACGGACTTATAGCCGGGGCAACAGGAACAGGAAAAACAAAGACGCTTCAGCTGATCTCGGAAGGACTCTCTTCGAAGAGTGTTTCGGTTTTATTAATGGACATAAAAGGTGATCTCAGCGGTCTTGCAGCTCCCGGCGTTGTTAATGATAAAATACTTCAGCGTCATGAAAAAATTGGAATTCCTTATGCTCCTTCTGCTTTTCCCGTTGAACTTCTTTCACTTTCCAATGAAAAAGGCGCGAGGCTCAGAGCTACTGTTTCTGAATTCGGTCCGGTATTGTTTTCGAAGATCCTTGAACTGAATGACACTCAGTCAGGAGTGGTATCGGTGATCTTTAAATACAGTGATGACAAAAAACTTCCGCTTCTTGATCTGAAGGATTTTAAAAAACTCCTTCAGTATATTTCAGATGAAGGAAAAGCTGAACTTGAAGCTGATTACGGTAAAATCTCACCTTCCACAGTCGGAACAATTTTAAGAAAAGTAATTGAGCTTGAGAATGATGCTGATCAGTTCTTCGGCGAAAGATCTTTTGATGTAAGTGATCTGACAAAGATTAACGACGAAGGAAAGGGACAGATATCCGTTATCAGACTTGCGGATATTCAGAACAAACCTAAACTGTTTTCAACATTTCTGCTTTGTCTGCTGGTTGAGATTTACAATAATTTCCCTGAAGAAGGAGATATGGATCAGCCGAAGCTGGTTATGTTCATAGATGAAGCGCACCTTATTTTTCAGGAAGCTTCAAAAGCTCTGCATGACCAGATCGAAACCATAATTAAGCTTATCAGATCAAAGGGAGTCGGAATATTTTTCTGCACTCAGAATCCGACTGATATTCCTGATTCGGTCCTGAGTCAGCTCGGAATGAAAGTCCAGCATTCACTCAGAGCATTCACAGCAAATGACAGGAAAGAGATCAAGCTGATCTCGGAAAACTATCCCATGTCAGAATATTATGATGTACAGGAACTGCTTACTTCCATGGGAATAGGTGAAGCAGCTGTTACGGTTCTAAGTGAAAAAGGAACTCCCACTCCGCTTGCGGCAACCCTGCTCTGCGCTCCCGCATCCAGAATGGATATACTGAATGATCAGGAACAGGATAATATTGTCAATAATTCTGAACTGGTAAAAAAGTATAATGAAGTTATAGACAGAGAAAGTGCATACGAGATTTTAACAGCAAAACTGGAAACGGCACAAACGGAAATTCAACAGACTCAAGAAGAAAAGAAACCTGAAGGACGGCAGGAGAAAAGCACCGTTGAGAAAGTTCTGACCAGCACAACAGCCAGACAGGTCGGCAGGACGATAGCAAGGGAAATAACAAGAGGATTTCTTGGAGTACTTGGAATAGGAGGAACAACACGTAAGAAAAAGTCAGGCTGGTTTTGATAAAAAAATTTTTTTAATAACATAAACGAAAGGATTCAGATGGACGAGCTGATTAAACTTGTAACAGAAAAGACAGGCATTAGCGCTGAACAGGCAAAATCTGCTATAGAGACTGTAGGCAACTTTGTAAAGGATAAACTTCCTGCCGGTATCGGTGATCAGGTCAATAATTTTCTTGAAGGAAAAGAAATTGGCGGAATTGCTGACATGGCAAAAGGATTCAAAGATAAGTTAGGTCTTTAATCTTTAACTCAGGAAGCGGGTAGTAATTAAATAATATTATATATTCCGCTTCCTGCTTTTATATAAATATTGTTTTTGTGATCTTTATATTATTTATCCTTCAATAGGGTAAGGTTAAAAGCAATAGAATTTTTTATTAGTATTAAGTAAATTAAAAAAATTAATTTAATATGAAGAATTACTACAAATCCATTCTGGGATTTCTGGTGTTATTGATACTTGTTCTGGGATGCAGCAAGATCAAGAATCTTGCTGATTCCTCAAAAGGCAACAAACTATACTTCTGCGAGAGTTACAATCCGGCTTCGGATAAATGCGAAGGTGAAAGTTTCAAATATACCAAAGGTAATCTTACGGTAATGCTGGATCTCAGACCTACAAAGACCAAACTCGGCGTAACATCGGTGAATATCAATGTAACGGACCTTGCTTCCGGAAAGGTCGCCGATACATTCAGATTTGATACTCAGTCTGATATGGATTACGTTTATTTTGATAACGTTAAATTCGATGCTGCGGGTAAATACAGGGTAAGCGCTCTGAAGCCCGACGGAACTGTCATTGTCTCAAATGAAATTGAGATCATAGATAAATAATTAAAATTTTATTCTGAGTTTTGAGATCTGTAATTACAGTTTTTCTTGTTCTGATTTCTTTGAATTTATTTCTTCCGGCAGTAATCCGTGCCGATGATAAAAATCCAAAGAAGAAAAAAAAATCACAGAATGCGGAAATTAAAAAGATTAAACCTTCGCTTCTGTCAATTACTCAGAAGTTAAACGATCTGTCCGCTGATGAAAATTTTTACGGCAGACCTGAGAAGATTGCCGCAAGATGGAATGTGATTATTACTGATATCCGCAAGAGCAACTTAAGCAGAAAAGATGCAGTGGATTCTCTGTATGTTTTTACAAATCAGCTCTGGGATTTCATGAATGCAAGAATAGCCGCAAAGGCAATAAAGAAATATTCTGATGCGGAATGGGTTTTTCCTTTGAAAGGTTACGGACCCGCTGCGATAGGAGGAAGAAACGGAAACGGTTACATAGTCGGAGGATTTGATTTCTTTGACGGAAATACCGGAGGACATCCTGCACAGGATATATTTATTAATGACAGGGATCAGGACGGTCTTGACGATAATACAGGGAAACCTGTTGAAGTTTTGTCAATGAGCGGCGGAATTGTAATTGAAACAAGAAAAAACTGGACAACGGATATGATGGATATCAAGGGAGGAAATATTGTATATATCTATGATAATTATACCAACGGACTTTTTTATTATGCACATCTCAAAGATGTACTGGTAAATGTGGGAGATTACGTGGAACCTGGTAAAGTTATCGGTACTGTAGGCAGAACCGGAAAAAATGCTTATCCGTCAAGATCGCCTACTCATCTGCATATAATGTATGTAAGATCTTTTGACGGGGACCTCGTTCCCGAGAATTTATACAAAGACCTGATTAATGTAAAAACACTTAACTGAAAATGAAATCACAAAAGATAACAGGAACAGCTATTACGTTTGACGATATACTGCTAAAGCCGGCGCATTCCTCCGTACTTCCCAGAGAAGTGGATCTCTCATCACGTCTCACTAAAAACATTACTCTGAATATCCCGCTGCTCTCCGCAGCAATGGATACTGTAACGGAATCCGAAATGGCAATCGCAGTTGCGAGAGAAGGCGGAATGGGGATTATTCATAAAAACATGTCTTCTGAATTTCAGGCAGCTGAAGTGGATAAAGTAAAAAGAAGCGAAAGCGGAATGATAAGGGATCCGATCACTCTTACTTCGGATAAAAGAATTGCAGACGCCCTGATACTCATGCAGCAGTACAGCATATCAGGCATCCCGATTATCAATTCAAAAAATAAACTGATCGGAATACTTACCAACAGGGACCTTAGGTTTGAACCAGACGAAACCCTTCCTGTATCTGAAATAATGACTAAGGAAAATCTTGTAACAGCTCCTATGGGAACTGATCTTGAGAAAGCCGAAGTCATACTGCAGAAATATAAAATAGAAAAACTTCCCGTAGTGGATAAGCAGGGCATACTCAAAGGACTGATCACATTCAAGGATATACAAAAAAGAAAGAAATTCCCGAATGCAAGTAAAGACAGTTTCGGAAGACTAAGGGTCGGCGCTGCAGTTGGGATAACGGCTGATACAATTTCCAGAGTTGAGAAACTTATTAATGCCGGAGTGGATGTGATAGTTGTAGATACAGCTCACGGACATTCAAAAGGCGTCATTGAAATGGTGAAGAAAATCAAAAAGAAATTTGACGTTGAATTGATTGCCGGAAATGTCGCTACACCTGAAGCAGTTATTGACCTGATTAAAGCAGGCGCTGACTGTATAAAAGTTGGGATCGGCGCAGGATCTATCTGCACTACCAGAGTTATCGCCGGTGTAGGCATTCCTCAGATGACTGCTGTTATGGAATGCGCAGAAGCCGCTTCAAAGTTTAAGATACCCGTTATCTCAGACGGCGGTGTGAAACAGACCGGTGACGTATCCAAAGCAATTGCGGGAGGCGCTGATACAGTAATGCTCGGCGGTTACTTTGCCGGAACGGAGGAAGCTCCCGGAGAGAAAGTGTTGTATGAAGGAAGAAGTTTTAAGGTTTACAGGGGAATGGGTTCGATCGAAGCAATGAAGATGGGAAGCAAGGACAGATATTTTCAGGATGTTGAGGACGATATAAGTAAGCTTGTTCCCGAAGGTATTGAGGGAATTGTTCCGTATAAAGGAAATGTTAGCGATACTATCTATCAGATACTGGGAGGGTTAAGAGCTTCCATGGGTTACTGCGGAGCAAAAAATATTCAGGAAATGAAATCCAGATCAAGATTCGTAATGATCACAAACGCAGGTTTAAAGGAATCTCATCCTCATGATGTAAAGATCACCAAGGAAGCACCGAATTATGGTTTGAAATAAAAATTTGTCTAAAGTTTTAATTTAATTAAAAAATAAAAATATGTTCAGAACAACTGAAGACTTCATAAAAGACTGGAAATTCGAAAGTGACTCTACATTAAAAGTCATTAATTCGCTTACTGATGAGTCGCTGGATCAGAAGATCAGTCCTGACGGAAGAACGCTTGGTTTTCTCGCCTGGCATTTAGCGATAACTATTCCTGAAATGATGGGATTAACGGGCTTAAAAATCAACGGTCCGGGCGAAAAATCCCCGTGTCCGGAAAAAGTATCCGAAATCTTGGATGAATTTAAAAAAGCTTCGGATTCTTTGATAGATGAAATTAAAAAAAACTGGAATGATGACATACTTCAGACAGAGGATGAATTGTACGGTGAGAAATGGAAAAAAGGTCTAACACTTTTTTATCTTATGCTGCATCAGACTCATCACAGAGGGCAGATGACAGTTCTCATGAGACAGGCCGGACTGAAAGTCCCGGGAATATACGGTCCTTCCAGGGAAGAATGGATCTCCATGGGTATGGAACCATTGCCGTAGCCTATTGTTATAAAGACAGAATTTTAAAAATTCAGAATAAATATTAAAATAGTTATTACTAAAAGGAGAAATAATAAATGAATCAGTTTCAGAATAATACCGGAGCGATTGACGCTTCCTTTACTACAGAAGCCACCAAAAAATTTTTACTGAATGTATATAACTGGATGGCAATGGGACTTGCTCTCACAGGAGTTATTGCCTGGGGAGTTTCAGGTTCATCTTTCGCAAATGTTCTGTTCTCAAATCCTTTCCTTCTGTTCGGAATAATTATTCTGCAGCTTGGACTTGTGATAGGTCTGACATTTGCAATAAAAAAGATATCCGCGGGTCTGGCGATCGGCGCATTCTTTTTATATTCTGCCCTTACAGGTCTTACAATGGCTTCAATCTTTCTGGTCTATACCGGAAGTTCAATAGCTTCCACTTTCTTTATCTGCGCAGCAATGTTTGGATCTGTAAGCGTTTTCGGATATATTACTAAAATGGATCTGTCCCGTTTCGGAACATTCTTTTTTATGGGACTAATCGGTCTTATAATCGCATCGGTAGTGAATATTTTTCTGAACAGCACGGCATTATACTGGATCATAAGTTATGCGGGAGTTCTGCTGTTCGTCGGCTTAACGGCATATGATACTCAGAGAATAAAGCAAATGAGTCAGTCGATGGATTTTGATACTGAAGAAGGAAAAAAAGCAGCAGTGATAGGTTCACTTATGCTGTATCTGGATTTTATTAATATGTTCCTCTTCCTTCTGAGAATTCTCGGAGACAGAAAGTAAATATTTGCCTTAACTGCTTATCCGGATCTGCTCTTTGCAATTAAGAGCGGATCCGTTTTTTATTCAGCCCATCTTCTCACAACAAATCTTAAACCTTCGGTTCCCTCCCAGTCATTTACCGGTAATCTTTCATTCATTACTTCCCCGATTCTTTTCATGAGATCAGTTTTGTGAACGCCTTTATCCGGCGTACTTTCAATCACGGTATTCTTATCAAGAACGATTATAACATGTCCGTTCCATGCAATGAGATCCAGTGGTTCCAGCATACCGGAAATCTCATCCGCTGTTTTTCCCGCTATCTCAAGACCTCTGCCGTATTTTATAAGGGAAGATGTATTTCTCGGAGTTGAACCGTTGGTAGCCTCATATATCAGACCTGAACAGTCAACACCTTTGAGACTCCATTTGTTTTTTAACGGGGTATCAATTTCAGAGGAAGGTTTGTAATAAGTAAGCATTCGTTCGATACCGACAGCGTAATTTCCTCCCCACATATAACCGTAACCTTCAAACTTAATTATGTTTTGCAAAATTTCACTTTTACCGGGCATTTTCTTTACTCTGTCTTCAGGTTTGGTTGAAGTCACTTCCACAAATCTGCTGTCAACATAAAGTGATGATGACTTGTAAGGATAATCTTCTGTAACAACTTTAAAGATACTGTGATCTCCCTTCGGAATTTTCTCAATTATCTCAAAAACTGTATTCGGGAATGCAATGAATTCCATTTCCCTTATCAGTCCCTGGTCATCCAGCTTTAATGAATCCCTTGTTGCACCGCCGAAAACATTATCATAGTCTGGTGTATTCAGCACAGGCGTGAAGTCAACTGCTACAGCATACAGAGGATTTGAATCCTGTGAATATAATATACTGCTGCAGGATAGTATTATTATGTATATAAATAATTTTAACTTGCTCATAATAATTTTTATTGATTAAATTGTTTTGGGAATTTTGTAAAAATATTACGCTCAATCAATGTAATATTAAGTAATGCTTCCCTGCGCTTATTCACAGGACAGGAATTTATTTGTTAACTTAATTACTATGAACATGAAAAGAACAACTTCAATTATTTTCTTCTGCTTTAGCTTTTTTGCTTCCTCCATTTCACTCTCACAGATCGTTATAAATGAAATTATGTATTCTCCCGCATCACCGAATAAAGAGTGGTTTGAATTGAAAAATTCAGGAACTTCGCCTGTAAATCTTCAGAACTGGAAATGGCGCGACGCCGCAGCCGGCAATCCTATAAGAACCATTACAGCTGAAAATGTATTACTCCTGCCTGATTCATTTGCCGTGATCTGCGAGGATTCAATAATTTTCAAAAATCAATATACAGGTTTCAGCGGCATTGCTCTGCAGTCATCCGGCTGGAGCGCTTTGAATAATTCCGGAAACGAAAATATCGTCATCTATAATGACCAGAATACAACTGTAGATTCTCTGACCTATAATAATTCATGGGGAGGACTTTCAGGTTTTTCACTTGAGAGAAAAAGAAGCGAACTGCCTTCTAATCTCTCAGATAACTGGGGAACTTCAATCCATCCCGCTAAAGCTACCCCGGGAAAAAGAAATTCAATTACTCCTTTGATGTTTGATCTGATGCTCTATACATTTAAATCTGATCCGCCATTTCCGGTAATTAACGGTAATTTGAATTTCAGGCTGTCTGTCAGAAATACAGGTATAAATAATTCGAACGGATTTAAAATCAAATTATTTCTTGATCAGAATTCAGACAGCACTGGTCAGAACGAAGAAATTATCTGCGGTCAGAATGTAGAGCAGCTTACGGCGGGTGATTCGGTGATTTTTGAATGCAGTTATATACCTTATGATACAGGTTATAAATTATTTATTGCAAAGGTAGAATATACAGATGATCTCGATACGTTAAACAACAAACAGTATAAGAATATTTTCGTGAGTGACAATTCAGGAGGAACTAATGCAGTTGTAATAAATGAAATCATGTATGAACCTCTCAGCGGAAATTCCGAATGGCTGGAAATATTCAACGGATCGGGTAAGCCGGTAAATCTGAAAGAATGGAAATATAGAGAGACTACTTTTATGTCCGCGGTTTCTGATTCGGATCTTGTGCTGAATGCGGGAGAATATTTTGTCCTCGCTCATGATACGACAATTTTTAACAGATATCCTTATCTGAAGGAATTTCTTCAGTCCGGTAAATTAAAATTCATTCCGGGTCTCAGTTTATCAAATTCAGGAGAAACAATAATTATTTCAGACAGTTCTGATAATATTATTGATGCCTTTGCATATTCACCTGAACTTCATAATCCAAACATACCTGATACGAAAGGTATTTCACTGGAAAGGATTAGTCCTTCTGTAAATTCCGGTGAAAACTCAAACTGGAGTTCTTCCGCTTCTCCCGACGGCGGTACTCCCGGACGCGTTAACAGCATTTTTACAAAAAATTCAGAAAGAGGTTCGGAAGTAATTATCTCTCCAAATCCGTTTTCACCTGACGGTGACGGGTTTGAGGATTTTAGTATTATTAATTATTCTCTGAAAGAAAATATTGCGCAGATAAGGATTAAAATATTTGATATAAAAGGCAGACTGGTCAGAACTCTGATAAACAATTCCGTCAGCGGAAAAGAGGGGAGTTTCATTTTCGACGGAATGGATAATAACAGGCAGAAACTCAGAATTGGAATTTACATACTGCTGCTGGAAGCGGTATATGAAAAGTCAGGTTCGTCGGAATTATTAAAAGCTCCGCTTGTCATTGCGGCAAAGCTGTGAATTTAAGTTTGAAAAAAATTAATAAAATTTATGCTCTTTGCCTTATAAATATAATGCTACTGAATAAATATACTCAGGGAGTCACTTTTGTAATTATGAAATAAGCATTGTTGTCAGCAATTGTAAGATCAGTCAGATCAGTCAGATTATCTGCATTCAGATCAGTATTAAGATAACCAAGAGTAAAATTGTATGCGGTATTGTCAATTTCAGACAGATCAGAAAGGTCAACAGCTCCGTCCCTGGTTACATCTCCTGAAAATATACAATACTTGGTTCCCTTTTTGATCAAATTATTTCCATAAGCTTTAGTTGAATCAGTAGTGAAATCGTAATTCATAATTGAAGCTACAAACTGCGAACCACCGGCTTTGCTCCATGTATCTACTGAATTCCTGTGTATTATCTGAAGCAGGTAATTTACTCCGTTATATGCATGTACGAATTTATGAAGTGAATAACCCGATGAATTGAAAAATGAAACAGAGGAATCTGAAATGGTATAAGGAGAAACAGAGCTTCTCAGATATACTCTCACAGAATCACTGACTGTCTGCTGAGAAACCGGATTATACAAACCTTCCGGCAGAACAGTCAGGTTAAGATTTTTAAATGAAACCGGAATATCATTTATAAGAATTTTTGATGAAAAAGGAGGAACTATAACGCTTCCGTTAACGGGTGTGCCGTTTAACTCCTTGTAACTTATTCCGTTCATTGGGAACGGAACCGGATTTAATGTTTCGTTTATGAAAATTTTTGATTTTTCAGTAGAGTCTATTCTCTGAACGTTTACTTTATAAAATCTGATGTTGTCAACATAAAGCAGTGAATCCGGAAGTTTCATTCCGGTAGTAAAAGTTGTATTCTGATCAGTTGTATCAGCTTTGAAAATAAATGAATAATCTATTCTGTAATTTTCATATCTGTATTTTCTCCTTAAACCCATTTCATAAACATAAGGAATGCTGGATCTTCCCCAGACATTAAAGTCTCCAGTGTTGTTACCGACCACACTCATGCTCATACTGTAATAACTATTTTTTACAGTTGGAAACGGACTGCTGATCGCCAGATTTTCTGTGTATCCCTGACCGTTCCATCTTATTCTCATTACTCCACCGTCCAGGAGAGGATGAGTAGTTCTTGCTATTGATGAACCTGAAGGCCATGTGGTCCAGCCGGCGATCGTATCTGTAAAATTCGGATTGACAATATAATTGCTGCTGAGAGTATCAGTTATAAAAAACTGATCAAATGTAAACGGACTGAAAGAAGAATTCGGATCCTCACCGGTTACTGACTGCCACTGCGATAATCTGTAATCATTACTGGAATAATTCGGAGGCATTATAGTCCTTTTGGTCATATATTCATTGTAAGGATTGCAGAAAAAATTACTGTCAAAAATTCCGTAATCACTGTAGACAAGAGAATGAAACATCTGATGTTCCATACAGACCTGCTTCCAGTTCAGGCAGTAAAAAATATTTCTTTTGCAGACAGTGTTATATGATGGTTTGAATGAAGAAGCAGACAGATCGGAGAATACTATCTGAGTTGCAGCGCTGTTGTAAATAACATTGTCGGTTATTTTAATATTGTCAAGAGTGTTTGTGTTGTCTACATATATTCCGACAAATCTGCTGTGGGCAATTGTGTTGTTGGTTATTGTAAGATTTTTTATAGGAGTATTGCCGAAATAAATGCCGTAAGCAAGTACGTAATTAGCAGCAGGCGAGGATTCTTTATTGCCGATAGTATTCTTAATAACGTTGTAAGAAATATCCAGTCCATTCACGTTGTCAATTGCAATCCCTCCTCCGTCATTCAGTATCAGACAGGAATAATCTATGATATTGTATTCTGCAGAATTATCCTTTCCTAATCGGAAACCTGTATAACCAGAGCTGTCAATATCGTTATTCTGGAAGATTGTATTTGTTGAACTTTCAGCTTTGATCCCAATATATCCGTATGAACTTCCGCCGTATCCCGGTTTTAGTCCGGTACGGTTCACAATATTGCCGGTCACCGAACCGTCAAATATAGATGCAATGATCCCAATATCCAGCACATCCTCTATAATATTATTTTCGATCCTGTGCCCCGATCCGTAAAGTCTGATTCCTATTTTGTCAGTTTTATTGATCCTGCAGTTTCTTACAACAATGTTCGTTCCGTTCGCCTGTTCAACAGCTTTTTCCTTTGCATTTGTGAGATTCAGATTTTCAATAATGAGAAACTTTACCCCGGGATTACAATAAATATTATACCTTTTTACAGTTGCGTCTATCTGCAGCGTATTCGGATTAACGCCGCCGGGAGCATAAAAATATAAAACCTGAGTCGGGATATCATAATAAAATTCGCTTTCTGTATCCAGCAGATTCAGTTTGTTGTCAAAAAAATATCCGTAGTCATAGAGCATGCTGTTCACGGTAGGTGATGTAAAAAGAATATTTCCGTTACTGAAACTTGAAACGGTTTTTACTTCGTAAGACCAGTCCCTTGTTCTGATCCTGCATGTAGCGTTGTTCCAGTAACCTGCGCTTTGATTAAGCGCAGCATCGTTGAATCCGTTGTTTCCGTTTCCGAAATCTGTTCTAAGCCAGCCAGAATTCGGAAATCTTGCTATATTCATTATTTTACCGTCTGCATATAAATTGGAAACAGTATCCGTAAAAGTAGTCTTGTAAATATTGCCTGAATGGACAACCCAGTTCTGCGGGGATTTAGCTCCGGTTATTACAGGCAGTTCACCGGTGCCGTAAGCTCCAATGATAATTTCATTGCCGGAAACGCCTGATTTGGTCATTGTGATCTCGCCCGGAAAAACGTCGCCTCTTCTGAAAAAAATCCTGTCGCCTGCGGTGAAAAGACTCATACTCGAATTTAATTTCGCTATCGTAGCCCAAGGAGTCGAAGTGCTTAATCCGTTATTGCTGTCACTTCCGCTGTTTGAAATATAATAAGTGGCGGAGTAAGCTATGTTAACTGAAGCAGTAAAGAAAAATATTACGGAAATGTAAATTAGAAACGGTAATGATATGCGCATACCCAAAAGTTTTATTAATACTAGTTATTAATTAAAATTTGGGGTGAATAAAATTATTCCATTATAATAACTTATGCAAGTGAAAAGCTGAATGAATTTTTAAAAAGAAATTCCTCTGTAAAAAAAAGAACCGGAAGATAAATCCTCCGGCTCTTTCCCAACATAACTAACTAACTAACTAAAGAACACTCTTTATGAAATTTACGGCTTTATTACGCCAACAGTATTATTAGCGTTGTTATCACAGATACCAAGGTCTGTCAGATCGATCACATCATCTCCGTTACAGTCCGTCGACAGATACCCTGATGCAAAGTTGAATCCGTCATTATCAATTAATCCAAGATCGGTAATATCAACTACGCCGTCCTGGTTTGCGTCACCGCTGTATATGCAATACTTACCTGCCTTAAGCACCATATTATTGCCGTATGCCTGCGAGGAAGCTGTTGTGAAATCATAATTATAATTACCTCCGGCTGTCATAGCCACAGGAGCTGCGCTCCATGTCTCAAGACCGTTTCTGTGTTTCAAAACAATGTAATATGATCCCGAAGGAGCTGAATTAAATTCATATGTCTGATAACCGTTTACGGTTATGACTTCTTTTGCAACATCAACGAGAGCAAATGGTGAAGATGAATTGTGAAGTTCAACTCTTACTGTATCTCTGACATGAGGCTTACCGTTCCAGAATCCTTCGATGCTCATTGTGACGTTCAGAGAAATTGAGGTAAGTGAGCTTAATTTTCTTCCAATCTGGTATGAGCCGTTTCTGTCGCAGACGGTAAACCATGTATTTTTATTTGACAAGGCACCGTCAACTGTCGTGGAGAATCCTGGATTGCTTACTGCCCATGTTAATCCGCCGTCAGTAGTTTTTGCTGAATATCCGCTTGTACCCATAACTATACCGTGTTTCAGATTCAGCCATTTTGTATTAAATATTGTAGTGTTGGCATCAAGATTTCCGGTCAGATCTGTCCATGTCTGGCCGCCGTCCATAGACCTTATAATCTTTTTGACTCCTCCTGTCCCGTTTCCGCAAAGATATACGACATCTTTGTTCAGTACAAACAAATTTGACCAGCTTGTTCCTGTGACGTAAGGATCTATATTCTTGACCCAGTCTGTAGCACCTCCGTTGGTAGTTTTATATAAGGAATTTGAAACTAAATATCCTATATTCTCATCTACCATTTTAAGATTTGTAGTGCCTGTTAAAGGCGCAGTCTCAAGATTCTGTAGATTCCATGTTGCTCCGCCGTCAGTTGTCTTTGCAGTAAGATTGGGAGTAAATAAACCTGCGGTTCCGCCGGTCCATCCTGTGGTTGCATTTACAAAATCAACTGTATTTAACTGATATGTTGATAAAGGAGATGGTAATGCCAAATAAGTCCAGGTAGCACCGCCGTCAGTTGTCTTTGACATTTCGCCTAATCCTGCGAATGCGTTTCCGCCGGCAATGTATCCAGTAGCAGAATTTACGAAATCAATTTTAAATATAGTTGTTGAATGAGATGTTGTCTGAGATGTCCAGTTTGTGCCGCCGTTGGATGAATAGAGCATTCCGCCGCTGTTTCCGCCTACCCAAATTTTAGGATCTATCAAAATATCATTCATCCAAATAGAGCTGTATGTAGAACTTACTCCTACAGAATAATTTTTATTTCTCCAGGAAGCTCCGCCGTCATTGCTTGTGGTTAACTGACCGGAAGCGCCTGTTACTATCAGGTCATTTCCGTTTGCACCTATACCGTAAATGATAAAAGGAGAAGGCTGATTGGGATTACTGTTGTCATAAAATTTTACTGAATCCCAGTTGACTCCGTTATTGGTTGATCTGTAAACATATTCATAATCTCCGGCTGTCCATACTGTCCCGGCATCATAAACGATGGCTCTTTGTCCTCTTATTGATGAATGCGTAGAAGCATTCCAGCTTGTTCCTGCATTTGTAGTGTATGCAAAGAAATTCGGATTACCGATCACATATCCGGTGTTAGCATCTTTGAATTCCATCCCTAAAAACTGTACGTTTGTTGCCGCTGAAAAAATAGTATCAACATTCCAGGTAGCTCCTGCATCTGTTGTTCTGATTATTCTTCTTGAAGATGTTCCGAGAATGATCTTGTTTTCATCAAATGCATGTAAACTGTAATATGTATTTGCCGGAACTGAAGCAATATTAGTCCATGTTAATCCCTGATTTGTTGTTTTGTATAATCTTGCATTTGTTCCTCCGCAGAGATAACCAGTTGTTGAATTGATAAAATAAATACTGTTAACAGAACCTCCTGCAGTACTGTTAACTTCATAAATTGTCCATGTATTACCGCCGTTGGTTGTTTTGCTGACAACTGTTTTTGACGGTGAGCCTGTCTGCGAAGCGCCTGCAACAATTCCTGTATTTGCATCAAAGAACCATCCTGTGAAAAGATCTCTTTTTGCCGTTCCGCCGGCTCCCGTGGTTGAAAGATCCGGAGCGCCTGCCTGTGTAATTGTCCATGAGTCCCCGCCGTCTGATGATTTCATGAATAAACCTCTGTTACCCACTGCGTAAATATTTGATGCATCAAGTACTTTGGACCAGTTTAATGTAACTCCTGCCGGTTGTCCGTTCATCCAGTACCAGCCGTTTACATCCTGCTGCGCATATATATTTCCTGATATTATGCACATAAAGATGAAAACAAAAAGTAAGTTGAATTTTTTTCTCATTATTAATTCAGATTTAATTATTGTAAAAATTTTTTATGTAAAATAAAAAATTATTAAAGTTTTTACAAAGAAAGCAAATCATTATAATACCCAGCTAAACTTTGCTTATTAATTAAAAAGTTTAATTTTATGCGGATTATTGCTAAATTTGAAAAACTAACTATACCCATAAGAATTGGACATAATTAACTATAAACTGTTAAGTTTTCTCAATTTACTGTCTAAAGAGGATCTTTCACAGTTTAAAAAATTTGTATCTTCACCTGTATATTCTTCCGGCAGGAATTATCTTCCTTTGCTGGAAGAGATCATTAAATACAGGAACGAGGCAACAGAGAAAATTTCCGCTTTTGATTTGTATGAAAAAGTATATCCGGGAAAAAAATTCAGCGGTCAGACTCTGAAAAACAGATTCTCTGAATTACTGAAATTGGGTGAAGAGTTTATTATCTATAAGAACGTAAAAGGGGATGAGATCCAGAGAGATTATATTCTGCTTGACGCATATCTGAAAAATAAAATGTTCAGATTTTATGAAGGCAAATATAAAAAAGCATTGAAATTTCTTGATTCCCATAAGACAGATGATAAAAAATTTTCGAACATTTATTCCCTTAATCAGAAAAATCTTAAGTATCTTAATGAAACTGATAAGATAGATAAGTATTATCTGAATCTTTACGACCATACGATTTACTCTACATGTATGTCATTAATTGCGCTTTTTGATTACGGAATAGAATTCAAACAGCAGGACTATCTCGGCAGGAAATATGAATTTAACATTGTACTTAACGTTCTTAAAAAATTAGATCTGAAAGAAATACTCGGTGATTTTGAAAGAAAAGATCTTGAGATAATTAATGTCGTAAAATTGTATTATCATCTTTATAAGGCATATGAAAACCTGGATAAGGAATCTTTTTATTTTGAGGCAAGGAAAATTTTCAGCGAAATAAAAAGAAACTTCAGTGATGATTACAAACTGAAATTCTATATGATATTCATTTATTACTGTACAAGAAAACAAAATCTCGGTGATAAGAAATTTTATCCGGAACTGTTTAAACTTTACAATGAAAAACTTGATTCAGGATTTTATTCTGATTTTAAAGAGAATATTTATCCCGTGAATAATTTCAGGGATTATGTTTATATAGGGCTGGTAATTGAAAAACCGGACTGGGTATTGAATTTTATTAAAAAATATTCTCATCTTCTGCCTAAAAAGATCAGGGAAAATGAGATCAATTTGTCATATTCCAAACTCGAGTTTTACAGAAAAAACTATGCAAAATCACTGGAATCAGTTCTTATGGTAAAGCCCGGAAATTATCTGCACTACCTGGATTCTGCTATGATGAGAATGACCAACTTTTATGAGCTTGATCAAATTGAAGAAGCGTACTTTGAGATCGATAAATTAAGGCACTATGTCAGAAATCATAAAGAGATCCCCAAAATTCACAGGCAGTATAATCTTAACTTCGCAAAGATCTACAATAACCTGCTTAAATTAAAAACCGATTACAATAAAAAGAATCTGATATCACTGGAAGATGATCTGGTTAAATCAGTTTTCATTTCTAAAAAAAACTGGCTCACTGAAAAGCTTGGTGAATTTAAAAAAATAAAAAAGGCAGTTTAGTAAACTGCCTTTTAACCACAATTGAAACAGGTTGAAAGTTCCTGTCTCGGTGAAAGGAAATGATATGAAAGAAAAATTATTTCAGAAGAACCATTCTTTTTGTATCAGTAAATTCCCCGGCTGAAAGTGTATAGAAATAAATTCCGCTCGATAAATCAGAAGCATTAAGAACTACCACGTAACTTCCGGCATCCTGTCTTTCATTTACAAGAGTCAGGACTTCTTTTCCCAGCACATTGTAAATCTTCAGAGTTACTGTATTTGAAGCAGGAATACTGTAACTTATTTTGGTGGCCGGATTGAACGGGTTAGGGTAATTCTGTGACAGCTCATACGCGTAAGGAATTTCAGTATTGAATCCGGGTTCATTGGACGTGGGAATCTCATCGACAAATTTTATCAGTCCGTCAAGTATTCTTTTTACAGTAAATGGATTCGGATTATCCGGAACCGGTCTCAGCGATTCCACGTCAACTGCCATTACCGCTACATTGTAAGCAGGGGATAATCTCCCGACAGCATTCATTGAATCAGCAAATAATCTGTATCTGTAAAGATTGAATGTCTGATTTGACGGAATAGATCCTGATCTTTTTATCACATCAGGCGATGGTCCGGAAGTGCTGTCCGTAAGATTTGTATTGATTGTTATACCTATTATTCCTCTGCCGCCTACGCCCGGTCTGTCAGCTACATACTGATAACCAAGCATGCTCCTTGCAAATGCCGAATCATAATAAGGAGAAGACGGTCTGTCTATCTGATATCCTATGTCTTCTGAAATTATTAAAAGCTTTGACTTAATCTGAAATGTTCCTGCGTTTAGATATGATTTTAAGGAATCTTTTATCGCATTTGACATTACGGAAGAGCCTTCGCCGAGAAGCAGAACGCGCTTGTATTCCCTGAATGTGATTGCGTCAGTGGAAGTTACCCCTTTTCTGTTGTATGTATCATATGAAATTGAAAGTCTTTCCAGATTTGTCATTACGGAATCCCTTGAGATCCTGCAGTTTGCATTTGTCGAGTCGTAAATTACAAGTATATCGCCTTTTGCTTTTCTTCTGAATGTAAGATCATTGCTCTGAGCGGCTTTTACAGAATCAAATCCGTTATAAGCATATACGGACCACTGTCCGATGATTGAATCTCCGGGAAGTACTCCGACAGAAGCAAGTATTCCGTCCATTTCATTGTTTGGAATGGAAAAAGCAGAATCAATCCCATTGATGTTTGAAGCTCTGATAATCCTTACAGCTGAAACGACCGGTGAACCGAATTTCCATTTGTATGTTACGCCCGGACCTGAAGTTGACCAGTTAAAATTTAAATTCGAAACATCCGTCGGACTTGTAAATATTGATGCCCCGTTTGAAGGACTGTTTAAATTAAAGGAAGTCAGCGGAGGAATTCCTCTCTTCAGAGTGATTGTTCTTGGTCCGTTTGCAGCTTTCAGCGAATCATTATTCAGATTATTTCTGAACGCCCATACATCCCATTGTCCAACCAGCGAATCTCCGACAGCGACTCCAAGTCCGCTTAATATATTGTCAAGATATCCGTCAGTAATTGTGAAACTGTTTAATAATGAAGGAATGGTGAGAGTTCTTACAGTTGCAGTTGGTGTCCCGAATATCCATTTGTATGTAGCCGTTGATGCTGATGTATCCCAGCTTATTGTAATATTTCTTGTTGAATTAGGATATGAAACTAAAGTAACACCAGGTGCAGGTGTTCCCAGATTAAATGAATTTAACGGAAAAGAAGTAATGTCAACTCTTGCAGTCCACGCCTGATACAATCCTGTTATGTCATCACACCAGTAAGGGAACAGAACATTATTGCCGGAAGTAATTCCGATATAATCACCCTGATATCCCGCTGCAAGTCCGGAAATTGATTTTGGTTTGAATTTATGATCCGATACGAGAATATCAGTCCAGGAATCACCGCCGTCAAGAGATCTTGAAACATATACCTGCGCTGAATCATTAGTCGGAATATTTCTGTTATCATAATAAATAACATTTACGCCGCCGTTGTCATCAACATTTACTGCCGCCATATACTGATACTTGTCGTTTCCGGGAGTATCCTGATTAACTCTTACTTTAGTCCATGTATTTCCTCCGTCTGTGGAGCGGTGAAGTATAACATCCGAAACGTCAGTTGCCGGGGCAGTGAATTTTTCTGAAGTAGCTGCGTATATCCAACCTCTTCTGAGACCGTTTGTCCTGTCAACTGCAATTCTCGGAAATCCGTTTGCTCTTATTCCGTTGAAAAAATTCTGTCCTGAATTTCTTATTCCATTCATGTCTGAAGCATTATTCCTTGAAACCACCCAGCTTACTCCTCCGTCCGTTGATTTTGCAAATCCGAGAGAATCCTCAACTGCAGTATTGAGATTATTAGCCCATATTACATAAACCTGACCTTCAGGACCGACTCTTATATCCGCGCCCTGATGAAAATGCTGAAAATAAGGACCTACACTTACAGGAGATTCAGCAGACCAGGTTTGTCCCTGGTCAGTTGAATATGATATTACAACTTTATTAACATTGGCTCCTCCGAATTCCGTAAATACTGTGTAAAGTCTCCCGTAATACGGACTGGAAGGAACGTCATCAGTTGCTGAAAAATTCTTGTCTGAAGAAGTTGAACTTCCCGGTATCCTTATTTCCGGAGCCCATGTAATTCCGTTATCAACGGAAACTGAGTTGGATATCTGACCTGTGAGACTGATAAATGACATAAGAAACCTGCCGTCTTTATCAATTGCCGGTCCGGGATCTCCGTAATTAAAAGACCCGTTATTTATAGTGTCGCTGCCAAACCATGATAAACCTCCGTTTGTAGTTACATAAACACCTGTATTAATTACATTCCCTCCGCTAAAAACATTGGCTGATGCAAACATTATATTTGGATTAGTGGGATGTCTCGTGATCGGAACTTCAGACTGCGTGTTGAAACTTTCATGCACTAACTGATTTGGAAAAATCGTATAAGTTTCTTTTGATGTCCTGATGGTCCTTGTCTGATTATTAAAAATATAATTATTGTCACGCGGAAGCTGTGAATACTGTCCATCAAAACTAATTCTTGTGGAGCGGGAGTTGTTCCATTTTTTTACCTCGTCTCCGTATTTCTGTCCGGAAAAAATAAAATATCCGATCAGAATAAAAGGCATAATTAAAAATAATTTCTTCATTAGCTGTTTAAATGTTGGTTTAAGAATTCAATAAATTTCTTGATTTATTTTGTTTAAAATAAATATTTGAGGATTTTATTTCAAAGAAAGGAAACGGTTATTATACCCATTTAAAAGTAATTAAAATCTCTAAATATGGCTGTTTTCAAAACAATAGCTTAATATTCTCTGAATAAAATACCCTTAACTGTTTGATTTAAAATGAAATTTAATGGATCATAACCGGATGAAAACAGAAAATGCTTGATACAGGATGATCTGCTTTCAGCAAATTCTAATTTTTTAAAAAAATAGGATTTCCTGCCTGAGAGAGATAGCGGAGAACTGCATTTTGGATGATGGATTTTTTTTACAAAAAAAAAGCCCGCTGTTAACGGGCTTTTAAAAATATTTTACTGAATATTATTTCACGAGTATCATTCGCTTTGTCTGAACAAAGCTTCCTGCCTCTGTTTTATAGAAGTACATTCCGCTTGCAAAGTTGGATGCTTGTAACTGCACGTGATAAGATCGCGGCGG
>JAFDZR010000014.1:0-101218 GCA_018266875.1 Bacteroidota bacterium
ACCTTCAGAAAAGCAATGACGGTTGGCTCAAACAGGAAATTTTTGCTTTTCGCCAATACTCTGAATTTCTTTTCGGCAATTTATCACAGGTGGGTTAAAAAAATTGTTTAAATTAAAACATAAATTAGAGTTCATTATTAAAGTTTTTTTATTTATTTGAAAATGTTTTGGACAGCACTGATTACTGACGCATACCCATTGAATTTAATTCACTCTTTTTTTCATTCATTATTAGTATTTTATTTAAATAAATATTTTGAGTCATGAAAAAATTATTTTTTTTATTGCTCTGCATTCTTTCATTTCACCGCCTCTCCGCTCAGGAAAATTCGGAGCCGGATTTACGGAGATTCATTGGCATCAATTCCCATTTAAGTTACAAAATGCTTGAGAATAATCAGGACATAAGAAAGCTTGACATACTTCTCAATGAAAAGCGAAAAGGAGCTCTTGATAATTCAATTCTTATAATCGGCACTTCGATCACCGCACTTGCGGATTATCAGAAGACAAACACCGAGTCAAAATTCGCTTATCTCATGAGACATCCGACTGCAGCAAATGAGATCGGAATGGAAGTCTCCGAAGCGGTCCTTCATTCATTTCAGCTTTCAGTGACCGGTTCTGTAAACAACTGGCTTACTATGTATGCGGAGATCCTGTATGACCCCGAACAGAGCTTCGGCGCAGGAACGATCACATCTCTTACAAGAAATCAGCTTCAGCTCAGAAGAGGGATCATTGCTTTTGGTGATCTCAATAAATTTCCCCTTTATGGAGCAATCGGCAAGTTTGACGCTCCGTTCGGAATGATGGGAAGCGTAAATCCTTTTTCAAATACATCTATGTGGCATGCATTTGCAGGACTTGGTTACGGCGCACTTGCCGGATTTACGAAATGGAATCTGAATGCTTCAGTCATGGCAATTCAGGGTGGAGCGCAGTTCAGAGGTCTTAATACTCCCGTCGGGGATTCGACAAATGTTCCGTCAAAGCTTAATAACTTCGCAGCTGATATAAATTATACATTCATTATTCATGATGATTATTCTCTGAAGCTCGGAGGATCATATCTTTACGGAAGCGCTTACAATCAGGAATTTCCGGTAATTCATTTCGGACCGGGAAAATCAAACAATCCCGCTTACACTTTTTACGGCGTTTTTTCTTTCAGAAATATACTGCTGATGGAGGGAGGTTATGTAACTACTGTAAATGTCTGGCCCGGAACACATAATCCGAATCCTCCGCTTGATGTATTTGAAGCCTCAAAAGTTTCTTCAATTGATGCGGGAATAAAGTATACTTTTAACGCCGACGGTAAAATCCCGATTTCCGCTTCAGCAGAATTTTCCAAATTCATCTCAGGTCCGGAAGGTTCACCCTGGCAGAGGCAAAATCAGATCATAGTTGGATTTTCATCGGAAATAAACAAGTCCGTCAGATTTTTTACCGAATATTTCAGAACAGTCGGCTACACACCTCTGAATTTTATCAGCGGCGGGAATTTAGCTCCCGGCAAAACACACAGCGACAGGGATGTTAACACGTTCGGAATTGTTCTTGGCGGGATGGTTACACTATGACCGGAAATAACTGAGCGGAAATAAATAATATTGAACAGTCTTGATTTTAAAATTCCTCTGAAATGAACTGCTGAAACTTACTGCAGCAGATATAATAATTTTTTAAATAAAATAAAAATATTTCAAATAAAACTTCCGGCTGCCGGAAAGCTGAATATAAATAAACTTAAAAATTAATCAGCTCATTAAGTAAAATGCCCGCTGTTTTATCTGTTAATTTATATTAAAATATATTGTCAATTTAAATCCCCTGAATTAATACTCTATGGAAAAATTAAAAATAAGAAAAGCCCGCAGGACAGATAAGAAAAGTATATTAAGATTAGTCAACGAACTTGCCGAATTTGAGAAACTTACTCCTCCTGATAAAAACGCCCGGAACAGACTTATCAAAGACGCCTTCTCCGCCAATCCGCCGTTCAGGGTTTTACTTGCTGAATATGAAAATGAAGTTGTCGGTTATTCGTTCTATTTTTTCACATATTCTTCTTTCCTTGCAAAGAGGACTCTGTATCTTGAGGATATTTATATTTCAGAAAAATACAGAAACCTCGGCATAGGTAAATCTTTTTTCAATGAACTCATAAAGATCGCCGAAAAGAACAAGTGCGGCAGAATGGAATGGGTTGTCCTGGACTGGAATGTCAGCGCAATTAAGTTCTATGAGAAATTAAACGCCAGGGAACTCAAGGAGTGGAAAACTTTCAGGAAAATGATCTGATACGAAAACGGATCTTGCGATTAATTAAACCAATTCAATATCATAATTGTCTTAAATATGAACTTAATAAGCGGCTTTAAATCAAATTTAATCTGTGAATTTAAATTAATACAGGATAAAATATATTGACGGATATTAATTTAGATATTAACAGTGAAGATAATGTGCTTATTGATTCTTTTAAAAACGGAAACAGGAATGCTTTCAATTTGCTTGTCCGGAAATATCAGAAAAGAATATACATGGTTATAAGAAAAATGGTGCTTGATCATGACGATGCGGATGACATTACTCAGGAAGTCTTTATTAAACTTTACAGATCAATTGTGGACTTCAGAGGTGATTCAAAGTTTTTTACATATTTATATAAAATTGCAGTCAATTATTCCCTGAACCATTTGAACAGGAATAAGAAAATACTGCCCCGTAAGTCTGAATTCGATGAAAAGCTGGAAGATCATTCTTACACTAATGCATCAGGAGCGGATGAAATCATAGATGAAAAAGACAGGTCGGTCGTTCTTAGGAAAGCAATAGAGTCGCTGCCCGAACAGCAGCGCGCAGTCTTTGTGATGAGATATTATGATAATCTGAGTTATGAGGAAATTTCCAAAATACTTAATAAATCAGTCGGCGGAATGAAAGCAAATTATTTCCATGCTTTAAAAAAAATAGGAACCTGTTTGAAAAATAATAAACTGTTTGAGTCTTTGAATTCCTAATACAATTATATGAAAACCAATAATAAAATTAATTTAACGAAGCAGGAGATTCTGGAAAATCTTCCTGACTTTGCTGCGGGAAATATTTCAGACAGGGATATCTCAGATTCAGTCATGAAAGCCCTTGAATCTGATCCTGAATTAAAGAGGGAATATGAAGAGATACTCATTTCAATGAATTTTCTTGAAAAGTCTGAACTCAGCGAACCGCCTGTTAACTATTTCAACAATCTTTCAGTCAGAATAAATGAAAGGATCGGTGAAAATACTCCTTACGAAAGATCCCCATCATTTATTCCGGGTCTGAATAAATTTTTCAGGATACTTATCCCGTCGCTTGCAGTTTTACTGATTGCGCTATATTTTATCTTCAGACAGAATGAACCTGTTA
Source organism: Bacteroidota bacterium (assembly GCA_018266875.1). GTDB lineage: Bacteria > Bacteroidota > Ignavibacteria > Tepidaquicellales > Tepidaquicellaceae > UBA2330. The sequence continues at coordinate 3,421 of JAFDZR010000014.1, forward strand.
ATCAACTGACCGGAAATGACAGCTCAAATATAAACAAATCAGTTATAGTTGCCGAGAACACTACAGACGGGACAAAAGATTCAGCTATGATCAATAAGGAGTTAATTACCCAGCCGGATGTGATTATTTCCAAGGAAGGGAATGTTCATAAGAAAAACAATTCCCGTAAAACAGCAAATGAGAAAAAAGTAATTAGAACTGACATTGCAGAAATTAAGAAAGGCAATGAAGATAATAATTCAGATCTATCAGATTCTGCCGTAAACAATATTCCATCCGGATATGCCGATATTTTTGATCTTGAAATAAATGAAGAGACAGATCCGGTTGAAGAAAACGAAATTATAGATGCAGACGAAAATTCCGAGATAGATCTACAGGAAGAATTCCGTCAGCTCTCACCGCAGGATCAGCAGGAAATAATAAGTATTTTAAAAGATTCTAAAATTTAAATTATCATGAAAACTTTAATCAGATTGTGTTTAATTATTCCGCTTTTGATAAGCGTAAATTCTTTCGCCCAGAGTGATTCATCCAGAGAGCTGAGACGCCAGAATCTAGAGTCTGTGCTGAAAGAAAAATTAATGACGAGTCTGAACATTGACGAATCAACCGCGGACAGGGTCATAAAAACCCATAAAGAAAACAGCAGTTCCATGCGGGAGATCAATAAAGAAAGAAAGGAACTTTACAGATCGATAGAATCAGATCCCGATGCTTATGATGTGAATACAAAACTTGACAAGATAATTGACCTTGAGCAGAAAATAATCGATCAGAAAAAAAAGTTCTATGATGAGTTAAAATCATTCCTCACTCCCCAGCAGATAGCAAAATCCATCTTCATGAGAAAAAAGTTTAATAAAGAACTGAGAAAGGAAATGAAAAAAAGAGGTTACAAAAATAAAGGTAAAAGAAATAAATTCGATAATAACTGAATTTATTCCTTAAGAAGTGTTCTGAATCAGAGTTTTATTGTAAATGTTAGTAATAGAAAAAATTGCCGGAATTAATTTGATATAAATGTAATTCCGGCTTTGTTCCCCCCGAAACCCACATTACACCAAAAGTATTGCTTAACATATAAGTCTTCTTATTTCATTGAAATTAAGTCGCTATTTTTTTAGCTTACTTACTTATTTAATTAATTTTGATGTACGAGAATCTCCCTGAGAATATAATTTTACCCGACCTTGAGAACGAAATACTTGAATTCTGGAAAGAAAATGAGGTTTTTAAGGAAAGTATAAAATCCAGACCTTCCGACAACACCTTTACATTTTATGAAGGTCCGCCTACTGCAAACGGAACGCCGGGTATTCATCATGTAATCTCCCGAACAGTTAAAGATATGATCTGCAGATACAAGACTATGCGCGGTTTCAGGGTTTTCAGAAAAGCAGGCTGGGACACACAGGGTCTGCCGGTTGAAGTGGAAGTCGAAAAAAAATTAGGAATAAAATCAAAAAGCGATATTGAGCATTACGGTGCGATAGAATTCAACAACGCCTGCAGGGAATCAATTTTCACTTACCTGAAGGAGTGGGAGGAAATGACCGACAGGATCGGATACTGGATAGATCTCAATGATGCATATGTCACATACCATAATGAATATATTGAATCGGTATGGTGGGCACTGAAAAAATTTTTCGAGAAAGGATTCATATATAAAGGCTTCAAGATACTCCCTTTCTGTCCGGTCTGCGAATCTCCGCTTTCTTCACATGAAGTAGCGCAGGGATATCAGGATCTGAAGGATCCTTCCGTTTATGTAAAATTCAGGATCACCGAAGGCGAATTTAAGGATTCATATTTTCTTGTCTGGACCACCACTCCTTGGACGCTTCCTTCAAATGCAGCGCTGGCTGTTAATCCTGATTTTGATTATGTTCAGATCAGAAATGAAAACGATGAAAAATTCATACTTGCAAAGGAAAGACTTGAGGTAATCAGCGGAGAGTATTCTGTAATAAAGGAAATCAGGGGAAGTGAACTTGAGAACATTCCTTATCAGAAACTTTTTGATTTTTTTGATGATGAGAAAAAAGCTTTTTATGTTACGCTTGGAGATTTTGTTACAATGGAAGACGGAACGGGAATAGTTCACATTGCTCCTTCTTACGGCGAAGATGATTATCAGACAGGATTAAAATATGATCTTCCGGTTTTTACTGCAGTCGGAAAGAACGGGTTGTTTACAGAAAAAGCAGCGCCATACAGCAACAAGAATTTCAAAGACGCTGATCAGGATATAATTGCCGATCTGAAAAAAAACGGACAGCTCTACAGGAAAGAGATGTTCACACACTCTTATCCTCACTGCTGGAGACATAAAGTCCCCCTTATGTATTTTGCCACAGATTCATGGTTCATAAGGACCACTGAATACAAAGACAAAATGATAAAGTACAACAATGAGATAAACTGGAATCCTAAAGCTATTGGATCAGGAAGGTTCGGAAAATGGCTGGAGGAAAACAAGGACTGGGCGATTTCCAGGAACAGATTCTGGGGAACGCCGCTGCCGATCTGGTTTTATACTGATGAAAACGGAAAAGAGCATTATCACTGCATTGGCAGTATTGAAGAACTTAAGGACATGGCTGTAAATTACAAAGAAGTATATGGAGACGAACCGGAAATGGATCTTCACAAACCATACATTGACAATATTATAATTGAAACGAAAGACGGAAAACAGATGAAACGTGTTCCGCAGGTAATTGACTGCTGGTTTGACAGCGGCTCAATGCCTTTTGCTCAGTTTCATTATCCTTTTGAGAATGAAGAGCTTTTCAGGGAAAATTATCCTGCTGATTTTATAGCTGAAGGACTCGACCAGACACGCGGTTGGTTCTATTCGCTTCATGCTATAGGGACTTTTCTTTTTGGAGGGCCTGCGTATAAAAATCTTATTGTAAACGGATTAATACTCGATAAGAACGGAAAGAAAATGAGCAAGTCAATCGGCAACGTTGTGAATCCCTTTGAGATGATTCAGATTTACGGCGCAGATGTCTTAAGGTGGTATCTGATCTATTCATCCCCTATTGGAAACTCCAAACTTTTCAACGAAGATGACCTTATAGAATTACAGAATAAATTTTTTGATACGCTGATAAATACAGTCAGATTTTTCATTCTTTATTCAAACCTTTCCGGATTTGATCACAGGAAGGATAAGGAAAACGATATTGAGGAAAGACCGGTAATAGACAAATGGATAATATCAAAGATCAATTCTCTGAAAAAAGAATATCAGGAACTGATGGATGAATATGACATAACCAGGACCACGAGAATTTTGTTTGATTTTACAAACGACGAACTATCGAACTGGTACATAAGAAGGAACAGAAAAAGATTAAGAAATCCCGAAGATGAAAATGACAGGATATCCGGTTACCATACTCTTCATTATGTAATTACGGAACTGCTGAAAATGATCGCACCGGTATCTCCTTTTCTTTCTGAAAAACTATACATGACAATGACACAGTCTGAGGATTCAATACATCTTTCCTATCTTGAAGATCCGGACCTGAGTGTTATTGATAAAAATCTTGAGGAAGAAATGAAAATGGCTCAGAACATTGTTTATCTTGTGAGATCCATTCGGGTTAAGAACAATCTCAGGGTGAGACAGCCGCTGCGTCAGATACTTATTCCCGTATTGAACAAGAAGGACAGGGAAATGATCGAGAATGTTAAGGATATAATACTTGAAGAGGTAAATGTAAAAGAACTTAATCTGCTTGAGGGAAATTCAAATATAATTGAAAAGAAAGCCAAGCCGAATTTCAAATCAATAGGACCTAAATTCGGAAAGAACGTAAAGATGGTTCAGAATCTAATACTGAATCTCGATCATCAGCAGATTTCGGAAATTGAGGTAAAAGGTTACATTGAAACCGATGGAATAAGGATACAACGGGAAGATATAGAAATTTACACTAAGGATATTGAAGGCTGGATACTTGATACAAAGGACAATCTTACTGTTGCTCTTGATATAAAGCTTGACGAGAAATTAATTGAGGAAGGCATTGTAAGGGAATTCATCAACAGGGTTCAGAATTTTAGAAGGAATAATAATTTTGACGTCAGCGACAGGATTAATGTTTATTACAATACTTCTGACGAGATAATAAGTGTATTAAAGAAAAACCTCAAATATATAAAAAATGAAACACTGAGCAATAAGATTGAAATTTCAAACGGTCATGATCATGATTATACCAAAACAGACATTAACGGAATTGCATGCGACATATTCATTCAAAAAATAAATTAACAACTTAATATCAAGGAGAATTAAATTGGCAAAGACTAAAAAAGTTTCTGTTAAAAAGAAAGCAGCCGTTAAGAAACCGGCGGTGAAAAATAAATCCTCAAAAAAATCCGGAAGCCCTGAAAAAAAGGTCTCTACGGTAAAAGCCGGTAAGAAATCAGTTGTTAAAAAAGCCGCTGTCAAAAAGCCGGCTGTTAAAAAAGCTGTAAAAAAAGCAGTCCAAAAATCCTCAGGCAGCAGGACAGCTGTCAGGAAGGTTAATGCACAAAAATCCGGCGGAGATAAAACCGCAGTTACGAAAACCGCTGCTAAGAAAATTTCCGTCAGCAAGCTGACTGATTCCATGAGTAAGGAAATTAAGAAAAAAGTAAAGAAGGTACTTGCTAAATCAAAAGCAAAATTAAAATCAGTCGGAAAGCCCGGTAAAGTGCCGAAAATTATCAGACCTGTCATTAAAAGCTCTGCTGAACCGGAAGTCAAGACCGTAAAACAAAAAAAATTCAAACCGAATAAAAAAGTTAAATACAATACTTCTGAACTGAAATTTTTCAGGAATATTATCCTTCATGAGAGAAAGGCAATCCTTGAAAGCGCAAAAGCCAATATGGAAGCTCTGGTGGATAAAGATTCGGGCGAATATAAAGGAGATAACCTGACATACTCTTCGCATATGGCCGAGCAGGGTACGGATGAGATGGAAAGGGAAAAGAATTATCTTTTCGTGCAGAGAGACGAAAAATATCTCGGATATCTTCAGGATGCACTGATGAGGATCGATCAGGGAACATACGGTATCTGCGCCGACTGTAAGGACGAGCCCAAGAATCTTTGCAGGACCTGCCCGCTGATTGACAAAGAAAGACTGGAACTTGTTCCTATTACGCAGCATTGCATTGAATGTAAAAATCTAAGAGGATAATTCCCTTTTGAAAGTATTATTTTTAACTTTTTTTATCGTTCTTGCCGATCAGATTACAAAGATAATGGTAAAGGGAATTTCGATTCCCTCGCTTGGAATAAATATAGAAGGGATGCCTTATCAGTCATCAAAAAAGATCTTCGGTGATTTATTCAAGATTACGTTTATAGAAAATCCTGGAATGGCATTCGGACTTCAGATCGGTGGGAAACTCTTCCTTTCTATATTCACAATCATAGCAACTATGCTTCTTGTATTTTTTCTATACAAGAACAGAAAAGAAAATCTGCTTCTCAGAGTTTCTCTCGCCCTAATACTTGGAGGCGCGATCGGAAATCTTATAGACAGGGTTTTTTACGGTGTGATTTATTCATACGCTCCTCTTTATTACGGCAGAGTAGTTGATTTCCTTCATATTGATTTTCCGAATTTCACATTGTTCGGAAAGACAATTTACTCATGGCCGATCTTCAACATTGCTGATATCTCTGTAACCGTGGGCTTTCTGATGATCCTCATTGGATACAAGAAAGTATTCCCGCATCACGAACCCGAACCGGAAATAATCCATAATGATGATTTCGAATATAAAAGTTATTTTGAAGGGGAATCAATGGAATACAGCGACAGACCTCTTGCGGAAGATCAGGTTGAATTCCACGAATCTTCAAGGAAAGAATCGGAAATTCCGGATGAAAGAATTACGATAAACTCGGATGAACTCTCCGCTGATGCAGAAGTCACTTCCGGGATAGAAATAGATATTCCCGTAAAAGATGCAGATTCAAATTCAGACACCCTTCCCGATAATACTGTAAACAGTAATACAACAGTCGAAAATCCTGACACCCCCGCTTCCCCGGAAAAGACATCCGGCGGTATGAACACATAAAAAAAACCGGTCAGAGAATTTCCAACCGGTTTAATAATCCATAAAATATTTATTACTCTATCTGCCTTCAGAATCTAGGGCTTCCTTTTTCTTAAGCAGCTGTTCCTTATCCTCAACGTGTCCGGGATCAGGAATACAGCAGTCTACAGGGCAAACCGCAGCGCACTGAGGTTCATCATGGAACCCAACACATTCAGTACATTTATCAGGTACGATATAAAAGAATTCGCTTGAATAGAATCCCGCAGCTCCTGAAGGGGCAGGATCGTTTTCACCGTGAGTATTACCGCCCAGAACCCAGTCAACACCGCCTTCATAAATAGCAGTATTAGGGCATTCCGGCTCACATGCTCCGCAGTTGATACATTCGGTTGTGATCATTATTGACATATAGTATATAACCTCCTAAAGATTTTGATTTCTGTAAATTAATTAATTAATCCTTGTGATTCAATTTATAAACTTCTCATATATATTCAAAATTTATTTTTTTTAGAACTCTGAAAGTATAATTTCATTTATAAATTTCAATTGACTGAACAAAGATTTTGCATTATTTTTTATTTTTCATTTAGTGTTTAAAAATCGTAAATTAACAGTTACAGCTAATTTTATCTAAAAATTAAGAATAAATGTTAAACATATTTAAAAAAATATTTCCTTCCAAGCATGATAAGGACGTAAACGCAATTATACCTGTTATTGATGATATTAACAGAATTTATGAAGAATTTGAATCTCTAACAGATGAACAGCTGAAGGAAAAAACCAATGAATTCAAAGCAAAAATTAACGCCGAAACTGAAGAGAGTTCGAAAAGAATTGCTGAGCTTCAGGAAAGTCTGAAACAGGACCTTGAACATAATGACAGAATAGATATTTATGATGAAATTGACAAGCTTGTCAAAGAAAAATATGAGATAACCTGCGCAGTTCTGGACGATATTCTTCCGGAAGCTTTTGCAGTTGTAAAGCAGACTTGTAAAAGATTGATAGGAAAAGAATGGGAAGCAGCAGGAAACAAGATCCGATGGAACATGATACCCTATGATGTTCAGCTCATCGGAGGCGTGGTTCTCCATCAGGGGAAAATCGCTGAAATGGCAACAGGTGAAGGTAAGACACTTGTTGCAACTCTTCCTATGTATCTCAACTCGCTGGCAGGAAGAGGCGTTCATCTTGTTACAGTTAATGATTACCTTGCAAAAAGAGACAGCGAATGGATGGGAGAGATATTCAGATTTCTCGGTCTGACTGTCGGAGTGATACTGAACGATATGGATGCCAATAAAAGACGGGAAATGTATAACTGTGATATTACTTACGGAACGAACAATGAATTCGGATTCGATTATCTAAGGGACAATATGGTTGTCGATAAGGAATTTCTCGTTCAGCGCGAACACTTTTATGCAATTGTTGATGAAGTGGATTCCGTTCTCATTGATGAAGCAAGAACACCTCTGATAATTTCAGGTCCTGTGGAAGCTGCAAAACATAAATACGATGAACTGAATCCAAGGATCAAACGACTTGTAGAGGCACAGAAAAATCTGGTTAACAAACTTACGGCGGAAGCTGAAACAATTCTGGCTAAGGAAAATCCATCAAACGATGAAAAATCTCAGGCTGGTCTTGCGCTGTTAAGAGCAAATCACGCTCTGCCGAATCACAAAAAACTCCAGAAGTTACTGAGCGAACCAACCAATAAAAAACTTCTTCTTGCAACAGAAGCAGAGTATATGAGAGACAATTCCAAACAGATGTATATTGTTGACGATGAATTGTATTTCATAATAGATGAAAAATCCCATGTAACTGACCTCACAGAAAAAGGAAGGGAATTCCTCGCGCCAAGCGCTGAGGAAAGGGATTTCTTCACGCTCCCTGACTATGGTTCGGAGATAGCTTCAATCGAAAACAATGCCGAACTTTCAATTGAAGAAAAGGAACTTAAGAAAGATGAACTGAGCAAAATTTATGCAGAGAGAAGCGATATGCTTCATACTGTTCATCAGCTGCTGAAAGCTTACGGACTTTATGACAAGGACGTGGATTATGTGGTTCAGGACGGAAAGGTAATGATCGTTGATGAGTTTACAGGCAGGATTCTTTCCGGAAGAAGATATTCCGAAGGACTTCATCAGGCGATAGAAGCCAAAGAGAATGTTCACGTTGAGAAAGATACTCAGACTCTTGCAACTATAACTCTTCAGAATTATTTCAGACTGTATAAAAAATTAGCCGGAATGACAGGAACGGCAGAGACAGAATCTGCGGAGTTCTTTGATATTTACAAGCTTGATGTAACTGTTATCCCTACAAACAGGGAATGCATCAGAGATGACATGAATGATTTCATATACAAGACCAAACGTGAAAAATACAATGCAGTGATTGATGAAATAGCCGAGATGAGAAGCAAGAGAAGACCTGTGCTTGTCGGTACCACTACGGTTGAAGTATCTGAGACCATTTCCAGATTATTAAAAAGGAAAAGCATACCTCATGAAGTCCTTAATGCGAAACAGCATGCAAGAGAAGCTCAGATAGTTGAGAATGCAGGACTTCCGGCAGCTGTTACCATTGCTACAAATATGGCGGGTAGAGGAACGGATATAAAACTCGGACCAGGAGTTGCTGAAGCGGGCGGACTTCATATTATCGGAACCGAAAGACATGAATCCAGGAGGATTGACCGGCAGCTGAGAGGAAGAGCAGGAAGACAGGGTGATCCGGGCGCTTCCAAATTCTTTCTTTCTCTTGAAGATGAGCTCATGAGACTTTTCGGCAGTGAGCGGATTGCAAACGTAATGCAGCGTCTTGGTATCAAGGAAGGCGAGGCGATTGAACATAAAATGATCACTAACTCTGTGGAAAGAGCGCAGAAGAAAGTTGAAGAAAATAACTTTGCAATCAGAAAAAGACTTCTTGAATATGATAATGTCATGAATCAGCAGCGTGAGGTTATCTATGCAAAAAGACGTCAGGCGCTTACAGGCGAAAGACTGAAAGATGAAATTTTTGAAATGGTTGATAAATCAGTCGAAAGCACTATTAACAAATATTACGAAAGCGGCGATATTGACGGTCTCATTGATGAAATTCAAAGGACATATCTGGTAAGAATAAATATTACTCCTGAAGATTTTCAGAAACTCGGAGAAACAGGACTAAAAGAACTGATCTTAAAAGAAGCCAGGGCTTATTATAACAGGAAAGAAGAAAAATACGGAGCTGAACTCATGGGCAAAATAGAAAGATTTGCGACTCTGAGTATCATAGATGAAAAATGGAAAGACCATCTCCGTGAGATGGATGACCTTAAGGAAGGTATCAACTTCAGAGCTTACGGTCAGAAAGATCCGCTCCTTGAATACAAGACTGACGGATTTAAGCTTTTTGTTGAAATGCTGGATTCATTATCGGATGAAATTATTAAATTCATATTTAAATTCACAGCTCAGGCACCGGAACAGGCGCAGAATGTCAGAACTCCAGTTCAGTCAAATCCATCAAGACTGAGAACTTATCACGAATCCACTGAAGGTATGGGTTATGTCGGAAGTCCGCAGGAAAGCAGTGATCATGATCCCAATGTCAAACAGTCCCCAATCAAAGTCGGCGAGAAGATCGGCAGAAACGATCCTTGTTACTGCGGCTCAGGTAAAAAATATAAAAACTGCCACGGCAGACTAAGCAAAGAAGCGGTAAAATAAAATGGATCTGTCAGAAAAAACAATTGAAATCATTGACAGATTAAACGACAGTTCGTCACGATTGATTAAAAACAAATATGAGGTCTCAATTCTTATTGAGATCTCTTTTTTTTCCGGTAAACATGATCTTTTCCGGGATCTGATCTTTAATTCTAAATATGTAAACGGTTTGAAAAATGTATTGTCGTCTGGAAAGGTATCGGATGACGCATTTAAAAAAAAGACATACAGTGATTTCAATTCAGCTCTTCAGAAATCATTTGACCTGCTGAAACTTATCCTTGCAGATGAGGATAAGACAGTTAATGATTTTTTTGAGAACAAGTATTTCCAGATGGCTCAGAACAGCGTTATTAATTTGATGGAACTGACGGAAGATCTTGCTTTATGTAAAGAATTTATGAACAGAAATCCGGGGATTTTCGGTCCCTGAAATATTACGCCGATATTTCAGAATAATATTTCTCAAATTCATCAGCAGGCGGAATGCTCAGATCCTCCATTAACCTTTTCTGATAAGACCTGAATACATGAATGAATTTTCTCTTGTCTTTTTCCTTCATTAATATTTTCAACAGAAGTGAAAGCATTTCTTCGTCGCTGTTCCTGGTTTCGCAGAGTTTTTCAAGAAATACTTTAAGCTTACCGCCGTTTTGATCCATCTTTCTGATGATCCTGTTGACAGAATTCATATACACAAACCTGTAGTTTACTCTCAGATCCTCAGCCCAGTTGTGATATATCCCCTCTGCAAAATCATTTTTATACAATTCAGTTAATCTGCCATGGTTATTACTGTCTGCTTCTGAAGACAGTTTGAGCAGCTCATCAACATCAAAGTCCAGATATATCCTGCAGCTTCCCGATGAAAGAAAATACTTCTTTTTTCTGAGCGTAATAAGATCCTTTCCTTTATCAAACTGGAATTCCTCTGAAAAATAATTCTGAAGGGCTTTCCTGACATTATTAATTTCTACATCCGCTATTGCTTCGTAATTCACTTTTTTGGAACTGAACAGCAGATCATCAATAATTGTCTCCTTTGTAACAGGGAGATTAAACTTCGTTCTGTATGCAATGTAAAGGAAAATTGATTTCGATCTTGGTCTCAGCCATGCCGTATCCTTTAGCTCTTTCCCGTTTATAAATATTTTATTTTTATCAAAGAATTTAACAGAAATACTGAATTCAGATTTTTGTTCAGGCATCAGCTGATTTATCCTGTCAGGGATTACTTTTTTAAGATAATCTTCACAGATGGAATATCTGAGAGCGTAAGTGAAAACATACCTCAGGGAATTTGAGCCGGCGCGGAAGGCAATGTAATCCTCATATCCGAATTTTTTAGAAAGTGAAACAAATTCAGTGAATTTCGATTTAAAGGGATTTTTCATTTCATTAAGAGCGCAGTAGTAACATTCATAAAACAAGATAACCGCCTGATTGAATAATGTGAAATTAGTTACTTTCTTTTTATTTATTTCCCTGAATGTGCTCTGATAATTTTCAAAATCATTTTTAATAAGATACGCCTCCTGCCTTAGTATCAAAGCCCTGGTGGAGGAAACATTATATTCGCCTGACTGGATATTCCTCAGCACTGCTGCAGGGTTTTCAAGAAGATTATAGCAGTAAAGGATCAGCGCATCGATAAAATAAATATAGTTTTTAAGATGAGTTTTCTTTTTCATTATTTCAAGTTCCGTAATTACTTTCGCGTAATTATGACCGAGGAATAATTTTAGGATCCTCTGAAATTCATACTGGTTTTTATAAGCGGAAAAAATCGTCTTGTTCTTAACCGTATTTTTAATTTTAAGCTGTTCAAAGAAATAATCAAACGCTTTTTTATTGTAGCTTGTGAACAAGGCAAAACATACCTGGCTAAGATTTGAAAGATCAAATTTGTCCAGATCAATATTGTTTGAAATATAATTTATTACTTCATTTCCGGATTTATAATCCCCGTAATCAAAAAACAATATCATGGAGAAAATGCTTTCAATAAACGTGTTTTCCTCAATATCCGGAGAATTACTGTTTTTCTGCCGGACTACTTTATCAAATAGCACCCTCAGTCTTTTCATGTATTTTTTACTCTTGGAATTCTCTCCCGTGGCGATGTATGATTTGACAAGAGAGACGATGAACTGAATTTCCTGGTCAGATTTAAGTTTGAATTTAAGAATATGTTCGGATATTCTTATATTGTCTTTTGAGATTCCTTCTTTCAGGAACATACAGTTGCAAATCAGCATCAGTATCTCTGCATAATAATCAAGATCTGATTTTCTGATCTTTGCTGCGGAAATGAGAATGCTGTCATTATTTCTCAGTCTGAATCTGACTCTGAGTATATTCTTAAGATAATGAAGAGCTTTGTCAATTTCTTTATCTTTATAAACGAATGTATTTACTTTCAGAAGAATATATTCCAGAGAATAACTGAATTTATCATTGGTAATTTCCTCAAGTTTACTGTAAAGTCCGCTGGAATGTATCAGAAGGAGTTTATCGGAAGTATTCATTTTTATCCAGTATCTGAGATGCGGATATTCCCTGGCAAGAATAAGATAATTCAGACCAATATAATCTTCCCGCCATTCCCTGTTCTGCAGATAATGAATTCCCAGTTTTCTGTAGAGTTCAATGATCTCCTCCTCCTTTAATGTTTCCACGGCAATTTTGTTCAGATAGCCTCTGAGCAGTTCATGAAATCTGAAATTTTCGTCTTCCCTGTTTATAAAAATATTCTTTTGATACAGATTAAACAGTATCCTGAATCCGTTCTTAATTTCAAGCACATCCTCAATGATCTCTTTGTTGAAGTATTCAGGATAAGACAAAACAAGCATTAATCGTTTTTCCTCATCCTTCAGCTGGGAAAACAGTTCGTATGTAAAATATTCAAATATATCTGCCCTGCTGCTGATCAGGTCTGCATCCTTTATTGCCGAGAATTCATTTCTAAGCAGAAGCAAATGTATAGCCGTTACCCAGCCTTCAGCTGATTTGATGAACTTTTCAAGAAGGTTTTTATTTATGCTGCCTGTTTTTAATTTTTTTATTCTGATGAATTTTTTCACATCCTGATCGCTGAAGACCAGATCCTCTATTGTTATCTTGCCCATCCAGTTTTTTGCCAGGAATTTCGGATAGTTAATCTTTGCTGGATCACGTCTTGAAATAAATACCAGATGAACATTAGATGGCAGGAATTCAAGGAAATAATTCAGAGCGGTGCAGACTTCATCACCTTCGTCTATATTGTGAAAATCATCAAGAAAGATATAAATGTCTTTGTTTCTTTTTTTAAGATAAGCGAAAAGGTCGCTTGAAAAAGATGATATTACGTTATTAACCTTTTCATCAAAAGGTAAATTCTGTGAACGGGATATAACCGATTTTAGATTTGCGCCGAATCTGGTTTTCTTAAGATTACTTTCAAAAGCAAGGGCGAGAAGAAGAAAAAAATTCTCAATGGAGTTATCGTAAGTACTGATACTTATCCAGATCTTTTCCTGGTTTTTCAGTCTGTGAAAAAATTCCACTGAAAGCGAGGTCTTGCCGTATCCGGCCGGAGCCGTGATCAGAATAAGTTTTTTATCCCGGAATGATAAAAGCTTCCCGGTCAGCCTGTCCCTTGAATAATAAAAATCCGGGATTTCAGGCGTGATTATCTTTTGAGTGAATTCAATATTTTGTACCAATTTATTCCCGGTCCGGATTATTAATAAATATTAATAATCTACTTAACAAATAATATATTGTCAATTATGAAGACATAGCATAATGCAGAATAAATTACCTGCACGTTTATCAGACATTCTCAAATTTCTTACGGAAAACCTTTACTTCGTCCGAATGTATAATATTCTGCCCGTTATTTTTCCTGTCAATGCCGGGATCCGTTTCTTTCATTTCTTTTATCTTTTCCTGAAGTTCCAGATTTTTTCTTATCTTCATTTCAAATTCCTTCAGCTTCTCTTCTATGCTCATCTTCTTTCTGATCTTCATTACTATATCTTCCCTGTATCTTTTAAGGAAATATCCTATTGTCTCTACCCTGATCTTTATTGAACCGCTCGGCTTGTTCTCGTCAATATCCTTGAAAGAAAAATAAGGAGTGCCGGAATCTTCAACTATCTCCTGGATTACAGTATAAATCGGAGCGTCGTGACCGCATTTGAAAGATGAGAGTTCAAGAGCAATTAAATTCGGATGTCTTGCTGTATATTTCGCAGCCCATACTTTTCTCGATGTATTCTCAGAATATGAATTCTTCCAGACGTCTTCAATGTCAAACGGAGTTCTGATAATTCCGGCTCTGATCTCATCCCCGAAGAGTCTGTCCAGAGTTTCTTCATCGGTCGGGAGTGTATCCTGATAGAAAACAGGATATCCAAGCTTCTGAAATTCCTCAAGTATCTCGTGATTGATGCCGGGATCATTGTGATATGGTCTTGCCAGAACTACTATTCCAATCTTGTTCTCTTCTTCCAGTCTCTTCAGAACTTCCGAAGATTTTTCCTTGTGTGTATTTACGAATTTGTAATATGCCTTATAACCTTCTCTGACTGCTTTGATATTTTCCTCTTCAGTAAGCCCGAGTCTTTCACTGAAACATTCAAACATCTGTCTGCATGTAAGCTGTTCATTGTAAAGCTGTATGAAAGGATTTATATATTCAGTGTGATGCTCTTTGAAGAGATCACCTTCTTTTATAAATGCAGCTTTGGCTGCTTCAATGGTAGCGGTAATAGTAGGACATGCATTATGCGCCTGCGCAAATTCCAGCTCTGACGGCATGTTGTCAACCATCGGAGAAAAAATAAAATCAATTTTCTTCTTTTTGCTCTGAACATACAGAAGGTTATGAATATGAGGGATTGCAACTTTTGAAGGGAAGCAGGGATCTATGCTTCCTCTCTTTGCTCCGGCTTTATACATTTCCTCCGATGTGAATTCTGAATAAACAAAATTCCCTGATTTAACTCCCAGTGATTCGAAATATGCCGTAAAGAAAGGAGTGTGCTGATACATGTTGAGTATTCTCGGAATTCCAATAACCAGCTTTGATCTCATTTCAGTTTTCTCAAATCTCTGTCTGTATTCTTCCTTTTTCTTTTTGGACAATAGCAGACCCTTTGGTTCAGGGATCTCTCCGGTTACCAACTGGGGTTTATAAGATATCCAGGCATTTTTTGCCGCTTCATCCACTATGTTTGGATTCTGCTTTTTGATTTCGTCTATTCCCTGTTTGATACCTCTCATGTCTGCTACATCTTCAACAGTTCCTTTTTCACAGGTTGCAATTATAAGTCTCTGCGTCCCCTCTTCAAGCGGAACTTTGGAAGTGGGATTTATTATTTTATCCGGGGAAATTTCTTTTTCTTCAATAAATTTCTTTCTTGTTTCTTCTATTTTATCAAGAGGAATATTCTCAGTTTTTACATCAATGAAAGTTCTCAGACACTTATTTTTACAGAAATAGCATCTTGTAGATTCCTCTCTTGTTGTTTTGAAAAGAATATTCTTTACTCTTTCCAGCCCGATAAATTCAGTTCGCTTTCCGTTCTGAAAAAGTCTTGCCGCTTCTATTCCGCATCCGATTGCTCCTGCTTCTCCGGTATGTTTATGCACAAATACTTTCGGTTCAATTCCGCTTCCTTTAAATCTTTCTTCTATAAAATCAACCTGTGTCTTTACAGCTGCAAGGTTATGCTGCGTTCCGCCCTGAAGCACAAATGTGGAACCAAGTTTTGCAAGATTTGGGATCTGTGAAACATACAGCCAGATATTTTTCGGAAGCACATTTGCTAGACCGGCCATGATCTCTTCTGCTCTCCAGCCCTGTCTCTGAAAATCAACTATGTCAGACTGCATGAATACGGCGCATCCGTATCCGAATTTCGGGAATGTCTTCGCTTCAAAAGCTTTCTCGGCAAATTCCTCCACGGTATATCCGAATCCCTGCGCTGTTGACTGAAGGAAATATCCGTTACCAGCTGAGCACTGAGTGTTGAGTTTGAAATCTACAACCCTTCCCTGATTGAGGATTATAATTTTAATATCCTGACCGCCTACATCACAGATCACATCTGTTTCAGGATAAAAATGAAGACCCGCCTGCGTGTGCGCAACAGTTTCAACCAATGCAACGTCGGCCTGCAGCACATCTTTAAGAATATCTTTTGCATATCCTGTCGTCCCGACCCCGAGAATTTCAAGTTCTGCTCCCTGATCTTCAACCTGTTTTTGAATATTCGAAAGAATGTCAATAGTATCCTCTATCGGATTGCCTTTGGAAAGCTGATATGCTTTAATGAGTACTTCCTTATCAAGAGAAACCAGAGCTGCTTTAGTTGATGTAGATCCGCCGTCAATCCCAATAAATCCTTTTACGACCTCGCCTTTTTTAAATACTGCGGGCGTGAATTTTTCTATCCTGTGCTTTTTCTTGAATTCAACAAGTTCGTTGTCAGTCTTGTAAAGACCTGTTGTGTTTCCGCCGTTAAGCTTTTTCTTTTCTTCTTCCCTTCCGACAAGTATATAATGTTCAAGAGCTTTCCATCCTGTATAAACTCCGATATGTTCTTCTTCTTCTTTTCCGTATTCAACAGCGCCGATTGCGGCGAAGTACTGAGCGTTGTCAGGAACCTTGATAAGATCTTCAGGGGCAATGCCTTCAGGAAGTTTTATTTTTCTTTCTTCCCAGATCTTCGGAATGTTATATTTCCAGCATTCCTTCATTCCTTTAATATAACAGTTTGGTCCGCCAAGCAGCAGCACTTCAGGCATCAGAGTATGCCCTCTTGTAAGCACCGAAATATTCTGCTGGATTATTGATTCAAATAAAGAAGCCATAAGCTGATCCGCAGGAACACCTGATTTCTGAAGACCATTGATATCAGTTTCGGCAAAAACCCCGCACTTCCCTGCAACCGGATGAAGACGCAGATCATAATAGCCCATATTGCAAAGTTTGTCTGCAGGTATCTTTAGCTTGGCATTTATCTTGTCAATGACTGCGCCGGTTCCGCCTGCGCATTTATCATTCATGGAAGGAATTTTTTTCTTCTTCCCGGTTTCTTCATCAGGCTTGAAGATTATGATCTTTGCATCCTGACCGCCGAGCTCGATAACAGAATGTGTAGCGGGATATAATTTCTCCACGGCAAGGGAAACTGCATTAACTTCCTGGACAAATTTTGCTCCTATATGTTTGCCGATATTGGACCCGCCCGAACCGGTAATAAAGCATCTCATTCCTTCCGTGCTTTCAAGGTCAAGATCCTTTTCCATTTTCTTAAGAAGCTCAAGAGATTTTTCTGGCTGCTTTGTATCATGCCGCTGATAATCCGACCATATTATTTCATCTTTATCAGTATCGATAACAACGGCTTTAACCGTAGTTGATCCTACATCAAACCCGATAGAATAATTTCTTTTTGCAGACATTGGTTATATTTATTTTAAGAATCTTTTTAAAAAAAAATTTTCAGTTTTAATTTCAACCGACGTTTTCAATCTCCGTCTTTTTCTCACGTAAACTGTTGATTCCGTCTTTCTTCATCATATCAGAGACATCAAGAATGAAATTTGCGCCCATCCCCGAGATTCCTTTTCTGTGAGAGATACCGTAAAAAGGTCTCTGCAGATCTTCGTGCGAATCAACATATGCTTTGATTTCTTCAAGCGTATATCCTGTTTTCTCCAGACATTCTTTATATTCTATCTTTGCCTTGGCCTTTGCCTCTCCGAGAGCCATCTGGACCCTTGAATGAGCGTTTACATCTCCTTCTCCGGAAGTTTCAATCGGAAGAAAGATCATGTCCTTGTAGAAATTTGAAACCGCCGACTGCACTCCGTCAGACTGTGTTGACGGCATGCATCCGAATGGCTTAAGAGAAAGTATCATGTGACAAAGATTATTCACTGTATAATAAATACTCTTGCCGATCTCAAGATGCCCTTCCCCGCCTTCCACTCTGGAATGATAAAAATCATGCGCAAGCGCTTTAAGGATTTTCTGATCAACAAGTTCGTGCGGTATATTCTTAAATGTCTTTCTGTATCTGTTGTATTCTCTTTCAAATATTTTTTCAGAAAGTGTCAATATCGCTCTGCTGCTGTTGTATTCCTTCATCAGTTTAAGTTTTTCTTTGGCAGTCTGCTTTTCATCCAGGTCTTTGCTGACATTGAGTCCTTTCTGATCCTCATTCATGGATTTTGCCTGATGCAGCATATACATTATCCATGTTGAAATCGGTTCGACAAGAAGCTGCGCTCCTTCTTTTTCAAGAAACGGGAACATATTGAAATTTCCGTCTCCTTCAGTGGTCTGAGCCCAGAACTCACCGGTTATCTTTACTATTGGTTTTAATCTGGTCCTGTCTACTTTTATTTCATTGAACTTTCTGAACGCTTCCTCTCCCGCTTCGAGATAGTATTCGCCCAGTATCTGATCTACAAACTTAGTCAGATATTCGGATGCAGGGATTTTCTGCAGAAGTTTTCCAAGCTTTGAATTAAAATCAAAATACTTTTTGCCCTTTAGCTTTTCATAAAAAATATCAATTACTTCCTCCATTACTCTGTTGGTCTCGCCTTCATTGACTTCATATGGTCGGATATTGTAACCGATCTCATTGATAATATCCCCGAGCATCATGGCATTAATAATTCCAAGAAAGAAATCCAGATTCATTTCAAGACCGGCTTCGAGTTCATTTTGAGAAAGTCCTCCGGTCTGCTGGAAAAGAAGAACCCTGAATCCGTCAAAACCTGAATTCCTGAGAGCCAGTCTGTATTCAGCTTCATACATTCCGAATCTGCACGGACCACATGCGCCGGCTGTAAAGAATACATGTCTGTCAATAATCTCCTGTTTACTCATTCCTTTTTCCTCAAGACCCTGAAGATACTGAACAAGATTCCCCACGGTGAAATAAGTCGGATTACACTGACCGTTATTTCCGTATTCCTTGCCGAGCTGAAAAGCTTTCTTATCCGGAGTCGGGATATAATCAGTGTTATAACCGATACCTTCAAGCGCTCCTTTGATCAGCTTCTCATGTTTCCAGGTAAGACCGCCGAAAAGGATCGTGGTATCTTTTCTCTGATCCTTTGTAAAAGCTTTTTCCAGAGGTCTCTTGAAATGATTGATGTTCTTGTTCTCAATTCCGTTTTCCTTTTCAAGTCTTTTTCTTTCCTCCATCAGCATCTTTTTGATAAGCTGCTCTTTGTCGCTTTCTTCCGTCTGATCTTTGCTTATCAGAGGGATTGAACCGGGAATTAAAGTTTTCGTTTCCATGAGTTTGTTTTTTTTGTTTTATGAAAATTATTTTTTATATGTGATCACTAATTATCTTAGAACTCTTTACAGCGCTTTCAATGGTTGAAGGCAGTCCTGTATCTGTCCAGTCTCCTGCAATGAAAAAATTTTCAAATTCCGTCCTCTGGCCTGGTCTGTTTCTTCCGCTTTCAGCAGACGGTATAAATGTAGCTCGTTTTTCCTTTATTACTCTGTAATCGGAGATCTTAATCTTATCAAAATCTCTTATGCATTTCTTAAGATCATTAACGCATGTTTCAAAAATCTTTTCAGGACTTTCATCAGTCAGTCCGATATCGTCTGCGCCGCTGATGACCAGACTTAAATGTTTTCTGCTTCTCAGGAATATCCACTGCACTGAAGTTCCGGTCAGTCCTGTCATTCCAAGTGAATTATCCGGTATCATTTCCTCCGGAATCTCTTCTTTTAAAAAAATGTGTACAGAAATTATACATGAATGCTTTAGAGAGTCAGGATCAAACTTAAACTTTCCTGATATCTTTTCATCAAAAAGCCTTGCAAAAGAAAAGAACGGGACAGCGCTTATGTAATAATCGGAAAATATCTTTTCACCGTTTTCAAGAATAATGAAGTTTACCTTTTCACCAATATCAATTTGCTTTACTCTTTCTCCTGTAATAACTGTTACATCTTTTCTTTCAAAATATTCAACTGTCTTATTTATCAGCAGTGCATTCAGATCGACAGACGGTATTACAAGATTCGAATTTCCCTTTTCACCGAAGCCGGTCTTTAATACATTAATGAAAACTTCTGTTCCTACATTCAATGGTTTAGTATTGAAGACAGCAAGTATCAGCGGTTCCCAGAAGTACTTCATGAGATTGTCCGTCTGATTTAAATCTCTCAGTAGTTCTCCTGCATTATCATATTTCAGCAGACTGTCTTTCTCCCCTTTCAGGATTTTGTTAATATTTCTGAGACGGAATTTGTCATTAAAATTCAGGGCTTTGAATTTCAACAAACCCATAACAAGATTCATGGGAGGATCATCATCAGTGCACTTAAGCCGGAATATCTGCATATTCTCATTTATGAAATTAATTTCAAGTGCGCTCTGAAAATCAAGAAGTCCAAAACTTCCGGTGATCTTCAGAAAGTCGAAAGTGTTTTCATACCATCCTGCAAGTATATGCTGACCGTTGTCAAAGAACATTTTTTTTTCCTGGTCATAAAAACTGTAAGCTCTGCCTCCGAGTTTTGGCGACGATTCAATTAATTTCACTCTGCATCCTTTTTCTGCCAGGAATACTGCTGATGACAGTCCCGCTATTCCGCCCCCGATCACAGTTACGCTTTTTCCGGAATTCATTTTCCGTTAACGGCTAAATTCTTTTCACCGAAACCATAAAGAAGTTTATACTTTATGAAAACACCCGCCGTTATGAATATCTTTTTAAGTTTTGACACCTTCACTGTTTCCTCAAATACATTATAATTTCTTTTCTCAATTTTTTTCAGGATCCGAAAATAAATATGCTGCATAATCCTTGCCGCAAACATTAGACCTTTGTCATCCTCAGTCAGGGATTCGTTAGCTTTCCTGTAATATGAATGAGCTCTTTCGCATTCAAACTTCATCAGGTTCCTGAATTTCTCATTATAACTGAGATTCATTAATTCATTTTCACCGTAATTGAATTTCTCAAGATCTTCCAGCGGGATGTATATTCTTCCCAGCGCTGCATCGGTTTTTATATCCCTTAAGATATTTGTAAGCTGAAGCGCAATTCCGAGATTGACTGCAAAGTCTTTGGTCTTTGGATTTTTGTAACCGAAGATCTCTATGCTCATAAGTCCTACCGTTGAAGCTACTTTATAACAGTAGTCATTTAGTTCTCCGAAAGTATTGTATCTGTTCTTTGCAATATCAAGCTCCATTCCTTTTATAAGATCGAAGAACGGCTCTGAAGGAATGCTGAATTTTTTCATCACGCTGCTTACCTTATTCAGCAGACTGAATTTTGAATTCTGATTTTTTATCGCCTCTTCAAGTTCGGTTTTCCATTCCTGTATCCTTGACTTTTTAATATCAGCGCTGCTGTTATTTTCATCAACAATGTCATCGGTTTCCCTGCAGAATTCATAAACAGTATTTATTGCTTCATTTTTTTCCTTAGGCAGAAGAGAAAAAGAATAGAAGAAACTCGACCTGCTGTTTTTATTTTCAGCTTTGCCTGATTCCCTTGATTCCCTCTTCTCTTTATATCCGTTCACTTTATTAATGATTTGATTAATATTTTTATTTTATCTTTGGTGTTAAGTTTCACTCTTTCAGAAAGCACATTATAATTGATCTTTCTTATTTTGCTTAGTATTTCCCTTCCTCCGTATATTGTTGCCTTTATCTCAAGTCTAAGTCTGCCTTTAAGTTCGCTGACTATACCGGAACCATCATCAAACAGTTTTTCGGTTTTCCCTGCAAGATCCCTTATCATATTCCTGAAATCATCATTTTCAATTTTATTCTTCAGCTTGTCAGTGTTATAATTGAATTCACTCATTGAATTTCCGGGAATATAAATTCTGTCAATCTTCAGATCCTCAGATACATCCTGCCAGAAATTCGTAAGCTGCAGGGCAGTGCATATTCTGTCTGAATCCCTGAATAATTTTCTATTGGTTTTTTTATCATATCCGAAAATATAAAGAACAAGATGACCGATCGGATTAGCGGATCTCTGTGAATATTCAATTAATTCTTTAAAATTTCCGTAATCTCTTTTAACTGAGTCCTGCTTAAATGCGCTTAGCAGATCTCTGAATTCATGCACGGGAATATTCAGATTACTGACAGTATCGGAAAGCGCTGTAAAAATATCAGCTGTATTTTCCGCGAATTCCTCCGCTCTTCCGGATTCAAGTTTATCAAGCTCGGTTTCAAGCTGTTCAAGTTTCCTTAATTTATTTTCTTCATCATATTCAACTGAATCGGCAATATCATCTGCAAATCTTGAAAATGCATATACACTGTAAAAATACTTTCTCTTATCTTCAGGTATCAGGAATGAGCCTACAGGAAAATTTTCATAATGATTTAACGCAATTTTTCTGCAGTATTCATAAGCAGAATCATAATCTTTTAACATCGTGAATTTAACTTAAAAGGAATAAGATCTAAAGATATGAGAAATATTGGATTTTCTAGATCAGATAGGATGAATCAAGCGTAATAATATCGGGTGATCTGAATTTTACTTTTTCCGTATTGACAAGCGAATCGGATAAAAGTATTAATTTATTTGATATAAAATCTATAAATTTGCCGGTGCTTATTATCAGTCCGGTAAAGAGATTTACAAGTTTTGTGTAAAAAGAAGATCTGTTCAGGTTTGCAGGATCTTTCGGCGAATAAAAAAACGAAAGGAAGAGCAATGGTATAATTGAGAGTAAAAGCAGAACAATCTGCCTGAATAGATTATGTTTTTCCGAATAAACGCTGCTCCAGTAACAGTTATTGCAGATCTTTCTGTAAAATTCCATTGTCAGAAAATTCTGAAAACACCAGACCGTTTTGGAGATCAAAGCTGCGTGCAGCAATTTGTTTGTTAGTACAGACATAACTAATCTATTTCGTAAAAATTACTTCATCTGAAATTAAATGTCAAGATTTAATTTACTGTTTTTTAAAACCTGACAAAGTTAATTTTCAAAGAATCACTTTCAGAAGGGCTTAATAGTGAAAAACCCTTCAGAAAATTATTCTGAAGGGTTGATCAATTTCAGCTGATAGTTCAGTGCAAACTGTTTTACTTAAGGAGAATAAACTTTTTAGCGGATACAAAATCCCCGGCGGTGAGAGTATAAAAATACACGCCGGAATTCAGTAAAGATCCTGCGGTAAATTCTGCTGAATAATTTCCAGCGCTTTTAAATTCATTCACAAGCGTGCTCACTTCATTTCCAAGTGTATTATATATTTTCAAAGTAACCTTGGAGGAAACAGGAATTGAATAATTAATTTTAGTCGAAGGATTAAACGGATTCGGGTAATTCTGTTCGAGTTTGTATTCAGATGGAAGAATTCCGCCGGACTGAGAGATACCCGAAGGTCCGTTGTATCTTACAAAAATCCCGCCTGCGCATCCTGCATATCCCAGAGTCTGATTTACAAAAGCCATATGCTGAATAGGATTTGCCTGAAGTGATGTAGGAAGTGTTTCCTGAATCCATGTCAATCCGTAATCGGTGGTTTTGTAAAGCCAGCTCTGAACTACATTTGCTGAGCTCATAGCTATTCTGATTAAATTGGAACCGTCTTTAAATGAATGCATATCGTTGACTGCAAATGAAGGTATTCCTGGTGGATTAGTTACGGCAGTCCATGTTGATCCACCGTTAGTGGTTCTCCTGATGTTACCGTTATTTGTGCCAAGCATTCCAAAAGACGCATCAGTAAATCCTATTCCCTGAGAATAAAGACCATCGGGAGTTCCCGATCCGCCGAACTGACCGAATGTAAAAGTCCCTGCGGCAAATCCTCCGGTTGCTTTGTACACTTTTGAATTTGTTGCATTTGAAACGGCATTCGCAACTCCAAGCCATATCGTTGCAGTATCCAGCCAGTCCCATGCATTTACGACACCGTATTCATTTGAAACAACAGGCGCATTTGGTGCAAGCAGCCAGTTTGTTCCGCCGTTGGTTGTATACCTGTACTGAAAAGTCTGTCCCGATGCTGCAGCGGGGTCAGCATAATAAATGCCGTAACCGGAATTAAACATGTGGATTCCGTCGGAGAAGCTTCCGGGAACAGAAAGCTGCTGTATCCATGTAGAACCGCCGTCACTCGTTCTGTAGATAGAACCGCTGGCATTGCCGATCCAGCAGTTTGAAGTATCAAGAGCAGAAATGCCGTAAACATTTCCAGTAGGGATTCCTGTATTCCTGAGATCCCAGTTTACGCCGCCGTTAGTGCTTCTGTATACTTTACCGCCGTCACATCCTATCCAGATGAGATTCTGATCAACTACTGAAATTGAATTTATAAGCGGAGATGTAGGGACTGTACTTACTATAGTCCATTGTGAAAATGAATTGCAGAAAATAAATGAGAACAAAATTACAAATAATTTTTTCAAGGTAAATCCTTTCTTTTTTTTAAATTATTATTATTTGTAATTAGCTGTTACGTTGGGTTTTGTAACAATTTATAAAACCCGCCATTGAGAAGACGGGTTTTATAAATTTTAAAACATAAATTCTTTATTTCACTAACATCAGCTTTTTCGTCTCTGTAAAATTGCCGGCTTTTATTGTATAGAAATAAATTCCGGAAGTAAGATCTGAAGAAGCTGTAAATTTTGTGGAATAACTTCCTGCGTTCAGGAATTCGTCAACAAGCGTTGATACTTCTTTTCCCAGAGAATTGTAAACTGTAAGGTTTACTTTAGAAGAATTTGGGATTGAGAAATTAATGGTTGTTGAAGGATTGAACGGGTTAGGATAATTCTGATCAAGTTTATAATCAGCCGGAACCGAACTGCTGATGTTGTTAACAGTAGTTACGGTTTCAACCAGTTTAAGAACTGCACCGTTGGATGTTACTGCAAATCCGTAAACTGTAGTTCCAACTCTTCTGAATTCCATGTGCGTAACACCTGTAAGACTTGAAGTAGTCATTACGCTCCATGTAAGTCCGCCGTCTGTGCTTTTTTCAATTACTCCTGCTGCTCCGACCTGACCTGACATGTAAACTGTATTGGTTCCTTCTATCCATTTTATTGTTGCGTAACCTGTGACTCCTGCCTGGGCAACAACGGTTGTCCATGTCAGACCTCCGTCTGTTGTTCTTGATACCTGAGGAAGTGAAGTACTTGATGCTACCAGACCGCGCTGCTTATCAGTGCTGAAAGCAACACCTGAAGTAAAATTACCCGCAACTGAAGTTCCGATTTTTGCCCAGTTTGTTCCACCGTTTGAAGTATAGATCAGTGAAGGCGGAGAAGTATTGCTTCCGAATCCATAGAACTGATTATCCAGACAAACTATGGAATTCTGAGCTGATGCAGTGCCTGCAAATCCGGGAGGAGCTGTTGGAGTCCATGTTGAGCCGCCGTCAGTTGTTACAGAAAAATAATAAGGCTGTCCAGCACCTAAAGGAGGATCACTCTGAGCTACACCGAAAGTAGGCTGCGTTTTGGAAAAGACAATCCCGTTAAAAAATCCTGCTGATCCGCCTGTGGACCCGACTTCAGTCCAGTTCGCACCGGCATTGGTTGTCTTGTAGAATCTGGCGTTTCCGCCTGCTCCGCCTGCTGCTCCGCCGTCGCCAACATAAGCTGTATTCTCGTCAATTCCCCAGACGCAGTATACTTCAAGCAGAATTCCATTAGTCGGCATATTGGTCCAGTTGACGCCTCCGTTGGTTGATCTTGCAACTACCGGTGTTCCCGTCGGTCCGCCGGCTACCCAGATAACATTCTGATCTACAACGGAAATGCTCGGGAACGTTCCGGGATTTGAAACAAGTCCCGCAAGCGTCCACTGTGAATATACTTCCGTTTTAAAACCTAATGCTAGGATTACGATTACAAGAAAAGTTAACAATTGTTTAGAACTTCTCATTTTTAGCTCCTGTTTTTAATTTATGAAATATAATATTTTAAGTCATTTTAATTATTATTTACAAAATAATCAAGTTGAAATTAGTATCTAAAAACCTAAATAATCAATCTCAATATATTCTCATTTAAAGTAAAAAAAGCGGACCGAATGATCCGCTCTGCAAGTAGTGAATTAATTAATAAATGTTACTTTGTTAAAAGCATTCTTTTTGTTTCACTGAAACTTCCGGCGTTAATAGTATAGAAATATACTCCGCTGGAAAGATTTGTACCGTCAAATTGAACGCTGTATGTTCCTGCATTCAAAACTCCGTCCACATAAGTGTCAACTACATTTCCGAGAATATCATAGATCTTCAGACTTACTTTTTCAGTTTTCGGAATTGAAAAGCTGAAGTTAGTAGAAGGATTAAACGGATTAGGATAATTCTGAGTCAGCTTATATTCTGAAGGAGTAATGTTCTGACTGCTGATACCTGTTGTTCCTGTCAGGGATGTTTTCATTGCATTCTGAACATAACTGCTCTGGGAAATACTTGCTCCCTGTTTGTAAACGAAAATGTTAATGTCACAGTTATCCGTAACGCTCACCTGAGGATCACCGGGAATTACATAACTTATATTCCTTGTAATTGTCTGACCGGAGGTCCATGTTCCTGAACTTAATAATTCACCCTGATCTCCGTTAAGCATGCTTTTTACTACATCATCATGCTCATAATTTGAACCGCCAGTACATGAGCTGTTTCCGGTCTGGGAATAAATAAGATTATTTTCAGTAAGAACGTAATTGATCTTGAAATCTCCTGTAAGGTCTTCATTTGCCGTCACATTAACAGTAGCATTCAGGGTTCTTGTGTTAGCGTCATAAGATTTGCCTGATACAGAAATATTCACGCCCGGCTGAACGAGCAGTGACTGGATCACTACTTCATTATTCCATGCGGATCTGTCAATCACTCCGCTTCTTCTGCCAACGCATCCTGTCGGATAAGCGCTGAATCCGAAAATTGACCTGATGCCCTGAGAATAACTCTGCCAGGGATCGCTTCCTGCCCCGTGATATGCCAGGACTACTGTGTTTGGATAATTTAAAAGTATGTCATGAATTATGTCATGACCGCAGGGACACCACTGACACCATGTTCCGGTGCAGAATTCTAGAAGAACATTATTCTGAGATTTAGCATTATCAATGTTCAAAGAAAATGATATAAGTAAAGTGATAAAAAATGTTGAAATTTTCTTCATATTTTAACCTTTCGTTATTATTTAGTATTGTTTTAATTTATAAAAATAATTCTGGAATTACAAAGTTATTTTTTGTAAAATTATTATTTAAAAATTTAGTGGATTCAATTTAAATTTTTTTAGTAAGTTTCTTATATCTTTTAATAATGTTAATTTTCTAAAAAATTTTTGGGCTTTGTAAATGATTGAAATAAAGAATTTAAAAAAGAGTTTCGGAAGCAAAGAAGTCCTCCGCGGAGTAGATCTTACAATTGACAAGGGTATAACTCAAGTAATTATAGGAAGGAGCGGCTGCGGAAAATCCGTCCTGCTTAAACATATTATCGGCCTGCTTAAACCTGATGAAGGCGAGGTATTAATCGACGGAGAGGATATTGCCAAAATGAGCGATAAAGAGCTTTATAAAGTTAGAAGAAATTTCGGGTTTCTGTTTCAGGGAGCAGCCTTGTTTGATTCTATGGATGTGGAAGAAAACATTGGTCTTGCACTGAAAGAAAATACAAATATGTCTAAACCCGATATAGCAGCGGTCGTAGCAGAGAAACTTGAACTCGTAGGACTGGCTGATATTCAGAATATGAAACCTTCGGATCTTTCGGGCGGAATGAAAAAACGGGTTTCCCTTGCAAGATCTCTTGCAACAAATCCGGAATACATTCTATATGACGAACCGACCACAGGTCTTGACCCGGTAATGAGCGATCAGATAGATGATCTGATAAAGGATCTTTCGGATAAACTGAAAGTAACTTCCATAGTTGTGACCCATGATATTTTCAGCGTATATGATGTCGCTGACAGAGTTGCGATGATGCATGAAGGGAAAATATATTTTGAAGGTACGCCTAAAGAATTGACCGAGACCAATGATCAGCTGATAAGGGATTTCCTTAACAGGACAGATAAAAAGATTTAGAAATGTTTAATTAAAAATATTTGAATCACCCTGTTTCAGTTTCACCGCCAGCTGCATTCCATCCTCTCCAGCCGCCGTTCATTGAAACGACTTTTGAATAACCCATTTTCTGAAGCGACTCCGCAGCGATAAGCGATCTGAAACCTCCTCCGCAGTAAAGCACGATTTTTTTATCATGATCTTTTACATGCATGTGAATGTCTCTTTCTATGATACCCTTCCCGATGTGAACCGAATCTTTTATTCTTCCTTTTTCAAATTCATTGTCTTCCCTTATATCAACCAGTAAAAAATCTTCACTGTTTTTTTTCATTTCCATTACTTCTTTTACTGTACATTCCTTCACGTTTTTTCTTACATCGTTACACAGTTCGTGAAATGTTTTTTTCATACAGAAATTAAATTTTAAATATTTGAAATTATCAGACTCATATTAAAAATATCTTCAGCGCTGCATCCTCTTGATAGGTCCATCACAGGCTTAGAAAGTCCCTGCAGTACCGGTCCGGTCGCCGAAGCTCCGCCGATCCTTTCAGTTATCTTATATGCTATGTTCCCGGAATTCAGATCCGGGAAAATGAAAACATTTGCATCCCCTTTTATTTTCCCATTCGGATTTTTTCTTTCCGCAACCTCGGGAACGAAAGCGGCATCGAACTGGAGTTCACCGTCAATGATCATTTTCGGAGCTCTTTTTTTTGTTATTCTCACCGCTTCAATTATCTTGTCAAGCGATCCGCTTTCAGCGCTGCCTTTGGTTGAAAATGAAAGGAAGGCAACCCTGGGTTGAATTCCTGTTATCTTTCTGAAATTCTCTGCTGTACTCAATGCAATATCAGACATCTGTTCTGCATCGGGATCCGGAACTACGCCGCAGTCTGCATAGGCAATAATTTTTTTACCGTGGACATGCCCTGCAGGGAATGTAAAAAGAAAAAAAGAAGATACGGTTTTATTATTTTTTGATGTGCCGATTATTGAGATCGCATTTCTCAGTACTTCCGAAGTGCTGTAAACACTTCCTGCTATTAATCCGTCCGCAAAATTATTCCTCAGAAGCATACAGCTGAAAGTCAAAGGGTCGCTGATCTCTTTCAGAGACTGCTCCTTTTTCTGTTCTTTTTTTTTGGCTGATCTTATTCTGTGGTAATCTTCAGCGAATTGACTGCTGAAGTTATTGTCTATTACAAGAAGTTCTCTGCAGTCAGGGATTGTTACATCTGAATTTTTTCCGTTATCAATTAAAATCACTTCAGCAGTTTTTTCCTTCAGTATTCTTTTTACAGCGCTGATCACCCTGCTGTCGCCTGACTCGGGGAAAATAATTGTCTTCTTTTTTTTTCTGCTCTTCCTGATTAAATCTTTGTAAAGATCCATTAATAAGAATATTAGCTTAGAATTTTATCAATAATACCGCCGCCGATAACATCTGCACCTGAATAAAATACGGCTGACTGTCCGGGAGTGATAGCCTTCTGCGGATTCTCAAACTTTACTCTGATCTCATTTTCACTGATCTGCTCGAGCACCGCTTCATTGCCTTTATCATTGTATCTGATCTTGACTTTTGCGTTAACAGGGTCATTGAGTTTTTCAGTCATCATCAGATTGATTTCCTTAACTGTAAATTCCGAGTTCAGCAAAGCTGTTTCATCATCAATAAATACTCTGTTGTTCTGAGCGTCAATTTTTGAAACATAAAGTCTTTTACCGACAGAAACTTTCAGACCCCTTCTCTGCCCTATTGTAAAGTAAGGATAACCTTTATGATTTCCGACTTTTTTATCATTGTAAATAATTTCTCCTCCGGAAAGTTTTTCATTCATTCCGGGAAGCCTTATCTCAAGAAGTTCCCTGTAATCATTATTCGGCACAAAACAAATTTCCTGTGAATCCGGAGTATCGGCAGATTTGAGATTCATATCATGCGCAAGTTTTCTTATTTGGTCCTTAGAATAATCTCCCAGCGGAAATAAAGTTTTACCAAGGGCATGCTGTGAAACTCTCCACAAAGCGTATGACTGATCCTTTTTCAGGTCATCGGAAGTTCTGATATTGTATCTGTCTGTATCTTTGTTATAATTAATTTTTGCATAATGTCCTGTCGCAAGATAATCAGCTCCTAGGGATTCGGCTTTATCTAGTAAAGCTCCCCATTTAATGGATTTATTGCAAAGTACGCAGGGATTCGGAGTATTACCTTTTAGATATTCCGATATGAAATTATCTATTACGACTTCATTGAATTTTTCAGTAAAATCCAGCGTGTAGTGACTGAAACCGAGATTCTGCGCTACATTTCTTGCGTTGTAAATTGTTTCAAGAGAACAGCATCCCGAATCTTTTTCAGGAAAGTCATCATATCCCCATGTTTTCATGGTGATTCCGATAAGATCATAGCCTTCATTTTTAAGCAGGGCGGCTGCTACAGAAGAGTCAACTCCGCCGCTCATGGCTACAACTACTGTCTTTTTATTATTACTTTTATTCATATTAGTTAAAGTAAAATATGAATTGAGATTTATTTAAAAAAGTTAAAAAATGAATTGAACTTTAAACATTATTGAAGTAGTTTGATAGCTGACATAATTAAAAAGGAGAAAAGCATGTCAAAAAGATCATTATTTATATTGTCTTTTTTATTTGTTTTTACTTTTTTCGGTACAATCAGTCATCTATCGGAATTGAATGCCAAATCCCCGACAAATGTTGAGGAAATGAATCAAAGTAAAAAGAAAAAAAAGAGCACCAAGAAAAAGAAAAAATCTTCTAAGAAGAAGAAAAGAAGCACCAAAAAGAAAAAGGTATCTTCAGGAAAAAAGAAATCTTCCAAGAAAAAATCTTCAAAGAAAAAATCTTCAAAGAAAAAATCTTCAAAGAAAAAGTATTCAAAGAAGAAAAAATCCTCCAAGAAGAAAAAAAGAAGCAGAAATACAACCAAGACTTATAATCCCGGTACTTACACACCGCCAAAGACCTATGATTCAGGAAACGACGGTTCAAGGGAATATAAGAGAAGCGAGGACAAACCCGTAGAGAACTTCAAGAAAAATCCGAAAAAAGACGGCGAATAAAAAATTCAATATCCAATAATGAGCCCGGACTGGAAACAGCCCGGGCTTTTTTTTTGCAGGAATTATTTTCAGATTGAAAAGCTTCATAATGCCTTGTTGATATAATAGTTTTATTCAGTTAATTTTATTTAAATTCATTGCCGTATGAATAAAATTAAAGAAGAAAACATCTCATCTCTGAAAAAATTCGGAGGTCTTTGCGGAATTACCGGAACTGTATTATATATTCTGACAAATTTCCTTCCTCTTGGTCACATTTCTTTGTATGCACTCGCAATGCTCTGGCCGTTGCTTTCAATTATTTTTGTCTATTCCATTTACAGCTTTTTATCATATGAAAAGCAGTCTGCTGCAAACAGGATTGCTTTTCTTTTTGCTGTACTTGGTTTTACGCTTGTTGCATGCATGATATCAGTTCAGCTTGCGGTCCGCTGGGGAATTGAGGAAAACATTTCCGCTTCACCGGAAAGTAAACAGCTTTATTCAGTCATACTCGGTTCGGTCAGACTGGTTGATCATGGAATTGACGTTGCCTGGGATCTGTTTATTGGAACGTCTCTGATATTTCTTTCTGTTGCTCTCTCAGGAAATTCGAATTTCGGGAAACTCTGGGGAATCCCTTCTGCTGTTCTTGGGATACTGCTGATAATTCTGAATGTCCTGACATTTCCCTGGCCGCCTGACAGCAGAGGATTGTTTGACGCTGGTCCGCTGATAGGCGTTTACATTATTATTTTATCAGTAAAGCTTATTTCAGTAAAGAATAAAGAATTGGTAATTTCATAACGAGCCGGGAAAATTGTCCTTGGATCATTTGCTGTTAATATTCTGCAAACCGTATTATCCGTATTGCTTTCATTTTAGCAATGTCAGCACCCGTTAAATTATATATACCGGTTAATTATTAAAACATTGAACAATATTTTTAATAAATCTAATTTAACAGGTTAATATATTTATTCCTAATATTTTAAAATAATTCTGCAAATATGGTAAAGAGTAAAATAAGCAATGAACTTATCAGCGAAGGAGAGGAAGTAAAGGGTTCTGATTTAAGGCAGGGGATTTTTGACCTTATTCTCCGGCAGCAACCTGACTTCGGATTGGATGATTTTATTTCTCTTGATGAACTTAACAGTTTCAGAAGACTTTATATCACTTCACTTATCACACAGGAAAAAGGGGAACTTGCCGTCATTGACAATGACGTCATGGAAGCTATAAAAAACAATTCCATACTTTCAGAAAATATTCAGGATGAGATCGAATCAAGACTTACGCTTGGTCAGAGACTTGCAGACAAGATCGCTGTATTCGGTGGAAGCTGGACATTCATAATCACCTTCTTTTCATTTATAATTTTATGGATGATCGTAAATGTAATTTATTTATCTTCAAATCCGATTGATCCCTTTCCTTTCATTCTTCTCAATCTGATTCTTTCCTGTCTTGCCGCAATTCAGGCGCCGATAATCATGATGAGCCAGAACAGACAAGAGCAGAAGGACAGGGAACGCGGAGAACATGATTATAAAATTAATCTTAAAGCCGAGCTTGAAATTAAACTGCTTTCAGAAAAAATTGACCACCTGCTTGTTCATCAGAACAAAAAACTTCTTGAGATACAGGAACTCCAGACCGATTATCTGGAAGACCTTATGAAAGAGATCAAAAAAAATAATATTCCGAAACTGTAATAATTTTTTTTTTAAAAGTTAAAACATGCAAAAAAAATATACAATACCTGAAAAAGCAAGGATCGGACATGTTCATTTGAAGGTTTCCGATTTAGAAAGGTCTCTGAAGTTTTACCGTGACCTGCTTGGCTTTCAGGTAACTGCAAAATACGGTAACAGCGCTGTGTTTTTATCAGCAGGCGGCTATCATCATCACATTGGTTTAAATACCTGGCACAGCAGGGATATGCCTCCCGCGCCGGTAAACAGCGTCGGTTTGTATCACACCGCAATTTTGTTTCCCACGAGAAAAGATCTAGCCGAAATTTATGAACGTCTTCAGAAAACCGGTTATCCTCTGACAGGAGCAAGTGATCACGGTGTTTCAGAAGCTTTGTATCTGAATGATCCTGACGGAAACGGAGTTGAGCTTTACTGTGACAGACCTAAAGAACAGTGGACTTACAGCTCTGACGGCGATCTGATAATGTTTACAGAAGCGCTTGATCCGGATGACCTTCTGAAAGAACTTCATTGAAAAATCAATTCTGTCAGTTTATTCCCTGAGAAAGAAATCCCGCTGCTATTCTCACATTTTGCCAATTTGAATAATAATATTCTTGTGGCAAATGAAAAAGAATTTCAATATTTTTATCATTACAAAATCTGCATTTACCAGGGTATGCAGTCAAACAATATCTGTCAGATTATGATCCGGCGGATATTTTTAGAAAATTTTACTAACCAATAAAAAAAAATTATGGAACAGGCTTTAATTAAGATCCGGGATCAGCAGAGGGAATCATGGAACAAATTCTCGCCGGGATGGAAGAAATGGGATCATCTCATGATGGAATTTCTAATGCCAATGGGTGATCAGATCATAAGTAATTTAAATCCAAAAGATGATCATCTTGTGCTGGACGTTGCAGCAGGCACAGGCGAACCGGGTCTCACAATTGCCGGACTGATGAAAAACGGAAAAGTAATTCTGACGGACATTTCAGATAAAATGCTGGAAGTTGCGCGAGAGAATGCCAAAATCCATAATGTCAGTAATTTTGAAACAAGCGTTTGCGATGTGTGTGAACTTCCCTTTGAAGATAATACATTTGATGCAATCAGCTGCAGGTTCGGATTCATGTTTTTCCCGGACATGCAGATTGCTGCGAAAGAAATGTACCGTGTTCTCAAGCCGGGAGGAAAAATCTCAACGGCTGTCTGGCACGTTCCGGAAAAAAATTACTGGGTGACAACTATCGGCGGAACGATCAACAGGAATATGGGACTTACTCCCCCGCCCCCCGAAGCCCCGGGAATGTTCCGTTGCGCGCCTAATGGTCTTATACTTGAAATCTTTAAAAATGCAGGCTTGAAAAATACTTCAGAGACAGAAGTCAGCAGTAAAATGAGATGCGGCACTGCTGATACTTACTGGGAAATGATGACGGACGTTGCAGCTCCGTTTGTGGCAGCTTTAAGTAATGCTGATGATAACATGAAGAAAAAAATAAAGGATGAAGTATACGAGCTTGTGGCGCAGCGATTTCCTGACGGTATTGTTGAATTCGATACAGGCGCTCTGGTGATATACGGAGAGAAATAGTAAAATATTTTTTTGAGTATTCCATTAAATTAATTAAAATCCTATGGCTGAAAAAATTTCAAGAGTAATATTGTTTGTAAATGATGTTTCAAATTGCGCTGAGTTTTACAAAAAAGTACTGAAGCTTAAAGTAATCGGCAAAGAAGATCCCGGCTGGACAGAGCTGAATGCAGGTTCATGCAGTCTGGCGCTTCATAAAACGGGGGGAAAGGGCAGAGGGAAATTTCACAATAACTTTAAAATAGTCTTTTACAAAAAGGATGTAAAGAAAGCAAAAATATCTCTTGAAAAAAAAGGCGTTAAGATGGGAAAGATATTTATTTTCGACGGAATGAGTTTCTGCGACGGGAGCGATCCTGAAGGAAACAGGTTTCAGATCTCAGACAGATAAAATCCGCAGAAATTTTTTTAAGTCCCGAGTTGCATTCAATCTTATAATATGTTAAGGCTAATTTTGATTAATGAAAATGTTCGTTCTGATTAAAAATTTTCAACTTTATTTATTCCTGCTCAAACTTTCTACTGCCAGCATTACTTAAAAAAGAGAACAGCATTATGAAGGGAAACAAAGTTAAATTCATATTTATAAAATACCCGGCAGCCAATTGACTTCCCTGAATTAAACAATATTCTGATCAGATAAATTTAAATAAAATTTTCAAATACTGTGATATAAAGCTGATCCTGCATTCTCCCGGCAATGTGAAAATTTTTAAATTCTGAACTGAAAAAATTCCAGAAAAGAAAATGCCAACTTCACGGGATAGTCACCGATTTCCTCTTTGTGTATCTTTAAAAATCTTGCCATAATAAAAAATTAATTTCTCTGAGGATCTGAATATAAATTGACTGATAGAGATTAACTGATTTCAGGTTAAGTTATAAGAACATTTGCTTTCAAAGAATGATAAAGTAATTTTCTTAAAATAAAATAACATTTATCCGGCAGAAGAAATTTATTTTGCCGGAGGAATCATGAATTTATGATCAGCCGGGAATTTATTTATGATTTCTTCACCTACTTTAAAATTTGTCTCAAGCAGACTTTTCGGATTTGTCCTGAGCCAGTCGCTGATATCGAGCGCCTGATAATCCCCGTCATTGAATCCAATCAGTATTTTCAGGACTTCTTCTCCGGTGTTCTTAATGTAATGTCCTGCGCCCATTGGAACATATCCGACATCACCTGCTTCGAACTGTTCAGTTACATTATTTCCCTGCGCGAGGAATATTCCCATCTGAGCTTTACCCTGAATATAATACTGCCATTCGTCGGCATTTGGATGCCAGTGCATTTCCCTCAGTCCTCCGGGCTGAATTTCGAGAACCGATCCAGCCATTGTCCTGCTGACGGGAAACTCTTTACATGTAACCGTCTTCTGCGTTCCACCGCCCGGAACCCTCCTCGGTTCCTGAGCTTCCAGCGGATAGCGGTGAACTGAAGTCAGATCAGGTTCATCGCTTTTTGCAGAAATGAATGAATGATCATCCGGCACTTTGCCAAGGGCAAAGTAAACTTCTTTTTTCGGAAGCATATTAACTTCCTCAATGCTTATACCCAGATTCTGCGCGACAATATCTGCAGGCGTACAGGAAACAAAATCCGTAATGCTGAAAGTATGATCTTCGGAAAAATCACCGTTATCAAATATGAGAATAAAATGACATTCTTCATCGCTGATTCCCTGAATGGAATGACCGTAGCCGCGGGGGAAATACCAGACATCTCCCGGATCGAAAGTGTCAATATACGAGGAACCGTCAGGATGGAGCAGAGTGGTCCGGCAGCTTCCTTTAACGACATAACCCCATTCGGCGGCGTTAGCATGCCAGTGCAGTTCTCTTAATCCGCCCGGATCAAGGCGCATGGAAACACCGGCGATTCCTACCGATGCCGGGAAATCAGTTACTGAAGCTCCGCGGGTAATTCCTCCGGGCAGGATTTTTGGTACTTTTTTCTCAAGCTGATACCTGAAAGAAATCATAACAGTTATTTTTAATAGTTTTAGTAATATTGAAATTTAAATTCATTTTTTAATTCTGTCAGTTTTTCTTTACAGGTTTAATTAAAGAAAGTATTACCGACATTGCCAGAATAACAGCGATGACACCAAGGGAATATCCTATAGGAATTTTATACAGATCGACTATCAGCATTTTGAATCCTATAAATATAAGTATCATAGACAGACCGACTTTGAGATAATGGAATTTATCAATTACACCTGCAAGGGCAAAGTACATTGCCCTGAGACCCAGAATTGCGAATATATTGGAAGTATAAATAATGAACGGATCATCAGTGACGGCAAAAATCGCAGGGATAGAATCAAAGGCAAAGACTAGGTCTGTAAATTCAGTTGCAATCAATACGACAAAAAGAGGAGTAGCCATTCTGGTCCCGTTTTTAACAGTAAAAAAATTTCCTTTGTCATATTCAGCAGATACGGGGAATAACTTTCTGTAAAATCTGATTACAATATTTTTTTCAGGGTGAATATCTTCTCCGTTGTGCATAGCCATTTTAAATCCCGTATATACAAGAAAAGCCCCGAATACATAAATTATCCAGGCAAATTTTGCTATAAGAATTACTCCCAGAGCAATCAGAGTAGCTCTTAGTATAAGCGCTCCGAGTACTCCCCAGAACAAGACTTTATGCTGATATTCCTGCGGTACCTTGAAATAGGAAAACAGAATTACAAAAACGAAAATATTATCTATGCTAAGCGATCTTTCGATAAGATACCCTGTAAAAAATTCAAGGGCTTTCTGCTTGCCAAGATCAAAATAAATGAACAGGTTAAAAAGAAGAGCAAGTAATATCCAAACCGTACTCCATATCAGAGCTTCCTTAACTGAAATAATGTGAACCTTTTTCTGAAATACGCCGAGATCAAGCGCAAGCATTAAAAGTATAAATATGTTGAATCCGATCCAGAGAACTAATTCGTGCGACATAAATTAAAATTTATAAAAAAAATATTTCTTCTGAGAATTAAACAATACAAAGTACATAAAATAAGAATTTGGCTTGAAAGAAAAATCGGTATAATTAATATACCGATACAGCAGATTAAAAATTTTTTAAAATTTCAAACTACTGTTTAACTATATTTAAACTCCCCGCTCAATTAAGTATATTACGGGCTATGAAAATAAGTTTAAACTGGATAAAAGATTATATTCCCGGCATTGAAACCGGACAGACGGATTCACTCATTCAAAAAATGATAGAAACCGGACTTGATATCGAATCGGTCGAAGATGAAAGTATCAGATTCCGGAATTTTGTTATCGGGGAAGTAATTGAAAAGCAGAAACATCCGAATGCCGATAAACTTTCACTCTGCAGAGTAGATACAGGAGACGGAATTAAAAGTATTGTATGCGGAGCGCCTAATGTAGACCAGGGTCAGAAAGTATGTGTTGCAAAGATCGGAGCAGTAATTCCCAACGGTGAATTCGAGATTAAAAAATCAAAGATACGGGGAGAAGTATCCGAAGGCATGATTTGTTCCGGAAAGGAACTGAACTTGTCTGATGATCACGATGGTATAATGGTACTTGACACAGATCTGAAAAACGGGACACCTTTTGCCGAACTGATGAAACTTGATGATGTTGTTTTTGATATTGGCATTACTCCTAACAGAGGCGATCTTTTTTCACATTTTGGAGTGGCAAGGGAAATTGCAGCTGTCTTTGATAAAAAGATAAAAATACCTGAAAATAAGTTTGAGGAAAGTTCAGAGGAAACCGAAAAACTCATCACAATCGAAATAAAGAATAAAGATCTCTGCAAAAGATTTACTGGAAGAGTAATTAAGAATGTGAAGATCGGTGAATCGCCTGAATGGCTTAAGAAAAGACTTGTCTCAATAGGGTTGAGACCGAGAAATAACATAGTGGACATCACGAATTTTGTCATGATGGAGACTGGTCAGCCGCTTCATGCATTTGATTATGACAGAATACGAGGTAAGAAAATAATAGTAAAGACGGCATCAGAAGGAGATAATTTCATTACTCTTGATTCAAAGGAAAGGAAGCTCGGAAAGGATTCACTTATGATATGTGACGCAGAAGGATATTCGGGAATAGCGGGAATAATGGGTGGGGAATTTTCTGAAATTACTGACAGCACAAAAAATGTTTTTCTTGAAGTGGCATATTTTGATCCTGTAAGCATAAGAAAAAATTCCAAAAGACTCGGACTTCAGACCGATGCGTCACAGAGATTTGAAAGAGGAGTGGACATTGATACAGTAAAGTATGCAAGCGAAAGAGCGACAGCTCTCATAAAAGAACTGGCAGGTGGGGAAGTTTCAGCAGGATTGTATGATGTGTATCCGGAAAAATTTATTCAGCCGGAAGCCGGAGTAAGAGTTTCAAAAGCGAACGGGCTTATCGGAACTAATCTTACAAAGGAGGAAATTATTTCACTTCTTGAAAAAATAGAGATTAACTTCAAAGAGGAATCCGAAGGGAAACTAATTTTCAGAATCCCTGAATTCAGGAGACATGATATCAGCAGGGAAGCTGATCTCATTGAGGAAATTGCCAGATTATACGGATATCATAACATTCCTGCAGATAACAGTTTCAGAGTAAATACCGGAAATGCATCCGCAATAGACGAGAGCAGCCACAGGTTACTTAAATTCATTTCCGGATATTTTGTCGGAAGAGGATTCAATCAGATACTGACATCTCCTCTCACGGACGGAACTAAAAACTCAGAAGATCACGATAATCCGGGGGAAAGCATAAAACTAATTAATTCAGTTTCAGCTGAAATGAATACCTTAAGGTCGGGACTTCTGAACGGAATGCTCGGCGTAATAAGAAATAACTATAATAATAACGGAAAAGGTATATCACTAAAGCTTTTTGAAACCGGGAATGTCTATTCTCATTCGGAAAACGGATTCAGTGAGGAACCGAAGCTGATACTTGCTTTATCCGGCAAAAGCGATGAAGCAGAGCTTTACGGAGGCGGAAGAGAGTTTGATATTTATGATCTTAAAGGCGAGGTGGAAATGTTCATGTCTAAATTAAATCTTGATAAACTTGGATTATTTTATTATTATGACAAGGATATAACACGATTCAGAATAGATATAAGTTTAAATAAAGATAACATCGGATTTATATATAAAGCAGATAGCAGACTTAAGAAAGAATTTGAGATTGATTCTGACGTTTATATTGCTGAATTTTGTCTTAATAAAATTTTTGAGAATTCTTTCAAAACAGTTTTATACAAAGAGATTTCTAAATTTCCAAAGGTAAAGAGGGATCTGGCTGTAGTTGTTAAGAAGGAAGTTCCATACAGTGAGGTAAATTCGCTCATACTGCGCAGCGGAAAAGGGCTCCTTGAAAAGCTTGAACTGTTTGATATATATACAGGCGAGAAGATCGGACCTGAAAACAAGAGTCTGGCTTTCAATATGGAGTTTTCCTCTCAGGAGAGGACGCTTACGGACAGCGATATTGCTGCAGCAATGGATAAAATAATCGGAGACCTTAAAAGCAAACTTGATGCATCAATCAGGTCTTAATTTAAATTAAAAAATTAAATAAATCTGAATACTCAGGAAAATAATAAGGATTTTTTCAAGGAACAGAAAAACACATTGAGAATATCTCTTGATGAACTCTTTTCAAAGATTAAATTATTATTATCAAAATACAAAGACCTGAAAAGCGAAAACAGTCTTCTAAAGGAAAACGTCAAGAACCTGAATCTGAAGATCTCTGAGCTGAAGCTTCAGCAGACAAAGCTTAACACTGAAATAATCAACAAAGATAAAGAAAATTCGGAATTAAAGAACATGGTGCTGAATTCCGGAGACAACAAAATTTCACTCAAAGACAAAGACCTGGCGAAATCCAGGATAAAAGATCTTATAACAAGAATAGACACTCATTTGGATCAATATGACAACGAAGAGGAATACAGTGACAATTAAAATGTTTGACTTAACAAATTTCAAAATCACTAAATTATTTTAATCATTATTGGGTTATGAGTCAGAAGGAAATCAGAGTTAAGATATTCAATAATGAATATAATCTTCAGGGAGACAGCGCTGAGAAGGTTGAAAGAATATCGGATTATGTAGACGGTATTATGAGACGCCTGAACAGTGAATCCCCGAATCAGCCGGAAGAGACAATTGCAGTTGTATCAGCACTTAACATAGCTGAAGAATTATTCAAGGAAAAGGACATCAGGACAAAACTTGAAAAGGATTTTTCGGATATGCTGGACGAACTGATCTCAAAAGCGGATTCGATCTCGGAAGCAATTGATGATAATTTGTGATAAAGAAATTTCTGTTCTTTAAATAATTTTAGGTTTTTAAAAAAACCGCTCAGACTCGATAGTCAAACATTATAAAGAACCAACAGGTTTAACTATATGGGAGGTAAGCTCGGGAAAAATGTCAATTACAGGCCTCATCCGTTTTAGGAATCATTGACGCTGAATAAGTGTCGGATAATGATCAGTGGAAGTAAAAGACATTCTGGCACCACCCACCGTATGATAGGAAAGGTTCTTTTATACCTTTGCACTATATACGTGTCTGCAGCGGTTTTTTTTATTCATTTTGAATTTTAAATGAACAGGTTTTTCCGATTAGCGAAAGAAATAAATTCTATAATATAAATTATAAACAAAATACAACGATGTAATGGAGGATTATAAATAAATGATGGATCTTGAATTATATATTTTATTACCTATTTTAGTAGCGCTTTGTCTTCTGACTTTTTTTCTCGGATGGTATATCAACTCACGTTCAAACAAAACAAAGCTCGAAGGCGCTGAGAATGTCGCCAAAAAGATAATTTCGGATGCGGAAGCTAAATCAAAGGAAAAGATAGAAAGCGCCGAAAAAAGATCTAAAGAGATTCTCTCCGATGCGGAGAAAGCATCATCTAACCTCAAAAAGGAAAAACTTCTTGAAGTAAAGGATGAATTTCTCAAAAGAAAGCAAAAACATGAGGAAGAAGTCAAGGAGAGAGAAAAGGAAGTTGTCGCTGATGAAAAAAGGATTAAAATTGAAAAAGATAAAATTGAATCCGCAAGGAGTGAACTTTCAAACCTCGAGGCAAAACTTCAGAAAGCGGTTGAACTGAATGAATCAAAAACCAGGGAAGCCGAGATCAGGATCAGTGAATCAGACAAACTGATCCGAACAAACAGCGAGATACTTGAAGAACAGAGAAACAAGCTGCAGAGAATTTCCGGCTTTACTGAAGAAGAAGCAAAGAAAGTTCTTTTTGAGAATCTGATAAACGACGCTAAAATCGAAGCTGCTCACAAAATACAGGAGATAAGGGAAGAGACTAAACTTGAATCCAACAGGATATCAAAAAATATTATCATTCAGTCTATACAGAGAACCGCATCGGACCATTCAGTCGAAACAACTGTGAGCGTGCTTCAGATAAATTCAGATGAACTCAAAGGACGGATAATCGGCAAGGAAGGCCGAAATATCAGAGCTTTCGAAGCGGTCACAGGAGTTGATATTATTGTTGATGATACGCCTGAAGCTATAATTATTTCCGGATTCGATCCGTTCAGAAGAGAAGTTGCCAGAGTTTCAATGGAAAGACTCATTGCAGACGGAAGAATTCATCCGGCAAGAATTGAAGAGATCGTTGAGAAAGTCCAGAGGGAACTTACAGAAGAGCTTATCCGCGTTGGAGAAAACACTCTGATCGAGATGGGAATTCAGGGAGTTCACAGGGACATAATCACGCTCATTGGAAGAATGAAATACAGATCAAGTTACGGTCAGAATGTTCTTCATCACTCAATAGAAGTCGGACATCTTGCAAGTATTATGGCTGCGGAGCTCGGACTCGATGCCCAGATGGCAAAAAGAGCGGGACTTTTGCATGACATGGGAAAAACCATTGACAGGAATATTGAAGGACCGCATGCGATATTAGGTTATGAAGTAGCAAAGAGATGCAAGGAACATCCGATTATCTGCAATGCTATCGGAGCTCATCACGACGAAATGCCCATGGAACATCCGATCTCAATACTTGTTCAGGCCGCGGACTCTATCAGCGGTGCAAGACCGGGAGCAAGGAGAGAATCAATTGAAGCATATTCAAAACGACTTGAAAAGCTTGAAACCATTGCCAAATCTTTTGAAGGTGTCGTAAAGACCTATGCTATACAGGCAGGGAGGGAAGTCAGAGTAATTGTGGAGCAGGATAAGGTTGACGATACTCTTCAGGATCAGCTTGCATCTGATATAGCCCACAAGATCCAGGAGGAAATGGAATATCCCGGACAGATAAAAGTAAATGTGATCAGAGAACGAAGGTCTATTTCATATGCGAAATAATTTAATTACTTTATAGAAAAGAAAAATAAATGAAACAAAAAAAGAAATTATTAATAGGTGTCACGGGAGGCATTGGTTCCGGAAAGACTGAAGTCTGTAAAACGCTTGCAAAGAGAGGGTTTAAAGTACTTAATTCGGATACGGTTGCCAAGAATTTATATCTTACCGATAAAAATCTTGTAAAAAAAATCATAAGGGTTTTTGGAAAAGATATTGTCAATTACAAAGGAAAGATCAATCTTCCTAAATTAAAGGAAAGGATATTTTCTTCAAAAAAACTATATACTCAGATTAATAAGATTGTACATCCGGTCGTAATAAACGAGATCAAGAAATTTGTAAAGAAGAACAATTACGAAATTGTCATTGTAGAATCCGCTCTCCTTTTTGAAAGCGGATTTCATAAATCGATGGATTACATCATTACCGTATTCGCAAACAAAAAAGACAGGATCAACAGACTCAAGATAAGAGATGAAGCTACTACAAAATCCATCAACGAGCTGATGAAGTTTCAGATTGACGGAAGGAAGAAAATGGAAATGTCAGATTTTGTAATAATAAATAATAAATCACTTAAAGAACTTAAAGTGCAGGTTGATTTTCTGAGCAAGATCCTCAAAGCGCTTGAATCAAATTAGCCGGGGAAAGTGCTTTTCTTCCTTGGTCTTCTGACAATGAAATCACCATTCAGTTTGAATTTACCGTGGCAGACATTATTAATTATATTGTCTCCGTTATCTTCACTATTTGTTCCAGCCCAGTAAGCCCTGGCATATTTCTGTCCGCCGATCTCCAATTCCGATTCAAAAATAATTACATGACCGTTCCAGACTATAAGATCTCCGGCTTTCGCGTTTGAAATATCATTTACTCCCACAACCGGCAGAATATCCCTGAAATTATTAGTATCATACAGATCACGCGAGAGAGCATTAACCTCAGGCGTCATGCACCCTGATCTTTTTAATACATTCAAAGCGTATATATTGCACTTGGTGGAGCCGTTGAGAATTATCAGCCGGGAATCCAGCCAGTAAAGATAAGTAGAGTCAACCGAGACACTGTACATTTTATTTTTCTGTTCCTCTGCAGCAGTTTTCAGGATAGCTGAAGAGGTTAACTCCTCCTGATCATATTTTTCAGTTTCATCATATTCATTTTCCTCTTTATCATCAGTTTTTGAAGAAGAGCAGCCTGATACAACGATCAACGAAACAAAAATAAAGTATAATAAAAAGAAATATAAATTATTTTTATTTGTCATATTTTTCGCCGACAAATTCCTTATTGAATTTATCCCATTGACCGATTGCATAATTCCTCAGGACACGCTGCGCGTCTTCAAACGAAACATCAAGATTCATTTCACCTTTGGTTGGTTCTTCATCATTTATTTTCAGTATCATACTTCCTCTGATTGCGAATTTCTTAAATCCCTCGTGCATGATAAGTTTCATGTCATCAGGGCTTACGTCACTTCTGCATGAGAGCTTATACAGGAAAGTGGTCTCTGCAATCCCGTTATCATTGAGATCTGTTACAGTAAGAGATTTGTCCATATATGCAAGAGTAATGTCAAAAGGACAATCTTTGACAAAGTCATAAATTTTCCACAGAAATCTCGGTCTGGGCTCTTCCAGAATATATTGATAAGCAAACAATTCCCTGATTCTGTTTTCACCGAATTGACTTCTTTCTTCCGAAAGAGTAATAAATAATAAGTTAACTCCCAGACTGTCTTTCCATTTAACTGCTTCAATTATCTTATTGCCGTCGTAAAGAGAAGCAGGCACTCTATCAACGCCGTATTCGATATCAGTTACTTCCGCAAGGTGATCTACATGTCTGAGCATTGTATCCATATGCATATTCACTCCTTCATGCGGATCATCGCCGATTTTGTTTTCTCTTTTAACTTCTTCAGAAGGAGCTGCATTTTTTGTTGAATCACTTTCATTGCTGTTGCATGAAGATATAAAAATTACAAGTATGATAGTTATGAAATATAATTTCATTTCAGTATTTTTCAGTTTTTTATTTATAAAAAAAGGGAGCGCGGCTCCCTTTAATTTTTTCAATATTAAAATTTACAGTTCAAAATCCGACTCTGAGACCGGTAAATACTCCCCAGCTGTT
The DNA here is from genome assembly GCA_018266875.1 of Bacteroidota bacterium. Classification (GTDB taxonomy): domain Bacteria; phylum Bacteroidota; class Ignavibacteria; order Tepidaquicellales; family Tepidaquicellaceae; genus UBA2330. The sequence continues at coordinate 48,209 of JAFDZR010000014.1, forward strand.
GGTTGTTACTTTTTCAATACTGCCTGTACTCAGGAGATTGTTAAGACCGCCGTACTGGAATTTTGTTCCGAGTATTACACTCATGAACGGATTGAGAAGATAATTTCCCGTAAGGATTCCGTTAAGACCAAGATCAAAATCCTTGAAACCGCTAACGGCATTTGCGGGATTCAGAAGTATTCCGAAATAAGGACCGCCGCTGAAACTTATCCCAACCTTATCAGATACCATTCCGCCGACATTTACATTAATGGGTATATTCAGATAAGAATTTTTAATCGAGTTTACTGCGGAATCAAGAGGGTCCTGAGGATTAGATACATACGGAATTCCGTATTCATATTTTTTATTGATAAAATCCAGTCCGGTGGATAGATCAAGCAGTCCGAAAAGATTAAGATTGACAAGAGCGCCGAGAGTAAAGCCACCTTTGTTTGTAGTGTTGATGTCTTTAACATTTTCCCTTGAAGTTACATTTGGTGAAGTAGAGCCGTAACCGATCTGGAAATCAACTGACGCACCGAAGAATTCCCCGGTGATCTTCTGATGATAAAGTTTTGCTTTTTCGTAATCTCTCTGTTTAATTTCCGCAGAATGATCTTTTGTATCATTTAACTTCAGCTTTGGATCGAAATTCACACCCGCAGAAATACCTTGTACGCTGAGCAGAATTATGCAGAAGACTGTAAATGCAATGATTACTTTATTCATGATTTATTGTTTGATTATTTAGTTTGTTTTCAAGTTCATTCAGAATTTCAGTTTTCTTTTCCCAAAGTGAATATACATTTTTTAATTTTTCCTTTAAACTGTTATATTTGTTCGTAACATCCACCACATTATAGTTGCCTTTGTAAAAATCCTCACTGATCATTATCTTTTCTGTCTTTGCAATTTCAGATTCGAGATTAGCTATGCTTTCTTCAATGGTCTTTATTTCTTTTTTTACGGGTTCGATCTTTTTATTGATTTCTTTTCTGGCGCTTTTATTTTCTTTTTCGGATTTCCTGTCAGGTTTAGATTTGCTTTCTGAAACCGGTTTTTCAAACGAACTCTTTTTCCGGGATGTCTCGCCTTTAAGAAACTCTTTTTCTTTTTCCTTCAGATATTCCGTGGCATTTCCAATAAAGGTTTTGATCTTTTTATTTTTAACCTCAATGACTTTATCCACAATGCCGTCTATGAATTCCCTGTCGTGTGAAACTATGAGAACCGTTCCGTTGTATTTCTTCAGAGCGTTCATAAGTACTTCCTTTGAGCGCATATCCAGATGGTTTGTAGGCTCGTCAAGAACAAGAAAATTTGACGGCTCTATCAGCATCTTTGCAAGCGCAAGCCTGGATTTTTCTCCTCCCGAGAGGACTTTTACTTTCTTGAAAACATCATCGCCTCTGAAAAGAAAACTGCCGAGGATTGTTCTTAAATTTTTTGCAATCTCTCCCGAGGCAGCCTGCTCCATAGTCTCCAGAACAGTAAGTTCCGGATTAAGCTCTTCGGCCTGATTCTGCGCATAGAATTTTATTTCCGCAAGATGACCCAATTTTACTTCCCCGCTGTTGATCTTTTCGTGACCTGAAATTATTCTTGTGAGTGTGGATTTACCGGCTCCGTTTACTCCGAAAAGGACTATCTTCTCTCCCCTGCCGATTATCAGATCTATATTCTCGAGAACATTATTAACATTATCATAGCTCTTTGTTACCCGAGTCAGTTCTATTGAAGTCTTTCCGGAATGAGTAGCCGGAGGGAAGTTAAAACTAACTGTAGCTTCCTCATCTTCAATTTCGATCCAGTCCACTTTATCAAGAAGCTTTATCCTGCTCTGCACAGCTTTCGCCTTTGACGCCTTGTATCTAAATCTTTCTATGAATTTTTCCTGCTGGCGGAGATAATTCTGCTGATTGTAGAACTGATTTTCCTGTAATTCCTTTCTTATCTCTTTTTCTGTTTTGTAGAAAGTATAATTTCCGGAATATTCGGTAACATTTCCAAGCGAGATCTCGACAGTCCTTTCGGTAATATTATCAAGGAAACTTCTGTCGTGCGAGACCAACACAATTGCTCCCTGATAGTTCATGAGATAATTCTCAACCCAGATTAGTGATTCAATGTCAAGATGATTTGTAGGCTCGTCCAGAAGCAGAATGGAAGGATTGACAAGCAGAAGTTTTGCAAGAGCAATTCTCATCTGCCATCCACCGCTGAATTCATTTGTCATTCTTGTGAAATCCGATTCAAAAAATCCAAGTCCTATCAGTATCTTTTCTATCTTTGATTTCAGTCTGAATCCGTCAAGCATCTGGAATCTTTCCTGAAGCTCACCGTATTCATTTATAAGATCCATGAATTCATCCGAAGCAGTATCTTCAAATTCCCCCATCTCAGTTTCTATCTGACGCATTTCTTCCTGGATCTTGTTGATATCCCCTGCCGAGCTGTAAACTTCATCATACAAAGTCTTGCCGAGAAAGTGTATTCCTTCCTGAGGAAGGTATCCGACAGTCGTATGTTTGGAGATCGCAACCTCACCCGCATCGGAAGTAATTAGTCCGGCAATAACTTTGAGCAATGTTGATTTTCCTGCGCCGTTTGATCCGACAAGTGAAACCCTGTCTTTTCCGGCTACACGAAGAGACACATTATCAAAAAGCACCTTCGAGCCGTACCTCATCGAAATATTATTAAGTGAAATCATGTGCGTAATTTACGAAATTGAGCTTTTAATTTAAGTAATAAAATAATAGATAATGACTCAAAGGATTGGAAGACAATGGTCGATCAATAATAATATTCTACAGTTTTACAGTAGAGATCACATCATCACCAACTTTCATTTCTGTAAGTTCAAACCCAAGGCTTTGATATAATTTTATGGCATGAAAGTTATCAGGTTTGTGAAGTATGTCCACTTTTTCAATTTTTCTTTCTCTGAGTTCATTTAACAGCATTGCTAACGCCTCCCGGCCGAATCCTTTTCCCTGGAATTTTTCATCAATCATAAATCTGTTGATATAAAAAATGCCGTCGTCCGGATCGCGCGCATACATGATGAATCCCACCATTAATTCTTCATTATATATTGCAAGCGGATTCATCTCTTTATGCACATAGGCAAGTGCAAGACCGTTTTCATTTGTTGCTACGAACCTTTTCTGATCGTTCCCGACTCTCAGTTTTATACATTCCCTCCAGTTATTTTCATCTATTTTTCTAAAAGAAATATTCATTTATTTCAGAATTAAATTTCAGATATACCTGTATTATAAATTAATCCGAATATTATTTTTTAACAGTGAGAGAAGTCAAAGTAAAGTAATTCTCTGTATCCGTGTAATGATCAGAAACTGCGAGTCCGGACTTGTCTGCCAAATCTGCGATTGATTCGAAAGTGAATTTGCAGGAATTCTCCGTGTGAATGGTTTCCCCTTTTTTGAAACTGATTTCATATCCCGGTTCGTCAATCCATACTTTCATATCTTCTCCGGATATAAGATGCATCTCCATTCTCATTTTCCCGGAATTGTAAAATGCCTTATGTGAAAATTTTTTTAAATCGAAATCTCCTCCCAGTTCCCTGTTGATCCTTTCGAGAATATTTAAATTAAAGGCAGCTGTATATCCTTTACTGTCATTATAAGCTCTATTGAGAACCTCAGTATCCTTCTCAAGATCAAAACCGACCATAAACCGTTCATCAGGATTCATGGACTGTCTCACCATTTTTAAAAATTCCACCGAATCTTTCCTTGTAAAATTCCCAATACTTGAACCCAGGAACAGAATTAGCTTAGGAGAACTGTCAATATGACTGATCAGTTTAATACCATTTTCATAAAAAGATATAATTCCTGACACATTGAGATTATTAAATTTTTTCAGAAGCGATTCCGAACTATCCATCAGAACGGGAGATACATCTATGGGTATGTAATGCAGAAAGTTCCTGTCTTTAAGAAATGAATTAATAAGAAGTTCTGATTTCTCAGAGCTTCCGCTTCCAAGTTCCGTTATTGTTCTGATCTTTTTGTTTTTTAAAGAAATCTCATCTGATCTTTCTAACAGTATCCGCTTTTCAGTTCTCGTGGGATAATACTCATCTGTTGTGCAGATCTTTTCAAAAAGTTCTGATCCTTTGTCGTCATAAAAATATTTCGGGAGCAGAAATTTTTTCTTTGATGAAAGACCTTTCCTCACGTCTTCAGAGAATCTGCTTCTTGTTTCCTTTTTAAGGGATTTAAAAATTTCAAACCGATCATTGATGATACTGCGGTCAAAATTTTTAAGGAATCTGTCAGGGGATATGTTTTCAGGTAAGTTCATTTAAAGGCAATATAAAAAAATACATTTATAATTTTAAGTGAAAGAGTAAACGCTCAGATTATAAAAGTCTGCCGGTTTTTCTGCATAATCCTTAGATATGACTTAAATCATAACTTAATTTTTTTAATATCTTTAACTTATCAAAAATCAATTAACAGAGAATATTTTAATATCAGGAGAAAATAAATGAAATTCAAAACGATCTTTGAACCATTCAAAATCAAGTCAGTCGAGCCCATCACTATGTCAACAGAATCCGAAAGACTTGAATATTTAGAACAAGCGGATTACAATCCATTCCGTCTGAATTCTAAAGACGTACTAATAGACTTTCTGACCGACAGCGGTACTTCGGCAATGAGCTCAAAACAGTGGGCATCACTTATGGATGGAGACGAGGCATATGCCGGATCCAAAAGCTGGATTAAGATGGAAAAGGAAATAAAAGATCTAACAGGTTTCGAGCATATACTCCCGACTCACCAGGGAAGAGCCGGGGAAAGGATTTTGTACGGTTATCTGGGGGGAAAGGGGAAAATATTTATCAGCAACACTCATTTTGACACAACCCGCGCAAACATTGAATATTCAGGAGCGGAAGCAATTGACATTCCGATTCCGGAATCCGCAGAACCAATGCTGTCACATCCTTTCAAAGGGAATATGGATACTGATAAGCTGAAAGAGTTACTGAAAAATCACAGCAGTGAAGAGATCGGCGGAGTCATTCTTACCGTGACAAACAACAGCGGAGGCGGGCAGCCGGTCAGTATGAAAAATGCAATTGAGGTCAGCAACCTTTGCAAAAAGTTCAATGTGAAATTTTTCCTGGACTGCTGCAGAATAGCGGAGAATTCATATTTCATTAAAACAAGAGAACCCGGTTACAGGAGAATGTCTTACAGAAATATCGCCCGTGAAATGTTTTCGCTTGCTGACGGATGCGTCATGAGCGCAAAGAAAGACGGACTCGTAAATATGGGAGGATTTCTTGCTTTAAAAGACAAGGATCTTTCAGACGCATGCACCAATCTTCTAATAATCACCGAAGGCTTTGTAACTTACGGGGGATTATCGGGAAGGGACATGGAAGCAATTTCGCTCGGACTGCGCGAAGTGTTTGACGAGGATTATCTCAAATACCGGATCAGAAGCACTGAATACCTCGGAGAAATGCTTTACAGGATGGGAATCCCGCTTATATGGCCAATCGGCGGTCATGCAGTTTATATTGACGCAAAGTCATTTTATCAGCACATTCCTGTTGATCAGTATCCGGGACAGGCGCTGGTCTGCGAATTATATATCAAAGGCGGAATACGTTCGGTTGAGATCGGTTCGGTAATGTTTGGCAAATATGATGAAGACGGCGATCTGATTCCCGCTCCTAATGAACTTGTAAGACTTGCAATTCCAAGAAGAGTATATACTCAAAGTCACATAGAATACGTGATCGAAGTTTTCAAACTGCTTTTAGAAGAAAGGGATTCTGTAAAAGGATTTGAAATCACAGAGGAGTCAGAATTTCTGAGACACTTCACTGCAAAATTCAGGAGGGTCAGTTAAAGGAAAAAGAAAAAGTCCTGTATAAATAACAGGACTTTTTCGGTGTCAATCAGATCTATAAAGGAATATTTCCGTGTTTCTTTCTGGGATTTGAATCTACTTTGTTTTCAAGAATTTCAAAGTAATAAATAAGTTTTTTTCTGGTATCCTTCGGTTCTATCACATCGTCAATGAATCCCCTTTCTGCAGCAAGATAAGGATTTGCGAACTTAACAGTGAACTCATCCACTTTTTCCTTAAGAGCAGCTGCTTTATCCTCAGCCGCTTCGATCTCTTTCCTGAAAATAATCTCAGCAGCGCCCTGAGCTCCCATCACGGCAATCTCGGCTGTTGGCCATGCAAGATTGATGTCGCCTCTGATGTGTTTTGAGTTCATGACATCATAAGCTCCTCCGTATGCTTTTCTTAAAATAACAGTAATTTTCGGGACAGTTGCTTCACAGAAAGCGTAAAGAAGTTTTGCACCGTGTCTGATCACGCCTCTCCACTCCTGATCGGTTCCTGGCAAAAACCCGGGAACATCTTCCAGGACTAAAAGCGGGATATTGAAAGCATCACAGAATCTGACGAATCTTGCGCCTTTGATGGATGAATTCAGATCCAGGACACCGGCTAGAACCAGCGGCTGATTTGCAACGATCCCGATTGATCTTCCGCCGATCCTTCCGAATCCCACTACAATGTTTTCAGCATATTCCGAATGTACCTCAAAGAAAGAATCCTCATCTATCAAAGCAGAGATCACTTCCTTTACATCATATGGCTTGTTTGGATTATCAGGCATGTAAGTATTCAGAAATTCAAGGTCCTTTTCTCCGCCGCTGTATTCCACCGAAGGAGCGGGATCTACGTTATTGAGAGGAATATATGACACAAGTTTTCTGATGTCCTGATAGCACTGAATTTCATTTTCAGCGGTAAAGTGACTGACACCGCTTTTTATAGCGTGGGTTCTCGCTCCACCGAGGTCATCGAACGTTACTTCCTCATGAGTTACGGTTTTTACAACGTTGGGTCCGGTTACAAACATATAGGATACTTTATCCACCATAAAAACAAAATCGGTTATCGCCGGAGAATAGACCGCTCCTCCAGCGCATGGTCCTACAATTGCCGATATCTGCGGTATCACTCCGCTTGAAAGAGTATTTCTCAGAAATATATCTGCATATCCGCCGAGTGAAATAACTCCTTCCTGGATCCTGGCTCCGCCGCTGTCATTTATTCCGATTACCGGGACACCGATCTTCATGGCGAGATCCATTATCTTGCAGATCTTCTTAGCGTGATATTCAGCCAGCGATCCGCCGTGGATCGTAAAATCCTGTGAGAATACACAGACCGTTCTTCCGTCAATTTTGCCCGTTCCCGTGATTACTCCGTCTGTATAGAATCTCTGGTTAGCCAGATCAAAATCATAGGACTGGTGTCTTACGAAAATATCTGTTTCTTCAAAGCTTCCTTCATCAAGCAGAAGCTCCACTCTTTCTCTTGCAGTTAACTTTCCTTTTTTATGCTGCGAATCAATTCTCTTCTGTCCTCCGCCCTGCAATGCTTCGGATCTTTTGTCTTTTAATTCCTGTAGTTTATCTTTCATGTCAGTATGTATTGATTACTTTATTTTATTAATGTGTTGAAAAAAATTTTAAAAAAATTAACAATTCGGAAAAATCTTAAATTCTTCTGATCTCCGCCCCGAGATCCCTGAGCTTAAGATCAATTTCCTCATAACCTCTGTCAATATAAACTGCGCCGTTTACAACTGATTCTCCGCTTGCAATGACTCCTGCAATCAGATATGAAAATCCGGCTCTGAGATCCGGAACATTTATTTCCGCTGCCTTCAGAGGCGTGGGTCCTTTAATAACAGCGCTGTGAAAATAGTGAGTGTTTGCAAATCTGCACTGAAGCCCGCCAAGGCAGGTATCGTAAAGTTCAATTTCAGCTCCCATTTTCTTAAGCTCGCTTACGTATCCGAATCTCTCTTCATATACTGTTTCGTGAACAATTGAAATCCCGTTTGCCTGTGTCATAAGAATCACAAACGGCTGCTGCCAGTCTGTCATGAATCCGGGATGAACGTTCGTTTCGATTGGTATTGATTTGAAAGGACCGTCGTAAAAGAATCTTATTCCTTTTTCCATTATCTCAAATTTACCTCCTACCCTTCTTACCGTATTCAGAAATGTAATCAGATTATCCTGCATTGCATTTTCTATAAAGACATCGCCTTTTGACGCAAGTCCGGCGCATGCAAAAGAAGCTGACTGATTTCTGTCAGGTATCACAAAATGTTCAGCGCCGGATAATTTATCTACACCTTCAATTGTTATCTTCCTGTCAGTATTGATCTCTATTATCGCCCCCATTTTCTGAAGGAATTTAATGAGATCAATTATCTCAGGCTCGACGGCAGCGTTTGTAAGAACCGTCCTGCCTTGTGCTAAAGTGCTTGCGATGATAATGTTTTCAGTCGCACCTACACTCGGATAATCCAGTCTTATATTATTACCGGTAAGTTTGTCAGCTTCCAGAATAAAATAATTATCCTTTACAGCAACATTGCATCCGAGCTTTTCAAGAGAATCAATATGAAAATTCACTGGACGAGAGCCGATCTTACATCCGCCGGGGATCGGGATCTCCGCCTTTCCTGTTCTCAGAAGAAGCGGTCCGGCGAGAAGAATTGCTATTCTGTTTTTATTTCCCAGATCTTCAGGAATGTGAGCTGTTTTGATCTTCTCTGATCTGACTTTCAGTCTGTCTTCATCAAATTCTATAATGCTGCCAAGCGCTTTGCAGATATCTGTTGTAATAGTTAGATCGCTGATCTTGTTAGGAGAATTGTGCAGAATGCACTGCTCGTCAGTAAGAAGCGAAGCAACGAGAAGTTTTGTCGCGGAATTTTTTGCACCGCTGACTTTAACCCTGCCATGAAGGGGATGTCCTCCCTTTATCAGAAATTTAGTGTTATTATCCGTCAATCTTTTTAATCGTAATTATGAAAATTAAATATCCAGAAAGTATTCGGAGGAAATCAGAATTATCAGTCTTTGAAGAATCCCATGTCTCCGAATTTCTTGATCCTGTTATCAAGGAATTTATCTTTTTTGATCTTGGAGACGGTATCGAGTTCTTCCAGCAGAACTTTCTTCAGCATTTCAGCGGCCTGAGCATGATCCCTGTGAGCTCCGCCTTCAGGTTCGTCAACGATCCTGTCAATGATCTTCAGGTCGAGCATGTCTTTTGCTGTAAGCTTAAGTGATTCCGCCGCCTGTTCCTTATAATCCCAGCTTCTCCATAATATCGAAGAGCAGGATTCGGGAGAGATCACTGAATACCAGCAGTACTTCAGCATTATAACTCTGTCCCCTATTCCGATTCCAAGAGCCCCGCCTGAAGCGCCTTCTCCGATTATTGCTACTATTATCGGCACCTTCAGTCCTGACATTTCAAAAAGATTTCTTGCAATCGCTTCGGCCTGTCCTCTTTCTTCAGCTTCAATTCCCGGAAATGCCCCGGGTGTGTCTATTAATGTAATTACCGGTTTGTCATATTTCTCTGCCAGTTTCATTAATCTCAGCGCTTTTCTGTAACCTTCGGGATTCGGCATTCCGAAATTTCTGTAAATATTTGATTTAGTATCTCTTCCCTTCTGCTGTCCGATTATCATTACTGTTCTGTCATCCAGACTTGCAAATCCTCCGACGATTGCCTTATCATCACCGAAATGTCTGTCACCGTGCAGTTCAACAAAATTCTCCGTCATTAAATAAATGTAATCAAGCGCATATGGTCTTTCCGGATGTCTCGCAAGCTGTACAATCTGCCAGGGAGTAAGATTTTCAAAAATTTCCTTTCTGAGCTGGTTTATTCTTTCCTCAAGCTTGCTGATCTCATGCGAAATGTCCAGATGGTCGGACATTCTCCTCATCTCCCTGATCTTGTTTTCAAGCGTAATGATCGGTTTTTCTATTTCAAGATAATTCTGTACTGCCATTTTATTTTTTTTTGAAAATTAAAAAGAAAGTTTTTAATAAAATCTCCGTATCAAGCACAAGCGACTGATTCTTTGCGTAAAATAAATTCATATTCACTATCTCTTCATCAGTTATACCTTCATAGGAATTAAGCTGCACAAGCCCTGTCAGTCCCCTCTTTCCTATGAACTGTCTGTCATCAGTCTCGAGCCACACAGGATAACCTACAAAACTCGTATTACCTTTGAATACATCAGGAAGAAGCAGCAGCTTTGAGACCTGTTTCGAAGGTTTAAAATTAAAGATCTTTATCATTAATAACATAACCGGATAAACCGTTATGAGCAGAATGAAAGACAACACAAGATCAAAAATTCTTTTTAAAAATATATTTAATTTATTATTAATATTATATTCAATTTCTATTAAGTTTATCTCATCAATGCTGCTGGTATTTAATTTTGAAAGCATCAGTTCCTTTCCGGATGGAAATATACGGAATCTCACATTCCTGCTGCGCATATCCCACATTAGATTCAGCATGTCCTCATTTGAAAACAGATTGCCGGAGAATACAACTTCGTCTATCTTGTTAATCGTTATTATTTCCTCAAGCTCTGAAATATTGCTCTTTTTTGAGATGTCGGAATAATGAAGTATATTGTATTTGGAGTTGAGCTTGTCTTCTACATTCTGATTGAGCTTATCAGCTCCTACCAGCAGAAGATTGACCTTATTAAGAAGTATGTTCTTTGAGATAATGAAAAGATAAAGTTTGTAACCGCCCCGGAATAAAAGCAGGAAAATTATTGACAATACCGTGGAGGCAAGTATAACTCCTCTTGAGAAAGCATATTCCTTGAAGAAATAAGTTATTGATGAATTGATAAAAAATCCTACAATTACCGCATTAAAGGTATTTCTGAGTGAGAAGAAATGCTTTTTCGAATATGAACCGAATACAACAAGAGTCAGCAGCCATACAAACACATATACTGAAATGATGAACAAGTAATCTTTATTCGGGAATATGTCAAACCGGAATTTAACTGAAATAATAAGTGACAGATATAGAAGCAGAATATCCGCAATGGGAAAAATAAAAGTCCTGAAAATTCTCTGCATATATGACATTAACTGTCTCCAGTAAATACCGGCCTGCAGCAGCGGGGAAAGGAATCTGGAAAATCCCGTGAAATTTTTTCTTACGAATATTATCATCGCTCCGTAAAAATTATTCACGTATGACAAATTCGTTTTTCTGGTGCTTTCACCTTTGAAATGGATCGTTGTTACTTCCGGGTAATAGAATATTTTAAAACCGTTTTTCTTTATCCTGTAACAGAGATCAATGTCTTCTCCGTACATAAAATAGTCCTCATCAAAGAGTCCCGCCTTGTCAAGCACATGTCCGGGTATGAACATAAAAGCCCCGCAAATTGCATCCACTTCCCAGGTTTTGTTTTCGTCGAGATAAGTAAGATTATATTTCCCGAATACCCTGCTTTCCGGAAATAAAGAAGACAGTCCGAGTATGCGCGGGATTGCAACCGAAGGGGTTGGAAAACTTCTCTTGCAAGCGGAATCAAGTTTTCCGTTTCCAAGTATCAGCTTTGAAGTTACGGCTCCGGCATCCTTATTTTCCTCACAGAATTTTATGAGTTTGTTGAAAGTGTTTTCCTCAAGCAGCGTATCGGGATTGAGTATAAGAATGTATTTCCCGTTTGCCTGCCTTAATGCTATATTATTTGCTTTTGAGAAACCAATATTCCGGGAGTTGCGGATTACTTTTACCTCAGGATAAACCTCTGCAATGTGATCAGAGCTTCCGTCTATCGAGTTGTTGTCAACGAAAAAAATTTCGAGACTGTGCTCATTGTTGTTCGCTTTGTAAATTGAGGCAATGCAGTTATCGACCAGTTCCTTTACATTATAATTAACGATCACTACCGAAATGTCAACACTGGAACCGTTCATTGATTTTTTTTAGAAATGGGAAACAATTCGTGAAATTCATTTCCTGCTCCGGAGTTCATAATTTCCCGAAGATGGATTTGAATTTTAATTTCCAGACCATGAAATATGCTTCATACACTACCTTGCGGGACATTTTGGATTCGCCTTCCCTTCTGTCTATGAATAATATAGGAACCTCCACAATCTTGAAGCCTTTTTTATACATTTTAAACTTCATCTCTATCTGAAAGGAATATCCGTTAGATCTCACTTCATCCAGATTTATCTGCTTAAGCGCGGAAACCCTGTAACACATGAATCCAGCAGTTGTATCCATAACTTTTAATCCTGTAACGGCTCTCGTATAAACCGATGCAAGATAACTGAGAATAAGTCTTCTCAAAGGCCAGTTCAGGACAGAAATCCCGTCAATGTATCTTGAGCCGATCACCAGATCAAAACCACTGTCAATTTTTTCTATAAATCCTTTAAGATATTTCGGATCGTGAGAAAAATCCGCATCCATTTCAAAAACACAGTCGTAGTTTTCCTTAATAGCATATCTGAATCCGGCTACGTAAGCCGTGCCGAGTCCTGATTTTTTATCTCTCTTAAGTATGTGAACATGATCGTGATTCAGGTCTTGAACAAGCTTTGCCGTTCCGTCCGGTGAATTGTCATCCACAACGAGAATACTGAATTCATTTTCTGGATCAGAATTTTTCAGAATCAGCGGGATTATTTTTAAAATATTATCCGCTTCATTGTATGTCGGAATTATAACAAGTATTCTTTTCACCTGTCAGTGACCTTTCATTAAAAGTATTACGATTATGGTATTTATCATGATCTTGAAATCAAGTTTAAGGCTCATGTTTTCTATATAATAAAAATCAAACTGAAGCTTTGACTTCACATCGTCAACGGATGTATCATATTTATGTTTTATCTGAGCCCATCCGGTAATTCCCGGTTTCACGGATAATCTTTTATAATAATAAGGTATTTCTTTCTTTAACTGCTCCACAAAAAAAGGTCTCTCAGGTCTCGGACCTATGAGACTCATTTCATTTTTCAGTACATTGAACATCTGCGGGATCTCGTCTATGTAAAGTCTTCGGATGAATTTCCCCGTTCCGGTGATTCTCGGATCATTCTCCCCCGCCCATTCAGGACCGTATTCTTCGGCATTGACTACCATTGACCTGAATTTATACATAATGAAAATCTCTCCCTTCTTTCCAACTCTTTCCTGCTTGTATAATACCGGTCCCTTTGAAGTGATCTTTATGATAAGGGATATAAGCAGAAGAAAAGGTGACAATATCATCAGAGTCACAGCGGAAATGAATACATCAATAAGTCTTTTAGTCAGCAGTCCGGCAGGCGACATGATATCCGGCATCACTTCTATAAGCGGTACGCCGTAGATCTGATTTGTCTTTGCCATTCCGCTTACTATCTCATACATGTCAGGAAGTATCTTCATGTTAACTTTTTCTTCGCTGCAGTATCTTATCACGTCGATCAGTCTTTCCTTTTCATTGGGTTCAAGCGCAATCAGAATTTCCGAAATATCTTTCTCCCTGATCAGATTCCTTATTTCAGACAGACTTCCAATACCGGTTCCCGTATCGCCTTTGTTTTTTCCGTTAATGCTGACAAATCCCTTAAAGCTGTAACCAAGCTGCGGATATTTCTTGATCATGGCTTCGAGTTCAGAAGCCTTTTCCCCGCTTCCGACGATCAATGAATGTCTCAAGCCGATTCCCTTTTCCAGCAGGTTCCGCTGAATGCTCCTGATAATTATTCTGCCTGTGCTGACGCAGATCACCGTAAGCAGCCAGTATATGAGAATAAGAAATCTCGAAATTATCGGAGCGTTATTCATCATGTCATCCAGAAATATTAGAAAGAACAGAATAAAACAGCCGAATGATACTGTTTTAAATACTGATGAAAATTCATCAAACCTGGACCTGACAAACCAGTGCTGATATAATCCGGCAAAGGAAAATATTACAAGCCAGTATAAGTATATAGCAGTGAGCGGTCCCAGGAATGCGGGCGGATTTGCATATATTATCCATCCCGAATCCACTCTTATGTAATAATAAATCGTCCATGCCAGAGTTATAAAAATAAGATCCGACAGAAATAAAAATATTTTTTCCTTCCTTTTGGACAATTATATTTTTTTAATTAAAAATCGTATCCCGCAGACTTAGCGTCATTGTAAAACATTTTTACTGTATCAAGGGAAAGTTCCTTAAGATCCTTTCCCACCATTTTCAGTTTTTTTAGAAGATCATTTGTAACTGTAATTATGTGACAGCCGCATTCTTCCGCCTGTATAATATTCAGGAGTTCCCTTGAACTTGCCCAAAGAAGTTCCACGCTTTCCGAATCCCTGACAATTTCAATATTCTCTTTCATATATGGAATCGGGTCCCTTCCCGTATCGGCTATTCTGCCTGCAAACACGGATATAATGGAAGGGGTTTTTTTATCGAGACTTTCATATACTTTTTTAACCTGTTCAGTCGTAAGAATTGCAGTCACATTAAGCTTTAACCCGTTTGAAGATAATTTATTTATAAGTTCATATGACGTCTGATCCTTTGTATTGGTTACGGGAATTTTGATGTAGACATTATCGCCCCAGCCTGCGATCACATTGGCCTGCCTCTCCATGGATTCAAAATCATCAGTAAATACTTCGAAAGAGATCGGCATGTCCTTAATTTCGGAAAGAACGTTTTTTGCGAAAGCGACATAATCCTTTACTCCGTCTTTTTTCATAAGAGTGGGATTTGTAGTAAAGCCGGATACTATGCCTTCACTGTAAACTTTTTTCATTTCATCTACATTTGCTCCGTCAGCAAATATCTTGATCTTAAGATCATTACCGGTTGTCATTTTTCTTATAATTATTTTTTATTCAATATTATTTTTACGGCTTCAGACAGGTTACCAGCAGTGAAATCAGCTTTAACCGAATCCGTATAATCGTTGTATTTGTTTTTTATCAAAATTGTGTTTAATGATGCATTGCTTCCGCATTTTATGTCGGTCTCTCTGTCGCCCGTCATCCATGATTTTTCTCTGTCCAGATCATATTTCCCTGCAGCTTTGTCAATAAATAATGTCTTTGGTTTCCTGCATTCACAATCAAATGAATACTCTTTTACTGTTCCCTGCGGATGATGGAAACAATAAAAGTCCTCGGTAATTATTTTTTCCCGTTCATTTAACAATTCCATAAATCTGTTCCTGACTTTCTGTAAATTTTCCAGAGAAGTCTTGCCCTTCGCATAGTCCGGCTGATTTGAAATTATAAAGAGTTCAAATCCCCCGTCCTTTAATTGTTTAAGCGATTCGGCAACATTATCAAAAAATTTAATATCTTCAGTCCTGTGCGGCGGTTCGTATTCACTGTTCTTTTCATTATATATAAGCTCATTTAAAACTCCGTCCCTGTCAAGAAAAACAGCTTTCTTCATTTTACGGCTGATTCCCATTTCATTTCAAATTCCTTTACGGAAGGATGAGTGACTAGCAAATGCCAGACCGTTCCCTGAAAAGATTCCGTATGAGGTGTAATCGTTTCGGGATTTACAGTTGGAATAATCACAACAGCGTCTGCTACTTTTGCGGTATATCCGCCGTCCTTTCCGACTATTCCTATAATTTTAGATCCGGTTTCTTTTGCAAATCTCAGAGCATTTACAAGATTTACACTGATATTCTTTACTTCATTCCCGCCTCCGACTGAGAAAACAAAAATACAGTCTTCTTTTTTAAGACGGCTGCCCATGAGCCAGTTCACATAAGATGTTTCCCAGCCGTCATCATTGATCCTTGCAGTCAGCTCGGATACATTATCTGACGGTGAATAGCTCTCAATGCCCGCGATCTTTCTGAAGTCATTTACAGCATGGGAAGCGTTACCCGCTCCTCCTCCGACTCCAAGGAAAAAAAGTCTTCCTCCGTTCTTTTTCAGACCTGCGATTATCCCGGTCATTTTATCTATCTGTTCCTTATCAAGATTTCTGGCTATTTCCTTTACCTCATTTAAATATTTATTTATGTAATCCATTTATTTTTTATTGGATAATAATTTTCTTGTTTCGTCAAGTCCCTTGAATGAACCGATCTCGTAAAATCTTTCCGATACTTCATATCCGGCAAGATCATTTTTCTTTAATAAAGCTTTGTATACTTCCTCAAGATCAAATACTTCCCTATCATTAAAATCTTCAAATACTTTTCGGGTCAGGATACCAAGTCCGTAATCAATGTATTTCATATTTTCATTCTTCTCTTTTTTATCATAATCAAGAATTATTCCATCTTCAAATTCAATGTTGCTGCTGTCCCATCTACCTTCATTTCTGAAAACTGTCATGAGCCCGTTTTTTTTTTGGCTTAAAAAGTATTTATTTATAACATTAAAATCAGTATCTAAATACGAATCACCGTACATTACAAAAAATTTATCATCAAGTCTGCCAAGAGCTTTTCTTAAAGCTCCGCCCGTTCCTAACAGTTTATAGCCGTCATATGAAAACAGAATTTCCAACCCTCCGAATGAATTCTCCCTTGTATATTTCTCGATCTGATCACCCATAGCTCCTGCGCATATTACAACTTTTCCAATTCCCCTGTCCCTGATCAGTTCAAGCTGATGTTGAATAAACGGTTTCCCGCTAACGTCTATCATTGACTTCGGGATTGATTCAGTAACCGGTTTCAGTCTTGTTGCCAGCCCTCCCGCCAGCAAAACCAGATTGTTTATTTCCATAAAAACTCAGTTATAAAATCCGTTCTTCACGCCTTCATGTTCAAAAGCAAACCATGTCGCCTTGAGACCCATTTTTTCCATAGCCGCTACAAGCTTTGTTTTCTCTTTCGGGCAGTAAAACATCAGAAATCCGCCTCCGCCTGCGCCTATCACCTTTCCGCCTACTGCGCCGTTCTTTCTCGCAGTTTCATAAGCTTCATCTATGAACGGGTCCGATATTTTCGACGATAATCCTTTCTTGATAAGCCAGTGCTCATGTAACAGATCACCAAAATCATTTATTCTGTTTTTCTCAAGTATCTTTCTTGTGTAAAGTCCGATGTCTTTGATTTTGTGAAGTCTGTTGAGTATGTCAGTGTTTTTCTGCTTTGTCTGCTTGTTCTGATGCTTCAATATATCGCCGGCTGATCTGTTCTTTTTGAGATAGAATAAAAACATGTTGCTCTGCAGTTCCATCATTGCCCCTTCGGAAATTTTCACCGGTTCCACTTCCACAGAACCGTCCTTATTGAATGTGTAAGCGTTGAATCCTCCGAAAGTAGCCGCGTACTGATCCTGCTTGCCTATGGGTTCTTTAAGCAGATTAATCTCAATGTTGCATGCACATTCGGCAATTTCCTTAAGTGTTTTATGATCTCTGTTATATGAGAACAGAGCGCTGAGCAGCGCTACCGTAAAGGTTGAAGAAGTGCCGAGTCCGCAGTTTGAAGGAACGTCTGCAATTGAAACAATCTCAACCTGCTTTCTTACATTTGCAAATTTCAGGGATTCCCTGAATATCCTGTGCTCAATATCTTTTACATTATCCACTATTTCAGTTTTAGAATAGGATAATCTTATTGAATCCTCGAATCTTTTGTTCAGCATGATATGCACGAACTTGTTAATGCTGGCGGCCAGAAGGAATCCGCCGTGTTTTTCATAATATGAAGGCAGATCTGTTCCTCCGCCGCCCATTGATATTCTTACAGGCGCTCTTGACAGGATCATTTATTTTCTCCTTTCCATCCGAATTTGTTTTTCACAGCATCCTCATATATTGACTGAACTGATTTTCTGATAGCTTCACCTGAAGTAAATTCATTCGACCATCCTGTACTTCTGATTTTTTCAGAATTAAGTCTGACCACCGGCACATCGCCTTTCCATCCACGGTTTCCGCCTGTGTATTCATACTTTACATTTTCAATGCCGAGCACCTTAAGAGTAATTTCTGCAATCTCTTTTACGCTAACGTAATCCAGCGTCGAAACATTGTAATAAGAATATCCCTTTAAATGATGCAGCTGAATGTTCCTGATAGCATTAATGATGTCAGTTACATAAATGTATGATTTACTCTGACTGCCGTCACCGAGTATCCTCAGCCGGCTTGAGTCTTCAAGAAGTCTTTTTGTGAAATCATAACCTACTCCGTGAGTCTGATTCGGTCCGACTACATTTGCAAATCTGAATGCAGCAGCATTCATGTCGAACATATAACAGTATGAACAGATCATAGCCTCACATGCGAGTTTACTCGATCCGTAAGTTGAAATGGGAAGCTGCGGGGAATAATCCTCTGCGGTTTCAGTAAAACCGACATCACCGTAAACTCCGCTCCCGGAAGCATAAAGCAGATTCCTGACTCCGCTAATTCTCATCGCTTCGATTATATTATTCGTCAGATATGTTCCCTCCCAGAAATCAATATCAGGCTGTGTCATCGCCTTTGCAATATCTGGATTTGAAGCGAAATGATAAACCACATCATGACCTTTCATCGCTGCAGTCAGTATTTCTTTTTCTTTAATATCTTCCTTTACAATTTTTATCTTATCCTTTATATCTTCCAGGTGCCACATCTGACCTGAAGTGAAATTATCATACACAGTAACTGAAGCATCTGGTTCATCTCTCAGAATGCTTCTGCAAAGGTGACTTCCTATAAATCCCGCCCCGCCGGCTATAAAATATTTTGTCAAATTAAAAATTCTTTCGTTTAAAATAATACATGAATGACTGAAGACGTTTCTTAATGAACACTGGCAGAAACGAATACATATACTGCGTATAATTCAAAGCAAATGCTTTGTAAAAATTCGGATAATCCTTTCTGTACATTTTAACTACATCAACTACAGTCCTGGAATTTTGCCTCTGCTGCAGAAATGACTTGTTCTGACCAGCCGTCATATATGTTATAAAATACTCTTTGAAATTATAAAGCTTTCCGACCTTTCCCATGCGGAGCCAAAACTCCATATCCTCAACGTGTTCAAGATTCTTATATCCGCCGAGTTTCAGCGCCAGTTCCTTTCTGAACATTACAGTGGCGTGAGTAAAAGGATTTGAAAACAGAGCAAAACTCTTTATCTCTTCGTCAGTTTCCTTTTTCAGATATTTAAAAAGCTCATCGCCGTTTTCATCAACTAATATTACTCCTCCTCCTACGACAACATATTCGGGATTCTTATCGAGAAAATCGACCTGCATGGAAAGTTTGTCTTTATGGCACCAGTAATCATCATCATCAATCCGCGCAATATATTCTCCCTTTGCATTTCTCAGTCCAATATTCAGATATTCGGATATTCCCTTTCCCTCTATTTTGGGGATCCTCATATAATTCACAGCCGGTTCTTTCTTAGCAAGAGCGGTCATTCTTTCCTGAGTTTCGTCTGTTGAGGCGTCATCAATAATTATAAGTTCCCAGTCTTTAAAACTTTGCAAAAACACGCTTTCGATTGACCTTTCAAGCATTTTCACCCTGTTATAGGTAGGAATGATAACACTTACCCTCGGCACTGAATTTGAACTCATAAATTATTAAACAGAAAAGCTATGAATAAGGGATTAAAGATTAAAGTGAGAAATAATTGGAACTTAAGATGCTGTTTCCGCAGCGGATTAACGACATTATCATGAAAAATAATTTTATGCCTACCGCGGTAAAGGATAATACTTTACTTAACTTACTATTCAATAGTAAAATCAGTCAGCCGGAATGAGTCTGTAAGCTCTGATATAATCTATTTCCATAACATATGGGAGTATGCTCTGATCGTTTCTGAATATTTTTCCCGTCCAGTCTTTCATTGCCACATTTGCAATAAGATACAGCGGAGAAGTCGGGACGCCTTCCGTGGATTCATAAACCGTCTTCCCGTTAAGCTTCCATAACATTCTGTCAGGGAAACATTCAAAAGACCAGATCATCCACTGATCATCAAACTTTCCTGTCATTTCTTCAGTTCTGACAAAATAAAACGGTTCGGATTTTCCCTGATAGATTCCTCCATTGCTGTTTGGATAATCAATTCCCCAGTGCTGTGTCATTGAGATCTTATTTCTTTCTCTGCCGAAATATTCAAAGATATCTATTTCGGGAAGTCCCGGCTTGTTGATATTCGCCAGCCAGAAAGCAGGCCAGTATCCGTTTCTGTATGGAAACCTCACTTTAATTTCCCACTTTCCGTAAGTCTGAAGGAAACTTGCCGGACTGCAGATCATACCTGAAGTGTATTCAAACTGTCTCTCATTTTCAGTATCTATGCCGTAAACTGATTCCTTTTTTGCTGTGAGTTTCAGAATTCCTTTTTCAACCGTTACATTGTTTTCAAGATACCACTGAACTTCATTGTTTGACCATATTGTCCTTGTCCCGCCAGGGTAATGCCTCTTCCAGACAGTAGAATCGAAAGAATTAAAATTATCTTCAAATACTTTTTCAAATTTATAACTGTCCGCGTACTGACCTGAAGAAGAACAGGATGAAAAGTAAAATGACATTATTACAGCCGGAACTATCAATAAAATTTTTGTCAATTTGTAAATTCTTTTATTTTAAAAAATTTAAACAATTCAATTTATATTCTGCAGTTACATTTTTTTCAATACAATCATGGAAGATTTAACTGACAATTCCTCTCTTGAATAATTTTTTGAGAAATGTTCATCAGTTTTGATTTTATCGAGAGCAATTAGTTCCGATTCATCCGGCATGTCTTTTTTTTCAGAGATGATTTTAAATCCCGCTTTATTGATTTTTTCAATATGATCCCTGTGCCTCATTCTGTTCTGATACATGATGGAAGGATTAAGTTTTTTCCATTCGCTGTCAGAATACTGAAGGTAATTATAAACGCTTATTGATCTGTCAAAAAATGACCAGTGATCCCTGTAATCAATTGCATTTGACATTATTCCGCCTTTTTTCAGTATCCTGTGACACTCTTTTAAAATATCGTAAAGATGAATTTCGGGAATGTGTTCCATAGTGGCATTTGATAAAATAAAATCAATGCTGCCGGATTCAATGCCGGTATTCCTTGCATCTAGCGGAGCGCGGTATTTTATATTCATATATTCTAAAGCGACCTCACGAAAATTATCTTTAGTTACCTCAGGAATTTCAGGGAATAATCTGAAATCATCCGATACGCTTTTCGCAATATTATTAAATCTCCTGATGGCATCATTGATGAGTTCCGGAAAAAGAAGTTCCCTTATGTCAATGCAGGTAAGTTCCTCAAATCCAAGAGATCTGATACCGATCGGAATCACCAGATCATAGCCGGTTCCGAATTCATAATATTTAGAATTATTAAGATCTCTGTTTTCTGAAAATTCCATATAATTGTCAAAATGCTTTTTTACGGTCCGGAGTTTTTCAACAAAATCTTCATCCGATATCGGAAGTGATTTTGTTATGTTTTTCTGAAAAAAGAAATTGATATTTTCTCCTTTTGGAAGAACCGAAAAAAGTCTCTGTATTTTAGCTTTGGTCTTAAAATTCATTTCATCAGATAAAGTAATTCAAACGGATATTTTTCATTTAAGAAATCTTCTTGCCAGTAAATTATAAGTTGTATCATTTTTCAATATACTTTCCACAGTCATGTCTTTTAGATATTTATCCCAGGATCCGCCTTCCCAGAGATGATGGCAGAATGCATTCGGATATCTCAGATTTTTTTCAAACATCTTTTTCAGTTCAAATGAATAGTACAAAGGATAATGAAAACTGTCATAAGGTTCAATGTGCAGAAGTTCAGGATGAAGCTTTGAAAGTTTTAAAGGGATTTGTACGGAATGTTCTGCCCAGTATTTATCTTTGCCTTTTGACCTGAAAGTTTTGTATTCATTCATCCAGATCTTAATGAATCCGGAATTTTTTTCACTCATCATGACGGCATTGCACAGTCCCATTTTTCTGAACTTCCCCTGTCTTCCCATCACAAATTTATTATCAAGCAGAGGTGTAAATGGTTTGCAGCATATCGTATCAAGGTCCATGTATATCCCGCCGGTCTCGGAAAGCTTTTCAAGTCTCAGAATATCGGCTTTATGCGCAACGTGATAAAGTTTGTTACCGAATATTTCATCCGGAGGAATTACTTTTACGGCAGTGACAATCTCTTTTGTTTTTTCCCACCATTCCCCTTCAGGTTCATATGAATAATAAAAAAATATCTCTTCAGGATCATTAATTTCCCTGGCGGATCTGACTGCAAGATAATGCACAAGCGAATACGGCTTTCCGCCGAAATCTTCTGACAGACCGTAACAGAAATGAAAAATATTCGGGATCAAATTTTTTTGTAATTAGATTCTGGAATAAATTGCCTCAATATCTCCGACAGTTTTTTTAATATTATAAAATTTTTCATAATCACTTCGGGCATTTTCTTTTAATCTTTTTCTAAGATCTTCATTTTCCATCAGGCGGATTATGTTTTCGGATAATGCTCCGGAATTTTCCTTTTGTATCAGTAATCCGTTTTCCCCGTTTCTGATCACCTCGCTTATACCTCCGACATCTGTTGATATAAGTGGTATTCCCAGACTCATCGCTTCGAGTATCACATAAGGAATTCCTTCATATCTGGAAGGAAGAACAAACAAATCAAATGATTTCAAAACAGCATAAACATCATCTGTATAACCCATCAGTTTAACAGATTCCTCCAAGCCGTAACTTTGTATAAGATCCTGATATTTATCTCGCTCTTCTCCGTCACCATAAATATGAAATTCGAAATCATATCCCTTTTTGATCAGATCTCTGGCGGATTCAATCAGATATTCCTGAGCTTTCTGATACGTCAGACGGCCTACGGTTCCAATAATTTTTTTTACATGTTCATTTTTATCCGGATTTCCCTGATGATCTTCAATTCCGTTATATACTGTGAATACTTTATCTTTATCATATCCGAATTTTTCAATCAACACTGTTCTGTCTGATTTACAGACAGTGACGGAATAATCAGAAAGATATTTCTTAAGTTTTTCATAACGCGTTTCTGCAAAGCTCATATTTCTTATTGCTTCACTTGTAAAATCAAGTCCGTGTCTGTGTTCAATTATAAGCGGTGTTCTCAGCAGACGACCGATCAGACAGGGAGCTGTTCCCGCCTGTGCATGGATAATGTCGTATCTGTTCTCCCGTATATTTTTGAATAAATATTTTATACCGCTCAATGTATGTTTGCCGACGCGGTTATTATTGAAGATAAAATACTTTATATTATTGGATTTAAAATATCGGCAGATCGGTCCGTCAGTCGGAACGCCTATAACAGGATCATATTTTTCCCTGTCCAGATATTTCACAAGAAGAACCGTAAACATTTCGATGCCGCTGATCCTGTTATTATTTAATGTAAGTAAAACCTTTTTCAACTTAACCTCTTATAAATTCATATTTGCTTGATCTGACATAAGAGCTGCTGAGATATAATTTCAATACTTTCAGCAATTGATTCAACTTCCCGGCTCTTTTGCCTTTATATTTATTCCAGAAAGGAAGAATTATAATTCTTGTGACAATATTTGTAAGTCCGGTAAGATAGATCATACTTCTTTTTAAAAAACCGTAATTTTTCAGGAATATTAATTTGCTTCTGTTAAGATGAAAAATATAAATGTCATCTGAAGCTTCAATGTCAAGTGAGGACTTTGTAGAATGATAATACCGGAACTCAGGTATGCAGACAATTTTTTTGTTTAAAATGTTTTTGACTTTGTAACAAAGTTCTACATCCTCATAATACATAAAATATTCTTCATTGAATTTCCCGGCTTTAATAAAATCTTCTCTGCTGATAAGGATAAAAGCGCCGTGAAACCAGTCTGCCTCAAAATTTTTATTCTCTTTGATCTGTCTTATGGAGTTAAGCCTGTCAATCCTATTCTGAACATTGCCTGAAATGAGCAGATCAATTTCCCAGGAAAGAGAAGGAAATTCATTATAAAAATACTGAACGTTTTCCGAATCATCATACATAACTCCGGAGACAATTCCCGTATCCTTATTTTTCTCAAGAAAGCTTGTAAGAATTTCAGGAGATCTTCCTTTGATCTGAACATCCGGATTCAAAAACAAAAGATATTTACCTTCAGCTCTTTCAGCTCCGTAATTACAGCCTCCGGCGAAACCGTCGTTCACGTCCCTTAAAAATAATTTAACGTCAGGAAATTCTGAATTTAACTTTTCTATATTTCTGTCAGTTGAATTGTTGTCAACTGCAATAATTTCTGATATATTTTTGATTCCGCTTTCCGACAGGGATTTTAGACATTTGTTCAGATGTAAATCAGTATTATAATTTACAATGACAACACTTAATATCTTCTCGGCAGAGTTCAAAATATTCAGAATTGTATTTTTATTTTTTCTTTCAATTTCTTAAACCAATTGTCTTTGCAATTTTTCTGATAAGCTTTCTTTTTAAAAAAACATTTAACACTGACGGATCTGAAAGATAAATCAGATAGTTCTTTAATTCTCTGAATCCTCTGGACCTGCTGAGTTTAAATGAAACAGTTACCATTAGCTGTTTGAAGCCAAGTATTCCTTCAATTGCATATTTATCTGTCTGTTTGCTTTCTTTACCTACATAACTTTTAAGAATACTAACTGATGAATTGAGCATAATCAGGTTGTTTTCATAACCTCCAGAGACACTGGAGTGCAATCTTTTCAGGACAAGATTTTCATTAATAAATAAAAAGCCGGAATGTTCGCTTAACCTGAGGAATAATTCATAGTCCTCGCAGTAATTTGTTATGAATATCTCATCGAACAGAATATTATTTTCAGTAAGGATTTTTTTTTCAACCAGAAGAGAGGATGTCAGAATACTGTTTCCGTCCTGGAGTAAATATTTTTTATCAATAATAAAATTTTCTTTTATTAAGTCAAAATAATTTTCTTTAATAACTTTATCATTTTCATCTATGACAGCCGCATTGGAGCAGATAAATTTATGATCTTTAGTGTATTTCAGCTGCACTTCCAGTTTATTTTCCACCCATAGATCATCATCATCGCAAAAAGCAATATATTCGAATGAAGCTTTTTTTATTCCTATATTTCTCAGTTTTGAGAGATTACCGATTTTCCCTTCATTTACATGATTAATTCTTACATCACCAATCGATTCAAGGATCTCGACAGTGTCATCTGTTGAGCCGTCATTGACTACAATAAGTTCAAATTTCCTGTAAGTCTGAGCCAGTATTGACCTTACTGTTTTTGCCAGCAGTCCGCTCCTGTTATATGTGATGACGATAATACTGATCATTGAATGTCAGTCAGATTATTTTTTTAATTTTGAGAGGAGAAATAATTTAAGTTCATCATATTCGGATTTTTTAACAGAAAACATTAACCAAATAATCAGAACAGGTACAGCGATTATGTTCCCGATAAAATAATAGTTTGATGAAATAATTATCAGCGGAATAATAAAAACAAAACTCATTATAAACAATTTTAAATTCTCACTGTTGAAATTAAAGTTTATTAATTTTCTGGAAAAGAAATAATTCAGAACAAAATGAATAAAATAAGTGATCAGATATGCGATTGAAACATACTCTATATTTTTGCCTACAACTTTTATAAGAAAATAGAAAATAAGAACGAGATTCAGATTAAGAATTATCTCAAGCAGGAGAAAGGCTTTTAATTTCATTTTGGGAACCAGCCAGATACCTATTGCCCAGGCCAGTGCCTTGAAGTAATCACCCATGAACTGATAGGAAAATAAGTTTTCTGCAATATAAAAGTCTTTGGAGAATAAAATTGATATCACAATAAATCTGAATGAATAAATAAGTATAATCAATGGAACCATAAGAAGGATAATATATTTAACATTCACATTAAGCTCGTCAATAATCTCAGGTTCCGTATTCAGTTTTGATATCGTAGGAAACGAATATGTGGAAAGAGATAAGAAGATAAAACCGAAATAGCTGATTGAGATTCCTATTACGCTCTGAAAAATCCCGTTAAAGTATAATCCGAGATCCGCAATAATTATTTTTCTGAGTAAAAGAAGTGAGAGCTGAAAAAAAGCACCTGAGACAAGGAAAACGAAAGACACTTTTAATATTTTCAGGAAAAGTATTTTATCAAATACAAGATTAAATTCAAATTTATCAATAATTCCGTTCTTTTTGAGGTAAAAGATACTGAATGATACATAAAGAATATTTGATGAGAGAATTCCGATAATAGCTCCGGGGATACCGTAAATAAGCACCAGTGGAATAATTATAAGAAGATTTACAACATTGGAAACAATAATCAGTTTTACATAAAGGTTAATGACTTTTAATCCTCTGATAAATCCTTCAAGCATTGAACTGAAAACTATAAACGGTAGAAATGCCGCGATAATTTTTATATAGGACTGATATTCGCGGCTTTCAAACAAAAATTCAGATACGAATCCAGAAAAAACAAAAAGCAAAACTGAAAACAGTAAGATCGGAATGAATACAAGCGTCAGCGAATTCATAAAGATCTTCTTCAGTCGCTCCTTTTCGACAATACTTTCCTCGGCTACGAATTTTGAAAGCCCGTTGGGAATGCCAAGCGGTACAAAATAATTCAGAAGTGTAATAAGATTTGTAAGCTGAGAGATAATACCAAGACCTGTAACTCCGAGATAAACTGCAAAAGTCTTGTTCTTTAAAAAAGAACAGATGAATACAACTGCAGTTGATACTGAAATACTGGATGTTGCTTTAAGAATTTTTTTGATTTGGACTAAAAATAAATTTTAAATTTCTAAAACAGCAGAAGAATTATTAAACTAACTTTGAACTGCTGAACCTGAAATAAAAAGACAGAGAGATAAGAATCCAGAGTACAAAAGTAATTGCGCCGAGCACTGTAAAATAAGGTTCAAACATAAATGCAACAAGAAATCCTACAAAAGACAACTGAATACCGTCAAGATATTTATTGAGAGAGCTGTCTTTAGAATTTCTCCTCATTTTAATTGAATAATAAAAAGCTTTTACAAAAAAGCTTATATAGAGTATGAATCCAATAAGACCAAGCTCTAGAGTCAAAGTCAGATAAGTATTATGCGGATGAGGAAGTATTACAAAATAAACTGCGAAAACCTTGTCTCTGAGATATCTGAAAGAATCAAATCCATAACCTAAAAGCAGATTATCTTTTATAAGAATTACTGAAGCTATCCAAGCCTGAAGTCTGCCGATGGAAGAAATATCATTTCCGAAATTCACCACTGAAAAAAACCTGTCCATAATAATGCCGTAAAACAATATAAACACTATGGCTGTAACTATGCTAACAGGTAAGAGAAGCTTAGGTCTTTTTAAAATATAATACAGGATAGCTATGATTGTAGCCAGCCAGATTCCCCGTGTCTGTGTCATCAAAAGTCCGAGTAAAATAAAAACCAGAGAAATTAAATACAGGATTGTTTTTTTACTGAATTTAGAATTTACAATAAATGATAAATTAAAAAGCAGTAATACCATAAAATAAGCAGCTACAAGATTGTAATGATTCCATAACGAAGTGATCCTGTATCTGAAATCAAAATTAATACTGCTGAGTACCGAGATTGAATAAAGCGATAAAATAATTCCTGATATAAACAGAATGTGAAAGAACTTGTCCAGATATTTCAGCTTTAGATCGGTATTTGTAAAAATAAGAAAAAGCAGGAAAGGAATAAGAACAGTAATATAATAATAATAAAAGGCTTCCGATTTAACGAAACTCACCGTAACTTCATACATTCCCAGAACCAGTAGCAACACCCAGTAAAAAAAACTGTGAACATAGAAATCCCTGAATCCTGAATTTAATTTATCTACAAAAAAAATTATGAATACAAAAACAGCGTAAAATGAAAAGTAATAAATAAGATCAAAGGTAAAAAAGACAGGAAATAGAAATAAAAAAAATTTCAGGTCAATTTTAAAATCTAATACCGGATTGGATAATACTCCACTATTCATTTAAAGAATACTTTTTGACAACTACATCTTTCATATAATAAAATATGTATGTACCGAAAAATACTCCCATGGTAATTAAACCCATAATAATGGACCTTTTGGGTTTTGATTTTTTATCAGGAACATTAGGATAATCAAGAACCAGAACTGTGGGGGTTTCACGGTTTTCTTCTATTTTAGCCTGCTCCAGCATAGGTATTAATGTTACGAGGATTTTATTCTGTATTTCCACTTCTCTCCTGAGTCTAATGTAATTCATAATTACACTAGGACTGCCTTTTAAATTAAGCTTGCTCTGTGAATATTCAGTATTATTCATCTCTTCCCTTTGTTTTTTCAAAGCTTCTATTTTGTCTTTCTGGGTCCTTATCTCTGCCTGATCAGGACTCAAAATTTTGCTCATGATTTCAAGTTTCACTTCTTCAGATTTTATATCAGCTTCGAGTTCCAGACCTCCTTTTGCAGCTACCTGAATCTGCAGATCAGGAGCTACTCCAAATACATCCTGAAAATTCTGAAGACTGTCTTCAGCAGCTTTCAGATCCTTCTGGACAAGTTCATATCTGCCTTCAATAAATGTTCTGTTGTTTCTTGCGTTCTGCACACTTAACTCTATATTTTTTCTGTTAAGCTGCTCAATTAAGAAATCAACCATTTCCTTTGCTTTGGCAGGATTAATATCATATATACCAATGGAGAGAGTACCGGCAACTTTATCCTTATTAAGAACTATAATATTTTCCCTGAAATATTTTACGGCATCGTACATATATTTAAAGTCTTCCTCTTCCATAATGTTGAATCTTACAATTGTTTCTTCAACGTTTCCTCTGCTCATTAGAATATTTTCATACAAAGCTAAATCCTGAGCAGAAGATCCACCGCCGGGTGCAAGATCCCCGAAATCTCCCAGTTCCGCTAAACCCGTAGAACTCAACAATCCACCGAGCATGGAAGATTTTGTCGATGCTGTTTTTACTACACCTGTTGACAAGTAAACCGGTTTAATAATATAAAAAGCTATTACGAAAGACAGGACTGCAGCTATACCGGTTACAGTTAAAATGGTTTTTTTATGTGACCTGAAAAGATTTATGTAATCTAAGACAGTAAAAACATTATTAGTCTTAACTTCTTCTGTTGAATCCATTAATCACTTATTCTGTTTAATTAAAATATATGTAGTCAGCACTCCCAGTATTACACCGGCAATCTGAGCTATAACTGAAACTGTCTGGCTGAACTGCTTTTTGACTTCTTTAGGAACGTAAACAAAATCCCCTGATTCAATTTTAGTTTCATCCGGATAATACCAGCCTCTTGAATTGAATTTTATGATCCTTGTGTCCGCGTCATCAGCCGCCAGAGAAAATCCTCCCGCTTTGTTAATGTAGTATTCAGCATTTTCTCCTTCTTTAAAAGGCACATAACCTTCCTGCCCTACCTGTCCGAAAACGTAAACAATATTTTTGTTGTCATTTATGTATATAATATCTTTGCCTTCCAATATAACATTCTGTGACTCATCATTTTTTTTCATGAGCTTTTCAAAATCAACTATAACCCTGTTCCTCTTGGACTTTATATCCGTTATGTAATTCTCTTTGTCGATCTCGGTTACAATAAGATCATTGGCTCTGAGATTTATAAGAACTTCCGCAGAATCCTTAGCCGTATATTCCGCATCATAATTCCTGAATAATATACTTAACGGAAGATACGCTTTTTCCTTGAGCCCTCCTGCCATTTCAATTATATCTTTGAGTCTTGTATTTTTAAATGAGATCGGATAATAACCCGGTCTTAATACTTCTCCGAGTATAAGGACGGAGAGGTTTTTCTGATAATTTATTTTGGATTTTACAAATATCCTGTCAAAACTCTGGATTTTAAAATCCTTATCTCTTTCAAATGAAAGATCTATCATCTTAAAGTTACTTGATTTCTCTTCGGCTCTGTACAGAACAATACTGTCCTTTTCAGCGCTGACATCGAATCCCCTTGCAATGCCTATTATGGTCTCCAGATCATCCCCTTCGGAAAATTCATACGAACCGGCAAGTTGCACGGCTCCTCCTATGTTTATGAAATTATTGTCAAGCTGAAGATAAGGAATTTTCAGAAGATCGCCTTCCAGAAAGAAAGGATTAAATTCATCTTTGTTGGTTAAAAAGTATTTGTATATATCCACTTTTTTAACTGTTCCGTCTTTTCTGATCAGTTCTATGTTTCTGAGGGAAATCTGATTATTGAAAAATTCTCTTTCATTTGTCTTTTCATAAAAAACCCTTGATGTATTCAGTGTATCAAAAACTAGGACCTTCAATATTTCAGATACTCTTGTAACGGGAGATACTTCAAAATTTCCCTGAGTAAGTCCGGAAACTTTTATCAGGAATGTTCTGGGTGTATTCAGTGTAAAACTTGCTTCGCTTGAATAATATCTTTTTTTAACAGCTCTGATTATCTGTTGTTTAGCAGCAGTCAGTGAAAGCCCGGATACTTTTACCTCACCTACAGTTGGTATTACCACCGATCCCTCAGGCGAAACCACCACAGGTATCTGCTGATTTATGTAACCGTATAAACCAAGAGTAAAAAGATCATTCGGTCCAACTATATATAAATCAGGATTTATTGCTCCTTCAATCGGAATTGATCTGTTTGAAAATGTATTCTGACTCTGCAGCTGATCGAAAATATCCGGTGCGTCAGCGTTAATCCCCACCCTTTCACTTCCGTAGTTTGATTTGCTCATTATTCTCTTCATCGGATCTTCAGTATCCTTTTCTTTGCTTTTAAACTGAGAGTAGGAATCGTTGAAACATGATATTGTAAGTAGAATCAATATCAGTCTGAATATGTTTTTCATAGCCCCAAAAATAATTTAGTAAAATTTAAAATTTCCGCTGTCTGGTCAGCGCCGTATGTCTCGCAGTAGATCCTGATAAGCGGTTCCGTACCAGATGCTCTTACCAGAAGCCATCCGTCATCAAAGTAAAATTTATTTCCGTCAAGATCATCTTTTGCAGTGATCTTTTTTCCTCCGATTTCATCGCCTACTTTCAGCTGATGAGATTTTTTCAAAGCATTTGTCTTTTTCTCTTCCGTTGTCTTAACATCAATTCTCTGATAGAAATACAGTCCGAATTCATCATCGAATTCCTTTTTAAGTTCCGATATGCTCTTTCCGTATTCAGCCAGCATTTCCATATAAAGCAGTCCGTTGAAAATTCCGTCACGTTCGGGCAGATGTCCTTTTATCCCGATCCCCCCGCTTTCCTCAGCTCCGATCATCACATCATCATTGATCATGATCTTTGAAATGTGCTTGAATCCGATCGGCACGGTAATCAGTTCAATGTTATTTTTTTCACAGTATTTTCTTACAAGATCACTTGTCGAAAATCCTCTTACCACTTTACCTGTCATTTTCTTTTTCTCGAAAAGATATTTTATAAGAAGAGCAAATGTCTTCTGAGCGTCAAGAAAATCCCCGTTCTCATCAATGACAGCTATTCTGTCTGCATCACCGTCAGTTACTATTCCCAAATCGTATTTAACTGATTTCATATCCGAACATATTTCTCCGAGATTTTTCTGAACAGGCTCGGGTGCGTTTTTCCCGAATCCGGGATTCACTTCGCCGTGAAGCTGTTTTACTTTCAGAAATGTCCCGATAAGATTCTGTCCGGCTCCGTACATTGCATCATATATGACCTTCAGATCCGCTTTTTTTATTTTGGCAATGTCGATCTTGTCTTTTAGATAATTAAGATAAAATTCATTTCCCTTAAAATATTCTATGACACCTTCGTTTAACAATTCTTCAAAACTCTTCGGAGTGTCAACTGATTTTATATTCTTAAGCTCAGCTTCGATCTTTAAAATTTCATCCGGGTCCATAGACCCCCCGAATTCATCCTTCAGCTTGTAACCGTTATACTGGAAAGGATTGTGTGAAGCTGTGATCATCACACCCAGTGTGCAGTTAAGGTCTCTTGCAAGAAGCGAAACGGTTGGAGTTGTAACAAAGCTGTCAGTGATCCTGGTTTTAATGCCGGCATTGCCGAAAACCATTGCTGCTGCATGCGCAAACTCTTTGGATTGAAATCTTGTATCGTAACCGATAATTATTCCGTTTGAAATTTTCCTGTGATTCTTAAAAACATTTGCAGTGGCAAGTGCGGCTCTTTTCACATTTTCAAATGTATAGGTATCTGCAATAACAGCTCTCCAGCCGTCGGTACCGAATTTTACCGGCTCTTCAGTATTGCTCATTTAATATTGTTTGAGATTTAATTAATTTATAAATATGTAAAAATCCGATTATAAAGATTTCCCTTCATTAGTTTTCTGAACCCAGTTTTTTACATAATTGATGGTTTCAAAGGTAGGTGT
This sequence comes from Bacteroidota bacterium, assembly GCA_018266875.1. Taxonomy (GTDB): domain Bacteria; phylum Bacteroidota; class Ignavibacteria; order Tepidaquicellales; family Tepidaquicellaceae; genus UBA2330. The sequence continues at coordinate 80,513 of JAFDZR010000014.1, forward strand.
TCCCGGTGTAAAAAGTTCTCCGACCCCGAGCTTTTTGAGATCCTCAATATCCTTATCCGGAATAATGCCGCCGCCGAATAATAAAACATCATTAAGCCCTTTCTCTTCCATAAGTTTTTTCACCTTAGGAAAAATGGTCATGTGAGCACCGCTCAGGATGCTGATGCCGATAGCATTTACGTCTTCCTGAAGCGCTGCTTCGACGATTGTCTCCGGCGTTTGTCTTAAACCTGTATATATGACTTCTATTCCCGCATCTCTGAATGCGGCTGCAATTACTTTTGCTCCCCTGTCATGACCGTCAAGTCCAACCTTGCCGATCAGGACACGGATCTTGTTTTCCTGATTATTTGACATATGTTATATAAATTAACCCAAATAGTGTATTTCTTCAAGTGAAATTTAAGTTTCCGCCTGACTTACCCCAATACTCTCAAGCTCCCTGTGAGAATACCTCTGATAAAAATAAACTGAAACAACTCCGACTGCAACTGAGAACCATAACGTAGCCACTCTGATTATAAAGGTACTCGCCACTGATACATCTTTCGGGATCTTCAGGAGCACCAGCAGTCCTGTCATTGAAGCTTCCGTAACTCCAAGTCCGCCGGGAAGCATTGCAATGGATCCGACAATAGTCGAAAATCCGTATATGAAAACCGCCGACAAAAGACTTACTTCAATGTGTGTGAATGTTGAATAAACTTTAAGAATAATAAACAATCCGAGACATTCACAGAACCATGCAACCAGACTCAAAATTGTTGCAATTACAAGCGGCTTGATCCTTACCAGTTTATATATACTTTCATAAGCTTCCTCAAATTTGTGGGCTATCTTACTCAGAAAACTTACTTTTTCAAGATATGTAATTATTGATAATGATATTTTTCTTGAACTAATCAGTGTCACGCAGATCACAAAAAAAATCCCGACTCCTATTACAATTGCCTGACCGTAATTAAAAACAAAAGCACCGGTGATACATAATAATACCACTGAAATAAAATCCGTAAGACGCTCAGCAATTATTATAGGAGCGGATCTGCTTACCGGAGTTCCGTTCTCTTCCCTCAGCAGATAGGATTTTAAAAGCTCTCCCATCTTCCCGGGAGTTACGCTCATTACAAAGGTTGACATGAATATCAGAAAACTCGCTTTACGTTTTAATTCGATCTTCAGGATCCTGAGATAATATTCCCATTTGAAAAATCTGATTGTAAAATTAAGATAGGTAAGCGAAATGATAAGCGGGAAATAATACCAGTTGAATTCGCCGAATGTATTTATAAGCTTGTCAAAATCAGCATAGATACTGAATCCGAGAAATACAAGCGCTCCGAAAGCAATCGAGAACAGTATTTTCTTTTTATATTTCCTGAACATCAGATCACTTTTTTAATGCTTTCATATAATTTCACAAGAGGAAGTCCGACAATGTTGTAATAATCGCCCTCTATTCTTTTTATGAACAGACATCCGAAATCATCCTGAATCCCGTAAGCGCCTGCTTTATCAAGCGGTCTGAATTTTTTCACATAATAATCAATTTCATCAGCGGCAAGCTTTCTGAAATGAACGTCTGTCTTTTCATAAGCGAAATGTTCTTTCCCGTTTAAAGTGTTAATTACATTTACTCCGGTATAAACAGTATGAACCTTTCCGCTGAGTAATCTCAGGAATTTCTTAGCTTCACCGGTATCAGCAGGTTTATTCATAATTCTTTTTCCAATTACAACGATCGTATCAGCGCCGATGACAATCTCCTTTGAGAACATAAATGCGACTTTTCTTGATTTCAAAAGTGAATTATGCTTCACGGAATGTATCGGATCATTATCGGGATGTTCAAGTTCATCCGAATTGCTTGCAATTGAAACGAACTTCAGTCCGATCTGCCTGAGAAGCTGCGCCCTCCTCGGCGATGCTGACGCTAGGATATACTGCTTTTTAAGAATTGAATTCAGATCCGTCAATTTTTCAGATAGATAAGTTCAAGGGCTTTGCTGACTGCATCTTCTTTACTTACTAAAATTTTCTCACCGGTGCTTCTGATCTTGATTTCAACATTACCGTCTTTTAGATTTTTTTCTCCAGCAATGATCTGAAGCGGAATGCCTATCAGATCAGCGTCATTGAATTTCACTCCGGGTCTTACATCTTCCCTGTCATCATACAGAGTTTCAATATTCCTTACTTCGGTAAGTTCTTTATAAAAGCTTTCCGAAAGAATTTTCACTTCATCGGTTTTACCGCTGAGACTGATCAAAAGTATTTTAAAAGGCGCGATCTCGCCTTTCCATATGATTCCTTTTTCGTCATTGCTCTGCTCTATAAATGCCGCGAGAGTCCTTTCCACGCCTATACCGTAACTTCCCATAATTATGGGATTCTCTTTTCCATCTGCATCAAGAAATTTAGCTCCGAGCGCTTCGGAATACATAGTGCCGAGCTTGAATATATGACCAACCTCGATTGCTTTGGTAATCCGTAAAACGCTCTTTCTGTCAAGTGTCTGTTCGCCTTCTTTAACTGTCCTGATGTCCCTGTATTCAATTCCCGGGACGTCTCTTTTCAGATCGATGTTTTTAATGTGATAGTCATTTCTGTTTGCACCGCTGATCAGTTCGTCAGCCTCTTCCAGCAGAAGATCTGCAATTATCTTTACCTTTTTATTTTTAAGTTCTTTCAGTCCGACCGGTCCTATTGATCCTGCATCAGCTCCTGTTATTGCGGCAAGCTCTTCATTATGCGCGGGGCGAATATTTATTCCGAAATAGTTCTGAAGTTTCATTTCATTCACTTCATCGTCGCCTCTTACAAGGACAAGAATATAGTCATCACCGTCTTTTGCGGGACGGACGAAAACTCTGGATTTGGCAAGTCTAGATCTGTCTGTAATATTAAGGAATCCGGCAAGTTCATCTATGCTTTTTATATCAGGAGTATGGAATTCCTCAAACGGCAGATCCGAATTTTTTCTTTCATTTTTTTCAACAAATGAAACTGCTACTTCTATATTTGAAGTGTAACTTCCGTCCTCACTGATCACAATATTATCTTCTCCCGCAGAAGATGGGACCATGAATTCCTCCGAAGCGCTTCCTCCCATTGCTCCGCTGTGAGCTGATACGACAACAAAATCCAGACCGCATCTTGTAAAGATATTTCTGTATGCCTGCTCCATGTCATTATAGGAACTGTCCAGACCTTCCCATGTTGCATCAAGAGAGTAAGCGTCTTTCATCGTGAACTGTCTTGCGCGCAGAACTCCGGCTCTCGGGCGTTCTTCATTCCTGAACTTTGACTGTATCTGATACCATACCTGCGGAAAATCCTTGTATGAAATTAAATTCGGTTTTGCAATCGAAGTAAATACTTCCTCATGCGTAGGGCAGAGTACGAGCTCACGGTTCTTTATCCTGAACATAAGATCTCCGTAATCTTCCATCCTTCCGGTTTCAGCCCAGAGTTCATGCGGCGATAATGCCGGAAGCAGGAATTCATTCCCTCCGATCGCGTTCATTTCTTCCCGGATAATGTTCTCTACTTTTCTGAATGCAATCAAACCGAACGGCAGTGAAGAGTAAACTCCCGAAGTGAGCTGCTTAATCATACCGGCTCTTATCATCAATTTATGTGAAACCGTAACTGCATCCACCGGGTCATCTTTCAGCGTAGGCAGAAAAAACTTTGTTAATCTCATTTTTAAAATTTAAGCTGTAAATATAAAAATGACTGCTCTCTATTACAATTCTATAATTTATGAATGTGAAGTATACTTGCAATAGTGTCCAAAATAATTTTTAATCATAAGAAATACTTTAATACTTAAAATCTTTTAAACTTTTTATTATGTTTTTTCAAGCAACCCGCCTGTGAATTATTGCCGNNTGAATTATTACCGTTAAGAATTCGTGATAAATTGCGTTAATAAAATTTCCCTGTCCGAGAAATTTACGAAGCAAATTTTGAGACGGATATGGAAAAATTTCTAAATCAGCATATCATCCGGATATCTCCCTGATCTTTTGTCAGCATCCATTTAAGAAATTCCGGAGTGAAAATACATAATGAATTTAACCTCGCAAATGATTATGTTTGTCATATAATTAAATATTATGAAAACAGTTTACACGGTTTTTTTAATTTTAATACTGACTTCCGTTTCATATTCCCAGATAGTATTAAAACCTCATATCGGTTTAAATTCAAAACCTCTTGATTCGGATACTTCCTGTTATTTTGAACCTTATCTCGGCAGCTTTAATACTACCGGATACCAGCCGGGCGATACAGTAAATGATTTTACTTTATTCAGTTATAACGGTGACACGCTGAACCTCCGCAGGGAACTAGAGAAGGGAAAGCCCATTGTTCTCATCAGCAGCAGTTATACATGTCCGGTATACCGAGGAAAAGTACCCGCAATAAATTCACTTGTCGCGCAATACTCAGACAGTGTTTCCATTTTTATAATTTATACAATCGAAGCACATCCGTATCCTGATATAAGTCCTTATTTTGGTTATGTAAATCCGGGACAACAGAATATAAACGAAGGAATTCTTTATCCTCTTACGCGCACATACGGAGAGAGAAGAACAATGGTCTGGAAAATGGACAGCGCTATGACCATAGACGCTCCTGTTTTCATTGACGGACCGTGTGATACGTGGCTGCGTCATTTCGGTCCTGCTCCGAATAACGCTTATCTAATTACAACTCAGGGAATTGTTTACTCAAAGCACCCCTGGTTCAATAAAACGCCTCAGAATATGTCTCATGACATTGACAGTCTTTTCGGCATAACAGGCGGAGGAGGCGGACAGTTTAACGGTACTTTTAACTTTCAGCTTCTCGGTGACAGTGTTGTTTACGGAACAGCGGGAGAAACAATTTACGGTCACGGGCAGTTTGTAAACAATTCAACGGATACAGCAATCATCCGCGCAGTAAGACTTCAGGAAAATCTGCCTGCCGGCTGGGCAAGTTCGATCTGTATTGATGTATGCTATCCGCCAGAAACAGACACTGCGGTATTTTATCTCGCCCCCGCTGATACACAGTCTTACACGATGTATTTCTATACCAACACAGTTCCCGGAAACGGAATGATAAGAATGAGATTTGAAAATGTGAATATCACAAACAACAGATTCCAGCAGAGGTTCTATGCTTCCACTTCCCTCTCAGGCGTGAACGGATTGAATGAATTGCCTTCTGAATACAGACTTTCCCAGAATTATCCCAATCCTTTCAATCCAAAAACTATTATCAGTTATGAATTAGGAATTACGGATATTACTTCTTTGAAAATTTACAATGCCCTGGGAAATGAAGTTGCAACTCTGGTTAATCAAAAACAAAATGCCGGGAAATATTCGGTTGAGTTCGACGGAAACAATTTTCCGAGCGGGATTTATTTTTATACTTTAATGGCAGGTGAATTCATCGATACAAAAAGAATGATTCTTCTTAAGTAAAATTTAACAATATTTTAAAGCAGAATAAAAAATAATTTTGTTATATTGTTAAAGAATTAAAAAAGAATTATTTGAGCAAGAAAATACTTATTCTCTGCACGGGTAATTCCTGCAGAAGTCAGATGGCTGAAGGTTTTCTAAGGTCTTTTGACGATACTCTGGAAATTTACTCTGCCGGTACCTCCCCCGAAAAATCCGTAAATCCGTATTCCGTAAAAGCTATGAAAGAAGCCGGAATAGATATTTCCTCTTACAAAACTAACGATGTATCCGACTATACTGATAAGTCCTTTGATTTTGTGATCACAGTCTGCGACAATGCCAGAAAAACCTGCCCTGTCTTTAAAGGTAAAGTGAATGCGAAAATACATCTTGGATTTACAGATCCGGCTGAAGCCCGTGGAACTGAGGAGGAGATCTTTAAAGAATACAGGGAGGTAAGAGATGAGATCAAAGTTACATTCAGGCATTTCTATAATACAAAAATAAAATCAGCTAAGTAAGAAATTACACTTCAAATAAACTCTCCGTTTATTTATTTTACTGAAATTATAAATTAAAAAATGATGCAGATCCTGTACATAGGAATCGGTGGTTTCCTGGGAGCAGTTTTCAGATTTTTTACTGCTAAATTTATTAACAATCTTTTTCCCTCTTTTCCGCTGGGAACATTATTTGTAAATGTCGCCGGAAGTTTCATTCTTGGATTCGTTGTTTACAGTTTCCTTGGCGGAAAACAGATATCTCCTGAGCTCCGCGATTTCATTATTATTGGTTTCATCGGGGCTTTCACCACAATGTCAACATTTGCATACGAATCTTTCCGTCTTTATGAACTGTCACAGTTCCTATTCTTCGGACTAAATCTTTTTCTGAATGTTTTTCTTTCACTCGCTGCAGTTTTTGCAGGCAAGGAATTATTTTTAATTTTAAATAAATAGTCATGCTTAAGGAATCGGAATCACTTTTACTTAGAATATTTATCGGAGAGAGTGACAAATATGATGGGAAAACACTTTATCAGTATCTGGTTGAATTCCTGAGAAAAAATCATTTTTCAGGCGTTACAGTACTTAGAGGAATCACCGGATTCGGCAAAGCCAGCAAGATCAGGTCATCAGACCTTCTTGAGATATCATCAGACTTACCGATAATTATTGAGATAGTAGACTCAGCAGATAACATACAGGAACTGAAAAAAATATTCAGCTGCACGGATATGCTCGGAAGCGCGCTTATAACCGAGGAAAAGATCAAAGTGATAAGATACGGAACTGATTAAGGAACCGTCATCAAACCGATTCAGATCTCTTCCCTGTTCAGAAGCGAGTTCAGGTCGCTGTATTTTTTAAGATAATCTTCGTGACAGGCGCTGATGACTTCATACGCCTCGGATTTACCGTAAATACTGTGAATCTCGCATCTTTTGCCTTCACTTCCGGGAGCGTCCTTGTAAGTCAGGAAATAGTGCTTGAGTCTTTCAATAAAGGAATGCGAACAGTCTCCAATGTCCCTCCACTCGCTGAAGATTGCATCATCTTTCATTACCGCTATTATTTTATCATCGGCTTCATCATTATCTATCATTCTCAGTCCGCCGATTGGAATTGCCTGAAGAAGGATATTGCTGTGACTTATTGATTTCTCAGTGATCACGCAGATATCAAGCGGATCATTGTCGCCTTTTACATTTTTCCTGCCTGTCATTTTCATGCAGTATTCAGCGGCTTTATCACCGCAGAGAGTCTGGGGAATAAATCCGTAAGGAGTCGGGCACACATTGGAATACTTCTGGGGTCTGTCAACTTTCAGGAAACCGCTGTGTTTTTCTATTTCATACTTTACCGTGTCAGTCGGAACGATCTCTATATAAGTTGTCACATTTACAGGTACATTTTTCCCGATCGGAACTCCGTGCCAGGGATGTGACTTGAGCAGCAGTCTTATCTTACTCCATACCTCATCAAGAATTTTATCTGTCATAGATTATTTGTTTTAAGAAATTACATCAAGAGCTTTTCGTATAAGCTCTTCTGTTGAGTTAATTTTTGTATTGTCTTTTTTCAGCGCTTCACGTATTAGTTTTTCGGCGTCAGATCTCGGATAACCCAGATTTATAAGAGCATTCAGCGCTTCGTAGCGGATATTGTCGCCTGAAATTTCATCCGGTACATCAAAGGCTCCTTTACCGGTATCCTTGTCAATTTTAAAAACTTTGTCCTTAAGTGACATTGAAATAAGTTCAAGCTTCTTTGCTCCGATACCAGGAATTCTGATCCGTGAGGAATAGGATTTATCTGAAATAAATGAAAGTATTTCATCAAAAGTAAGATTTGCCACTATCGTATGAGCGATCTTTGGTCCGATGCCGCTTACAGAAAGAAGCATTTTAAAAATTTCTTTTTCCTTCTCATCACAGAATCCGTATAGCTGCATTGAATTTTCCTTTACGTCAAGATGAGTGAAGATAAAATATTCATCATTTATACTGGAAAGTGATTCGGAAAGTTTTTTGGAAACAAATATCTGATACCCTACTCCGTAAGATTCCAGAATTACTTCGTGATTTTTTTTGAAAATAAGTTTGCCTCTAAGAGATGAGATCATATCAGTTATTTCTTAATATCCTTTCGGGATTTTTTTCAATGAAAGCTTTCCAGCTGCTCTTTAAGGGTGTTTTCCCGGATTTTTTCCCTGAAGATAAAAAATCCGACTGCAGATTAAATAAATGACACAGCGCAATTGCAAGAGCGTCTGAAGAATCCGTTGGAATGCTGATTTTTTTAAGTCCTAGTATAGAGCAGACCATGTAGAGAACCTGCTCCTTTGAGGAAGCTCCGTTACCGGTAACCGATTTCTTCACTTCTCTCGGCGAATATTCTGAAATCCTTACGTCTGAATTCAGTCCTGCGATAATTGCAACACCTCTCGCCTGACCAAGCTTCATAGTTGACTGAATATTTTTACTGTAAAATGCCGTTTCAATCGCAAGCTCTTCGGGTCTGTATTTTTTGATACAGAAGAGACATTCATCATAAATTCTTTTTAGCCTTGAAGTCATCGGATCTTTTGAATTCATAGTTACGCTTTCAAAATGGATCATATTCAGAGATCCGTTGATCTGTTCGATTACTCCAATGCCCGTTACTGATGTTCCGGGATCGATCCCGATTATTCTCATTTTAAAAAATATTCCTGAAAAAAATTAATCTTCAATAAAGTCTGCGTTTGTATATACATTCTGAACGTCTTCATTCTCTTCGACCGCCTCGATGCATCTTATTACTTCCTCGGATTTTTTACCGTCCACAGGCAAAAGGTCTTTTGCAATGTACTGAAGGGATGCGCTTTCAATCTTGTATGATTTATCTTCAATTGCTTTTCTGACAGGTTCAAAATTCTCAAGCTGCGTGATCACTTCAAAGTAATCGCCTTCAGACTTAAGATCTTCCGCGCCGGCTTCGAGAATTACTTCCATAAGATCATCCTCCTTCACACCATCCTTCTCAATGTTAATAACGCCTTTACGTTCAAACATCCATGCGACAGAACCTGATTCACCAAGATTTCCGCCGGCTTTTGAAATGCAGTGTCTGAGTTCGGCTACTGTTCTGTTCTTGTTATCAGTGACGCTTTCAATAATAATTGCAATGCCGTTCGGCGCATAAGCTTCATAGGTAATCTCTTCATATTTTACGCCTTCGAGTTCTCCCGTTCCTTTCTTGATTGCCCTGGTAATATTATCCTGAGGCATGTTGCTGGATTTGGCACTCTGGATTGCAAGCCTCAGCCGCGGATTTCCGTCGGGGTCACCGCCTCCGTCGCGTGCCGCAATTGTAATTTCCTTTATGATCTTTGTAAAAACTTTACCTCTTGCTGCGTCTGTGGCGGCTTTTTTTCTTTTTATAGTCGCCCATTTGGAATGACCTGACATTAATATTTTACTCCGTAAGTTATTTTTTAGATATTTTTAAAATTAAATTTTATTCTGACTGAAGTATTAATCATGATCAGTTAAACTGCATATCACGGATCCTCAGTTTTGTTGTTTCGCGGTTATTCCAGTAATTCTTTTCAATGGAATAACATATATCACAGTAATTTCCCTTTACAATTTTTCCGGAAGTATTCCTGTCTTTTCCTTCATCATATCTGAACTGAGGCGAATTGAAAAACACCGCTTCAAACATTCTTCCGCTTTCGGGATCCTTGACCTTAAAAATATGAGTATCGGATTTTGCATAACGGACATCACCTATTATCTGAACGTCCCTTGTCACAAATATAGGAGTCATATTCTCCGGTCCGTATGGTTCAAAGAAATCCAGGATCCTTATGAACTTGTCAGTAAGTTCCTCGAATTTTATCTCGGCATCAACTTCGATCTCGGGGATAAGTTCATCATCCGTGATCTCCTTGATAGCAATATCGTTGAATGTTTTTTTGAAATCCTCGAGCTTCTCAAGTTCGACTTCCAGTCCGGCGGCATGGAAATGACCTCCGAACTGTATCAGCTTATCCTCGCATTGTTTCAATGCTTCGTAAATATTGAAAGTGCTGATACTTCTTGCGCTTCCTTTGGCCACGCCGTTTACAGTCGTGAGGACAATTGAAGGAAGATTATATTTTTCCACAAGTCTTGCGGCGACAATTCCGATCACACCGGAATGCCATGTTTCATTATGTATTACAATGGATTTTAAAGTCTCAATGTCATTTGTTTCTTCAAACTGTTTGAAAGCATCGTCGGTAATTGATTTGTCTATGTCCCTTCTGTTGGTATTTTCAATATTCAGGACGGAAGTAAATTCACCGATCTTCTCATTGTCTTCGCAGATCAGAAGCTCGACGGCTCTTTTAGCGTCTCCCAGTCTGCCTACAGCATTGATCCTCGGAGCGACCGTAAACACGACATTTCCGGTATTGAGATTACCCGCTTTCAGACCGCTTGATTCAATCAGTATTTTAAGAGAAGGTCGTGGTTTTTTATTGATGAGCTTGAATCCTTCACTCACGAGAATTCTGTTTTCGTCATTCAACGGTACAATATCAGAGGCAGTGGCAATTGCGACGAGATCCAGAAGAGAATAAACCGAGTCCGGTTTGCCGAGTTTCTGCGCGACGAGCTGAGCGAGTTTAAAAGCAACGCCGGTACCGCAGAGATAATTAAAGGGGTATTCGTCATCAGTTCTGAGCGGATCCATTACTGCAAGAGCGTCCGGAATATTCTCAGGCGGCTGATGGTGATCACATATAATGAATTCAATGCCAAGTGATTTTGCATATTCAACTTTATCATAAGCCGTAATCCCGCAGTCAATAGAGACAATAAGATTTATCTTTTTTTCCTTGGCGTAATTTATTGACTTAATGGAAATACCGTAACCTTCCTCGATCCTGTCGGGGATATAAAATTCAGGGTCAAGTCCGTATTTTTTCAGGAAGAGATAGAACATTGACACTCCGCAGGTTCCGTCCACGTCATAATCGCCGAGTATCATAATTTCTTCTTTATCGTTGATGGCTTTAATGATCCTGTCAGCTGCAATGTCAGCATCCTTCATCATCGAAGGATCGTAGAGCTTGTCAATGGTAGGTTTGAAGAATTTCAGGACTTTCTGATAATCCGTAATTCCTCTCATGTAGAGAAGCCGGATCAGAACTTCCGGCATTTTTATGTTGCTTTTCAGTCCTTTGAACTGAGCTATTAGATCTTTTATATTTGAATCATCCGAATTGCTTTTTTCAGACGCAGCGATTCCCCACTTTTCCAGAGTTTTTAGTTTCCAAATTTTTTCCAATTTTCATTTTTTTTAATTTAATGTGCTCAGAGGGGGACTCGAACCCCCACCTTAATACTAAGACTGCACCCTGAATGCAGCGCGTCTACCAGTTCCGCCATCTGAGCTAGACAATTGAAAGATAATTATATACGTTTGCAATTACAATTTGAAAAATTTGCCCTTTGTGAAAATTTTTATTTATTCTAAAAAAAATCAGAGTATTACGGGTTCGGGGATGAGTTCGATTCCGAATTTAGATAATACATTTCTTCTGATCTCATCCGACAGACTGATCAGCTCAGAAGCTGTACCGTTGATATTTATCAGAGCAAGCGAATGATTCCGGGAAATTCCGACACCGCCTTTTCTGTAACCTTTTGGATAGCCGGAATTCTCAATCAGCCAGGCGGCGGGGATTTTGAATTCATCCCCGTTCGGATAAAAGGGAAATTCCCTGTTCATCTGTTTACATTTTTTTTCAAAGAGTGTGAAATTTTTCTTACTCAGGACAGGATTCATAAAGAAGGATCCGCATGATCTGGAATTGATATCCGAGCTGTCAATGACCATTGACTTTTCTTTCCTGATTGAAATAACCGTCCGGCTAATGATCTTAAGTTTTTTCTGCAAAGTATCTGCGCTTTTGAATTCATGATCCTCAGTTAATCTGTCCTGAAGTTGCTTATATTTAATTTCCGGCTGCCTGTCTGCTGTAAATTTCAGAGTAAGATCCGTAATGACAAATCTGTCACGGTCGGAATTTTTAAATCTGCTCTGTCTGTATGAGAAATCACATTCGGCACTGCTGAATTTTCTGACGGTGAGATCATTTCTGTCAATCACCGAGACTTCCTCAAGTACTCCGCTGATTTCCTGACCGTAAGCTCCGACATTCTGCACCGGCGTTGCGCCTGCCGAACCCGGAATTCCGGAAAGACATTCAATTCCCGCATACCCGCGCAATATTGAATAATTCACCAATTCGCTAAGATACTCACCCGCGCCGCAGCTTACAAAAATATCGTTTCCGGAACTGTGTCCGGAAATCCCTTTGATATCCACCTTAATGACAACGCCGCGGAAAATCCCGTCAGGAAAAATAATGTTGCTTCCGCCGGAAAAGATCTGAGCAGGCAGTTCCCTTTCACGGGAAAATTCAAGCGCTTCGATTATCTCTTCGGTATTTTTACAGGAAATGAAATACTCAGCTTTTCCGCCGAGTTTTATTGTAGTAAATTCCGATAACTGAATATCTTTTTTAATTTCCAAAATTCAATGCAGGACAGATTATTATTTTAAGTAATATAAATTTAATGTGAATTTTTAGAAACATAATTATTTTAATTTGATACTAATATCTTCCAATTGTGTCTAATACATTTAGGTTAAGAAATCAAAAATTTACTGGAGTAAACGTACTTTCTNNACCAAAAGAAAGTACCAAAGAAAAGTCGCCAGAGGTGAATTTTTTCTATATTTGGTGATAAATTACTATGAAATTTTCTACTCAAAATTTAATTCTCGAATTTCCCGGAAAGAATCCGGATTAAAATTTTCACATATAAGTTACACTTTTTTAAAGATGATATTTGTCATATTACTTTATATTGTCTTTAAAATAATGATAAATGAAATTAAATTATTGAAATTAATTCAATAAAAAAATATGCTCAAATCCATAAAATCCAAGACACAATTTGTTTCAGCAGCAGAAGCAGTTAAATCCATAAAATCAGGAGATAATATATATGTTCACGCCAACTGCTCATTCCCGTTAGCGCTTATTAACAGTTTATGCGACAGGTATCAGGAATTAAAAGATGTCAATATACTTCAGCTTATGTCATTCCTTGAAGCTCCTTATGTCAAACCGGAAATGGAAGGACACTTTCATCTGGTTTCATTATTTACCGGAGCAAATGTAAGGAAAGCGGTCAACGAAGGAAGAGCAGATTTTATGCCTGTGTTTCTGTCGGAGATCCCAATACTGATAGAGAGCGGTAAGCTTCCTGTAGATGTATGCCTGCTTCATTTATCGCCGCCGGATGATCATGGTTACTGTTCATACGGTGTCAGCAACGAATGTTCAAAGACAGCAGCGGAAAATTCAAAAATAATTATTGCGCAGATAAATCCCCAGATGCCGAGAGTTCTAGGTGACAACTTTATTCATATAGACAAAATTGACTATGCAGTTGAGATCAACGAACCTGTACCTGAATTTACAGCGATGAAGGAAGTTGCAGGAGATGAACTTAAAGCATACGAAAAGATAGGACAGAACATTGCAACACTGATCGAAAACGGATCAACGTTACAGATGGGAATCGGAATTATACCGGACATGGTCCTTCAGTTTCTCACAGACAAAAAGGATCTCGGTGTTCACACTGAAATGTTTTCGGATCATCTGATAGATCTGATAGATTCCGGAGTTATCAACGGTGAAAGGAAGACGCTTCTGCCGGGTAAAGTCGTTTCATCATTTATTCTCGGATCGGACAAGGTATTTGATTACATGGATGACAATCCGATATTCGAATTCCGACCAACTATTTTTGTAAATGATCCTTTTGTAATAGCGAGAAATGACAGGATGGTGTCAATAAATTCAGCGCTTGAAGTGGATCTTACAGGTCAGGTATGCGCAGATTCAATCGGACCGAAAAATTATTCCGGCTTCGGCGGACAGCTTGACTTTATCAGAGGCGCATCAAGAAGCGAAAACGGCAAACCAATAATTGCATTCACCTCCACTGCGAAGGGCGGAAAATTATCAAGGATAGCTCCATTCCTGAAGCAGGGAGCAGGAGTAACGACCACAAGAGCTGATGTTCATTATATAATAACTGAATACGGTATAGCTGACCTATACGGAAAAACAGTCAGGGAAAGAGCAAGGAGTCTGATCGATATTGCTCATCCTGATTTCAGGGAAGAGCTTGAAAGATACGCATACGAAGTAAATTTTTTCAGAAAATAAATAAATTTCAGTACGTTCAGGAAAATTTGATTTCAATATCAATTATTCCGTAAATTTATTTTCATAATTTACTATACTCAGCATACGTTCAATTATTATTTAAAAAGATTTTCTTTGACTACATTATTGAGCTGTAATTAAGTAATTTTAATAAATGATTAAAAAGACTTCCGAAGCAGTTGTACTTGTCAGCGGCGGTATGGACAGCGCGTTAACTGCTGCCATTGCTGATCTAAAATACAATCTGAATTTTCTTCATGTAAATTACGGTCAGAAAACCGAGAAACGTGAATTAAATGCATTCGGGGATATTTCAGATTTTTTCAAAGTAAAAAACAGGCTCATTGCCGACATAAGTTATCTCGGAAAGATCGGAGGTTCTTCGCTTACTGACAGAAAAATTAAGATAAGCAAAGCTGATCTCGGCAATAAAGAAATACCGACAAGTTACGTTCCATTCAGGAACGCAAATATATTATCAATTGCAGTAAGCTGGTCTGAAGTCCTCGGAGCAAAAAGGATTTTCATAGGCGCTGTTGAAGAAGATTCAAGCGGATATCCCGACTGCAGAAAGGATTTCTTTGATGCATTTAACAGAATGATAAGCAAAGGCTGCAAAGCCGGATCCGGCATAAAGATCGTTACACCGATAATAGGACTATCCAAAAAAAATATAGTTTTAAGATCGGTAAAACTCAAAGCACCTCTGCATCTGACATGGTCTTGTTATAAGGACAATGAACTTGCCTGCGGGGAATGCGACAGCTGCGCTCTCAGGCTTAGAGGATTTCAGGCAGCAGGGATTGAAGATCCCGTGAGATACAGGAAAATTCCAATTTACAACTGAATAAAAAATGGAAAATAAAAACGAAAATCCTTTTAAGTTACTGAACTTTACAGCAGTTGTTCTTCTTTCCGGATTTACTGTTTTCATTCTAAAAGAACTTCAGTCCATTTTTCTGCCGCTCTTTGTAGCCGTAATAATTACATTTGTATTCCTTCCTTTATATAATTTTCTCAACAGTAAAAAGATACCCGCTGTTATTTCTATGATAATTATTATTCTGATAATTTTCATACTGGCAAATACAGTAAGTGTTTTTATTTTAACGAGCATAAATTCCATTTCACAGGAATTCCCGAAGTATGAAGAAAAGTTCATACATTATTATGAATCTCTTCTCCCGAAACTTAATCTGAATGAGGACCAGATCAACAGGATAAAGAATTTCTTTGATGTTAAAAATCTGCTGATGGACGGAAGCTTAACAGGAACAATAACGAATGTTCTTTCCAACATTACTTCCCTGCTTGGAAGTCTTTTTCTGATAATATTTTATGTGATATTTCTGATAACCGAATCCGAAAGCATGGGAAAGAGATTTACGATCGCATATTCAGAGGAAAAGAATGCTTCGTTCAGGGTAACGCTTTCCCACATCATCGAAGGGCTGAGGGATTATATTTCAGGCAAGACTTTATTGAGTCTTATTCAGGCTATTGTAATCGGCGTAATCCTTTGGATATCCGGAGTTGAGTTTTATCTGATATGGGCTTTCCTTTTTTTCCTGACTGACTATATACCAAACATAGGTTCGCTCCTGGCATCAATACTGGTCGGACTTTTCATGATACTTCAGTTTGAAAGCATTTTATTCCCTGTTATAATAATGGTCATACTGGTTTTAATTCAGAACATAAAAGGGAACGTGATCGAGCCGAAATTCATCGGCGCCAAGCTTGATCTCAGTCCTTTCCTTCTCTTCTTTTCGCTTGTGTTCTGGGGATATATTTGGGGAATAATCGGAATGATATTATCGGTACCGATAATGAGCATGTTAAAAATAATTTTAATGAATATACCAGCTACAAAATCCATAGCAATTTTAATGAGCAATAATCCGGAAAAAATAAACAATTAATATTAATCAATAAATAAGGAGATAAAATGAAAATCAGCAATAAATTACAAAAATGGGTTGACGAATGTGCAGAACTCTGCAAGCCGGATCAGATACACTGGTGCGACGGTTCGGAAGAAGAATACGAGAAGATAGCCGATATGCTGATAAAGAAAGGCGCGATAAAAAAATTAAACGAAAGCAAAAGACCCAACAGTTACTATGCAATATCCGACCCAACTGACGTTGCAAGAGTTGAGGACAGAACATTCATTTGTTCCAAAAAGCAGGAAGATGCAGGTCCCACGAATAACTGGAAAGATCCCGCAGAAATGAAAAAGATACTTACAGGAATTTATGACGGATGCATGAAAGGCAGAACAATGTATGTCATACCATACAGCATGGGTCCTTTAGGTTCAAAGATCGCTCACATCGGCATCGAGATAACAGATTCTCCTTATGTAGTAATGAACATGAAAATAATGACGAGGATCGGCACGAAAGTACTCGATGTGCTCGGAGACGGTGATTTTGTTCCATGTCTTCATTCAGTTGGATATCCTCTGACAGACGGCAAAGAAGATGTTGCATGGCCATGCAATAAAGAAAAGTACATTGTTCAGTTCCCGGAGGAAAGATCTATCTGGTCATACGGAAGCGGATACGGCGGAAACGCACTTCTCGGAAAAAAATGTTTTGCGCTGAGAATAGCATCTGCAATGGCAAGGGATCAGGGCTGGATGGCGGAGCATATGCTGATAGTCGGAATTACTTCACCTGATGGTGTAAAAAAATACATAGCGGCAGCTTTTCCGAGCGCCTGCGGAAAGACCAATCTTGCAATGCTCACTCCTACAATTCCGGGATGGAAAGTTGAGACGGTCGGAGACGATATCGCCTGGATGAAATTCGGAGACGACGGAAGACTTTATGCAATAAATCCTGAATACGGATTTTTCGGTGTAGCGCCGGGAACGTCATACGAAACCAACGGGAATGCAATGAAATCCATGGAAAAGAATTCCCTGTTTACGAATGTGGCACTTACTGATGACGGAGATGTCTGGTGGGAAGGAATGACAAAGGAAAAGCCAGACCATTTAACTGACTGGCACGGAAATGACTGGACACCTGAATCAAAGGATCCTTCATCACATCCCAATTCAAGATTTACGGCGCCGGCTTCACAGTGTCCTGTAATTGACAAAGACTGGGAAAATCCAAAAGGAGTTCCGATCTCAGCAATATTATTCGGCGGAAGAAGAGCTTCTATTGTCCCGCTTGTAAATGAAGCTTTCGACTGGCAGTACGGAACATTTCTCGGTTCCTCGGTATCATCTGAAATGACTGCAGCAGCAGCCGGAACTCTAGGCAAACTGAGACACGATCCCTTTGCAATGCTTCCTTTCTGCGGATACAATATGGGTGATTACTTTGCTCACTGGCTGAGCATCGGTAAAAAAAGCGACGCAGCAAAATTACCGAAAATATTTTATGTGAACTGGTTCAGAAAAGACGAGAACGGAAAATTCATCTGGCCGGGATACGGAGATAATATCAGAGTTCTGAAATGGGTATTTGAACGTCTTGGCGGATCAGATAATTATGAAGACAGACCATACGGCAGGATTCCGTCAAAAGGCGCCTTGGATATTTCCGGCCTGGATCTCAATGACGACGATATGGAAAAATTATTCGCAGTCACAAAAGAAGAAGGAACAGCTGAAGTAAATGAACTCAGGGAATATTTTAAAAAATTCGGAGATAAATTACCTGCTGAACTAACTGAAGAACTTAATAAGCTCGAAGAGAGATATAATAAAATGTAAATTAAAATTCTTATAAAAAAAAAAGCAGGGATTGAATTTCAATCCCTGCTTTTATTTTAATATAGAGTGAATAATGATGGAGTTACGGTGCTATTACACTGACAAAATTGGCTGAATTGTTGTCACAGTAGCCAAGATCAGTCAAGTCAACAACTTCATCACCATTTACATCAGTAACTACATAACCTGTAGTAAAATTAAACGCATCATTGTCAATATCCCCGCAGTCAGTTAGATCCACTACATCATCCTGGTTTACGTCACTGGTAAAGAAAGCATATCCGCCTCCGCCGCCGGCATCTGCAGGTACAAATACCATATTATTACCGAATGCTTTTGTAATATTATTTGTGAAGTTATAAGGAAGTTCACAGTCATACAATAAAGCCGAAGCTGTCCAGGTCTTAATGTGATTCCTGTGTCTGAATTCAAAATAATAAGGAACATTGCATTTCACCTGACAAAATTCAAACCATGACATTCCATTTGCAGCAACAGTATTTTTTGCAATATCTACAGGTGCATAAGGTGATGTACTTTCTCTGGCTACCAGCATAGCAGTATCCGGAATCATTTTGTATTACCATTATAGAATCCTTCCAGATAAGCAGTCAGATTAACTCTTGAGACAGTTCTGGGACAAATATCCAGTTTGAAAGGAGCACCTGTTGCAAAATCCGTCCAGGGTCCTGCGCCTGCAATTTCAGTTGAATAGAAGAAACGACCCGCTTTTACAGGATCTTCATTCTGGAAGCTATATCCTATATTTGTTGTAGAGAGCTGTGTAATTCCCACATAAAATCTGGAATTAGCCGGAATTAAAATATTCGGAAGCGGCTGAGTAACACTGACACTGAATGGCGGTCCGATCGGAGGAGAAATATAATCCGGGGAATCATAAACTACTGCTCCGGGCTGACCGTTATTATCTGCGAATACCTTTACACGATACTGCTGACCACCTGCAAACTGTGAATTGAAATTCAAATCCACTGCCCACAGAGGAGTAG
This sequence comes from Bacteroidota bacterium, assembly GCA_018266875.1. GTDB lineage: Bacteria > Bacteroidota > Ignavibacteria > Tepidaquicellales > Tepidaquicellaceae > UBA2330. The sequence goes on from JAFDZR010000014.1 coordinate 99,508, forward strand.
GAGTCGGACAATTATTCCTGAAGCATGCGACAAAATTTCCAACTGCTCCCGTAAAGCCTACACCACCGTCATTCGGATGTTCGGGTCTTGCCCAGTTCCAAGCATCACATGTAATATCCTGACTCCAGTTATTGGAGTTATTATTAACAATAGTTTCCCCCGCAGCAGGAAGTGCCTCAATAATTATTGAATCTTTTTTCAATCCCGGATAATTCCATGGTCGCTGCCATGATAATAAAGTATCAAACGGTGAACTAGTACCGGGATTAAAAGAAAATGTCGAATCAAATTTAACATTTCCGGGATTCGGCGTTTATTAATAATTCTGATCCTCATATTTACAGGGAGAGCACTGTTGATGAATCTTTGAAGTCTGTAACATACAGTATCAGGACATCCCCAGGGAGTAGGTACTTTACCTAAACCGTAAATATTTGAAACTGCATATACATCAAGCAGAGCAGTTCCCAATCTTGTTTCTGGTCTGAAAGAAGAAGATGTACCAGTACTTCCTCCTGCTGTCTGTGACTGATATGTAAGAAGACTCCCTGCCGGGAAATTAACTGTAGAAGTAGTTGGCGAACCCAGGGGTGTTGCTAAAGAAGTTGTTGTTTTATAAACAAAGATTATAATAACTGCAGATCCTGGAGTAGGGATATAAGGTGAAGTTCCCGGACCGCCGACAGGTACATCAATAAATATTTCACTTGCCGTAGCTGGAATTGAAATTGTACCGTCAATCACTTTTGTGTATCCTGATCCGAGAGTATCTATAAAATTACCCCCAATAGTGGTAGCAGTTCCCACTGTATCTTTCATATAAACCCTGAGATTACCTGTTGTGGCAACGCTCTGAGCGACAGGAGCACCTGCGCCGTCGGGATTATTCCATCTCCATCCAACAGAAGTAACTGGAGACGTAGGAAATGCTGACATTTCCGAAGAACTTAAAATATATTTTGTGTTAATAAACTGTCTGCTTCCCTGCGGTATTCTTCCGTTTCCTGAAGAAGAATTATTTTATGCAAGAACTGTAATTATAGATCTTGAATTATCTCCCGTATTACCTTTGTTAAAGGATGGAAGATTATTCAAAGATTTGAGAAACTGCACAGGTTGTTTATTTTGTGGAGAAAGATCCTGTGAATTCAATTTTGGATTAATACAAAAAATTAATCCCAAAAACAGAACCAAAGAAATAAGTTTTTTCATTTTGATTTGGGTTTAGTTTTTAATTAATTAATTAAATCTAAAAAAGATTTTTTAAAATTAATTCAGCAAGCAGATCATATCGTCCGATTCTTAATGAAATGATAAAATTTAAAGAACTCTGTATAGAAATTTTTCTTCCCGATGCCCCTCCTTTCTAACGGAAGAAATTAAATTATGGAATGATATTGGATAAATATTGGTAAGATCTGTAAAAAACAACCGGTTGTACAATCTAAATCTCATTTTAATTTAAAATTTATTTTAAACCGAATGAAATAGAATATACAGGTTTAATATTGCCAGAGGTTAGGACAGAATTTAAGAATCGAATTTAAAGAAGAAGAACAATTAAAATTCGAAGAGAACCTGTAAACAATTTAGTTTGTAAATTTTAAAAAAAATATTCAAACATTCAAACACTATTACAGATTAAATCAGATTGAATAACCAATTGTGTCCAAAACGTTTAATTTAAGAAATCAAAATTTACTGGAGTAAA
>JAFDZR010000014.1:101235-101385 GCA_018266875.1 Bacteroidota bacterium
TTTCTTTTGTACGACCAAAAGAAAGTACCAAAGAAAAGTCGTCCCGAGAACTCGGGATGAATAATTGCCTGAATTCGTGAAAAATTGCGATAAAATTTCCAACTCAAAATTTGCTGCGCAAATTTCCCGGACAGGGAAATTTTATTGACG
>JAFDZR010000014.1:101399-194843 GCA_018266875.1 Bacteroidota bacterium
ACGAATTCTTAACGGCAATAATTCACAGAAAGAAAGCTGTACCAAAAAATATTGATACAGCTTTAAATTTAAAACCAATATAAAAATTTATTTCAGATTAAGAAATTTTAATCTAAAAAATTCAGGGAGTTGCAGCTCCGATAAAATTTAATGCATTATTATCGCAATAAGTCAGGTCCGCAATACCTACAATTCCATCACCGTTCAAATCAGTTCTGACATATCCTGTTACAAAATTGAAAGCGTCATTTTCAATTAAGGCGTAATCCTGAATATCAACTATATCATCCTGATTCACATCACCTGTAAAAGCAGCATATCCGCTGTTTGTACCGGAAATCAGAATACTGTTCATATCAAAAGTTTTCGAAGCCGCATCAGTAAAGTCATAGTAAGAGGGATTGGAATTAAGCTGTTCACATGCAGAATGACTGAAAACCCTGACGTGATTCCTGTGCTGAACTTCAAAATAGTAACAGGTATTTGAAACAGCATTAGGCAAACTAAATATACCTTCACCTGCAGAATTCAGGACAGCTGATGAGATATCAACAACCGGATAAGGAGATACCTGAGTTCTTAGGATCAGCTTTGCAGTATCCGGGATCATATTATTCCCGTTAAAGAATCCTTCGAGATAAAATTTCATTACAAGTTTCTGAGACAAATCACCTGCAACGGCAAAATCAGAAAAAGTTGAAAGTCCGGTAGCCTTGAGACTGTTCCCGGTGACAACTGTATTTAGACATTCCCAGGAGCCTGTATAATCAGCTCTCTTGACTATGTATACTTTATTGATATCTAAAAATGAAGTAAATGAAGAAAGATCAATTGAAACGTCATAAAGTGCATTTCCGGTTCTGTCATTTCCCGAATATGAAACAGTGTACCATTTATCCGGAGCGATCTTATTCGGAGTAAAGACTGATCCGTCCTGAGTGGTAGCGGTAGTATTGGTTTTGATAGCCGGATTTGCAAATGAGGGGACGGGATCCTGATTCAAATGTTCAGATACTTTTAAAATCCCGCCACCCGGATTATCGTTCAGGATCTTTCCTTCGGTTTCGGATGGTGAAAGACCGATTGTATTAAAAGAAACAGTAAGTGCACCTGCCTGATAATTACCGGCAGACGTAACATTCTGAGCAGAATAAGTGTCAGCATTTTCCATTACAAAATTGTCTATATACAAATTGTTTCCGTATGCACAGACACCTCTCAGAGCAAAGAGCAGATAATTCTGACCTGCAAAAGCTCCGAGGTCAACTGTTTCATGTCTCCAGTGATTTACAGCCAGAGGTGTATACACTGTATTCTGTGACGGAACCGTTGCAAGAGAAGGTGACTGATTGTAAGATTTTCTGTAGGGAGCAGGCACATCCACGAAAGTATTTCCAAAATCTGTGGATACCAGAAACTGGAGTGAATCATTTTGAGCATCGTATGAAGTATAAGCTACATAAAAATGAACAACCGGGTGAGAAAGAGAAGTAAAATCAAAAACCGGTGACACAATATATCCGTCAGGACCGGCGGCATAAGACCAAAAATTACAGATCAGAGCAGCATCATTCGGGACTCCAGCAGGATTTATAGTTGAAGTGCCAAGACTCCAGATTGGAACACTCTGAATAACATTCCATCCAACCGGATTATCTCCGTTTTCCACAAAGGGATATGTGTTTATCTGAGCTTTAACTGAAATACTGAACAGGATAAAGGTAAAAATTAAAATAAAGAATAATTTTTTCATGTTTTATTTTTTAATTTTATAAATTTTCAAATATTAAATATTTAACATTTTCAAAAAACCATAGCTTATATTCTGTTCCTTTAATATTGTTGTTGATTTATTCTGTTACTGTGTAAAAATTCAGAAGGAAAAAGAGGGCAAAATGTTTCAGTAATTTCAATCTAATTTAATCGGCTAAATTAATTTGATACAAAGATAGAAATTAATTTTTTAATTTCCAATATATTTTAATAACAGATAAGGGAATTACTTAAAGTAATAAATTAAATGAATAATCCACCTTTGGGAAAATTATTTTATTAAAACAGAACTAAAGTACAATTCAATATTAAACAAAAAACCCGGAAACTTTTGGTTTACCGGGTTTTAAGATTAAAAGAATTATTATCAGATCATTTTATAAGAAGCATTTTTCTGCTTTGAGTGAAACTATTTCCGGCAGTGAGATTATAGAAATAAACACCGCTTGGAAGATTGTTGCCCACAGCATCCTTACCATTCCATCTTATATTATAATTACCTGAAAGCTGTTTAGTATTAACGAGTGTGGCAATTTCCTTTCCACCCGCATCAAAAATAACCAGTTTAACATTAGTGTTTTCAGGAATGGAATATTTTATTGAAGTTTCCGGATTAAACGGATTGGGATAATTCTGTTCAAGTCTGAATTCAGATGGATTACTGATATTATTATTACCTACTCCAACAAGATCGCTTTTATTGAACCGATAAATAATCCCGTTGACTCCGCAGACATAGAATTCATTATTCTGATCAGAGCCGAAAGACTGTATACTGGTCGGAGCGGACAATAGAAGGGCATCCTCTGTAATGGTTCCGTTTTCATATTTTAATTTCCATATCTTACCGCTGCAGTAATCTCCGTAAATATATCTGCCGTTGAGTTCAGGTCTTCTTATTCCTCTGTAGACATAACCTCCGGTAATTGAACAATCAGAACCTGCATTTGCATAAACCTTGATCGGGAAAGTATATTCGGAAGCGGCTCCGCAGCCGGCAGTATTATAAGGAGCGTTTCCTTCATAACATCTCCATCCGTAATTTTTACCAACTTCAAGAATGTCAATTTCTTCCCACGCGTCCTGACCGACATCTCCGCACCATATCATACCGGTAACAGGATCAACACTCATTCTCCATGGATTTCTCATGCCGACTGTAAAGATCTCAGGTCTTCCGCCTCCCATGGCATACGGATTTGTCGGAGGAATACCGTAATTCGTAACAGCTGTCGCAGTATCAACATTGATCCTGAGCACTTTGCCGAGCAGTTCATTCAGATTCTGAGCTCTGTTACCCGGATCACCACCGCTGCCACCGTCACCCATGCCGATATACAGATAGCCGTCGAGACCAAAAAACAGCATTCCGCAGTTATGATTTGAATACGGCTGGGGGATAGTAAGAAGAATCTGCTGGCTTAAAGAGTCAGCTTTATTGGGATTATTGGAACTTACATTGAATCTTGAAACCACGGTAGCACCGTCACCTGCTCTGGTATAATTGACATAAAAATATCCGTTTGATGCATAATTCGGATGGAAAGCTAGTCCCAGCAGACCTCTTTCACTTCCGGTGATAATAAGATTAGTTGCATTAAGGAAAGTTCTGTAATCACTTGTAAGCGAGTCATTGGGCAGAACTTTAATCAGTCCGTTTTTTTCGACAACAAAAACCCTGTTGGTTCCGTCATTTGAATGAGTCAGATATAATGGACTGCTGAAAGAACAGTTTGGGAAGGCATTCTGCAGTGCAAGTGTCTGAGAATATGAAATTTCCGTAAAGGCTGAAGCAAATAATAAAATAAGAACTATTATTTTTGAAAACATTTTTTTCTCCTGTTTTTTTTAAAGCTCTGAACCAATCCTAAGCGGATAAAATTTCAGTGCTTGAGTTATAGAAGTAATTTATTCTTCAAAATATTCAATTGCTTATTAATAAAACAGTGATATATGGATTCACAGTTGAAGTGGAAATCTGGAACAGGAAAAGTATGAGGTTGATTTTTTCAAGAAGGCGGGAGAAAAACTTTTTAAACGTATTTCACGGATAGAGATTAATAAAAAGCCGGCACAGATTTTTTTGCAATAGTTGAATTCACTATTTTACCGTATCCGGATTTATATTCTGTAATCTGATCCCGGATATTTTTTTACATTCGGATTTCCAGAATAATTATCCTCCGGCGCTGAATTATTTACATTAGTATCGGGTAAACCTTTTAATCGGATTGGCAAGAACTTAATGCTTTTATTCTTCCTCTTACTAATTTTAAATTAATTTCAAATGTATTTTAAAAAAACTATTAATTTAAGTATGCATTTTTTATATTGAAAATTATCAAAACTACAAGGAGATTTATATAATGCTCAAAAACAAAATTGTCTCATCTGCTTTTTTATTAATTATTTCTGTTTTTTTATTTTCCTGTGGAAATAACAATTCAAAAAAATCCTCATCCACCGGAATGAATACCAAACCTATCTCCATTAAAAAATTTGATACTCCGCCCGGTGCCGATCCCTCTGTATCTGCTGAACTCGGCGGCGCAGGATTTACCGGTGAAGGATGGACTACTAATGCGGATTACAATACTCTCGGAGACCCTAAAGCAGTTAAAGGCGGTCAGATTATATGGTCAATTCCGGATTTTCCCGCTACTCTACGCCTGTTAGGGAAAGATGAAAATTCCTATTATACAAGAATGGCTCAGACATTAATGTATGAATCCTTACTGGACTCAGATCCGGTTAATGAAGAATATACTCCAAGATTAGCCACTCACTGGCAGATTTCCGAAGACAAGAAATCTTTCAGATTCAGAATTAATCCGGATGCAAGATGGGCTGACGGTAAGCCTGTTGTGGCTGATGACTACATTGCAACCTTTAAGCTCCTTCTGGATCCGGGTCTCTTAACCGGAGGTGATGAATATTACAGGGATAATTTTGAAATGCCTGTTGCAGAAAGTAAATATATTGTTTCTATTAAAGCAAAAAAAGTCGGCTGGCTCTATTTTGCAAGTGCTGCCGGTATCAGACTTTTACCTGCTCATATTATAGGAGGAATCTCCGGTAAGGATTATCTTGATAAATATAATTATGACTGTGTTCCCGGAACCGGTCCTTATTATATTCAGAAAGATGACATTGATAAAGGAAGGTCCATTACACTCAGAAGAAGAAGTGATTACTGGGGAGCAAAAGAAAAATTTGCCCTGGGATTGTTTAACTTTGATGTTATCAGAACTGATGTTGTTTCAGATGAAACTCTTACCTTTGAAAAATTCAAAAAAGGTGAAATTGATGTATACAGCGTTAACCGAGCTCAATGGTGGGCTGAAAAAACTGATTTTGATGAAGTCAAAAGAGGCGTCATTCAGAAAAGAAAGATCTTTAATCAGAATCCCGGCGGACTTTCGGGAATTGTCATGAACATGAGAAAACCTCCTTTCGATGACATAAAAGTACGTAAAGCATTTGCCATGCTTTATGACAGAAAGACTTTTAATGAAAAGTTATTTTTTAATTCATACACACCCATTAAATCGCATTATTCGGGAACAGTTTATGAAAACCCGAGAAACCCCATGGTAAATTATAATCTTGACAGCGCTATTCTTCTTCTTGAAGAAGCAGGCTGGAAAGAAAAGAATCAGGATGGTTACAGAATGAAGAACGGAAAAGTCTTTGAAGTTGAAATGACCTTTACTCAGCCGAGTCAGGAAAGATACTTCACGATCTTTCAGGAAGATCTGAAAAAAGCCGGCGTCAAACTGAATCTGAAACAGGTTGACGGAACTACTTCTTTTAAGATCGGCAACGAAAGAAGTTTCTCTCTTATTCCTGCAAACTGGGGAGGACAGAATCCTCCTAATCTTGAATTTAATGTAACTTCCAAAACTGCCGATGATCCTAACAGCACCAACTGGGCCGGTCAAAAAAGCAAAAGAATTGACGAACTCGCAGATCTGTATGCCACTACTTTTGACAAAAAAGAAAGAATAAAACAGGTAAGGGAAGTTGACAGTATTCTTGTTTCTATGCAGCCCTACATTTATGGTTGGTATGCGGATTATCAGAGAATTCTCTTTCACAATAAATTCGGATATCCAAAATGGTATCTGTCCAGATTTGACGACTACTACGGCGGAAAGGAACTGGGCATTTTTGCAATTTGGTGGCTCGATCCTGAAAAATACGCACAGTATGAAGAAGCTCTGAAAGATAAAGGGAAAATGCTGAATGTTGGCGATGTTGATGAGAAATTCTGGATTGACGTAAAGAATAAAGAAGAACAGGGTGAAATAGTCAAGATCAATAAATAAATTATACGATGACAACTTATTTCATCAGAAGATTTCTTCTTATCATTCCGACCTTTCTTGGAATAACCCTTGTTACTTTTCTGATTCTTCAGATTGTTCCCGGCGGACCTCTTGAAATGGAAATCATGAAGATCCGCATGGGAGGTTCAAAAGGAGTAAGTGAATCCGGAAGCACCACCGGTACTTCTCAGAATATTCCACAGTCAGCAATTGAAGAACTTCAGAAATTTTACGGTTTCGATAAACCTATTTATGAAAGATATGTTCTATGGCTCGGCAATCTTGTGAAACTGGATCTCGGTAAATCGTATGTTTATTCCGAACCTGTAATGGATGTTATCACTTCCCGGTTTCCGATTTCAATTTATTTCGGTCTGATAGGATTCATATTGACTTACATTGTCTGTATTCCGCTGGGGGTATATAAGGCTGTCAAAAACGGATCCAAGTTTGACTTTATCACTTCGGCTATTGTATTTATCGGTTATGCAATCCCGGGATTTGCTTTCGGCGCACTGATGCTTGTTCTGTTCGGCGGAGGAAGTTTCTGGGATGTATTCCCTCTCGGCGGATTCAGGTCCTCTGATTTTGAAACACTTGATTTTACCGGCAAGATACTTGATCAGCTGCATCACACTATACTTCCGGTTACAAGTTATATGATAGGGAGTTTTGCAACTCTTACCATACTTACTAAAAATTCTGTTATTGAAAGTCTGAGTCAGGACTATATCAGAACAGCTTTCTCAAAAGGACTCACCGAGAGAAGAGTAATTTTCGGGCATGCATTAAGAAATTCCCTTATCCCGATCTCAACCGGTCTCGGTCATGCGATCTCTTTGGTTTTAGCGGGAAGTATTCTTATTGAAAAAGTTTTCAATATTAACGGTATCGGTCTGCTAAGTTATGATTCGATAATCCAGAGAGATTATCCTGTGGTAATGGGAATTCTTGTGATCTCCACTCTGCTTCTGCTGGTCGGGAATATTATTTCCGATATGCTGTATGCCATTGTGGATCCGAGGATCAGGTTTAAATAATATTTTCCATAAAGATTTTTTTGCATCACTAATTTGCTGTAATTTATTTTAATGTCTGAAGATAAAACAAAAAAACAGGTTTCCACTTCCATTCTGAAAAAAAGATGGAAAAAATTCAAAACCCTGAAAAGAGGATATTATTCTTTTGTTGTTATTACGATTCTCTATGCAGTATCATTTATTCTCCCGGTCTTTATAGGAAAGGATGCTCTAATGGTGAAGTATAACGATAATTATTACTTTCCTATTTTCAAATATCATTCAGCTGAATCACTTGGACAGGATCTGCAGGGTGAGGCAAATTACAGATTTCTCAGCAAACAGTATAAGCAGGAAGACAAAGGTAACTGGGTTATTCTTCCAATATATCCATTCAGTCCGAATGAAAATCTTCTCAGCGAACTCGAAGGTAATCCTCCTCACACTCCTTCGGCTCAGCACTGGGCAGGGACCGATGACAGAGGGAGAGACGTTTTTGCAAGACTGGCTTACGGATTTAATATTGGTCTTTCCTTTGCGCTTGTTGTGACTCTGTTAACGTACATTATAGGTATTGCCATAGGAGCAATGCTTGGATTTTATGGCGGTAAAGTTGACATGTTCGGTTTAAGGATAATAGAGATTTGGAGTACAATTCCTTTCTTTTATCTGATCATAATTATCAGTTCTATTCTTCAGCCGAATTTCCTTCTTCTTACTTTTATTCTTACCATTATCGGCTGGATTAGCATTACATATTATATGCGGGGTGAATTTTACAGGGAAAAATCCAGGGATTACGTTTCAGCCGCTGTTTCAATGGGAGCTAAAAACAGAAAAATTATTTTCAGTCACATACTTCCAAACTCCCTGACACCCGTTATTTCCTTTGCGCCATTTGCAATTGTAGCAAATATATTTTCGCTTGTATCACTCGATTTTCTCGGATTCGGTCTTCCGCCTCCGACACCAAGCTGGGGACAGCTAATGCAGCAGGGCGTTGTCAATATAGAATACTGGTGGCTTATAACCACTCCCCTGCTGGCAATGTTTCTTACTCTTCTTTCAATTGTTTTTATTGGAGAAGCGATCAGGGAAGCGTTTGATCCGAAAGTTTATTCAAGAATGAGATAATTTTTTTAATGCAGAAAAAACTTGTTGAAATAAAAAATCTTAAGACTTATTTCTTTGTAGAAGATACAGAAAAACAGAAAACTCTTCACAAAGAAATAAATGACCCTGTTCTTCTTGAATTATATAAGACAGATAAATATCTTAAGAATAAAGTGCCGGCAAAAGCCGTCGATGATGTAAGCTTCAATATCTATGAAGGTGAAGTTCTCGGGATCGTGGGTGAATCCGGTTCCGGAAAATCAGTAACAGCTTATTCCATCACACGGCTGGTTCCCGATCCTCCGGGAAAGATTGTCAGCGGCGAAGTTTACTTTAAAGGCAAAGATCTTTTGAAGATCTCTTTTGAGGAAATGAAGAATTACCGCGGAAATGAAATATCTATGATTTTCCAGGAGCCGATGACTTCTCTCAATCCGGTTATGAAGATCGGTGATCAGATACTGGAAGCCATTCTTAATCACGAAGAGATCTCAAAAGAAGATGCCGTTAAAAAAGCCATAGAAATGCTTAAACTCGTAGGCATCCCTTCGCCGGAAAACAGGCTGAAGGACTATCCGCATCAGTTCAGCGGCGGTATGAGACAAAGAGTGATGATTGCAATGGCACTTGCCTGTCATCCTTCACTTCTTATTGCAGATGAACCGACTACAGCTCTTGATGTGACTATTCAGGCGCAGATACTTGAACTTATGATCCGTCTGAAAAAGGAAAGAGAGGAATCCGCAATACTTCTTATTACACATAATCTTGGAGTTGTAGCTGAAACATGCGACAGAGTGATTGTTATGTACGGAGGAAAGATACAGGAAATTTCAGATGTTGACCCGCTTTTTGAAAAACCGCTTCATCCCTATACTGTTGGTCTTCTGTCTTCGCTTCCTGATCCTGATGCTCCAAAAGAAATTCTAAAAGCGATCCCGGGAAATATTCCGCATATACTTGAATTACCGAAAGGGTGTAAGTTCTCAACAAGATGCACAAAAGTATTCGAAAAATGTTACGAGATCGAACCGGAGCTTATTGAAGTGGAAAGCAAGAGATTTGTAAGATGTCATTTGTATGAAAATGAGAAATGATTTTTAATTTTAATAATAATTTTTACAGTCAGATAATTGAAACCTGAAAACATTTTAGAAATAAAAGATCTCAAAGTTAAATTTCCCGTTACGGGAGGATTATTTCTCAGGAAAATTGCCGAGGTCAAAGCTGTGGACGGTGTGAGCCTTGAGATACGAAAAGGCGAGACTTTGGGACTCGTTGGAGAATCCGGCTGCGGCAAATCTACAATCGGAAAAGCTGTTATTAATATTCTCAGATTCTCATCTCCGGATGTGGATATTCAGGGCGAAGTCTGGCTCAGAACTGAAGACGGGGAAATTGAGCTAAACAAACTTTCCCGGAATGAAATGAGAAAATACCGCGGACATATTCAGATGATATTTCAGGATCCTTACTCTTCACTTAACGCAAGAATGTCTGTCGGACAGATTATAGAAGAACCGCTCCTTTATCATACTAAAATGAATAAAAAGGAAAGAGAAGAAAGGGTTGCCTGGCTTCTCGAGAAAGTCGGACTGCAGGCTGAACAGTCTAAAAGATATCCGCACGAATTTTCAGGCGGACAGAGGCAAAGGATCGGAATTGCAAGAGCATTATCCACCAATCCTAAAATTATTATAGCTGACGAACCCGTTTCAGCTCTTGATGTTTCTATTCAGGCGCAGGTTATTAATCTGCTTCAGGAACTTCAGGAAGAATTCGACCTTACCTTACTATTCATTGCACATGATCTTTCTGTGGTTGAACATATCAGCTCAAGAATTGCTGTAATGTATCTTGGGAATATATGTGAGCTTGGAGACGGATACAGGATTTATCATCATCCTGTTCACCCTTACAGTAAAGCGCTGCTTTCTGCAGTTCCTCTGCCTAATCCAAAATTCAAAGATAAGGAAAGAATAATTCTTACCGGAGATGTTCCAACACCCATGAATAAACCCAGCGGCTGCGGATTCAGGACCCGGTGTCCGATAGCAAAGCCCGAATGCGCTGAATTCATACCGGTGCTCGAAGAGAAGGAAGCTGGACATTTTGCCGCGTGTCCGTATGTCTCAGCCTGAGATGATCTAAATATTATTGTTTACCGAATGAAGCTATTACCGTTGAATTCAAACCTCCTCTTACGCTGAACTCCCCCTTTACCTCCATCCATTTCGGTTTCAATATATTTACAAGATCATCCAGTATCCTGTTAGTTACATTTTCATAAAAAATACCTTCATTTCTGAAAACCTGCAGATAATATTTCAGGGATTTAAGCTCAATGCATTTTTTCTTTGCAATGTATGAAATTGTCAGGATACCAAAATCCGGCTGACCTGTCTTAGGACAAACGGATGTAAATTCATTCACTCTGTGGATTATCAGATAATTCCTGTCAGGGAATGAATTGTCAAATGTCTCAAGCAGCTTGACCTTTCCGGGATCTGTTTCTATAGGATTGATTTTTTTCATAACGCAAATTATTGAATGAAGAATTAATATTAAAGTTAGAATAATTTATATCTGAAAACTATTATGCATATTTAGTAAATTGTTTCAGTTAAAAATTAAATTTTTCAAATGTCATCCAATCATTCATCTCAAAAGAGAATACTTATAACCGGAGCTGCGGGCTTTCTCGGCTCCCATTTATGCGACAGATTTATCAAAGAAGGGTATCACGTAATTGGAATGGATAATCTCGTAACCGGTTCAAAAAGAAACATCGAACATCTTTTTCCTCTGAAGGAATTTGAATTCTATTTTCACGATGTGACAAAATTTGTTCATGTTCCGGGGAAACTTGATTACATTCTTCATTTCGCATCTCCTGCAAGTCCGATTGATTATCTGAAAATTCCTATTCAGACTCTTAAAGTCGGTTCACTCGGCACTCATAATCTGCTTGGTCTCGCAAAGGAAAAGAAAGCGAGATTTCTGATCGCTTCCACTTCCGAGATCTACGGAGATCCAATGGTCCATCCTCAGAATGAGGAATACTGGGGCAATGTAAATCCTATAGGACCGCGCGGTGTATATGATGAGGCAAAAAGATTCATGGAAGCAATAACAATGGCTTATCATACCTATCACGGTCTTGATACCAGAATAATCAGAATATTCAATACATATGGTCCGCGCATGAGACTGGATGACGGCAGAGCTCTTCCGGCATTTTTTGGTCAGGCTATAAGAGGAGAGGACATTACAGTATTCGGTGACGGAAGTCAGACAAGATCTTTCTGCTATGTTGATGATCTTGTCGAAGGCATTTACAGATTGCTGATGAGTGATTATGTTTTTCCGGTCAATATCGGAAATCCTGATGAGATCACAATTAAGGAATTTGCAGAGGAGATAATCAGACTTACGGGAACAGATCAGAAAATTGTTTACAAACCTCTTCCGAAAGACGATCCGAAACAAAGACAGCCGGATATTACCAGGGCAAAAGAGATACTTGGCTGGGAACCAAAAGTCTCAAGGGCTGAAGGTCTGAAGATTACTTTTGAATATTTTAAAAATGTAGTAAGCAGAAGCGAAATTTCCTGAACTTATTTTTTATAAAAGAAAATCCGGATATGAATAAGTTCATACCGGATTTTTTATTTTTATAATATTTCTATTATCTCTTAAAAATAAAGTCCTTCTCAATATCTTTAAACAATCCTGCGTTCATGTCTTTTTCTGAAACTATCATATCTTCAAGTTTCCATTCTATATTGATCTCAGGGTCATTATAAAGGATGGTCCTCTCGTCTTTTTTGCTGTAGAAAGCTGTGCACTTATATGAGAAAACAGCTTCATCTGAGAGCACTGAAAATCCGTGCGCAAAACCCGGCGGAAGCCAGATCTGTCTGTGATTATCACCCGAAAGTTCAGCCGCAACATATTTACCGTAAGTCGGAGATCCGTATCTTATGTCCACTGCAGCATCAAGAACTTTGCCTGAAATAACCTGACAAAGTTTTCCCTGAGCAAACTCACCTACCTGATAATGAAGACCTCTGACGGTTCCCTTTACTGATTTTGAAATATTATCCTGCACGAATGCGGCGTCAATTCCGGCTTCTCTGTATTTCAGCTGATTATAGGATTCAAAAAAGAAACCTCTTGCATCAGGAAAAAAATCAGGCTCGATTATCAGCACTTCTTCAATTTCAGTCTTAATTATCTTCAATATCAGTTTTCCTTTAATACTTTTTCGAGATATGTTTTGTACAATGAATTCGGGATCTTCGAAATTAGTTTTTTGAAATCATCCTTGGATATAAACCCTTTATGGAATGCTATTTCTTCAATGCATGCGACTTTAAGACCCTGCCTGTCTTCAATTACCCCAAAAAAATTTGATGCCTGAAGAAGCGATTCCGGCGTTCCGGTATCAAGCCATGCAACTCCCCTTCCTATCTTTTCGACATTAAGCATTCCCTTTTTCAGATATACATTATTAACATCGGTGATCTCGAGTTCGCCTCTTGCCGAAGGCTTGATATTCTTCGCAATACTTACAACTTCATTGTCATACACATAAAGTCCCGGAACTGCAAAATTCGATCTCGGATTTTTTGGCTTTTCTTCAATTGAAACAGCTTTCCCGTTTTCGTCAAACTCAACTATTCCGTATCTTTCCGGATCATTAACACGGTAGCCGAAAATAGTAGCTCCTTCGTTTTTCTGAATTGCTCTGTAAATGAAATCAATATTTCCGTAAAATATATTATCTCCCAGTATCAGTGTTGCGCCGTCATTACCTATGAATTTTTCTCCGAGAATGAACGATTCAGCGATTCCGTTTGGAGCTGTCTGAAGCGCATATTCAATTCTTACTCCGAAATCTGATCCATCATCGAATAATTTCTGATAGAGAGGAATTGTTTCTTCGTTCGATATAATGAGGATCTCCCTGATATTGGAAAGCATCAGGATCGATAACGGGTAATATATAAGCGGTTTATCGTAGATAAGAGTAAGCTGTTTGCTGTAAACCTTTGACACAGGATACAAGCGTGAGCCGGCACCTCCGGCCAGAATTATTCCCTTCAAAAAATTGTAATTTAAATTTAAAAATCAGTTTACAATTTATTGAATCGCGCTGCAAAATTAAAGTTTATAATTTTTCGGAATACAGATACCGATTTGAATTCACTTTAGATCATAAGATTATTTTTGCGGAGGAGGAGTCCCGTTGCCGGCGTCAAGAGTCATTTTCCAGCTGCCGTCTTTCTGTTTCCTCCATATTGTAATATAATTACCGTAAAAGACCGAATCCGTCTGCACGAATTTCCAGTTTCCCCAGGTATATCCCAGATCACCTGATGAGGAAACATCGGCAAATACAGGTTCCCATGTCAAAGTTTTCGGACCCGGTTTGTCTCTGTATTTCTCAGTAAATTTATTTTTTCCGATAATTGGATGGGATCCGTCCGAGAATTTTGTGAAATTCTCATCTGCATATTTTCCAAGCGCAGAAAAGAATCCTTCATTCTCTGCTAGTTTACTCATTGAAATGTCGGTTTTTTTAAGTTCTTCCTTTGATTTATCCGGACTGCCGGTTTCTGTCTTCATACATCCTCCGATGAATATTATTACAAAAATAAATATTGAAAATTTCATGATCACCTGTTTTAATTATTTAAAATGTTTAATAATATAGACAGAATAATTCAGGCTCTGTGACAGTTTTAAAAAAAATCCTTATTTCTCAGTTCACCGGATAAATATTCAACAGTGAAAACCAATTCAGTTTTTTCTCAGAGAGAATTAAGTTATTTTAATAAACTATTAATTAAATACGTTTGAAATGAAGGCATTATTATCAATTTCGGCAATTTTTTTGTTTTCAATATCTTCCGTGCTGACTGCTGAGACAATAACAAACTCTCCAAAATTTTCTCCCCGTCAGATAAAACAACTTTCGTCAGTTTACATTAATAACAATCTTCACATAGAAAATCCAGTAATGGTAGACGTTGACGAAGACGGAGATTTTGACATCCTTAAATTCAACAGCAAAGGAAACGTTGAATATTACAAAAATACCGGAAGCCTTGAGAATCCTGAATTTGTGCTGGAGAATTCAAAATTTGACAACTATGAAATGAATACTTTATTACCTGCCGGAATACCATTTCCGTTATTCTTAGCAGATAAAGACGGAGACAGGGACATGGATATATTCGGGATCGTCCGGAGGAACAATGAAAGCAGATTAATATATGCTGAAAACACAATGGGGCTGGATCATTACACATTAATTACAATAATACTCGTTCTTGTCATAGTATTACTGTTGGTTGCAATTTTATAGAGATCCACATGCGGGAGTAATTCAGCGGTAGAATGTCAGCTTCCCAAGCTGGACGTCGCGGGTTCGATCCCCGTCTCCCGCTCAGAGAAAACAAATATTTAAAAACCATTTCAGACAACATTGAATACCCGAAGTATAAAATTCATTATAGATTTTGACAGTACTTTCATAAAGCTCGAAGCACTTGATGAATTATTTGATCTTTCACTTTCCGGAGATAAAAACAGAAATGAAAAAGTCAAAAAATTCGGAGAGATCACATCAAGATCAATGAACGGAGAACTTTCCTTCAGCGAATCTCTCAGAAGAAGGATTGCTCTACTTGATGCTGACAGGACACACATAGAAAAGCTTGTAAAAAAACTTTCAAAAAAAGTATCATCATCCGTTAAAAGGAATAAGAATTTTTTCAAAAAATATTCTGAGGACATCTATATTATTTCAGGTGGTTTTAAGGAAATCATCGTTCCCGTGGTCAGTAAATTCGGCATACCTGATAAGAACGTCTTTGCCAATACTTTTACATTCAGCAAAAACGGCAGAATAACGGGATATGACAAAAAGAATCCGCTGTGCTCAGACAATGGTAAGCTTGAGCAGCTGAAAGAGCTCGGACTGCACGGTGAACTCTATGTTATAGGGGACGGGTATACTGATTATGAATTAAAGAAAGCAGGGATTGCTCATAAATTCTTTGCGTTCACGGAAAATGTCGAGAGAGAAATTGTTGCATCAAAAGCCGATCATATTACTCCGAGTATGGATGAATTTCTTTATCTCAATAAACTTCCAATGTCAATTTCATATCCCAAGAACAGGATCAGGGTTCTTCTTCTTGAGAACATTCATCCTGATGCAGTTTCAATATTCAGCGAAGAAGGATATCAGGTTGAATCTCTTCCAAAAAGTCCGGATGAAAAAGATCTTATAAAAATGATCAAAGATGTTTCAATTCTCGGCATCAGATCAAAGACACATATAACTGATGAAGTGCTGAAGAATGCCGGCAGACTTATTTCAATAGGGGCATTCTGCATTGGCACCAATCAGATCGATCTTAATTCCGCCCTTGAAAAAGGGATTGCCGTTTTCAATGCTCCTTTCAGTAATACAAGAAGCGTTGTAGAACTTGCGCTTGCTGAGATCATAATACTTATGAGAAAGATCTTTGACAAGAGCAATTCTCTGCATAAAGGAAAATGGGACAAGTCAGCTTCAGGCAGTTTTGAGATAAGAGGAAAAAAGATAGGAATAATAGGTTACGGGAAAATCGGTTCCCAGCTTTCCGTACTTGCTGAAGATCTAGGAATGGATGTTTATTACTTTGACCTGCTCGACAAGCTTGCACTGGGAAATGCGACAAAATGCAATTCCCTCGGCGAACTTTTAAAAAAATGCGATATTGTTACGCTTCACATTGACGGAAAAGAATCCAATACTAATTTCATGGGTGAAAAAGAATTCAGATCAATGAAGCACGGCTCAATATTCCTGAATCTCAGCCGAGGTCACGTGGTTGACATAGAAGCTCTATCAAAGTATCTTAAGAACGGTAAAATAAGCGGAGCATCAGTTGATGTTTTTCCATATGAACCTTCCGGAAATGATGAAAAGTTTATTTCGGAACTGCAGAATATTCCGAATGTCATTCTTACTCCTCATATAGGTGGAAGCACTGAGGAGGCGCAGAAGAATATCGGGAATTTCGTTCCTTCAAAGATCATTGAATTTATAAATACGGGAAATACATTTTACAGCGTTAACTTTCCAGAAATACAGTTACCCGAATTTCAGAATGCGCACAGATTAATTCACATTCACGGCAATGTCCCCGGAATACTTGCCCGGATCAATAATATTTTTGCAGAGCATAACATCAACATTATCGGACAGTATCTTAAAACAAATGAAAAGGTAGGTTATGTAATAACCGATATTAGAAAAAAATATTCACAGGAAGTCATCCATGATCTGAAAAAAATTCCGCAAACCATTAAATTCAGAGTACTTTATTAACAGATGAATAAAATTTATTTTACACCCGGACCGACAGAACTTTATCCGGAGGCACGGAGAGATATTGACGAAGCGCTGAAAAACAAAGTATGTTCGATCAATCACCGCAGTACTGAGTTTATGGATATATATAAGAATACCGTTTACTCTTTGAAGAAGCTCATGAACATACCTGATGATTTTCATATTTTCTTTTTATCTTCGGCAACTGAATGCATGGACAGAATAATTCAGAACTGTTCGGAGAAAAGAACATTTCATTTTGTTAACGGAGCATTTGCAGACCGTTTTTACAAAACCGCATCAGATCTGAAACGTGAAGCGGCGGTAGTCAAAACTGATTACGGCACGGGATTTAATTTTTCCGGGATAGAAATCCAGAATGACCCTGAATTAATCTGTGTTACCCAGAATGAAACCAGCACCGGAGTAACTATTGATCCGCAGAATATATATGACATAAAAGAACAAAATCCCGGAGCGTTGATCGCAGTGGATATAGTAACTTCAGCGCCTTATGTAAAAATAGATTTTAATAAAATTGACTGCGCATTCTTTTCCGTGCAGAAGGGATTCGGTTTGCCTGCGGGGCTCGGAGTTCTGATAGTAAATGCAAAATGTATAAGGAAGGCGGAATATCTGAAAAGTTCAGGAGCGGGAATCGGAAGCTACCACAACTTTCTGACACTGTTAGAAAATGCGGAAAAATATCAGACCTCAGAAACTCCGAATGTACTGGGCATATATCTTCTTGGAAAAGTATCAGATTATCTTAACGGAAGAGGAATTGACACTGTAAGAAGTGAGACTGAGGAAAAATCAGATTTACTTTACGGATTCTTTGAAAGAAATACCGAATTTACTCCCTTTGTAAAAAAAGTATCAGACCGTTCAAAAACAATTATCGTCATAGAGACTGGAAACAGACAGACGGAAGTGAAGAAAAAATTGTCTGACAATAATATACTTGTTGGTTCAGGATACGGTAAATTAAAGGAGAGTCAGATCAGGATTGCAAATTTCCCTATGCATAAAGCAGAAGATGTAAAAAGAATAACTGAGATACTGAGTTGAATTTCTGAATTTTCCCGGTGAAAAACAGATTCAGATTCAGAAAGAATTGATAAAGAATTGATAAAGAATTGATAAAGAATTGATATGGAGTTTCTTATTTCAGGATTGATCTCAGGATTTCAACAGCTTGTATGGTTTCATCCATACTCACTCCCAGATGAAAAACAGCTCTCATATTATCGTAACTTCCTGAGGAAATTATAACACCTTTTTCTATTGCGCGTGAGATAATCTCATTTTTCGGTAATCTGTTAAAACCAAACACAACAATATTAGTCATAACGGTAGAGAGATCAATATTCACACCTTCTGTTTCGGACAATGCTTGTGCAAAATATTCAGCTTTTTTATGATCTTCCTTTAAGTGCTGAATATTATTATCAAGCGCAAAGATAGCTGCAGCACCGAGAATACCCGCCTGCCTCATGCCGCCTCCGAGTATTTTTCTCCATTTCCTTGCTTTCTCAATGAATGCCTGACTGCCGCATAGAATTGATCCGACAGGGCAGCCGAGACCTTTTGAGAAACAAAACGAAACTGAATCAAAACAACCGGAATAATTTTTCAGAGAAATGCCGGTTTCCACAACAGCATTAAAAATTCTCGCACCGTCAAGATGAGTTCTGATCCCGTATTTTTTTGCCATAACTGAAATTTCCTTTATTACTTCCATCGGCTGAATGACGCCACCTGCGCGGTTGTGTGTATTTTCAAGACAGATGAGTCTTGTAACGGGGAAATAATATTCTGATGACCTGATATGTTTTTCAATATCAGAAGCTTTCATCACACCGTTAATTCCCTGAACGGGAAAGAGCTGAACACCTGATATAACAGACGGAGCAGCAGTTTCATAATTCAGGATATGGGATTCACTTTCGACAATTACTTCATCACCCGGATCAGTATGTGATTTGACAGCAAGCTGATTTCCCATAACTCCGGTAGGAACAAACAAAGCTGATTCCTTACCGGAGAGTTCTGCGCATTTTTGCTGAAGTCTGTTTATGGTTTCATCTTCTCCGAAGACATCATCGCCTACAACTGCGGAGGTGATTGCGTTAAGCATATCTTTGGATGGTTTGGTAACGGTGTCGCTTCTTATGTCAATGATATTTCTCAAAATGTTCTGGGTTATTTAGCAGGAGCTGCCGTACCCGGAAATTTAATTTCCGGGCACATGCAGACACTGCGCTACTCCTTCTCATCCTCCACTATCCTTGCCACTGCTGATATCTTATCACCCTCATTCAGACGTATTACCCTCACTCCCTGTGCATTTCTTCCCATTACCCTGATATCCTTCATCTTCTGTCTAATGAGAATTCCTTTTGATGTGATTATCATCAGATCATCAGTATCTGTTACTTCTTTTACTGAGATCAGCTTACCAACTTTTTCAGTTGTCTTTACTGTAATAACTCCTTTACCACCTCTGTTTGTAACTCTGTAATCCCCGAGATCGCTTCTTTTCCCGTATCCGTTTTCGGTGATGACAAGTATCGTTGCGCTCGGTCTGGCTACAGCTACAAGTCCGATAACATAATCTCCCTTGGCAAGATTTATTGCTTTTACACCTGTGGCTGTCCTGCCCATATCCCTTACCTTGGATTCGTTGAACCTAATCGCCTGACCGTTATGACTGCCTATCACTATCTCCTGTGAACCGTTTGTAAGCTTTACATCCACAAGCGTATCATTATCCTTAAGATTGATTGCATTGATTCCGCTTCTTCTGATGTTTGAATAACTCTCAAGTTTTGTCTTTTTAATGATTCCGGATCTTGTAACCATAGTGACGAAAAGTTCCTCAGTGAAATCCTTAACAATTACAAATGAAGATATATCATCGTCTTTTTCCTTTTCAATCAGATTGAGAATTGATTTACCTCTTGATGTTCTGCTGCCTTCGGGGATGTCATATACCTTCAGCCAGTAACATTTGCCTTTTTTAGTGAAGAACATGATATACTGGTGTGTGGAGCCAATGAACATATGTTCATTAAAGTCATCATCCGAGCTTCCTGTTGATGCCGCGGTTATGCCTTTTCCTCCCCTGCCCTGTGATTTGTACGAGTTAACAGGTATTCTCTTTATGAATCCCTTGTTGGAAATTGTGATTACTACATCCTCTTCTTTAACCAGCTCTTTCATCATTTCATCATCCGACATTTTTTTAACGTCATAAACTATTTCCGTTCTTCTCTCATCACCGAATTTCTCAACCAGACTTTTCAGATCATCACAGATCATTTCTTTTCTGAGCTGCTCATTATCCAGTATTCTTTTGAGTCTTTCTATGGTTTTTAAAACTTCTTTATATTCATCTTCAATCTTCTTCCTTTCAAGACCTGTGAGTCTCTGAAGTCTCATTTCAAGAATTGCCGTTGCCTGAATTTCAGACAGCTTGAATTTCTTTATCAGACCTTCGCGGGCAGTCGGCGTATCCTTGGACTTTTTGATCAGCTTAATGATCTCATCAATGTTATCAAGAGCAATTATGTATCCTTCCAGTATGTGAGCTCTCTTCTCAGCAGCATCAAGCTCAAACTTTGTTCTTCTTACTATAACATCAAGTCTGTGTTTGATAAAATGCTGCATCATTTCTTTCAGATTCAGCACTCTGGGAATACCGTCAACAAGTGCCAGCATTATTGTTCCGAAAGTAGTCTGCATCTGCGTATGTTTGTAAAGATTATTCACAACTACATGCGGATTTCCGTCGCGTTTCAGTCCTATTACAATCCTCATTCCGTCCCTGTCGCTCTCATCATTGATGTCTGATATGTCATCTACTTTTTTATCCCTTACAAGCTGAGCTATGTTTTCAATTAAACTCACTTTGTTTACCTGATAAGGAATTTCCGAGATTATGATATTCTGCTTCCCGTTTTTTTCTGATTCAATTGAGACTTTAGCTCTCAGAATTATTTTTCCCCGCCCGGTTTCATAAGCGTCGATCACCGGCTGATATCCATAAATGATACCACCTGTAGGGAAATCCGGAGCTGTGACATACTTCATAAGTTTCTTGATGGAAATGTCAGGATCTTTGATAAGATGGATTATTCCGTCACATACTTCATTCAGATTATGAGGCGGAATGTTGGTCGCCATTCCGACTGCAATACCGTTGGATCCGTTTATCAGAAGATTCGGAATAACAGAAGGCAATACTGATGGTTCCTTCAGTGTGTCATCAAAATTCGGAATGAAGTCAACAGTATCTTTTTCAAGATCTTCAAGTATGGCTTCGGCAATTCTCGACAGCCTTGCTTCCGTATACCTCATAGCCGCAGCAGAATCTCCGTCTACAGATCCGAAATTACCCTGACCGCTGACAAGTGGATATCGAAGTGAAAATTCCTGAACCATTCTGACCATTGTGTCATAAACGGCTTTATCGCCGTGAGGATGATACTTACCGAGCACTTCACCGACTATACGGGCAGATTTTTTATGCGATCTGTTGGAGGCAAGCCCGAGTTCGCTCATTCCGAACAGAACCCTCCTGTGAACGGGTTTCAGTCCGTCTCTTACATCCGGTAAAGCTCTGGCTACTATTACTGACATTGAATAATCAATGTACGAAGACTTCATTTCGTCTTCAATATTTACTGGTACAATTTTTTCGTTTGGCATCTGTTATTTTAAACTTTTAGCTAATAGATTTACTGATGTTGGATTTCAAATATTATTATAAAATATTTCAGGAACAATCATTATTAATATACAGCAGCTTTTAATCCCTGCATCACTCTGAGTAGACCTAACTGTCCCGCATGATAAGCATCGCGGGATATTTTTTCCCTGATATAATTTGAAAAACTGTTTTTGAGATTAAAGATCTCTGTGCCTTTCCTTCTGACAAGGGATTTCATTTTTCTGTGTAATTTTTCAGGCAGAACAATTTCCGCCTGCCAGCAATTGCCGCCGTAAAAAAATGAATCCATATCTTTAAGATAAGCACTCAGTGGATCTGCTGAATTCATTTTAAAGTGTTAGGAATTAGTTTGGGAAATATGTCTGGTATTGATTTGGGATTATTAAATCTGAACTTCAATCTGTAATTTTTGGATAATTAATTTAACCTTAAAATACTCATTATACGTAAAATTAACAATGAAATGATCGGTAATATTCTTTCAGTACTGCCTTGATTTATTGGTTCAGATTTAAAAAAAATCAGCTGAATCTTGAGGTATTAAATTAAGTTTTGAGAAGCAGCCAAAAACAGGAGGATAAGGTAATTTGTTTAAATTTTCGGGATGTCTGATGATTTCCTGAAAGTAATATTCAATAATATCAAAGTTCCATTTCTGCTTCGGGATCCACGTCATTTTCATCACAGTTCTCTTCCAGGACATCTGTAATTACTCCTTTATTTACATCAACAATTACTGCGGTTAGTTTGTTATTGAATACACATCCAGTATCAATATTGGAATAGTAATTTTCCTTGTAAACAATTTCTCTGATGGGTGTATGTCCGAAGATCTGAAGTTTGTCAAGCATCGCAGGCGTCCTTCTGTTCCAGAGTATTGACACATCATCTCCTCCGTTTATGATACCTGCATGAGAAATAACGACTTTGGGAAATTCGTATTTGAGCGGAAAGCTGTTGATAAAATCAAAGTGTCCGAGATCTTTTATATTCTGCTTGAATTTCTTAAAATCAGAAAATGATCTGGAATTTATGTAGGAGTTCTGGGTTTCCTTTCCCCCGTTGTAATAATAATGTTCAGCTTCCTTAAACATAAAGCCGAGGAACTTATCGGATTTTTCAATAGCTTTGATCATCATATCTTCATGATTTCCTCTTACGGATTTAATTGAGTTAGTCATGCAGAACTCTACTACAGCTTTGGAATACTTTCCCCTGTCAATAAGATCTCCTACAGAATAAATTTCCCCGACATTTTTTAACCGGCTGTGTATTTTTTTCAAAGTATAATAACAGCCGTGTATATCACCTATAACGGCAATAGCTGAATCAGTCATTAATTAGATTTGGGTTTGCATAAAATTTATGAATTTTTTGCATTAAATTAAACTTATTAAATCAAAACAATTGGATAAATTTAAAATTGTATTGTTTGACGGAGTTTGCAATCTCTGTAATTCATCTGTAAACTTTATCATAGACAATGACAAAAAAAATATTTTCAGATTCACTTCCCTGCAGTCAGAGAAGGGCGCTGAAATTTTACAGAAATATGATCTCTCCGGCAGCAATATTGATTCGGTAATTCTTATAGACGGTGGTAAAGCCTATATCAAATCCGATGCAGCGCTGAGGATAGCCCGCGAGCTGGGAGGTATTTACAGATCTTTATATTTTTTCATTATACTGCCTGCATTTTTGAGAAATTCAGTTTATGATTTCATTGCAAAGAACAGATATAAATGGTTCGGGAAAAAAGATTCATGCAGAATTCCAACTCCTGAACTGAAAAATAAATTTCTTTAAGATTGGAATAAAGATTTCCCGGAAATAAAATATCAGCATACCGTTTCCTAAAAAAATTTGAATATCCGGCTATCCGAAGTATACTTGCCTTTTTATAAAAAACGTGATTGAGTATATTGGTAAATGAATAAAAACCGAAAATACCTTGTTACCGCAGCGTTACCTTATGCCAACAATTTCATACATATCGGGCATATTGCCGGCGCTTATCTGCCTCCCGATATTTTCGTCAGATATAAAAGACTCATCGGAGAAGACGTAATTTTTATATCAGGTTCGGATGAACACGGAACCGCCATTGAGATGGCTTCGATCACCGAAAAAATCTCTCCCCGTGAAATTATTGACAGATATCATTTCGCTAATCAGAAAGCTTTTAAGGATCTTGGAATAAATTTTGATATTTATTCCCGAACTTCAAATAAAATTCATCACGAGACCGCTCAGGAATTTTTCCTGAATATTTTCAACAAGAATATTCTAATTGAAAAAACTGAAAAGCAGCTTTTCTCAGAAAAGGAAAACAGATTCCTGGCTGACAGATTCGTGACAGGAACTTGTCCCGTATGCGGATATGAAGAAGCCCGTGGCGATGAATGTCCGAACTGCGGCAGTAATTTATCTCCGCTTGAGCTCATAAATCCACGTTCAAAGATTACAGGAGATATTCCTCTTGTAAAGGAATCCACGCATTTTTACTTTCCGCTCGGAGATTTTCAGAATGATCTATCTGATTGGCTTAACGGGAAAAAAGGATGGAAACAGAATGTTATTAACTACTGCAAAGGCTGGCTGAAAGCGGGTTTGAGGGACAGAGCGATTTCCAGGGACCTGGACTGGGGTGTGAAAATTCCTCTGAAAGGCTATGACGGTAAAGTCATTTATGTCTGGTTTGAAGCACCAATCGGGTACATATCCGCTACCAAAGAATTATTCATTGAAAGAAACGAACCTGAAAAATGGAAAGATTACTGGCAGAATAAAGACACAAAGTTGATTCATTTTATCGGCAAGGATAACATTGTATTTCATTCCATTATTTTTCCGGCAATGCTTATGGCTCACGGAGATTACATTCTGCCGGATAATGTTCCCGCAAATGAATTCATGAATATTGGAGGAGAAAAACTTTCCAAAAGCAAAGGGAACGGTATTCTAGTAAAAGACATAACAGAAAAATTCAGTCCTGACGTTATAAGATATACGCTTTCTTCGAATTTCCCCGAGACAAAGGATTCTGAATTCACATGGAAGGATCTGCAGGTAAAAAACAATAGTGAACTGGCGGGTATATTAGGAAATTTTGTAAACAGAACGGTAGTATTCGCAAAAAATAAATTTGATAACAAAATACCGGACTTAAATAAACTGTCACCTGCCGATGAGGTAATTTTTAATTATTTTAAATCGCAGTCCGGAAAACTTGACGAACTGTATGACAGCTTCAGATTCAGGGAAGCGCTTCACAATACTATGGACTGCGCCAGAGCTGCCAACAAGTATTTCAACGACAACGAGCCGTGGAAATCGGTTAAAACCGATCCGGAAAAATGCGGATCTGTAATAAGAGTTTGTCTGGAATTATGCCATTCGATTGCCATTCTGATAAATCCATTCCTGCCGTTTACTTCGGAAAAGATCCTCAGGATTCTGAATGTGACGGATAAAGATCTGAAATGGCAGAACATCGGTAAGACTGTTCTTGTAACGGGAAATTCACTCGGCGAAAACATGATTCTCTTCCCGCAGATAGAAGACTCCGAAATTCAAAAACTTGAACAGCAGTTAGAAGACGGGGAATCAGTTAAATCCGCTCCCACACACAAAGCTCTCCCTCAGGGCATCATTACTGTTGAAGATTTTAAAAAAGTCAGTCTTAAAGTGGCCAGAGTAATCGAATGCGTACCGGTCCCAAAAAGCAAAAAACTTCTCAAACTGAAACTCAAAATTGGCGATTCTGAAAAACAGATCGTCTCAGGTATTTCAGAATATTATAAACCGGACGAGCTTATCGGTAAATTAATTGTCGTCGTTAACAATCTCGTTCCTTCAAAGCTTATGGGCGTTGACTCCGATGGTATGCTTCTCGCCGCTAAGCTGAACGGGGAACTCAGGATCGTTACCATTGACGGAGATATTGAAACGGGAGCGGATGTAAATTGAAATACAGATTCATGGAAAGGACTTACGACCTGTCTGCCAGAACTTATGTGATGGGTATTTTCAACATCACTCCCGATTCTTTCTCAGACGGCGGAATTTATTTCTCAGGAAAACCCGATCTGAAAAAAGTAATGGAAGATGCATTAAAAATGGAAATGGAGGGAGCAGATTTTATTGATATCGGAGGCGAATCAACCCGTCCCGGATCTGATAAGATCTCCGTTGATGAGGAATTGGAAAGAGTCATCCCGGTTATCAGTGCGCTCAGAAGTAAAGTTAATATCCCTATCTCAATAGATACATATAAGAGTGAAGTGGCGGAGGAAGCGTTAAAGGCCGGCGCATGCATTGTAAATGATATCAGCGGATTCAGGTTTGACAGTAAACTGCCTGAAGTAACCGCAAAGTATAAAGCTTCCTGCATTCTTATGCATATTAAAGGCACTCCGAAAAATATGCAGACTGATCCTGTGTATGATGACGTAGTAAAAGAAGTATTTGAATATCTGAAAAGCTCAGCAGTAATTGCCAGGGAAGCAGGCATAAAACAGATTATTATTGACCCGGGAATAGGGTTCGGAAAAACACTCGAAAATAACCTTGATTTGATAAGAAATCTATATCAATTTACAAAAACCGGTTATCCTGTTCTGCTCGGAACTTCAAGAAAGAGTTTTATCTCCGGGATCAGTGAAGCACCGGTGGATCAGAGACTGGAAGGGACCATAGCTTCAAACGTGATCGGTATAATGAACGGAGCTGATATTATTCGTGTTCATGATGTAAAAGAAAACTGCAAAGCTGCTAAAATTGCAGACAGAATTTTAAATAAAGCTTAAGCACAACAGAAATGGCTGACAACGAAAAAATGCCCGGCAGCATTCTTACAAAGAGTTCAAAGAAAAGATCCTCATCACAGGAGGAACTTTTTGAATTTGATGTTATAGGTATGAACTGCAACGGATGCGCAGAAAGTATCAGAACATATATTGAAAAGCTTAACGGCATTCATAAAGTCGAAATCAATTTTGCGGCGGAGAGCGGTGAAATTGTTTTCGATCCTTCGGTTATTAAAAAAGAAAATATAATCGAAGACATACGCAGACTGGGCTTTGATGTATCAAGCGAAGATGAAGAATATTTATCCGAACTCCTTAAAAAGAAAAGTCTCAGCAGACAGAGAACCAAAATAATAGTATCCGCTTTACTTTCTGTCACTGTAATGATCCTGAGCATGAAAGACCATTTCAGCGTCCCGTTTATTTCAGGACTTTCTGAAAAAGTAAACCTGATAATTCTTACTGTACTTACTTCAATAGTAATTTTCTGGTGCGGAAGCAAATTCATCCGTGGCGCCCGGGTCTCCATAATGAATATGTCTTTCGATATGAATACGCTTATTTCAATGGGAAGTCTCTCTTCTTTCTTCTACAGCCTTTTTATTACGATTAACATTGTTTTCGCAATGAACATAAGTGCGCTTGCCTCAACAGGCGAAGTTTACTATGAGACTGCAGCCATGATAGTTACTTTTATTCTGATTGGAAATTATCTGGAGTCTGTTATGAAGACAAAAACCCAGACCTCTGTAAAAAAGCTTAAGGACCTTCAGTCAAAAGTAGTTAATGTGATAAGGGACGGGAATGAAATGTTCATTCCGTTTAAAAAAGTAAGACTCAATGATATTGTAATTGTCAAGACCGGAGACAAGATACCTGTCGACGGTAAAATCACTGAAGGTTATTGCGTGATTGATGAAAGCGCCATGACGGGAGAAAGTCTTCCTGTTGAAAAATCCCCCGGGGATAATGTGATGAGCGGCACTGTTCTGAGAAACGGATTCATAAAAATGGAAGCTCTAAAAGTCGGCAGGGACACAATGCTTTCAAAAATTATTGCACTTGTAAAAGACGCGTCTTCAAACAAACCAAAAATACAGAAACTTGCCGATAAGATCTCCTCTGTTTTTGTTCCAGTAGTAATTCTGATTGCAGCTCTGACTTTTTCATACTGGTATTTTATTTCCGGACAGCCGTTTGACAAGTCTCTTCTTTTCGCGGTTTCAGTGCTGATCATCGCATGTCCATGTGCTCTCGGACTCGCCTCCCCTATTGCAATTGTAATCGGTGTCGGCAGAGCGGCGGAGCACGGCATACTTTTCAACAATGTTGACGCAATTGAAAACCTGATGAAAATTGATACCATATGCTTCGATAAGACAGGGACACTTACAACAGGTGAAATGTCAGTGAAAAATATTTACACAAGAAACGGATTTACTGAATATACCCTGATGAAATATATTTATACACTTGAAAAATTATCCGCGCATCCGATTGCAAAATCAATTAACATTTATGCGATTGACAATAATATCCTTCCCTACAACAATGTAACGGATTTCAGGACTGAATCAGGATTCGGAATAAGCGCAATGGTAAACGATAAAAAAGTGTTGATCGGTAATGAAGAGCTTTTCAGGAAGAATAATATTCCTTTCCCTGAAATATTTTATAACTCCGCCTATACCAATCTGTTTGTAAGCATTGACGGAAAGATTTCAGGCATTGTCGAGATCGAGGACAGAATAAAGGATAATGCAAAAAGCGTTATAAAAAAACTGAAGTCGAACAAACTGGATATATTTATGATTTCCGGGGACAGCGAAAATGCTGCGGTTAAAACCGCCGAGCAGCTCGGTATTAAAAATTATTCTTTCAAAACTCTTCCTGACGAAAAGGAAAAAATCATTTCAAATCTCCAGGGCAAAAATAAAAATGTGGCAATGATCGGAGACGGAATAAATGACGCTCCATCCCTGGCAAGGGCTGATGTCGGAATTGCCATAGGCACTGGTCAGGAAATTGCAATAGACTCCGCAGACGTTATACTTGTTAAGGACGATCTGAGAAATATTCTCAAATCAATAATAATTTCGGACAGAACTGTAAGAATTATCAAGCAGAATTTCTTCTGGGCTTTCTTTTACAACGCAGTTGCAATACCGCTTGCCGCAGGCGTGCTGGTCCCGTTCGGAATAATCATCAGCCCTGTAATGGCGGCAATGCTGATGGCATTCAGCGATGTAGTTACCGTTATAGGAAATTCCCTCCGCCTTAAATATGTAAAGATCGATTAATGGAAAAAGAATCCATTCAGAATCCGGGAACAGAAAAAGTTGATTTCGATAATTTCGCAGGAAAATATGAAATGATACTGGATAAGCAGCTTGATTTTTTTGGGGAGGAAAATTCATACTTCGCAGAATATAAAGTTAAACTGGTTAAGGATACTCTCTCTCACTCACCAAAAAAAATCCTTGAATTCGGATGCGGCATCGGCAGGAACCTGAAATATTTTACAAAGTACTTTCCTGAAGCTGAAGTTTACGGCGCGGATATATCCGCAAAAAGTCTTGAAATTGCAAAAAGCGAAAATCCCTCTGTCAATTTATTTCTTCTTGAGGATGAGGAAATAAAGAAACATTCCGGCAGATTCGATCATGTTTTCATTTCATGCGTCTTTCATCATATTGCTCCTGAACTAAGAAAAGATTCCATGGAGAAAATTTTTTCCATGATGAGCAAAAACAGTTCCGCATATATATTTGAACATAATCCCTACAATCCGGTGACCAGACATATTGTAAACACCTGCGAATGGGATACTGATGCAATACTTCTGAATATGAAAGAATCGGAATCCCTTATGAAAAATACCGGACTTGAAGTTACGGAAAAAAACTACACTTTATTTTTTCCAGCTGCATTAAAATTCCTGAGGTTTACTGAAAATTTCCTGAAGAAGATCCCGATGGGCGGGCAGTATTACGTAAAAGCGGTTAAGAGGTAGCGGATTTTTTTGCAAGCTCCTTAAAGTATTCCTTTCTGTATGTAAACACTTCCTTAATTGTTCCGACTATCACGGAAGGTCTTGCCCCTGTGGAAATTCCGTCCACTCTGGGAAGATGCATTACTCCTACTTCCGTAACACTGTAATCAAGAAGATTTGCCTTCAGCATTATTTCCGCGTCAATGAATGCATCCACAGAATCTATTTTAATTTTTTTAAAAAGATCCGCTCTGAATAACT
Source organism: Bacteroidota bacterium (assembly GCA_018266875.1). GTDB lineage: Bacteria > Bacteroidota > Ignavibacteria > Tepidaquicellales > Tepidaquicellaceae > UBA2330. The sequence goes on from JAFDZR010000014.1 coordinate 130,821, forward strand.
TGAATGCGCAGTCAATGTCCCAGTAATGTATATCAAAAACAAGTTTCAGAAGATAGTTGTAGCAGAGCGAAGTAAATTTTCTGTAAAGAGAATACTGCTTGTGCTTTCTGTATCCGACTACTATGTCAGTATATGGGAGCAGAGCTACGAATTTTTTCAGTTCCTCAAGATCGAACTGATTATCACCGTCCGTATAAAATACGTAATCAAGTTTTGCGCTTGTAAATCCGTCCTTAAGAGTTGCTCCGTATCCCATGTTTTTCTTATGGTGTATGACTCTGACCTTTTCATATTCTACGGCAAGCTCATCCGCAACCTCACCTGTCTTATCCGGACTTCCGTCCTCTATGATAATGATTTCGTAATCCTTAAGTCTGAGTTCCTCAAGGACCTTCACAGCGGAGTCAACTACTTTTCCGATATTCTTTTCGTCATAGTATGCCGGAAAAAAAACGGAAAGCGATATACCTGAATTATCCTGCATTTGCTTTTTGCTGAATTAAATATTCGTAAGTTCTTTTCATACCTTTCTCAAGCGAAGTTTCAGGTTTCCATCCGAATGTAGCGGATACTTTTTTATTATCAAGAATATTTACGGGCACGTCAAGCTTTCTTGCATTCTGATATTCCACTTTGATTTCCCTGCCCGATATTTTTTTTATTAATTCAAGTATTTCATTCAGCGAATATCCATGACCGGTACTGAGATTGAATACCTTCTCTACCGATTCCTGATGAAGAGAATCCGCGAGTACTTTCACGGCATCTTTTATGTAAATGTAATCCCTTACCACTTCTCCGTCACCCCAAATTTCGATCTTTTCATTGTTTATAACTTTATTAAGGAATACAGCGACGGCACCCTGAGATGCATTCGGGTTCTGTCGTTCTCCGTAAGGATTTGACAGACGGAATACAAAATATCTCTGCCCGTAAAGATAATTAAAAAGATAAAGATATTCCTCTATTGTTCTTTTGATTATGCCGTATGAACATAAAGGACTTGAATAAAAATTTTCACTGACAGGCATTTCTTCAGGCATTCCGTAGACTGTTCCGCCGGATGAGAGAAAAATTATTTTCTTTATTTTCAGGTTTACACATTCCCTGAAAAGTTTCAGGGATGAAATCAGATTTGTCTCAGCGTCGTATTCCGGGTTTTCGTTTGAAGAAGCAGGAAGAGTAGAGCTCACAAGATGGTAAACATAGTCAACTCCTTTCAGAGAGTTCAGCAGATCGACTTCATTGTTGAAATCACCTTCTATTATTTTTATTCTGTCAGAGAGATGGTCTAAGTTTTTCCTGGAAAAATTCAGTTTATCAAAAACCGTCACTTCATAACCGAGCTCGATCAGTCTATCGCAAAGATGTGAGCCGATAAATCCGCCGCCGCCGTAAATTATGCATCTCTCTTTCATTTACCCTGTAAATTTATTTTTCTTTTTCGAATATAAACGCTCCGAACCTCTGATCAGGTGTGACTATCTTGTTAAGAAGTCTGTAAGTGCTGTCTTTTTCAAGCGTTTCAAGCTGCACATCATTCATCATATCCTTCGGTCTGTAACTGTAATGCGAATCCCAGACTATAATGGAGCCTGGCTTTGCATCTTTCAGGTTTTCTGTAATCAGACGCTTGAAATTTCCCGGTGAATTCCTGTAAGGTACGTCACTGTAAAACGGAATAAATGTATGATTGTAATATATATCCTTATCCTTGAGATCAAGAGTACTTAAATAATCGGAAGTCTGCTTTAGCGCTGTATTCTCTGCGGATAGAACTTTCGGTTTAAAGCTCAGCATTAAATAAAATACTGATATGACTAAAAGTATCACGGAAAGTTTATTCAGATATTCAGTAACAGGTTCTTTTTTAATAAGTAAAATTACAAGAAATGATAAAGCAATTGTGAAGAACTTTAAGTATTCAGCTGTTTCAAGTAAAATAAATCCATTAGTTTCCTTTGACAGAAAAACAAGCGTTATGAATCCGAGTATGCCGGATAGAATATATGATGTCTTTCTGAATGAAGGCAGAGACAAGTTGTTCAGACCTATGGTCGCGAATACCGCAGCTATAGGAGAAATATGAAGAAGATATCTCCAGTTGCCGGGATTGGCTCCGTCGCTGAACATTGTCATCAGTTGAACAAAGAACACCGATGAGAATACAAGATAAAAAATCCCGTATTTGGAAAGATATTCTTTTATCTTTGAAGTATCCGAGAAGAATCCGAAGAATCCGAAAAAGAACAGAAGAAGACTCACTGGTCCTACTATGAAAATATATACTATCAGATAATGAGAAATACCCTGTGACTTGTAACTGTAAACTGACAATGACATTACTTCAGTCAGGACGAACATGATATCACCTGTCTTTAAATATCCGAGGACATCATACAGCAATGGAAATACAGCAAGCAGAATTATTGCAGTATAATTTTTCTTTCTGAAATATATAACAGCAAAGATAATTATCAGCAGTGCAATTTCCTGTCTGACAGTAAATATGTATCCGCATAAAAGAGCAGAGATTGTAAAACTTTCTTGTTTATAAAGAATAAGAACCAAAAGTATCAGAAGACTTGTAAAGATCTCAGCGTATGACCTGAAAGAAAGATCGAAAAAAAGCGGCTGAACTGATAGCAGCAATGCTCCGAAATAAGCGTAACTGAACTTATAGGTTTTTAAAAGTATGTAGGTAAAGTAAACAGCAAGGGAAGCAATGAAAGCATTCATGAGAAGCACGGCATTGTATCCGAACAGAGCAGGGACAACCATGAAGATCTTGTATCCGGGTTTCGGTGAATTGCCGAGTATTACATAAGGATCATGCCAGAAGTTGAGCATATTGACATACTGACCGACTTCATCATCCTGATAGAAACCGAGAGAATATTTGCTGCTGATAAAATATATTAAAGTAAATAATGGAATGACCAGCCAGAAATATTTCGCAATTAAGGGATTGTCATCCAGAGAAGGTACATTTTTCTGTAACCTTACTGAAGTCCCTGATTTTGCAGTATTCTGTATATTTTTTTTAGATTCTTTTTTTGCCATAGGTAAGTTTCAAATATATTAATATAAATCCGCAAATGAAATTTACTAAATTCGGCAACATAAATTCGCCTCTGAAAATCTAAGACTGAAAGATGTTCAGTCTCTGTGATTTATATATTTAAAAAGATTTATGGTATTAACAATCTTTCTTCTTAAAATTAAAAAACTGTGAGACTCAGAAGCTTTGAAATCCAGAGGCAAATTAACTCAGAACGAAACTGGTATTTATTTTTAAAAGGCATTTCTTTATAATTATCCAAATTAACGAAACGATCATGTCAGAAGAAGAAACTGATCTCACTAAAAATGTAGAAAAAGGAGACGGCATTACTGTCATCCGGGGAAGCGGAATCTGCCGCGGCTGGAACGGCATTCATTACAAGACGGGAATGTCATCAAAAAATGTAGGATCTAAAGAACTTTCTATGAACGTCGCAACTATTCCTCCGGGCGGGATTGCTTACGCTCACATCCACGACGGGTTTGAGTTAATGCTTTATATTCTCGAAGGAAATGTAAGACACGAATACGGACCGGGATGTAAAAAAATCGTTGAGAATAAAGCGGGGGATTTTATTTTTATAGAATCAGGTGTTCCTCATGAAGTATTCAACATGAGTGATACCGAACCTGTTGTAGCGGTAGTGGCAAGGTCAAGCGCTGATGAATGGGACAAGATCATTCCTTATGACAGGAATAGGGAATGATTCTGATCATAAACGAAATTCTTATATTATTCTTAGAATCTATTTGATGAGCATCATCTTTTTTGTATCTGAAATATTTCCATACTGAATTCTGTAAAAATATATTCCGCTTGAAAAATTATTTCCGTTGAATTCAACTGAATAGCTGCCTGCATTATGAAGCTTATCGACTAGCACCGCTATTTCATTTCCAATTATGTCATATACTTTCAATGATACATTTCCTGATGCCGGAACCTGATATTTTATTACTGTCTTCGGATTAAACGGATTCGGATAATTCTGTCCGAGTGAAAATGATCCGGGAATGCTGCTGTATTCAATCCCTGCAAATGTTACACCGCCGTTTGAAGTTTTCATTATCCTTGCATAATATCCAACTGCATAACCAATATTGTCCGAAGAGAAATAAATTGAATTGAAATCAGAATAACCGGGAATTACAGTTTTATACCAGTTTGCGCCGGAGTTTGTCGTTTTAAATATATAATTATTGTAACTTGAGATATAAGCGGTTCTGTCATCATTCTTTGCTATATGAATTTCACTCAGTTTGAGATTAGTGCCGGGAATTCCGCTGCTCTGCTGAGTCCAGTTCAGTCCGCCGTTTTCAGTTCTTATAATAGTGTTGTAATCCCCTACAGCCCAGCCTTTATTTTCATCAGAAAATTTAACTGAATAATAGGTTGCGCCCGTTCCGCCCTGCTGGTCAGTCCAGGTATTCCCGCCGTTGGTTGTTTTAACAAGTTTCCCGAATCTTCCTCCGGCCCAACCTGTATTTTCATTTATGAAAAACACCGAATACATCCAGGGATAATTCAGACTGCTGGTCCAGTTAGCGCCTCCGTTTACGGTTCTTATGATCCCGTTATCTCCGGCAACCCAGCCGGTATTATTGTCAATGAAAAAAACGTTGAATAAATTATCAAAAGTACCGGAGTTCTGGATCTGCCATGCCTCACCTCCGCTGACAGTCCTGATAATTCTGCCGTTATGTCCCACGATCCATCCGTTATTCTGATCAGCAAAAAATACGTCTATCAATAGATCATTTACAATCCCCTGTCCGGATATTTTCCACTGATTTCCTCCGTTAGTGGTTTTATAGATTGATCCGCCGCTTCCTGCCGTCCATCCGGTCATGTCATCCGTAAAATAAACAGACCAGAGATCCGCATATAAAGGAATTGAACTGAAATATGTTTCCCAGTTCGCTCCGCCGTTCTCAGTTTTTAAAAGAGTACCTTCGAATCCAGCAATCCAGCAGATATTTCCTGCCTCATCATAAGTATCAATGCGGCTGAATTTAGCCAAACTGTTTGCAACTCCGCTTATCTGTGTTGACCAGTTTATCCCGCTGTTAGTGGTTTTGATTATTGTATTGTAATCCCCTACAGCCCAGCCGGTGTTTTCATTTATGAATTTCATGGAATAGTAAGTGGCGCCGGTCCCGCTGTTCTGTGGAGTCCAGGTATTTCCCCCGTTTATGGTTTTATAGATTTTTCCGAATCTTACTCCCGCCCAGCCGGTGTATGCATTTATAAAATCTACAGAATAAACCCATGGCTCATTTAAGGAAACTGACCAGACATCACCACCGTTTGTAGTTCTGAAAATTCCTGCGTCTCCGGAAAGATATCCTGTTTCAGAATCAATAAATCTTATTTCAAAAATATTATCAAGATTTCCTGTAGTCTGAGTGAACCAGCTGGTTCCGCCGTTTGTGGTCTTTCTGACTGTTCCGTTGTGACCGGCGATCCAGCCTGTTAAATTATTAATGAAATGTACATCGATAAGATTAAAATTTGTCCCTGCATACTGCTGTGTCCATGTGTCCCCTCCGTCTGTGGTTCTGATGACTGTTCCAGAATTACCGACAGCCCAGCCTGTCTGTTCATCTGCAAATGAAACCGACCACAGATATGAAGCAGAAGCGTTATTGATATTCTTCTCCCAGCTGTTACCGGAATCAGTGGATTTAAAAATATATCCGTTTCCTCCGGCGCCGTAGACTACACTGGAACTTACAAAGTCCAGTCCGTTAATGTCTTCAGAATTATTTATGCTGAACCAGGATGACTGCGGGAATAAATTATCCGACGAAAAAAATATAATAATTATGGAAAGAAGAGTAATTAAGTATGATGAAAGTTTAGTTCTCATATTGTTTGCCTCCTGCCTGTTACTTTTGATATATCCAATTTAAGCTATTTTTTTTTTTAAAACAACACCCGGCTCAGTAAAGAATTTTAAATTTTAATTGGCAGATGCTGGATGTGCAGTGTTCAAAAAAGATTACCTGAAAATTTTAACTTTATTAATAAAATGTTTTACGTTAATTTTTTATTTATCAATTAATTAAATTAAATTATGTCCGGGAAAAAAAGTGAAATGAACGTGGAGACACATTTTTTTGATGATGTCTGCAGCTATTTTGACAAAGCTGCGGAATTTCTTGATCATCCGTCGGGATTGCTGAATCAGATCAGAAGATGCAACAGCATTTATCATTTCAGTTTTCCTCTGAGAACCGATGACGGTAATTTCGAAGTCCTTGAGGCGTGGAGGATTGAACATTCACACCACAAGACTCCGGTAAAGGGCGGGATCAGATACAGTATGATGGTAAATGAAGACGAAGTAAAAGCCCTTTCCGCGCTGATGACTTACAAATGCGCAGTTGTAGATGTTCCTTTCGGCGGAGCAAAAGGCGGAATAAGGATCAACCCAAGAAAATATTCCGAAAAGCAGCTTGAAAATATTACAAGAAGATATACATCGGAATTGATTAAAAAAAATCTAATTGGTCCCGGAATTGACGTTCCGGCTCCTGATTACGGAACAGGCGAAAGGGAAATGTCATGGATCGCAGATACATATGCGACATTCAATCCAGGTCAGATAGACGCTTTTGCATGTGTCACAGGAAAGCCGCTCAGTCAGCAGGGAATCAGAGGAAGAAGGGAAGCTACCGGAAGAGGAGTGTTTTTCGGATTAAGAGAAGCTGTGAACATTGAAGAGGACATGAAAAAACTTGGAATGACCAAAGGCATGGAAGGGAAAAGAATCATTCTTCAGGGTCTCGGTAATGTCGGATATTATACCGGAATAAACTGCATGGAAGCAGGAGCTCTTATAACTGTAATTGCCGAATTCGAAGGCGCAATTATGAATCCAAAAGGACTCAACGTAGAGGAAGTGTTTGAACACAGAAAATCAACCGGAAGCATTCTGGATTTTAAAGGCGCAACCAATATTAAGAATACTGCCGAGGCACTTGAACTCGAATGCGACATTCTTATTCCTGCGGCGCTGGAAAATCAGATCACTTTGGAAAATGCGCCGAGGATCAAAGCTAAAATTATCGGTGAAGCTGCAAACGGACCGGTTACTCCGGAAGCTGAAAAAATAATGTCAGAAAAAGGCATTATGATTATTCCCGATCTTTATCTTAATGCAGGAGGCGTAACTGTTTCGTATTTTGAATGGCTGAAAAATCTTTCGCATGTATCATTCGGAAGAATGGGAAAGAGATATGAAGAGCTTGCCAATCTTAACTTTGTTAACGTACTCGAAGAGATAAGCAGTTTCGAACTTACCAAAAAGCAGAGAGCAATTCTGATCAGAGGCGCAAGCGAAGTGGAACTTGTAGATTCAGGACTTGAAGAGACAATGATGACAGCATATCATGAGATCAGAGACATAAAGGTAAAGGATGCAAAAATTGATTCATTGAGGACTGCAGCATTTATCAGCGCAATAAACAAGATCGCAATTTCATATGAGAATCTTGGTGTGTTTCCGTAAAATTTTTATTTCCGGAAAATATATATTTCCGCTCTGAAACTGTTTAGACGTTTTTTGCTGTTAGAAAAGCATTAAATTAATTTTAAATTAATATAGTGTCAGGCAGATTTTGAATTTTTGCAACTCAAATTTAAAATTGATTATACACATTAATATATATAATTTAATAAATCCCAAAACACAAGGAGGTCGTCTTCTACGAACATGAGAATAAACATACTTATAACTACCGCTATAATAATTTAAACGGTAAGGTCCTGGTTCTAAATCAGAATTATGAACCGCTGACTATTTGCAATGTTAGAAGAGCGATAATCCTTATATACCTGGGTAAGGCTGAGTCTATATACTGCCTTGAAGAGAAAAGAATTTACAGCGTCAACAGAAGTTTTGAATATCCGAGCATTGTAAGACTGGTTTTTTTCGTAAGAGTTCCTTTTAAAAAGATCATCCTTTCCAGAAAAAATATACTAAGAAGAGATAATCACCGCTGTCAGTACTGCGGAGTAACTTCAAACCTTACGGTGGATCACGTACTGCCCAAATCAAGGGGCGGAGAGGACAGCTGGGAAAACCTTACAACTGCCTGTATTAAATGCAACAATAAAAAAGGGAACAGGACACCGGAAGAAGCGAAACTTGAACTCATTAATATTCCGAAAAGACCTTCTCACATAACTTTTATCAAGAATTTTGCCGGAAGAATCGATGAGGGCTGGAAACCGTATCTGTATATGTAATATTGTTTGAACGGTCCCTCAAATGTTCCGGATCAGGTTTTGTTTCAATGTTTATTCGATTTAAAGCTTCATAATTTCCTTTGTAGTTCATGTATCGCTGTTTTTTTAAATGTATTTATTATCGGTCCGGAATATGTCCCGGCATTCTGATAAATCTTTTAATCTCTGAAAAATAATTTATACCAAAACAAAGAAATGTCATTCCTGAAAAATTTTATTCTTTAACAAATCATTAAACATCAAATCAAATTATGCTTAAATACAGATTGTTCATTAACGGTGAGTTCTGTGAATCCGATGACAAAAAAACTTTTAAATCAACAGATCCATTCAGCGGTGAAGAGATAGCTGAAATTTCAGAAGCAGGAGTTTCCGATACCGTAAAAGCAGTATCAGCCGCAAGAAAAGCTTTCGACAGCGGTGTCTGGAGCGGACTTCCCGGAGAAGAAAGAGGAAGAATTATAAAGCAGATCGTTGACAAAATAAATGAGAATGCCGAAAAGCTGACAGAACTGGAAGTCAGGGATTCGGGATCCACAGTCAGAAAAGCCGGAGAAGATGTTTTTCTCTCCGCTAAAAGTCTGAATTATTTTTCGAAAATTGCTTCAACGGATTTTACGGAAAATATCGCCGGTCTTTCAAAGGAAGGAGTCAGCAGAAATTTAGTTAAATACGAACCGGTCGGAGTTTGCGCTCTTATTACTCCCTGGAACTTCCCTCTTAAAATGGCGATCTGGAAACTTGGTCCCGCGCTTGCCGCAGGTAATACCGTTATACTCAAACCGGCAATGGAAACTTCTGTTACTGCTTGTGAACTTGCCCGACTCATAAGCGAAACGGACATGCCGAAAGGTGTTGTAAATATCATTACCGGAAAAGGAAGCGTGATAGGGACTGAACTTGTGAATAATCCCGATGTAGATAAAGTCGGATTCACCGGCTCAACTGAAGTAGGAAAGACCATAATGCAGAATGCATCTTCAAATCTGAAAAAGATAACACTTGAATGCGGCGGAAAATCGGCTAATATTGTTCTCGATGATGCAGACATTGAAATGAGCATAGACGGAGCGATATATGCTGCATTCTATCATCAGGGTCAGTGCTGCGAAGGCGGAACCAGACTTCTTGTTCATGAGAAAATATTTGACAGATTCATATCTGGTCTTAAAGCCAAAATTGAAAGAATGAAGATCGGCGATCCTAAAGACAAATCAGTAACTGTCGGACCGGTTGTAAATAAATATCAGTTTGATACAGTAATGAATTATATAAAAACAGGAATTGAAGAAGGCGCAGAAATCCTAACGGGCGGAAAGCAGTTCGGTGATTCCGGTTTAATGATAGAGCCGACTGTATTTGTAAATGTCGATAACAAAATGAAGATCGCCCGGGAAGAGATCTTCGGACCTGTGCTTGTTGTTATTAAATTCAAAGATGATGATGAAGCTGTTGCGATTGCAAATGATTCCATTTATGGACTGGCAGGCGGAGTATGGTCGGGAAACGACGAAAGAGCAATGGCAGTTGCCGACAGAATGAGAACAGGAACAGTCTGGATAAATGAATATCATCTGATGAGTGACAGAGCTCCTTTCGGCGGATACAAACAGAGCGGGATCGGAAGAGAATTCGGATCCGAAGGAATAAAAGAGTATATGGAAGCAAAACACATTCATATAGACGAAATAAAAGACAGAACCAAAAAACCATGGTACAGAACAGTTGTGCCAAAAGATCTGTAACTATTTTTTTTAAAATTTTACTTTTAAGTATTGTATAAAAATATCATAAAAGGAAAAAAATGTTCTTTGATAAGGTTTATCGGTCACGACGAAAAACTGGTAACCCTTATGCACAATATTTTTAACGATGAAGCTCTGCATGAATTTCTTAATCCGGAATATCTGAATTACAGGACAAAACCTCAGATCAGAAAATGGCTTAAATCAAAATACTCCAATCCGGTTGAAATATGGTATGTAATAAAACACAAAAACCTTTATGTCGGATATATCTGTTATAAATGGAGAAAACATTACGACGAAGCCTGCGAGATCTCAACAGCTATTGATAAGAATTACAGAGGACTTAACCTGGGTTATGAATCCTCAAAACTTCTGCTGGATCATCTGTTTCATTCGAAAAGATTCAAATACCTCGTCGGTTATGTTCACAAAGGAAATAAAATTGCTGAAAACAATTTAAAGAAACTCGGATTAAAGAAGAACAATAGGCTTCAGAAGATTGTAACCAAAGAGTTTTACGACTCTGACGGAAGCAGCAGTGTTTACAATCTTTTTTCTATAACCACCTGATTAATTTATTATTATGGACATAAAGAATAAAAAAGTTCTGATCCTGGGAGGGTGGGGACTTGTAGGATCAGCAGTTGCACGAAGGATAACAGAAGAAAAGCCCGCATCAGTAATACTTACCTCACTGAAAAAAGAAGAAGCCGAATATATCTGCAGAAAATTAACCAAAGAATTAAACAAATCCGGTGGATTTTTCAAACCCTGGTGGGGAAATATTTTTGTAAGAAATGAATTCAAGGATATTCACCGCGAGATCTATCTCAATGATCCGAAAAGCAGGAAGAAGGTTCTCGATGACATAGTAAATGAAATGAATGATAAAATGCTGAAGGAAACCTCCTTCTATAATCTGGTAAAATCCGAAAGACCTGACATAGTAATTGACTGCATAAATACTTCAACGGCAATTGCATATCAGGATCTTTACCGTTCATATCTGGATATTCTTGATCTGTTCAACGCGCCGGGTGAAAAGAATTTTGAAGAGATGAGAACAGCTGTGGAGAGGATGATGTGTGTTTCATACATTCCTCAGCTTATAAGGCACGTACAGATCCTTTACAACACTATGGAGAAGTTCAAAACTTCTTTCTATTTCAAAGTCGGAACAAGCGGGACCGGAGGAATGGGTTTGAATATTCCCTATACGCACAGCGAAGAAAAACCTTCCCGTGTTCTTCTCAGTAAATCATCACTTGCCGGAGCGCAGACATTGCTTATGTTCCTCATGGCAAGGACGCCGAACGGACCGATGGTAAAGGAAATAAAACCGACAGGCTCGATCGCCTGGAAAAAAATAGCATACGGTGAAATAAAGAAACAGGGACAGCCGGTAACTATATTCAGCTCAGATATGAAGAATACACAGAAGCTGGAAGGTGTTTTTCAAAGAGAGCTGAAGGGAAAGATGAAATCAGCAGGCAAGCTCAAAACGGTTTACATTGACACAGGTGAAAACGGAATATTCTCGCGGGCTGAATATGAGACTATTTCAACTGCAGGTCAGATGGAATTCGTAACACCTGAAGAAATTGCGGAAAACCTTGTGAGAGAACTAAAAGGCGGAAATACCGGAACTGACATTATTAATGCGCTTGATACTGCGGTTATGGAACCGACATACAGAGCAGGATTCATGAGAGAGATCGCACTCGATAAACTGAAAGCCCTTGAGAAAAAAAACAAGACTGAATCCGTTGCATTTGAAATGCTCGGTCCGCCAAGACTTTCCAAATTACTGTATGAAGCCCAGCTTATAAGACTTATATATAAAAATTTCAATAGCTATATTGCAGATGATCCGAAAAAAATAACGAATAGGATCTTTAATTTCTTAAAAAAGAATTCCAGGCTGAGAAATGAAATTATCTCGATCGGAATCCCGATCCTGCTCCCGGGCGGAAAGGAAATTGTCAGAGGACCTGAAGTTAAGATTCCGGCAAAGAAGGAAGGCAGCCTGATAAAAATGAACAGCTCAAAGATAAACAAATGGGCAAATGAAGGCTGGGTCGATCTGAGAGAAAGCAACTGGAAAGCATGGAAAGAAAGACTTTCAAAGATACTCAGACAGGCGGAGATGATGACAAAAGCTGACAGCAGTTCTCAGTATATTTTCGATGATGAGTACTGGGACAATTTTAAAGACATCAATATTGCAAAGATTGTCAGCTGGATTTTTATGAACGAAGATAAAGGTTCCAGATACAAGGGTTAATTTTACAAATAATGAAGTAAACGTTTAATAAAGTAAATAAAAAATCTTCTGATTTGAATAATATTTTATCAATTATGATTTTCCTGCCGGTTTTATTATCTATACCGGTACTGCTTTTCAAAAAGGAAAAAGAAACTTTAATAAAAAGCTACGCTTTCCTTGTTTCCCTGATACCACTTGCTCTCGCAGTGTATTTATTCTTTGCTTATGATCCTTCCAATGCAGAGTATCAGTTCGTGGAAAAATTCAAATGGATAACCATTTCGAATACATTTTATTTTCTGGGAATAGACGGAATATCAATGCTGCTCATACTTATGTCAGCTTTCATATTTCCTCTCAGTATTCTAGCTTCCTGGACTTCAATAAAAAACAACATAAAACAGTTTTATTTTCTGATACTTCTTCTTGACGCAGGACTGATAGGAGTTTTTTCTTCGCTTGATCTGATCTTATTTTATGTTTTCTGGGAATTCATACTGATCCCTATGTATTTCATGATCGGATTCTGGGGAGCCGAGGACAGGATATACGCAACAGTAAAATTCTTTTTATATACAATGTTCGGAAGTCTTCTGATGCTGGTGGGAATTATCTGGCTGGCGTTTCTCTGCACGCCGATGATCGGACAGTTCTCAACCGATCTTACGCTTCTAACCGGAGTATCGAGAAGTCTGCCTCTGAACTCGCAGATCTATCTGTTTATATTATTCACATTGAGTTTTTTAATAAAAGTACCGTTGTTTCCATTTCACACATGGCTGCCAGACGCACACGTTCAGGCGCCGACCGCCGGCAGCGTGATCCTTGCCGCCGTTCTTCTGAAAATGGGAACTTACGGACTGCTCAGATTTTCACTTCCGCTTTTCCCCGCTGCATTTGTAAAGCTTACTCCATACATCGCAACTTTAGCGGTGATCGGAATTGTTTACGGCGCACTTCTATCCATAGTGCAGAAGGACATTAAAAAGCTTGTGGCTTATTCCTCGGTATCCCATCTTGGATTTATAGTGCTCGGAACATTTGCGTTAACTGACGTTGCACTTCAGGGCAGCATAATTCAGATGATCAATCACGGACTTTCCACAGGCGCATTATTTATGATAGTCGGCGTACTGTATGAAAGAAGGCACACCAAAAAGATAGTTGATTTCGGCGGCATAATGAGAGTCATGCCGGTATTCTCAGTAGTATTCATGATCGTCCTTTTTTCATCTATCGGACTTCCCGGACTTAACGGGTTTGTGGGAGAATTCCTGATACTGCTCGGTTCATTTTATTCTGCAAATCTCGGAACTGATGTTTATACAATTATTTCAACCACAGCTGTAATACTCGCTGCCGTTTATCTGCTATGGATGTTTCAGAGAGTAATGCTCGGACCAATTGAGAATGAAAAGAATAAGGATCTTCCCGATCTGTCAAAGAGAGAACTGCTGTCATTTATTCCAATAATTATTTTTATAGTCTGGATCGGCGTTCATCCGAATACCTTCCTATCAAAGACTGAAACCAGCGTAAAAAGGATAATTGAAAACTTCCACACTGCTCAGAGCAGCAACGTCGGGCAAAACGTAGATATCAAAACTGAACTGACAAAAAACGGGAAGTAATATTTTAAATTTATTTTTTACAAACCCTGATCGGGATTAATCCTGTCAGGGTTTTTGATTTTAAAAGTAATCTGAGAAATTTAGTCTGCCCGTAATAATAATTTATTCAGAAATGTTATCCCGCTTTTGAACATTTTCATTTTCTTCCTGACAGTCATCAACGCGAGTTCACTTTTTAATTTATTGCATCTCCGGCACGGGATTATGATCATCGGACAACTACCTTTTAAAACCTGTAAAGCGGGCATTGAAATTAAATTTGCCAATCAGGATTTTGTCATCTCTCTTTTTACAACTTTATAAAACTGATAAATAATAATATTAATGAAGCATTAAAAAATAAAAAATCCGGATTCAAATTTCCGCCTGTTTTAATCTTTATAAATCACCGTAAGGGAAAATAAATTTTAGCGGTCTAGTCCTCTTTTCATACCTTTGGACTATATCTTATCAAATATTCATTTCATAGATTATACTAACCACTACCCCAATAAGTGGAAAACAGTTTTACAAATCCCCAAAATTTTTTTAACTTTCACGAAAACCATTATGAAAAAATTTATTTTATTCATTTCGGCTGCTACCATTTTATGCAGCTTTAACATTTTTGCGCAGGTTGCAAATTATCAGTTCACAGATTCTATCGGGACATATAATGAAATAACCGGAGACACAATAGCCAGCGCAACTCACACCAGTCAGGATCCAGGTAACCTGAACGATGTCACCTACGGACCTATCAATCTTCCGTTTACTTTCACATTCAACGGTATTGATTACGCAAGTTATTTTGTCAACACAAACGGATATATAACTTTCGGCTCAACTGCCCCTGCACTTGCTGATTATACCCCAGTATCCGGATCTGAAACTTATGAAGGAGCTGTGAGCGCTTTTGGTCTGGACCTTATAGGTGTTTTCGGAACCACAATTGACTTCAGCGGTGTCACTTATGTTTTATCCGATGTTCGGAATTTTCAGGGAGTAGTTATTGGCGCGCACATAACAGCCGCCACAGGAATTCCGGCTGATACATATATTACTGCATTTGATCCGGGTCTGGGAACTATCACAATTTCAAAACCTACAACTGATATTATTGTAAATGATCTGGTTGTTCAAATAGCTTCAGGTAGTATTATCAGTAAAACCGAAGGTGTAACTCCAAACAGAGTTCATACCATTCAATTTAAAAATTTCAGACAGTATATAATTATAGGAACTGATGACAATTTCAATTTTCAAATTAAGCTATTTGAACATTCACTCAACCGACCCGGCGAAATTCATATTGTCTATGGTAATATGGATAAAGCTAACATGCCGGTTCCTTCCGTATTCGGACAGGTGGGTTTAAGAGGATATAACAATTCAGATTGGAATAACAGAACAAACTCAGGAAGCTTAAACTGGG
This sequence comes from Bacteroidota bacterium, assembly GCA_018266875.1. Lineage (GTDB taxonomy): Bacteria > Bacteroidota > Ignavibacteria > Tepidaquicellales > Tepidaquicellaceae > UBA2330. The sequence continues at coordinate 146,197 of JAFDZR010000014.1, forward strand.
AAACTTCATCAGCCGGTTTAAGTAATGCTGCGACATCTGAGTTAAGAAATTCTGTTTTTCCGGTTTCAGGACTGACATATATCTGGAGACCTCAGCCGTCAACTTTAAATATTACTGTAATTCCTGAAGCATTTTATAATGCGGGAACGAATCTTCTGAGTATGAGCGATACATTTACAGCTTATCTTCACTCAAATGTTTCACCTTATAATGTAATTGATTCGGCTGTGTCAGTAATTGATTCTGTCACTTTTACCGGAGCGTTTATTTTTAAAAATGCACCGAACGGAATATACTATATCAGAATTAATCACAGAAATACCATTGAGACCTGGAGCAGGCCGGGCGGCGAAATTTTCACTTCGGGAAATTTGATGAATTATAATTTCACGGATCTGATAACAAAAGCTTTTGGAAACAACCTGATAAATGTCGATAATTCTCCGCTCAGATATGCAATTTACAGCGGTGACGTAAATCAGGACGGCACGATTGACCTCACTGACGGAAGTCTTATTGATAATGATGCATTTAATTTTATCTCGGGTTATGTACAGACTGATGTGAATGGTGATGGAATTGTAGATCTTGCGGATGCTGTATATGCAGATAACAATGCGCTTAATTTTGTGAGCAGAATTACTCCTTAAGTAATAGTTAGTAGTTAGTAGTTAGTAGTTAGTAGTTAGTAGTTAGTAGTTAGTAGTTAGTAGTTTCCGCCGTTGTTGGTCTTATTGATTGCAACGAGCTCGACCAGCAACAAACGGAAACTCGACTATTGCAGCTTTGAGCTGTCTGCAGTCATCACCGGCAGTGATGTTGGTGACCAAAAAGTTTGTGAGAAATTAAAATATTAGATTAAACTATTACAGCACAAGTTTTTGGGAACACCATCATCGGCGGATATGACAACATTCGGAAACTCATTTTCCGGAAACGGAAATAGAATTATTTTTTTCAATTTTCATCAATCAATCTATCAGGCAACACTGGATAAATATTCCTTAAAGATCTTTTCCGTGCCGGCATTATTATTCAGCTGCAGTTTTTGATCTATCTCTATCATTTTATAAAGGGACATCAGCCAGCTCAATGCGGACTCTGCTCCCTGATTGTCATTTACTTTTGTCGAAGTAAGTCCGTCATAACACCCTCCTGAAGAAAAATCTATCATTGGTTCCTGACGGTCATTATTCCCGAGAAACCAGCTGAATGCAGTTCCAATACGGCTGATCCACTTATCGTCATTTGTAACAAGAAAAGCCTCATAACATGCATCTATCAGTCCGGGAATTTCAACCGGCTGCTGGTCGTATTTGGATTTTGTCCCGCCTTTGACAAACCAATCTTTATTTCCGATTAACGAAAGGTATTTTTTATCTTTATCATGTAAAACATTATAAAGCCATTCCAGGGATTCTACACCTGCTGATACATATTCCTGATTATTCAGACTTTTTCCCGACATTATCAATGCCTGAGGAAGTCTCGCATTTGCATAAGTAAGACTTTCCTCAAACCATAACCAGTCCTCCGATTTTGTGTTAACATAAAATTCATATAAACGCTTAGTCAGTTCGCTCAATATTTTTTTTATTTCAATTGCTCCTGAGAACTTATCAATATATGATATGCATCCCAGAATAGTATATGCAACAGCTCTGGGAGAATTAAACCGTGTCATGTTTTTTATGCTGTTGTCAAAAAGATTTTTAGACAGTCCCAGAACTGAATGTGATTTGATATTATTTATTATATAACCAAGCACAAATAATACTCTTCCGTTACAATCTTCGGAACCAACATCTTCCAGCCACTTACGCTCATATGACATAAAATTTCTGAACAATCTTTTTTCTTCATTAAATGAATAATATACAAACTGAAGATACCCGTTTATATATTTATCTATGCTGCTGTCGGCAAAATGTGATTTATGCATTACAGAAACGAGCAGTGCTCTTGCATTGTCATCAGTACAGTAACCGTGTCTGGGATTTGGTATAGAATAAGTTGCATGCTGAAATATTCCGGTTGAATCTGTCATGTTTTTAAGGTGAGTAAGATTTACATCCGGCAGCGAAGGCAAAATATTATTCAGAGAAGATATAGCCGGAAAAGATTTTGTAGTTTTAAATTCTTCAGCAGCTTTATGAAATACCTCTGTGTAAAGCTTAGCTACATTACTCCATATCAATTCTCTTCCGGCATCATAGGCTTTTTTCCTGTATCTGTTCCTTTGATTTTCATCCAGCAGAAGTTCGGTAACAGCTGAACCCATTAATTCAGGATTACTGAAAGGCACTAAAACTCCTTTCTCATTTTGAAGAATTTCGTCTGCATACCAGTATGGAGTTGAGACAATTGCTTTACCGCAGGCAAGCGCATAAGTAAGCGTACCTGAAACCGCCTGTTCCTTATTCTTATATGGACTCACGTATATATCACTCATTAATATGTATTCAAGAAGCTCATTGGTTTCTACAAAACGGTTTATGAACATTACATTATTTTCAAGACCTGAAGTTTTTACTAAATTCTCGAGAGAGTTTCTGTAAGATTCCCCGAATTCCTTTTTTACATTAGGATGAGTAGCTCCGAGAATTATTAACATAACATCTTTATATTTTTCAACTACAAATTTCAGAGCTTTAATGGCATCTTCGAATCCTTTACCCGGGCTCAAAAGTCCGAATGTTAATATGACCTTCTTTCCCGATAATTTAAATTTATCCTTGTAAAATGCCGGATCAAGAAACGGGACATCATGAGCGCCGTGAGGTATGTATCTTACTTTTTGTGCCGGTATTGTGCCGTCATTTATAATCATATCAAATGACCTTTGAGACTGAACTACAATGTAAGATGACCTGTCTCCGATTTCCTTTAATATTTTTGCTTCTTCTTTGGACGGTTTCTCCAGAACAGTATGAAGCGTAGTTACAACCGGCTTGTTGAGTCTGTCTATCATATATAAAATATTTGATCCCGCTTCACCTCCGAAGATACCGTATTCATGCTGAATGTTAATTACATTAGAATCCGAAAGATTCAGATAATTTGCAGCTTCTTTAAAATCTTTAAAACTTTTATCATAAATTTCAAAATTAACTTCATGAGCATATTTATATCCTTCCGGAACGTCATTCAATGCTGTTATACTTACATGATTTTCGCCTGATCCAAGCTCTTTCATTGAAACTGCAAGATCGTTGGAAAATGTTGCTATACCGCATCTTCTGGGGACGTAAGAAGAAACTATATTAATCCCGAATTTCTTATTCATTATAATTTTATGTTTTATAATTTTTTAAATAATCCAGTATTTCTTTTATTGAAGCAGTAGCAATTGCTATCGATGTATCAGCTGCGCCATAATACATAATTAATTCATCTCCTTTTGTAATGACTCCGCATGGGAAAGTAACATCCGGAACGTCACCCACTCTTTCATATTCTTCCGATGGTCCGAAAACCCACTCATCACTTCTTCTTATGACTTTACATGGATCGTCAAGATCCAGTAACGCAAGCCCTAAACGATAGAGAGAACCTGCCGCAGTGGTTTTAACTCCGTGATAAATTATTAGCCATCCTTCTGATGTTTCAATGGGCTGCGGTCCGAGCCCGACTTTATATGCATCCCACCAGCTACCTTTTCTTGCAGGCAGCAAAACGGCACTTTCTCCCCAGTGTTTCAGATCATTGGAAAATGATAACCATATATGTGCGTCCAGTAAATTACTGACCGGAGACGGACGATGGAGTAATACCCATTTATCTTTAAACTTTCGCGGAAACAGTGAAGCATCTTTATCATCGGGCGGCATTATTGCTCCGTATCTTCTGAATGTTTCAAAATCTGTCGTAGTAGCAAGTGATACCAAAGGTCCGTTCTCTGAATAGGAAGTATAAGTCACTGCATAAGTGCTGTCTTCGTTTTCAAGTTTTACTATCCGCGGATCTTCTATTCCGTAAATATCTTCAGGATACTCATCCGGTTTTGGAAGAAATGTCGGGTGTTTGTCAATTTTCCAGTTTGTAAATCCATCACTGCTTACCGCTTTACAAAGATGTGAGCTTCCCCGCATATCTTCGACTCTTATCAAAAGCAGAGTTTTGTCTTTATATATTACAGATGCTGCATTAAAAACAGAATTAACTTTGTAATCCCACATTGATGCTGTCAGCACAGGATTTTTCTTATAACGTTTGAAAAGATTGCTTCCCTGAAAGGAATAATTCATTTTATCAGTCATGTTTTATTAAATTTTTAATTAAAATTTTTTCTGAATCCCTGAGAAAATAATAATTACTAATACTCTACATTAAATAATATTATCTTTTCGGATTTACTGGGAGGTTACTTTTTATAGGTATATTAAGATACCATATATATTAGTGAATGTCAAAATTATCGGTATATTAATCCGGTTAACATATTATAAAATCTAAATTTTTATTTATTAGAAATGAACCTCACCCGCTGTCTATTTCCGGAATCCGGATCAAAACTATTAAACTTTTACAATGCTTACAAAACCCTTCTGGTAAGCTTATATACAAAAGCCCCGTAAATTTTCATTTACAGGGCTTATTGTTTACAATAAAAATTAGTTTACAGATTTAAATCAAATTTTTAGAACTTGAATTCTATTCCGCCTAATCCGGTAACAAAACTCCTTGTTCCGCCATCAAGAAAAACCATTTGATATTTAGTTTTCAACATTAGATCGACAGATTTACTTGCCTGAATTGTAAATCCCGGTCCGATATTGAATCCGACGTTTGTACTTGATTGTCTGTCAACATATGCAGCCCCTTCACCGTAAGCATCCTGCGAAAATATGTAGGCTCCTATTCCGGTTTCTAAAAAAAATGTAGATTTCAAATTACTTTTGGTAAAATAATAACGGGGTCCTGCTGATATTTCAAAATATTCCGAATGCGGAGCATTAGGAACACTGGTACTAAGACTGTAATAACCTAAATTTGTATAAATCCCTAATTCCCTGTTCATTCTGACTGCAGCGTCAATGGCACCGCTGAAACCTGCCTGATAAGTATTTCCAAATTCACTTACCGGAAAAATACCACCGGCTAACGGACTTATAGTGAAAATTGGAAACTCGGATTTTTTTACTTTAACCATTTCGTTTGATGCCGATAAACCTGAGACCTGTGCATTGCTGAGACCGGTTACAAAAAATACTGACATCAGCAGACAAGTAACTAATTTGTATATTTTCTTAAACATTTTTAACTCCTTCTTTCTTAAAAGAAACCATTATTGGTTTCCATGTAATACAAACTATACATTATAAAATGAATAATATATAATCCATAAGGATGAATAAGGGATGTCATCCATTTATAATGCATTAGATTTTTAACATATTTGAATTACTAAAATATTGACAAAAAAAAAGGCAGTCATATGACTGCCCTTTAATATTCAATATTACTTAATCAGGTATTCCGTTCCTGTCATCATCTTTGAATGCTTTCAGACAGTTTTTAAAGTTATTCTTTATATTATTGTCTATATCATTTGAATTTGCCGGATTTCCCGGATCCAGGTAAACGTCATTACTAATGAACCATATATACGGCTTTACGACAAGAGTAACATTGGTTGAGGTTTCAGAATTTACGGATATGTTAACCGGAAAATTAAGAATCTGATGAGCTGATTTGGAAGATCTGTAGACAAAGTAGTTACCAAGGTATCTGCCTTTTACTATGACCGAATATCTTCCGTTTACATCTGCAAACTCTGGATCTGATATTGTTTCATTGTCATTAAGTTTATGGATCTCAAACTTAACCTTATCGTATTGTCCGTCCGGTATTGCTGCTGAACTTATCTGGTTGATCCCTGACCTCAGATCAAGAAATAGAATGTATGGTCCGACTTTGAAATTTGTCGAATCATGGTTGCTGTTTGAAACATTCAGCTTTATATCTTCAATTAATATTTTCACCGTATCCAGTATAAGAATGTTTTGTGAATCACCTGCTGAATCCTGAGAGCCCATTAAACTGATATTGAAATTATCTGTTTGATTTGTTACAGATGAATCACTGCAGGAATACAGTAAAGCAGTTGTAAATATAACTGCAAAAGTCAGAGCTGTTATTTTTTGTTTCATTTTCAGTATGTTCATATAATTTTATATTTCGATTTATTTTTCGGGTAATTCTATTTTTTACCTTTACCCTTATTTTTTCCGTTGTTCTTGTTTCCATTTTCCTTACCGTTGCTTTTGCCGCCATCTTCCTTTGCTCTGTTGTTATCGCCGTTATTTTTTAAATCATGCTTTTCATTATTCATGTTTCCATTATGCATATCACCGTTGTTTCCTTTATGCATATCACCGTTGTTTCCATTATGCATATCACCGTTGTTTCCTTTTTTCATATTTTTATTGTTATCTTTCCCGTCATTCTTATTCTTCTGTTCAGATCCTTTACCTTCAGAATTCCTTACATTCCATTCATCATATTCCCTGTAAGATTTTGGCATATTAACAAATGTTCTTTTTTTTCCTTTGCTAGTAAATTTTCTGAAATCCGGTGAATAGACATAATAATGTCCGCTGGAATATGTTACTTCATTATATTTTTTAACATGATGCAATTTTACCAGCTCAATATTTCCGCCGTAAATATTTTGTATTGTTTTTATATCGGGACCAATATTATTGACGGTATTATTGATAACAACAATACCTTCGGTTTCCGATAGATCTTTTATCAAAACCGGACTGCCGCCTTTATAATATAAAGCATTGTATTTATAAACTGCCGGTTCAAGAAAATACTTTTTATCTACTATTACATATTCATTATCATTAATGACAGGAGACTTTATCACATTGTCGGTAAGATAAACCGAAGGAGGAAGTGGCGCCCAGGATACATAATCTGCATTCTGTTTCCAGTCAACCCATGCCGGAGCCCATACTCTTCCCGGCACCCATAACCATCCGGCTGTAGGAGAATTCACCCATCTGCCGAAATGAGAAACTGTTTCCTCTTCAGGTGTCGGCGCTTTAAAATACCAGCCGGCATCAGTGTTAACCCATTGACCGTTTGTATAAGGCGTAAACACTGGTGACTCACCCGGGACAACCGATACACCTAAACTCGCGGCCGGCTTCCAGACAAACACCATATTCTCATTTACAACTTCATTTGCTTTTGCTTCTTTAACTCCAATTAAAGAAGAAAGTGATGATAAGCAGTCATCCGGATTTCCGGACTCTGACCGGGCTGTATTCGGTTTCAAACCAATTTCCCCGGAGCGAACCTGTATCCATTCACCGTGAGGAGACAGCTGGTCATAAAATTCCCGGTAATCTACCGTAGAAAGATCTTCATCTGTTTCCGAAATATCTTTATCGCCGATGGAAGCTGCTTCAGTATTTCCATCCTTCTCATCTTTTGAAATTACTTCATCCGCAGGTTTTGAGCAGGAAGATAAAATAAACAAGGACATGATCATGATTATTGATCCCAGTGATCTGAATATTTTTTTAGTTTTCATAACATTATGTTTTTTTGTTCTTTGTAAAATTCTTTTAAAATTTAAAATCCACGCCGACTTCCATCGAGTTAAAGTCAAAGTTTCCAAGACCAAACCTTGCAACTCCGGCGACATTCGGACTGAAGAAATACCTCATACCAGCTTGTCCCCATGTCCAGAAGCCATTTTCCTTTGGAGTACTTAAATTAGAAGTATAAACACCCAGTACCAAACCGACGAAAGGAACAAATTTTCCAGTCCCAATTTGATTGAAATTAAAGTTAGCCTGTCCGCCAATAAATGTATTTGAATAATCCTGAGGTACATTACGGGATACATTTGAATATCTGAGCATTGCTCCCAGACCCAGAGTTGCAACGCCTGTGGTAATAACCTGATTTTCATAATTAAACCCTAATGTGGTTGCACTGTTGTTTGGCCACAAACCGATAGTTCCGCCAATCAAGTTATCGCCGTTTCCTAACTGAGCATATGAAGTTGATATGCCGCTCATAATTATTAATGCTGTGATGATTAATGTTTTCATTTTTTTTGTTTTAATTGTTTTAATTGTTGTTTGAAAAATTATGGATACTGTTGCATTGTAAAAATAGACCTTATGTTTATATTTTAGAATCGCCCAAAGGAATGAAAAGAGGATTATGTACCCTATTATCAGAATTAATTTCTGATAAGAGAGATGCTGTCGGTTATTGATTTGATTGTTCCGTCAGTCAAAGAGAAGTTTGCAACTTCGAGCCGGGAATGAAGGGCAAGTTTTTCAAGAATGTTGTGAACATGGCTTTTTACTGTGAAAGCCGATATTTTTAATTTATCCGCAATCTCCTTATTTGTTAATGCATCGCTGATCAGCTCAATTATTTCTTTTTCCCTTTTTGTCATGCGGACGGCATCTTTAACTTTAACACTGCCTTTCCTAATGGCAAACTCAACGATCTGTGAAAACAGAGACTCTGTCATATGTTCAGGCAATACTTTCTGCCCTTCGGACACAGATCTTATTGTTGCAAGAAATTCATTAAGGGATGCATCTTTCAGTATGAAACCGCTGGCTCCTGCTTTTATAAACTGCAGAATATCGGTGTGTACTGGAACAAGGTCCATCACAATAACCCGGGCTTCCGGAAATTCTTTTTTAACAGTTTCCACCATGAGCAAACTATTCTGACTTCTCAGACCGATATCCAGAAGAATAACATTTGGTTTAAGTTTCTGAATCTGGAGAATTGTACTTTCGCTGTTACCTGAAGCAGACACAATCTTAATGTCAACATACGGTTTGAGCAAAGCTGCCATACCGCTTCTAAGGATCTTGTTATCTTCTATCAGCAGTAATCTTATTTTTTTTATATTTTTCATGATTATTTATTCAAAATTACATTCAATCAGCAAGTTATGTCTGTGTTTCTTCAACAGAATGTTCTTTTTTAATATCTATGTCTTTGTCGAACAATAATGTCATTTTTGAATATTGAACTTTCAGTAGTTTTAAATCATCCTCGCTGAGATCTTCAACATCAACCAGTCTGTTACTTGCGCCTCTGGTTGCGGCGATTATCTCATTAAGTTTAAGTTGTAAAGCAAGTGACTCTTTATTCTGAGCTCTCTGAATCAGAAACACCATAAGAAAAGTACTGATTGTAGTACCGGTATTTATCATCATTTGCCAGCTCTGGGAAAAACGAAAGAATGGTCCTGAAACACTCCAAATCAAAACTAAGGTCAGAGCAAGCATGAAAGCTGTCGTGCTGCCAGCAAAGGCAGACAATGTCTTAGCTAATTTTTCAAACCTGTTTCCGCTTGAGTTTTCTTTTTCTGTTTCAGCCATTGTATTTTAGAGTACTTTTCTGCCCTGAATCAATCGGACTATCAGTATCACGATTGCAATGATCAGCAGAATGTGAATAAAGCCGCCCATTGTATAAGATGAAACCATACCGAGTAACCAAAGAACAACGAGTATTATAAAAATTGTCCACAGCATTTTAGATTCCTTTATGTTTAATTTAAGTTAATTTTTATTTTTACAATGAATATTATAGATACACTTTACGAAAGTATATTTATATAAATTACAAAAACCGGAATTTATAAGGTATAGTCTTTTAGATTGAAAAGTGGTCTAATCCGTTTGTTACTTCTGAGTTTAAATTCCGCTTTCATCCATTGAGGAAATGGAGTCCTGCAGATCAGTAAATCCTTTATCAGAGTGAGCATAAGCGGATATCTCTATGCGGTTATGCATTGCGAGTTTTTCAAGAATATTGTGAACATGACTTTTGACAGTAAACGGAGACAGATGGAGCTTTTGCCCGATCTCTTTATTTGTCAAGCCGTCTGAGACAAGTTCAATTACCTGACGTTCCCTTTTTGTCATCCGGACTGACCTGATTATGACGGATTCTTTGGGACCATTGACAGCTTCGTGCACTATCTGTGAAAAGAGCGAACCCATTAAATTAGACGGAAGAATTTTTTCTCCCTTAAAAACCGAGCGGATTGTTTTGAGAAACTCACGGACACTTGCATTTTTTAGTATGAATCCGGAGGCTCCGGCTTTTACAAATTCAAAAATATCCTCCTGAACGGGGAAAAGATCCATTACAATGAATTTCAATTCCGGATAATTCTTCTTCATGGATCTTACAAGCACAAGACTGTTCTTACTTTGAAGACCTAGATCGATCAGAATTATGTCAGGTTTTTTTTCAAGAATTACAGGATCAATTTTTACATTATCCTCAAGAGAGGCAACTACCCTCAGATCGGACTGCCCGTCAATCATTGCTGTAATTCCGTCCCTAAGCAGGCGGTTATCCTCAATAACGATAATGCGGATTTTCTTCATGTATAAAATGATTTACTAAATTGCTTTATTTGGAATTTATGAATGTAAGTTAAAATAATTAAATCAGAATTAAAATTAAACACTCTTGATTAATATAGCATTTATTCCGGATCAGAGCTGATTCTTTTTTTAAAAGAGTCAGAAACAAATATGTTCTTAAATATTAACTTCAGATGAACTTCAGATGAACTTCAGATGAATTTCAGAACTTTCAAAATCAGTTTATATTTATTTATTTTTAATTAGGATCACAATGACTAAATTTAACCATGAATGAATTTCAGAAAAATTTTTCGGGGAAGATCCTTCTCGCTCCAATGGAGGATGTTACCGAGCCGCCTTTCAGACTGATCTGCAGAAGACTAGGCGCTGATATCGTTTATACTGAATTCATTTCTGCCGAAGGTCTTATCAGGGATGCGAGAAAAGCACGGGCGAAATTATTTTTTTATGAAGAGGAAAGACCTGTCGCTATTCAGATATTCGGAGGGAATGACGAAGTACTCGTTCAGGCAGCTCAGATATCCGAAGATGCCGGTCCGGATTTTATTGACATAAACTGCGGCTGCTGGGTAAAAGATGTCGCAATGAGAGGCGCAGGAGCCGGTCTGCTGAGAGACATTCCGAAAATGGCAAAGATCGCTGAATCGGTTCTTACGAATGTGAAACTTCCGGTAACATTAAAGACAAGACTCGGCTGGGACAGTGATTCCATTGTTATTGTCGAAGTCGCAAAGATCTTGGAAAGCATCGGCATACAGGCGCTGACGGTTCACTGCCGTCTGAGAAATCAGGGCAATAAAGGCGATGCTGACTGGAGCTGGATAAAAAGAATTAAGGACGCCGGAGTACAGATGCCGGTCATATTAAACGGAAATGTAAAGGATCACAACGATGTAAAAACCGCATTTGATAAATATGAAGCTGATGCAGTGATGATAGGACAGGCGGCAATTACAAATCCATGGATCTTCGGTCAGTCAAAGTTTTTTATGAAAAACGGATACGCTCCCGAAGAAACCACGGTTAAGGAAAAGACTGATATCTGCATTGAGCATCTTAAACTTGCATGCGAACTCAAGGGAGAAGATCTCGGAGTTAGGGAATTCAGAAAACATTATTCCGGATATCTGAGAAATCTCAGAGATGTCAGCAAATTCAGACTTGAGCTTATGCAGTTCAATGATTTTAATTCCATTCAGGAAAAGATCATAAATTTCAGGGAAAGCTATACCGAATCTGAAGAAGTACTTGATTTACCTCAAAGGCTCTGAGAAATCAAAGCAAAAAAGAATATACTGAGTCATCAGACAAAAAATTATCTGAAAAAGAATTTTTAAAATTAAATAAACAAAATGGACGCACTTGCAGGAGTTTTTTTCGTATTTGCTTCGGTCATAGGATTCATACTTTTTATAATTGTTCTCCGCGCTTTCAGAGTCCTGAATGAATATGAGCGGGGAGTAATATTCAGACTGGGAAAATTCTCAGCAGTAAAAGGTCCCGGACTTATCATACTTATTCCTATAATGGACAAGATGATAAAACTTAGTCTGAGAACGATTGCGCTTGACGTTCCGCCTCAGGATATTATCACAAAAGACAATGTCTCGGTGAAAGTAAACGCAGTAGTATACTTCAGGGTAGTGGATCCGAATAAAGCAATCATACAGGTTGAGGATTTCATGTATGCTACATCACTTATTTCACAGACTACTTTAAGGACTGTTACAGGTCAGGGAGACCTTGATGATCTTCTTACTCACAGGGACATGGTAAACAGTCGGCTGCGTGAGCTCATTGACAAGGAAACCGAACCGTGGGGAATACAGGTGCTTAACGTTGAGCTGAAAAATGTAGATCTGCCGCAGGAAATGATTAGGGCAATGTCCAGACAGGCGGAAGCGGAAAGAGACAAGAGAGCGAAAATAATTAATTCAGAAGGCGAGTTCATGTCTGCGCAGAAGCTTGCCGAAGCTGCTGATATTCTCGGAGGAAGCCCGAACGCACTGCAGCTGAGATATCTTCAGGTCATGACGGAAATTGCCGCAGAAAAAAATTCCACAATGATCGTTCCCCTGCCGATGGAGATAATGAAATTTTTTACGGCATATACTGAAAACATGAGTTCCGAAAAGAATAAAAAAACTGATGACAAGATCAAAAACAATTAAGATATTCTTATTTTCATTTTCAATAATTTTTTTCAGTTCGGCAGAACTATCGAATTTAATTTCCGCCGCAAAGTCAGGAAATTCATTTAACGAAAGTGAATATTACGGATCAGACAAAGAATGGGTGGAAAGCAGACTTGCCTCAATGACACTGAGGGAAAAGATCGCACAGATGATCATTTCTTATTCAAACGGATATCTTCAGGACGAAAATTCACAGGAATTCGGCAGATTAAGATTATTGACAGAAGATGAGAAGATTGGCGGTTTTATTTTTTTTAAGGGAAGTTCTGTTGAGGAATGCAAACTCATTAACAGACTTCAGGAATTTTCAGAGACTCCCCTTCTTATGTCAGCAGACTTTGAAAGAGGAACGAAAATGCGTCTGGATGACGGAAGTTTATTTCCTAACAACATGGCTCTTGGAGCAACCCGAAATGCAGATCTCGCATATCAGATGGGATTTCAGATCGCAAAGGAATGCAGAGCAATAGGCATTCACCAGAATTACGCTCCTGTAATGGACATTAACAACAATCCGGATAATCCGATCATAAATGTGAGGTCTTTCGGAGAGGACCCGGGTCTTGTATCAGAGCTTGGATCGGCTATGATAAAAGGACTTCAGGACGGCGGAATTATAGCGACTGCAAAACATTTTCCCGGTCATGGTGATACCGATATTGATTCACACAGTGATCTTCCCGTTCTGAATTTTTCCAGAGAAAGGCTTGACAATCTTGAGCTCATACCATTTAAAAATGCGGTCACAGCCGGAGTAAGATCAGTTATGATAGCTCATCTTTCACTTCCCTCAGTAGATGATGAACCGTTTCTTCCGGCTTCTCTTTCATCAAAGATCATTGACGGCATTCTGATTAAAGAAATGGGTTTCAAAGGTCTGGTTGTTACGGACGCTCTTAACATGGCAGGGGTTGTTAAACACTTTACTGCCGAAGAGGTAGCTTTAAAATGCGTAAACGCAGGAGTGGATCTTATTTTAATGCCGCAGGGAGAATCAAAGACCATTTCGGCAATAGAAAATGCCGTTAACAGCGGAAGTATTTCAGAAGAAAGAATAAACGAATCAGTCAGAAAAATTCTTAAAGCAAAGAGCTGGCTTAAACTTGATCAAAACAAATACACTGATCCAAACAATGTTCCGGCTGCCGTAAATTCTGAAAAAGAAAAACAAATTTCTTCACAGATCGCCGACGAGTCAATTACACTTGTAATCAATAAAGATGATGTTATTCCATTCAAGAATTCTTCAGAAAAGAAATGCCTTGTAGTTTCTCTGAACAACGGGAATGAAAAAGCAAATTCGGATTATTTTGTTTCTTATTTTGAGAAAAATAATTCGTTTAAAGAATCATTTTTATATGATATTTCCGGAGAAGTTACAAATCCGAACGAGATAATATCCGACGCAGCAAATTCAGATATTATAATAATACCGGTTTATGCAAAAGTAAAAATAAAGACAGGATCGGTCGGACTGCCCTCTTCACAGTTATCTCTTATAAATTCCCTGACTGCAACCGGAAAAAAGGTTGTGGTAATTTCTTTCGGGAATCCATATCTGATCCAGGGATTTCCTGATGTAGATTCATATATTTGCGCATATGCAGACGCGGAATCATCAATTACTTCCGCTGTGAATGCTTTGAATGGAATTATTAAGTTCAAAGGTAAATTACCTGTATCTATAAGTCAGGAATTTAAATACGGATATGGCATTACAAATTAAAAAATCAGGATTCATATTTTTATTTTCAGCATTAACATTTTTTACATTATCATTTAATAATTCGTTTTCACAGCCGTTTGTCCAGCAGTTTGACGGAATAAATTTTAATCTTGCAGGCGGAAGTTCCTACGCGCCATTTAACGGCGGACAAAACAATGCGAGGATACAGTTTGTAGATATTGACGGTGATAATGATCTTGACCTTTTTTCTTTTGACGCAGATACAACTCTTTACTTTTATCTGAACACCGGAAGCGCCCAGACACCTCAGTACAAACTTATCACAAACAGATATCAGGGATTAAGTTTCAGAAACTGGTTTTACTTTTGCGATATTGACAATGACGGGGATTATGATCTGTTTACAGGCGGCGAACTCCAGTCGGTGAAATTTTACAGAAACACCGGTAATTCAACCAATCCGGTTTTTCAGCTTGAGATAAACGAACTTCGTTCATCTGGAGATACTGTAATTTACAGCGAGGCGAACTGCGTTCCTGTATTCTGTGATATTGATAATGACGGTGACAAGGATTTTTTTACGGGACAGTCACTCGGTACAATTACATATTACGAGAACACAGGTTCCCCTACAAATTTTGTATTTACATTCAGGACCGATCTCTGGCAGAACCTTATAATTATTTCCCCGGCATTTGACAACAGACACGGCGCTAATTCACTCGAATTTGTTGATATTGATAATGACAATGATTTTGATCTTTTCTGGGGGGATCTTTTTTCAAAGGGAATTTACTTTATAAGAAATGACGGAACTCCGTCACAGCCGAATGTAGTAATTGTTGATTCATTATATCCGCATAATCCTCCATACCTTTCACTGGGATTCAACTCTACGCGTTTCGTTGACATTGACAATGACGGGGACAAGGATCTGTTCATATCCGTACTTTATCTTTCACAGAACAAGAACAATTTAACTTTTTACAGGAATGACGGAACCCAATCCAATCCTTTATTTACAAGGATTACATCAAATTTCCTGAGAAATTTAGATGTCGGGGGAAGCGGAAATCCTGCTTTTGCAGATCTCGATAATGACGGAGACAAGGATCTGATCATTGGAGGTGATTATTCCACACTGAGTTATTATAAAAACACAGGGAATGTATTTAATCCCGAGTTCACACTTCAGACTGATTCGCTCCCAATTATATCAGAGAGTTTTAATTATTCCCCTTCCTTTGCAGATCTGGATAATGACGGCGACCAGGATATGATCCTGGGAAGTTATCTCAGGGATTCACTTTGGTTTTTCAGGAATACAGGCACACCTGAGAATTTCAATTTTTCACTGGAAGCAAGAGGTTATCAGATCGGATTAACAACCCTGGGACAAAGTTCAACTCCGGCACTTGTGGATATAGACGCGGACGGGGATTTTGACATGTTCATAGGCGGAACAAACGGCAGACTTATTTATTATGAAAATACCGGAACCCCGGCTGATTTTACATTTACTTACGTTTCAAATTTTTATGCAAATATTGATGCAGGAGATGACAGCGTTCCGAGATTTACTGACATAGATAATGACGGCGATTATGATCTTTTTATAGGTAAACTTGACGGGCAGATCTCATTTTACAGAAACGAAGGCACAGCTCAGAATCCTGATTTTGTATTTCAGACAGACAGTTATCAGAATGTAAATGCTCATCAGAATGCCGCTCCGTTTTTTGTTGATATTAATAATGATAGTGATCCGGATTTATTTGTCGGGAATATAAAGGGAGGAATTTTCTTTTACAGAAATGATTTAGTTTCATCAGTTAAAACGATCAGTACTTCGGAACCTACATCCTTCAGACTTGAACAGAATTATCCAAACCCTTTCAATCCTTCCACTTCAATAAGGTTTGAGATAAATGAAAATACCGAAATTAATTTATCAGTATTTGACATTAACGGAAAGCTGGTTGAAGAATTATACAGCGGGAAGATAAACAAAGGCAGTTTTGAATATAATTTCAATGCTTCAGAATATTCAAGCGGTGTTTATTTCTGTACTTTGAAAAACGGAAGAAGTTTTCAGACAGTTAAAATGTTATATTTAAAGTAGTTTTTATATTACTTATATTTATATCATAAAAAATAATTTTAATTTAAACTATATAAAAAATGAAAAGTATATTTTACATATTACTTTTAGCTGCTGTTTTATTTGTAAATTTTTCAAATGAATCAAAAGCAGGTGACAGAAAAGTATTTATCGAGAGATTCACCAGTTCCACTTGCGGACCATGCGCCGCTAACAATCCTAGCCTGGATGCATTTTTAAATTCAGCGGATCCGAATAAAGTTGTTTCAATGAGTTATCATATGAACTGGCCGTCTCCGGGAAATGACCCTATGTATCTTGCAAATACCGCAGACAACAATACCAGAAGATCAAATTACGGAGTTAATGCAATTCCGGATTGGTTCTTTGACGGTCTTACAAGTATTTTCGGGGGCAGCGTATCCACCGTAACAAATCTTTTTAATGCCAGGGCTGATATTCTTTCACCGGTTACAATAATTCTATCCGAGACAAGGACCGGAAATACGGTTAACACCCAAGTTAAGATCTACTGTGAAACGGTACTTCCAAATCCAAATGCAACGGTACATTTTGTAATAGCTGAAAAGTTAGTACAGTATTCATTCCCGCCCGGGACAAACGGCGAGACATCATTCAAAGATGTTATGAGGAAAATGCTTCCAACAGGAATCGGTACTGCTGTAACACTGCTTCCGGGAAAAGTCATCACTTTGAACTACTCATACCAGATAGAATCCTCATGGGATCCGAATCAGGTTCACAGCGTGGTATTTGTTCAGGGAGCTCCTCTGGAGATCCATAATGCAGCAACACTTACAAACGATTTTAATTTATTCTCATCCCCTGCATACAGAGTCGTAAATCAGGGACAGACACAGAATGCGGATTACAAGGTACATATTCCTTCTGTAGCAGACGGATATAACTCAGCAGTGACATTTACATCAGAGGTCATTCCTGCAACAGCCGGAATTACAGTTAATTTTAACAATGGAAATGTAATCAGTAATTTCCCTGACTCACTCAATGTAAACGTGTCATCCAACGGTTCAGTAGCGAGCGGAGAATACAAAGTAGTTCTCACAGGAACCAGCGCTACCGGAAAAGTTCACAAGACCATAATAAATTATCTGGTAAGAAGAAGTTACATAGTAACAGGCACAGACAGATTAAATCTAAGCTATAAAGTGGACGGCGTTAATTATACAACTTCAAGAGTTTTTACATGGGATCTGAATTCATCTCATACACTTGAGGCAATTTCACCTCAGACAGTCGGAAATTACAAATATATTTACAACAGCTGGACAAACGGAGGTTCGCAGACGCAGACAGTAAATATCAATACAACTGACGTTTCATACGCAGCGCTTTATGATGTACAGTTCAGACTTCTTGGACTTACAGAACCTGCCGGATTACCGGTAACGATCTCAGGCGGAGTGGGCGGATATCACGATTCTGCATCAGTGCAGAATCTGACATTATCAGCACTGCAGGTAAATTTCAACGGAAAGACATATTATTTCAACAGATGGGAAGGTCAGGGAGAAGGATCATACAGCGGACCGAATCCGGTCGCTCAGTTCCCGATGACTTCAGTAATAGTTGAAAAAGCTATTTATGATACAATAGATGTGGGAATTTCAAATTACAATTCGCTGGTACCGGAAAAATTCTCGTTATACCAGAATTATCCGAATCCATTCAATCCGACAACGAACATCAGATTTGATATAGCGAAATCAACTTTCGCATCAATAACTGTTTATGACATGCTGGGCAAGGAAGTATCCACACTTGTAAATCAGGATCTGACACCCGGTTCATATCAGCACACATTCAATGCAGGAAATTACCCGAGCGGAATATACTATTACAAGATTCAGACAGATTATTTTACAGATATAAAGAAGATGATACTTATAAAATAAATTTAACGAAAAGAGAAAGAATTTATAAACGTTAGTAGAATTAATAACTTCCGGGGTCATAAGATCCCGGAAGTTTTTTTTTGAGGAAAAGAGGAATTGAAGAACGGGAGAACGGCGGAGAAGCCGCAGGATTTAGACAGCGGCTGTATCAGAGACAGGAAGTTGAGCAACCTGAAGGTTGCTGCTACAATCTTTAACATTATTTGTCAGCTGCAGCTTATCATATTCACGGGCAGAAATTCTTAGGAACTGATCCCGTTGGTTTGAAGCAGCCGAAGTCTTAAAACTGCGGTGCAGTAAAGTGCCTGCCTCTCCCCGCAACCTAAAGGTTGCGCCTACAATTTTCAAAAAAAATCCACATCTTCCCCGTATCTAGAATTCACATTATTTTTTATACCAAATATTGAAACCAATTCTCTTATTTTTAGTCTAAACAACATATACAGTTGCTATTTACTCAAATTAAAAAACCCTAAATCTATGAAATCAAATATACTGCTTCTTTTATTTATCACTGTCCTTACTTCCGGTGTTAATGCACAGCCAGAAGCTGACGCTCACAAAATTGAATTCTGGAAATGGCATCACAGTAACCCATCTATCGAGATCTCTTACGGAGTATCCGATATAAAATTCAGCGGAACTGATTATAAATTCGCTAATACAGGTCTGATCGAACTCAACCTCGGATATACATACAGAAAGAAATCAGGTTTCGGGAAAAATATCTTAAAATATTATAACAGCTTTTTGTTCCTCAGCTTTAATTCCACTGATAACTCTGCCAAAAAAAATTCAAATGGTTTAAATTCTAACTTATGGAAATTCGGATTAGGCAATAAAAGCGGTTATGGCATATCTCTCGGCAGATCTGCTTCAATCCTGCCGTATTCCTCTACTACTTTTAACTGGTCTAACTTTAAATACGATAAAGCAGACCTGGTCACTTTTACAGGAAATCCTGATGAATATTACAATACTCTTGATAACATAGCCGGAGTTTTCAGATTCGGAAGTTCATTTGAAGGGGGTATAAATTTACATCTGACAAAGGGCTTTTCCATTCAGCCGAAATATGAGATTGCTGATATTTTCCCAAGACATTTGTTCGGCAAACAGATCATGAGCTCGGCAATTGAATACACAGGATATAATTTGCTTGAATTCTTCACAAAAAGAATTATAAGAAATTCGCCTGCTGCGGGCACTATTGTGAACTTCATTCTGCTTAACGCTTACGAGTATGGATTTTATCAGCTCAGAAAAGATAAAATGAACTGGCCGTTTACTAGCACAGCTCCGTTGAGATATGAGACATTCAAACTCGGGATGACATTTGTGTTCTGATATGAATTATTTTTTGAGTCAAACATTAAATTTATTTAGATTTCCTGAGAAATAATAAATTAAATAATTCATTCTTCCGGAAATTAATGTAAACTAATCTTCGAGTTTTTAATTCTTTGCGCATTAACATCATTGCGGAAGAATTAAAAACTTATCAGAACGCATTCTCAATATGATTGATTTCAGGCACGCCTTCAGTAAATAAAATACTGATCACATCAATGCGAAGATCGTGCGAAGAGTAAGATTCATTTTCAAGAATGAATCCCATGGCGGCTTTTTTTATTCTTTCCTGTTTTGCAGGGTTTACTGATTCTTCGGGCTCACCGAATTTTTTATTTTTCCTTGTCTTCACTTCAGCAAAGATAACAGTATTTGTTTTTTCATCTTCAAATATCAGATCAATTTCAGCTCTTTCATACCTGTAATTTGATCTGACAAACTTCAATCCTTTTTCCTTAAGGAAATTCATTGCCGTAATTTCACCGTTTTTACCGAACCTGTTTTTATAAATGCATTTCATTATTGTATCGTACGAATTTTTTACACAAAAAAATTTCTGCAGAATGTCTTTCTGTGAATTTCACACAGCCCGGCTTCCCTTATTTTTTCGATATGTTTTTTAGTGCCGTATCCTTTATTCTTATGGAAATCATAATCGCTGTAAACCGAATGATACTCTCTCATTAAAATATCCCTGTGAACTTTTGCCAGAATAGAAGCGCATGATATTGAAAATATTTTCGAATCTCCTTTTACAACTGTTTCATAATTTATTTTCTCCTGGTAATTGTCAGGCAAACGGAAATAATTTCCGTCTATAAAATATCTGTCGGGATTTACACTGTTTACCTTTATACAGTTATACATTGCAAGCATTGTAGATTTCAGAACGTTAATTTCATCAATCACCTTATTATCCACCTCGCTTATTGAATATTCAATGCAGTTTTCAATAATTACGGGAAACAGGTTTTCTCTCTGATGTTCAGTAAGTTTTTTTGAATCATTCACTCCTTTTATTGTAAAACCCTCTTCAAAAATGACAGCAGCAGCAACTACAGGTCCTGCAATTGGTCCTCTCCCCGCTTCATCTATGCCGCAGACAATCATTTTATCCGGATTTTTTTAATAAAAATATCCTAAATTATAAAAAATAGAAACAGACTTATGTTTGATTATACCTTGATAAAATTTATTAATATTGGTATTTTAAGCCCACTAATTTGGATAACTACAGCTACCTGAAACCTTAATGTTAGACGATTTAACAAATAAACTTGAAACCGTTCTTAAAAAGATCAGGGGTCAGGGAAAGATTACCGACAGTAACATTGACGAATCCCTGAGAGAGATCAGACGGGTGTTGTTCGACGCTGATGTAAATTATAAGGTCGTAACAGGCTTTATTAACGACGTTAAGGAAAAATCCATTGGTCTGAACGTACTTAACAGTATTACTCCCGGTCAGCTGATTGTTAAAGTCATAAATGACGAACTTATCAGACTGATGGGCTCGGAAAAAGCGACTATAAAATTTTCCGACAGAATTCCTTCAGTGATTTTAATGGTTGGTCTTCAGGGATCCGGAAAAACCACTTTTTCAGCGAAACTAGCAAAACTCCTTAAATCAAAAGGCAGGAATCCGGTTCTCGCTGCATGTGACGTTTACAGACCTGCTGCAATTGAGCAGCTCAGAGTTCTTGGGAAACAAATAAATATTCCCGTTTATTCAGATGAAAATGAAAAGGATCCGCTGAAGATTGCAAAAGCTGCAATTGATTATGCCAGACAGAATGCCAGAGACACTCTTATAGTTGATACCGCCGGCCGTCTTGCAATTGACGAGGAAATGATGAATGAAGTAGCCGGTCTGAAGAAATCGCTTGAGCCGGAAGAGATATTGTTCGTCGTTGATGCAATGACAGGTCAGGACGCAGTGAATACTGCAAAGGCTTTTCATGACAGGCTGGATTTTGACGGAGTTGTTCTTACTAAACTTGACGGAGATACACGGGGCGGAGCAGCTCTTTCAATTAAAGCCGTTGTAAACGTTCCCATAAAATATTCCGGTATAGGCGAGAAACTTGATGCAATTGAAGAGTTTCATCCAGACAGGATGGCATCAAGAATACTAGGCAAAGGCGACATAGTTTCCTTCGTCGAGAAAGCCCAGAATGAATTCGATCTTTCCGAAAGCGGTAAGATGGAAGAGAAATTCAGAAAAAATAAATTTGACTATAACGATTTTCTCTCGTATCTTAATCAGATAAAGAAGATGGGTTCATTATCCGGATTACTGTCAATGATTCCCGGAGCCAACAAGGCGCTGAAAAATCAGGAAATTGACGATAAAGTACTCGTTAAGATTGAATCTGTTATACAGTCAATGACTAAGAAAGAAAGAGAGAATCCGAATATATTAAACGGGACAAGAAGAAGAAGAATTGCTGACGGAAGCGGAAATCCGATTCAGCAGGTGAACAGGGTGATCAAGCAGTTTGAGGATATGCAGAAAATGATGAAACAGTTCAACAAAGATAAAGGCCGCGGATTAATGAAAAAAATGAAGCTGCCGGCAAATTTCATGAATGAATTCAAATAAATAAAAAATAAACTAAGGAGCACTTAAAAAACATTGGTAAAGCTAAGATTAAAAAGAATGGGAAAGAAGCACTATCCGGTTTACAAGATAGTTGCTGCTGATTCCCGTTTCCCGAGGGACGGAAGATTCATTGAATCAGTCGGTCTCTACAACCCGAATACAAATCCCATGGAAATATCCCTGGATGAACCAAGAGTAATGTACTGGCTGAATGTAGGAGCTCAGCCGACTGATACAGTAAAAAGTATTCTCAGCAACGAAGGCGTAATGATAAAATTCCATCTTACCAAAAAAGGTAAGGAAGCTGAATTCATCGAAGCCGAGATTGAGAAACATTTATCCGATAAGGACGCAAGACTGAAAAGAGCTGCGGAGAAAAAAGCGAGAAGAAAACTCAACAAGAAAAACAAAAAAGCTGAAGGCGATAAGACAGCTGAAACTGCAGCCGAAAAACCGGTTGAAAAACCGGCTGAAACTCCGGCTGAAAAACCGGCTGAAACTCCGGCAGAAATTCCTGCTGAGAGTCCGGTTGAAGCCGCTGCCGAAAAACCCGCTGAATAAAATTTACTGCCGGCACTGATAATTTAGCAGACCAGTGTTATAATTGATCGATATTATTCAATATTCTTAATTTAAAAAAGGAGATCCCAAATGAAAGAATTTATTGAATTTATAGCTAAAAATCTTGTAGACAATCCTGATGCAGTGAGGGTGGAGGAAGTTGTTGAAGATGAAAATAAAATAAAATTCATACTTCACGTTCAGGACAGCGAGACAGGTAAAGTGATCGGAAAAATGGGAAGGACTGCAAAAGCAATCAGAACATTGCTTTCAGCAGTAGCATCGAAATACGGGAAAAGAGCTTCGATGGAAATCCCTGACAAGATCAAAAAAGAAAATACTGAAGGTTAACTGATTTGCCTGATATCAATGAATTTATTTCTGTTGGAAAAATTGTAAAGCCGATTGGTGTCAAAGGTAATTTAAAGGTTGTTTATCTAACTGATTTTCCTGAAAGGTTTAATGAACTTGATAAAGTTTATCTTTTCAATGAGAATAAGGAAGATTTTTTAACTTTTAATTCTGAATTTGAATTTGAAATTTCAGAGAAAAAAATTTTCAGTGGTTACGTTAACATAAGATTACATGGATTCAGTGACAAGGATTCCGTAAAGGATTTTATTGGCGCAGTTGTTATGATCCCTGAATCCGACAGGGTTGAACTGCCCGAAGATAATTTTTATTTTTATGATCTGATAGGAGCTGAAGTGTTTGATAAAGGCAAAAGACTGGGAGTTGTTGATTCGTTTTCAGATTTCGGAAGCGGTGATCTTTTAAATATTATTATTGACGGGAGAAAAGTTCTTATTCCCTTCAGAAAAGAATTTGTGAAACAAATCGATCTTAATAATAAAATGATCGAACTTGATCTGATCGAAGGATTCTTAGAATAGTGAAAATGAGATTTGATATTCTCAGTGCAAATTCCAGGATACTGGAAAGTTCTTTGAAAAACGGTTTAGTGTCTAGGGCTGTGGAAAAAGATCTGATCGAATTTCAGATCCATGACCTCAGAGACTACGCTGAAGGAAAATACAGGCAGATAGATGATCTTCCCTACGGCGGAGGCACAGGAATGATCTTAAAACCTGAACCTATATTCAGATGCGCTGAAAAGCTTAAAAGTGAGATCCCTTATGATGATATAATTTTTTTTTCACCACAGGGATTAAAGCTCGATCAGAAAATGCTGAATGAATTTTCCTTAAAGAAGAATCTGATGCTTGTCTGCGGACATTACAAGGGAACAGATGAACGCGTTATCTCACGGCTTGTGACCAAGGAAATATCAATAGGAGATTACGTGCTGTCATGCGGGGATATTGCGGCATTTGTTTTTATTGATGCAGTGACCCGGCTTATACCTGGAGTGCTTGGAGACGGCGAATCGGCTATCACAGATTCATTTCAGGTTCATACAGGATTTGATTATCCACAGTATACCAGACCTGAAGTCTTCGGTAAATTGAAAGTTCCTGAGATACTGCTCTCGGGAGATCATAAAAAAATAGAGATCTGGAGAGAAAAAAAAGCCAGAGCAAAATATAACAGAATAAACAAATTAAATAAGAAAAATAACAGAAACAGACAAGGAGAATTATAATCATGGATCAAAAAATAAATCTGGTTACGGCAGGGCAGATACGGAATGACATTCCGGAGTTTCACGTAGGTGATACTATCTCGGTATCCGTAAACGTCTTCGAAGGCGATAAAGAAAGAATACAGATATTCAAAGGTATTGTAATGGGAATAAAAGGCGGCGGAATAAGCAAAACCTTCCGCGTGAGGAAAATTTCAAACGGAGTGGGAGTCGAAAGGATATTCCCAGTCAATTCTCCAAGAATTGCTAAGATCGAAATTTCCAAACACGGCAGCGTCAGAAGAGCTAAACTATATTACCTGAGAAATCTGACAGGCAAAGCCGCAACCAAGATCAAGGAAAGAAAAAGAATTTCCAAAGTCCTTGAGGACGTCTTACCTGAAACACCGGTGGAAACCAAAAAGGATAATGCGGTTGAAGTAAAAGAAGAAGCAGCAGTTTATTAAAATTAATTTACATAAAATTAAATTTTTAACCGTCAATTATTTTTGACGGTTTTTTTTTATTCAATGAATCCGGGAAAAAAAATTTTTTTGTCCGTAGCCGGTAATATCGGTTCGGGCAAGTCTTCGTTAACAGCATTGATTGCGGACGAATTCAAATGGAAACCCTATTACGAAAAAGTCAACAATAATCCCTATCTGAAAGATTTCTATGCGGATATGAACCGATGGTCATTTAATCTGCAGGTCTATTTTCTTTCTCACAGATTCAAAACCCATATCGAGATCCTTAAATCCAAATATTCCGTCATTCAGGACAGGAGTATTTATGAGGATGTGGAAATATTTGCCCTGAACCTGTATAAAATGGGCAAGATGAGCAAAAGGGATTATGACAATTACAGAAAACTCTTCCGCGAAATGACAGGCTTTCTGAAAGCTCCGGACCTTCTCCTTTATCTGAAATCCGATCTGTCCAAACTCCAGAAACAGATCAGACTCAGGGGCAGGGATTTCGAAAAGAATATAGATTCCGGTTATTTGGAAAAGCTCAATGAAAGTTATGATGAATGGATAAGTAAATACAAAATAGGGAAATGCATTACAGTTGATTCCAATGATCTGGATTTCGTAAACAGGAAAAAAGATCTCGGGAAAATTATAAATTTGATTAAAGATAATATTTAGACTCAATGGATTTCAAAGATATTAAAATACCTGACTGTAAATATTTTTCGGGATACAAACCATGTTTCCCGGGATATGACTGTCTTAAAGACGGATGCAAAATGGCTCAGTCCGGAGACAATACACATCTGCATGGAAAGAATATTCTTATAATTTCCCTTGACGCCCTTGGAAATGTGCTGCTAAATACTTCAATACTCAGATCGCTGAAAAAAAAATATCCCGTCAGCACAATTCACTGGATCACTATGAAAAGCGCTCTTCCGATACTTTCCAATAACGAATTCATTGACAGGATCTATTCCTGGGAAGATACTGACAGAATGATCCTCTCCGAAATGAAATTTGATATTCTGCTCAACGGTGATAAATCCGTCTATGCATGCGCATTTGCAAACACCGTGAATGCTTCCGATAAATACGGATTCATTCTTAATGAATCAGGGAAGATAATTCCGGCAAATGAGTCGGCAATTTATAATTACACTATGGGTATTAATGATGAACTGAAATTCAGAAAGAACATGAAATCAGGAAGCGAGATTATTCATGAGACATTTGGACTTGATTATGCAAGGGATGAATATGTGTTTTCATTTTCTGCGGAAGAAATTAATTTCATAGAAAAGTACAGGGAGCAGATCAAATATGACAGGAATAATATATACATAGGACTGAATACCGGATGTTCAAATCTTTTCCCCAATAAGAAGATGACAATTGAACAGCACGTTGCTCTGATCATGGAGCTTTCCAAAAGAGATGAATTCAGGATACTGCTGCTCGGAGGAAAAGAGGACACAGAAAGGAATCTCAGGATACATGAAAGTCTTGACAGGGATATTCAGAATAAAATTATATATACTCCTACTAATCTCGGTATCAGGAACGGCGCGTGTTTTATGGATGTGTGTGATATCGTTGTAACCGGAGACAGTTTCGGTATGCATCTTGCCATTGCTCTGAAAAAATATGTGATAGCATGGTTCGGTCTGTCATGCTGGAACGAAATAGATCTTTTCGACCGCGGGGAAAAACTGATTCCTACCGGTCTTGAATGCGCTCCATGCTGGAAAAAGGAATGTCCCTACAATCTGGAATGCATTGTAATGATAGATATCAGTAAAATTGCAGGTTACATAAAAAAATATGCTTTAATGAAACCGCTGTTTTCCAGCAAGAACTGAATTACGTCTGATTATCCTTTTGTTTCTCATCAGAATTGCTTTCAGCATTTTTGTTTTCACTTCCTTCATCTTTGAAATATTTCCCGATAAAAGAATTACTGTATTTATTAACTGATGTTATTATATAGATCACTACAATTACAATTGCAGCAATCAGTCCGATTATCCAGATTGCAACTTCCAAAATAGTATGCTTATGTTTGCTTACAGATTACGCTGATTGAATAATCTCTGATCCCTGTAAATTCTTATTCGTTTAGCCTGTGAAACTGCATTCATTCTGTTCTCGGCTATTTTTCTTGAAGCTGCTTCAGTCGGAATATTTTCCTTCTGAGAAATATGAATTATGCTTTTGAGAATGTCATAGATTCCCGATGTCTGTTTCAGAGCCCTGTCCCGGTTATAACCCTCGAGTTCATTATAAACATTAATAAGACCGCCGGCATTTATCACATAGTCCGGAGCATACAGGATTCCTTTATCTTTGAGCATCTTACCGTGCTTTTCTTCCTCACCGAGCTGATTGTTTGCAGCGCCGGCAATTATTTTGACTTTAAGCTTAGGAATTGTAGTGTCATTAATGATTCCTCCGAGAGCTGCGGGAGAAAAAACATCCGCTTCAGTCGTGAATATTTCTTCATCATTCAGAACCTTGGCTTTAAAATCAGAAACGAGTTTTTTGAGTTTATCTTCATAAAGATCATTGACATAAAGCACAGCACCGTCATCGTACAAATATTTGCAAAGATGCTTTCCGACATTTCCGCCTGCTCCCTGAATGATCACTTTCTTTCCTTCAAGCGAATCGCTGCCGTATATTTCATTTATACAGGCTTTGATTCCAACAAACGTTCCGTAAGCTGTAACAGGAGATGGATCTCCGCTGCCGCCCACTTCAATTGGAATACCAGTAACATGACGTGTTTCCATCATAATGTATTCCATATCCTTAATGCTCGTTCCAACGTCTTCAGCCGTTATGTATCTTCCAGAAAGACCTTCCACATATCTTCCGAACGCCCTGAAAAGTCCCTCGGTCTTTTGTGTCCTTGAATCACCTATTATAACAGCTTTGCCTCCTCCAAGATTAAGACCGGCTACGGCAGCTTTGTAAGTCATTCCCCTGGATAATCTGAGCACATCTATCAATGCTTCCTCATCTGAAGCGTAATTCCACATTCTTGTTCCTCCGAGAGCAGGTCCGAGTGTAGTGTTATGAATTCCAATAATTGCTTTTAAACCAAGTTCTTTGTTTGAGCAAAAAACCACCTGTTCATGACCAAACGATTCTATTATATCAAAAGTAGGAAATTTATTGTTTTGCATAATTATTTTTTAAATTTTATAATATTATTAATTAAGCTGGTTCTGAAAACTCCGGAACAATTCCGGATTTAGTGCTTTCCTTATATAAATAAAAACATCATCGACGGAAATATGAGCCATGCACTGCGGAACCTGACATCCGTAATCATGACCTAAATAAAGACAGGGACTGCAGAATTTATCACTCTGAATAAGAACCGCATTTTTATTGTATGATCCCCATTTTACAGGATTTGTCGGACCATGCAGACCCATTGTTTTTGTTCCGACGCATGATGCAATATGAAGCATTCCTGTATTGCTGCAGACGATCAGTTTTACTTTCTTTACAATTGCAACTACGTTGTCAAGAGGATACATGCCTGCGGTATTTATTACATTTTTTCCAATACCTTCCGCTATCTCTCTGCATCTTTCCTCTTCATGAGAAGCTCCGGTGATCAGGATTTTGATATTACTGTCATAATCCACAAGTCTTTTACCGAGATCAATATAATTTTTAACTTCCCATTCCCGCGGCTTTCCGTTCTCCCCGCAGCCCGGATGGAGACAGATCACTGTCCTGTCATTTAGTTCATTCCGTGACCAAAACTCCTCTGCAAATTTAAAGTCTTTAGAATTTAAAAAATATTCTAATTTTTTATCCTCTTCCTTAATATTTATACCTAAGGGAACTACAAGATCAAGGAAATTTTCCAGCTCGTGCTTGGTTCTGGAATGAGCAACCACACTGTCATATCCGAAATGCTTGAACTGACCTTCGGTTTTAAAACCTATTGTATAATCAGCTTTTGCAAGTATTGTCATTATCGCATTTATTCTTTCCCACTGTCCAACGTCAATTATCACATCATATTTATTTTTTCTGAGATTCATTATAAAACTAAAAAAAGAAAATGGTTTCTTTAAATATGAATGAACATTGCAGTCTATTATCCTGTCAACATAAGGTATTTTCTTGATCACGGAATAATTTATCTGAGAGCAGATAAATGTAATTTCAGCTTCGGGAAAGTTCTGCTTCAGCACCCTCAGCGTAGGAATAAGAAGAATAGAATCCCCTATGGCAGCAAGTTTAATGATTAATATCTTTTTGATATTTTCAATCGGAATGCGCCTTTTCCTTTTTGTAAGAATTGCTAAAAGAATTATAGCAGGAATACCAACATACTTATCAAAAATTCTGAAAATGGCTCTTCGTTTCAAGGCTTAGTATCTGAAGAATAAATTTATTTGATAATATACTCAGAAATGGATATATTATCAATAAATAAGGATAATTTCACATTAACTACATACTTTGCATTCAGAATACAAGAAGCTGATCGAGCTTTCAATTAAAGCAAGGAAATTTTCATATTCACCATACTCGGAATTTTCCGTCGGAGCCGCACTCCTGACAAAAGATAACAAGATATTCACAGGAACTAACATAGAATGCGCTTCTTACTCTCTCAGCATCTGCGCAGAGAGAGTGGCTTATTCAAAAGCTGTTTCCGAAGGTTATAAGAAATTTAAAGCTGTAGCAATTTCATCCAGCGCAGATGATTTCACTTTTCCATGCGGCGCGTGCAGACAGTTTATGGCAGAATTCGGAATCGAAACGGATATACTTCTTGTTAAATCGAAATCCATGGTAAAATCATTTAAGCTCTCCGATCTGCTCCCGGGAGTTTTCGACAAAAAATATTTATTTAATTCAAAAAAATGAACGAGAATTTACAGATAAGAACTTTTAAAAAGACAGGTCACATTGAGGTCATCTGCGGAAGCATGTTTTCAGGAAAAACAGAAGAACTGATCAGAAGGATCAGAAGAGCTGAAATTGCTAAGCAGAGAGTAAAAGTATTCAAGCCAAAGATCGACAACAGATACAGTGAATTTGAAATTGTATCTCACAATGAACAGTCATACCCATCAGAAGTGGTTTCAAACGCTGAGGAAATACTGGACAAAAGCTTTGACGTTGAGGTTATAGGAATTGACGAAGCCCAGTTTTTTGATAATAACCTGATCCAGATATGTCAGGATCTTGCCGACTCCGGAAAAAGGGTAATTGTCGCCGGACTCGATCAGGATTACAGGGCTCAGCCATTTGAACCAATGCCTCAGCTTCTTGCGATCGCTGAATACATCAGCAAAACCCTTGCTGTCTGCGTGATATGCGGAGCTCCCGCAAACAGAACGCACAGGGTTTCAGACAGTGAAGAGCAGATTCTGGTCGGCGCTACAAATCATTATGAAGCAAGATGCAGACTTCATCATGTAATAAAAACCGAATCCAAAAAAGAAGCGATCTGAATTCCAAATTTTAACTTAAACCAATAACAATGAAAACATTTTTTGCAGTCATTCTGTCAGTTATTCTATTATCAGGATTTAATTCATGCGGGAAGAAAGAAAATTCAGCTGAAAAAGAATCAGGTTCCGTTCCGACTAAAGTCGGTCTGGTGTTTGACATCGGGGGCAGAGGCGATAAATCATTTAATGATGCGGCATACAAAGGTCTTGAAGCTGCCAAAGAAAAACTCGGAGTGGATTTTGAAGTCATTGATCCGGGCGACGGCTCAGACAGGGAATCCGCGCTGAGAAAGCTCGCCAGTAAAAAGGACATCGGTCTGATATTCGGTGTCGGTTTTATTTTTACAGATGACATTAACAATATAGCTGCGGAATATCCAGATAAGAAATTTGCATGCGTTGATTATTCCGTCGATCCGTCTAAACAGATACCGCCGAATGTCGAAGCTCTTGAGTTTAAGGAAGAAGAAGGTTCATTTCTAGTTGGAGTACTTGCAGCTTTGAAATCAAAGACAAAAAAGGTCGGCTTCATAGGAGGAATGGAATCAACGCTTATAAGAAAATTCGAGGAAGGATATAAAGAAGGCGTTAAATATGCCGATCCCGAATGTCAGGTGCTCTCAGGTTATGTAAGCGTCTCTCCGGACGGCTTTAAAAATCCCGGAAAGGCAAAGGAAATTGCTCTCAGTCAGTACAGTAACGGTGCCGATATAATTTATCACGCATCCGGATTGTCCGGTCTAGGACTATTTGAGGCAGCAAGGGAGAAAAACAAACTTGCCATCGGCGTGGATATGGATCAGGAAAAGGAAGCTCCGGGTTTTGTCCTAACCAGCATGGTGAAACAGGTCGATCAGGCGGTCTTCAATGCCGTAAAGAGTTTTAAGGAAAATAAATTTACCGGCGGAATAAAAACTTTCGGGCTGACAGATAACGGTGTAAGCTATGTTTATGATTTTAAGAATAAGGATATGATCTCACCGGAAATTATCGCAAAGGTCGAAGAAGCAAAGAAAAAAATTACCGGCGGTGAAATAAAAATAATCATTAAATGATCCGCAATTCTACTGAATTGTTATCCTGATATTCAAGCCGCCTTCGTTTGAAGTTCTCGGAACAGTCGTAACTGACGTTCCCGTCGGCTGTGTCTTAATGTATTTATAGAACAGCTGCATTGAGACTTTTGAACTAAGAGAATACTGAATTGACGGATTTATTGTAGTTATTGATGAACCGTTTCCCGTCACAGGAACCTTGAAGCCGGAACCGAATTCGTAGTTGATCGGCTCATTCTTTGA
This sequence comes from Bacteroidota bacterium, assembly GCA_018266875.1. GTDB lineage: Bacteria > Bacteroidota > Ignavibacteria > Tepidaquicellales > Tepidaquicellaceae > UBA2330. The sequence continues at coordinate 177,875 of JAFDZR010000014.1, forward strand.
ATTTGAAAGCGTTAGAGCAAATGCGATGTCATTCTGCAGTGATAATCCAAACAGCGGAATGCTGAATCCGCTTTTTGTAAAGTTGGCGTTTAAACTCCATTCACTTGTCCCAATACTCTGTATACTCGCTCCGGTTGGATTTAATGTATGAGAGATACTTGAGTTTATCCTGAAAGTTGAAGTCATATTCCCTCCCAGCAGTTCCTTAAAAACAATATTCAATCCTATGAGCGGACTGAAAGACTGAGTAACAGCCTGCAGATTGGGAATGTCTATGCTGTTAATGTCAATTAATCTGCTTTCCCTGTATTCCGATATAAAATTATTTTCTACAGATACCTGTGAAGCAAACTGCGCGAACAACGGGAATTTTTCCAGACCTGAAATATTCAAGCTCCAGTTAGGGAATGGAAATGAAGATATCTGACTTTTGAATGCCTGTGTAAGACGGCTTCTGCTTTCAAGATTATTATTCGCATCACCCTGAAAATCAAATTTATCTATGCTTCCCGCAAAGAAAATTGAATTCCCGGATAACTGTGAACTTGTCTTGCTAGTCGGATTCCCTATATTTCCAAACTGATCTGACTGATAGACAAGATTATTTGTGAATCCCCAGTTGGTTTTAAAATTAAGCGTCATACTGATATTTTCCGGCAGTATTGGATTGATCGATGTAGAGAATGAAAGTTCATTTCCCTGCAGATAAGTATCAGTAAGCTGACTGAGGTTCGGAGCTCTGGCTCCTGGGTAAAGACTGAAGCCGAGCTGATAAAGTCTTGAAGGTCCGTATTTTTCATTTGTTGACGGATAGAACCAGAAGTTACCGAATCCGGGATTTCCGGTTACACCGGCGTTTGAGACTGTATTGTTCTGGGAATAAGTAATATTAATATCTTTTGGAAGCAGGGTTTTGAATATGTTCAGGATATCCGCAATACTTCTGGAATTCCCTGACTTTTCATTAACTGTATCCCTGCCTACTCCGTTAGCTCTTAACTTTCCGTCACCCGAACTGCTGAATATGGAAAATATCTCATTCAGTTTCAGATTTGCAGTGGCATTCATTGTATTTGAAAATCCTGTATTATAACCGACGTTGATGATCTGATTAGGATTTACCCATCCGTATCTTACATTATATCCGCCGCTTATTGTAAAAAATTTATCAACATAAGGAAGATTAATTTTCGGATTAACCGTAACGGTTTGTACATAATCCAGGTCTCTTCCGAAATTAATTACGCCGTCATTGAAAAAAATATCCTTGAATATCTGACTGTCAGGTCTCTGCTGTCCTGTTGTGTCAGAAGTTTCAAGCGGAGTAAGATCACTCCCTGCTCGGAAATCATAATTACCATTCAAATCAACGATCCAGTTTTCAATGAATTTCCAGTCAAGTCTGAATCCCCTGTTGGCTCTGAAATCCCTGGAAGTTAGATCATTATTCAGGAATTTCCTCTGTTTGGATTCCGCTCTTGATCTGTTGAAATCAGTTGAAGCGGAAAAATTTGTACTGAACAGAGGCGCAAGCGGAATGAACGGAAAGAAGAAATATAATTTTGCAGATTTGTATTTTTCACCGAGCGGTATCAGCTGGCCTATATTTAAATTCAGTTTGTCACTGAGACCAAAATCAGTGGAAAGACTGATCCCTCCGTTATATCTGAAATCGTTTTTCCTTTCGTATGTTATGTCCCTGGCATTTCCGAAATCTGCATTAAAATTAAACCTGAGCTGATTGAATATATTTTTCACCAGGAAGTTACCTCCCGGCAGCGTAAAATACATACTGCTTACGGAAATATTGTTCCTTGTTGTAAGACTCTGGGCTTCTTCATAGACATTGTCGCTTGCATCCTGTGCAAGCCCTACATTTCCCGTCTCAGCAAGAACTTTCTGATATCTCTGATCCGCTGCTTTGTCAATTTCTATATCCGTTCCTGGGAAATATCTGGGGTTGTTCATAGTTTCCGAATGCCGGAAAGTAATCGGAAGATTTATAAAATTTTTCCAGTCTTCTGATATCAGCGATGCAAGTGCATTGTTTATAAATTTATGCACATTGATGGTGGTGCTGAAATCCCATGAAAGTCCCGTATTCCTTGAGCCGACCCGGCCGTCAAGAGCGTGAAAAAACGGATCAGTCTTGGAAATAGCAAAACTGAAATCAAGCAGGTCAGCCAGTTTAACGCTTGCATTAAAGTTGTATGCAACTCCGTCATCGTCAATAACATTTACAAGCCGGAGTTCATTAAACCAGACACTGCCGGATATTGCGTTGTTCAGTCCACTCCGGTTTTTTTCAACACCAAGTATGATCTCCCTTATTGACTGCAGGTCCGGATTACCGAATATGCGGTATTCACCCCCCGGTACATTTGCAACTGAAGATGATACAGGAACGTTGGAGCTGTCCCTTGCAAGTTTTAGTTTTGTAAGTTCATTAAAATTTATTGTGACATTATTCAGCGAATCCCACGGCTGCTCGGGTCTGTTGAGATTTCTGTTGTCAGGATGTATCGGCGCTCTGTATTCATAATAATTGTTTGAATCATTTCCGAATCTTACTATCATTGTCGCGTCAAATATTCCGCTGTTTGTATAATTAAATGAAGGGTCACCGTTCACAAACATTTTCATTGACCTGTAATTGAAAAGGTCAAGCGGTTGCGCGCTGAAATCTTTTCTTGCAACTTTCCTGATACCGCTGGTAAGGTTTGTTACTTCAAGCGAAAGTGACTGCTCATTGGATTTTGTGTCAACACTGTTCTGTCCCCTTATCGTCTGTCTCAGTACGTCACCGGGAACCGGACTCTGGTAATAATTCGGGTTCTCTTCAATGCTTACCACTGTTATATTGTAAGTTGTGTCAGTCTTGTTCGGTTTTACCCACTGATTTCCTGTCAGATTTATCTCATACATATTCAGTCTTATGGAATCCTTTACTCCGGTAATCCACATTCTTGCGAACTGTATATTTGTGAACACGGCATTTCCGTATGCATTTGTAAATTCAGACAAAGGTATTTTATACTGATGCCAGCCGTTAAGTCCGGTACCGACTATGTACTTATTAGTACTCGCAGTATCCAGAGATACTTCAAACTGAAAATAATCATTCCCGTTGTTTACCCGGACTGTCTTATTGAGATCCTCCGTATCCGGTCTTCTTCCGTTATCAAAATTCAGATTCCCCTGCGTTCCGTTAATCAGATTCTCATCGAAGACAGGATTGATATTATTGTTGTCTCCAGCAGGATCAGGAAGCTGCTGAAGAGTAAAGTTAGTTCCGTTTCTTGCATTATATTCAGCCAGCTCTTCGGCATCAGTTTTAAAATCAAGACCTTTGTCATCTTCGACAGAGCGCAGTTCGCCGTTGCCGAGAGTGTCCTCCGTATTCAGAATGCCGTTCGGTATTGCATCCTGACTAATGTTACCCAGATCAATTACAAGCTTGCCAGTCTGGTTAAGCGGATTGAGATTCTCAACACGCATGCTGAATTCTATGAAATTTATGTTCTCATTTATAAGATCATTGCTTGTCGTGTTGAGAAATTTCATTACGCCGTTCCAAGTTGAATCAAGATTCTTAATAGTCTCATAGTTACCGTTGTAATTATACGTTCCTCTTTTGCTCGGGACATAACTCATGTAAAAAGGAGTAATGGTGTTCTGATTTGCCTGAACGCTTTTTAACGGGAAAATATCCGTAAGCAGAGCGCTGTTGGGGAGATTATACCATTTTAATTTTCCTCTTTTATTCTGTTTGAACTGCAGACTGTCTTCAGGTCCAATTGATAAGTCAAGCGGGACCGAACTTATTGTCCATGAATTATAAGTGGTGCCGATGGAGATCAATTTCTTTGCGCCTTCCATGTCATCAACATAAGCGACAGCTTCATTATTATCACCAGGTATCAGACTCTTCTTTGTGTTGGGATCAGGATTTATTGCCGCTATCTCTCCCCTTACCGTAATGCTTGAAGGTTCCTTTGAATTGAATCCGGGAAGAAGGTTAACTGCGTTCGTCAGAAACTTCACAGGAATTTCCGTAGTAAAATCGATACCGAACATTGAATTATTTGTCGGCTCTTCACCGATCCTTACCTTATCATTTAGAGTTTCCTGTTTCAAATTTACAAAAGTAAATCCCACAGAACTTTTATCGGAGATCTTGTAGTCGCCTCTCAATCCCAGGAAAGTCTTGGATGCAAGTGTAAAAAGATCATTCGTTTCATATGATACTTTAAGATCTTTTGACAGAAGCGCAGATGAATTTCTGATGACAACTGTTCCGGTCGAATAATCCACTGTATAATCTACATTCGGAGTAAGGACAAGCTCACCGACTTTTATGACAACGCTTCCCTGCACCAGATTGAATCCAAGATTGATCGTATTGCTGATCCCGGATTCTCCTCTTGCTTTACCTGTAATAACATAATTGTTTGCATTGGGCTGAAGTCTTGAATCATTTTTTGTTCTGTCGTATATCTGCGGATACCAGAAACTTGAATCAATCCTGTTTCCGTTTTCCGAATATTCTGAAAAATTTGTCAGGAACGGTTTCAATGTCGGGAAGATCACATAACCGTTTTCAACATCTATCGTTGTCCCGGGAATAAAATCAAATTTATTATCGGGTCCACCTGATCTTCCGTTTGTGAATCTGTCAAGTCCTAATATGAAAAGAAGATTTCTTGCAATATTCTGGGAAGGCGGAAAAGTCGGAATGTAATTTCCGTTGTCAAGATACTTGACTTCAAGTTCAAATCCATCCTGGACCACCCTTGATACGGGAAGCCGGTAAATATTCTTGAGCTTGTGTTCCCATGCAAGTGTATTTGCAGGCACGAGATTTTCAGGTTTTATCATTTTCAGGATAAGTGTATCCTGAGCGTTTCCGGAATCAGTACTTATGGTTCCGAACTGTTCGCGGGTTTTGGTTCTTTTGTAGGCAACACCAATAAAATAATTATCCGGCAGACTAACATTCAGAGAAACATATCCGGCAATTCTGTTAAGTTTGTATTCGCTGTTTTCAAGCTTTCTTACAATACCTGAAGCATTTTGTCCCTGTATGTTGAAATTAATATTTTTCAAAGTATCACTGTACTTTCCGCTGGCCGGAAGCCTAGGCAGATCTATATACATTGCCGCTCTTCTGTAACCTGTTGTGGTCTGATCAGTCTGAACCCATACTTCAAATGACTGATCGTCAACCGACAGACTGTCGGTTCTCTGAGAAATGGAAGAAGTTGTAGTATAAAAATCCAGGAAGCTTGATTTGTAAACAGTATCAAGGAAGAAATGGTTATCAGAATAGTCCCAGACTTTCAGGTCGAAATTCTGTTCCTGTGCGCCGCCGCTGTAATCTTTTGTTTCTGTCTTACTTTTCTTCTGTGAGACAACTGCAGAAAGCGAAAGCGCTCCCAGCTGGAATTCTCCCTTTACTCCGAAAAGTGACTGAGAAGAACCGATAAGACCTGATCTCGTTTCAAGTGATACATTTCCTCCCTCTATTTTTTTTATTACTTCATCAGCATATCCTTCATACTTCAGCTTGAGCTGATTCTCAAAATCAAATAATCTCTGCGTATTATAATCTGCATCAATGCTGAGCTTATCACCTACCTTACCTTTGGCGGTAAGCTGCACTTCCTGTTTAAAATTAATATTGCTGTTGGAATTGCTTAATCCGGTAATTACGGTCTGATCGCTTTTCGCGCTCTGATAAGACGCAGTTATGTCCACCGCTCCGTTCAGTTTAAGCGAAAAAGTCGGAGGACCGAATATGCTTTCCGATTTAAACGGGAGCGGAATTGTAATGTCAGTGAATTTTTCAAACAGCTTGCTTATATCATCCTGAGTTCCGCCTCTGAATTTTTCGTTCACAATATCCGAAAAAATATTTGACAGATTATTCGAAGACATTTCTTTCAGATAAGTATCCAGGGGAATTACCAGCGGAGCGCGTATAGGTTCGCCGTCAAATAATTCCTTCATTACTACGTTACCTGAAGTATCAAATTCTATTTCAGATTTAATGTTGTTGGATTTACTTAAAATAAGAGGTGAAGTTCTGCCCTGAATACCCGTGCCGAAATTATATTCAGGAACATACTTAAAGTATTTGATCCTGGCAGTAGAGTCTACCGGTTCAAGTCTTTTCTGGATTAAAAGCAGGGAATCCTCCGGCGAGATTGCCGAACCTGTATCATTCTGGCTTACTTTATTATAATTCGTATTACCGCTGATCCTGTCTCTTCTGCCTTGAGAAAAAGTAACATTGCTTATACCAAATAGAATTATTATTATTAAAAATAATTTTTGGGGTTGAATAAGCGGATCTGATTTTTTCAGTGAATTAAAATTCAACTGCTGTGTTATAAATTACAAAATTGTAAAATTCCTCAATAAGCCTTATTTTAACTGTTAAAAAAATATTTTTTATTTGACAATTTCTTACCGATTCTGACATTCACTGCTGATTCTTATCAGTTTTTTTATCAATTATAATTATTAACAAATTAATATTCAATGTTTAACATTAAAGTCCTGAATTTTTCTCTGTTTGCACTTTTTTTGATTTTTATTTTTAACAATAAAGTCATTTCACAGTTCGATCCTCACCCTGAACTTGAATGGCATACAATCGAAACTAAACATTTTTTTATACATTATCATGACGGTACGGAAAGAACTGCAAACACCATTGCAAAAATTGCGGAAGAGGTTTACGGTCCGATCACTTCTCTTTATAAATACGAGCCTGATGAAAAAGTAAATTTTATTGTAAACGATGTTTCTGACATAGCAAACGGAGCCACGGATTATTTCGGGAACAGAATTGAAATATATGCAACTGCTCTTGATTATGATCTCAGAGGCACGCATAACTGGCTGAGAAATGTTATCACACATGAGTTCACTCACGCCGTGCAGGTTCAGGCATCGCTGAAATACGGCAGGAAACTCCCGACTTTCTATCTGCAGTGGCTCGGGTATGAAAACGAGATCAGACCTGACGTGCTTTACGGCTATCCCAATGCAATTGTATCTTATCCGATTTCCGGTGTCGGCGTTCCCGCCTGGTTTGCCGAAGGAACAGCACAGTACCAGAGACAGCAGCTTAATTATGAATACTGGGACGCACACAGGGATATGATACTAAGAAGTTACATTATCGGAGGTAATCTTCTTTCATGGGGCGAGATGGGTCAGTTCTCTTCCATTACAAGTCTTAAGGCAGAATCAATTTACAATCTCGGATACGCTCTTACCAGATACATTGCAGACAAATACGGAGAAGATAAGCTTGCAAAAATAACTGAACATCTAGGCGACTTTATTAACTTCAGCATGGACAGAGCCGTAAAGGAAGCGATAGGAATTGACGGCAAGGAATTATATAATCAGTGGAAAGCATATCTTGAAAAGGATTATAAGAAGCGGCTTGCTGATGTAAAGCCGGATGAAATTGACGGAGTAATAATTGAAAACAAAGGGTTTGCAAACTATTATCCGCAGCTCTCGCCGGACGGAAAAAAAATCGCGTATCTGTCAAACCAGGATTATGATTTCGGAGCAACAAGTCTTTTTATATACGATCTTTCTACCAAGAAATCCGAATTTATCTTCGCGCCGGTGGGTACAAATTTCTCATGGTCGCCGGATTCGAAAAAAATCCTCTACGCGAAAAGGAATTATCCGAGGACTATTCTTCATTCCACTGTCTATGATATTTACGAATATGATGTAAAAAGCAAAGAGGAAAAAAAGCTGACAGATAAGCTTCGGGCTTCCTATCCTTCATATTCTCCTGACGGAAAAGAGATCTGCTTTGTGATTAACGGAGACGGAACACTTAATCTTTACACCGCGGACGCAAGCGGAAAGAATATAAAAGCTCTTACTTTATTTAATAACGGCGAACAGATTTACAATCCCAAGTTCACAAAAGACGGCAAAAAAATTATTTTTGACTACGCTTTTGAAGAAGCAAGGAAACTGGCTGAGATAGATATTGAAACGGGAAATATGGAATTCATACTTGATCAGAAAGGAATTGATTACAGAACGCCTTTCTTTTCACAGGACGGCAAAAAACTTTATTTCTCGTCAAATCCGACCGGAATTTTCAATATATATTCAATGGATTTGGACTCGGGAAAAATATCCCAGATAACAAATGTTGAAGGCGGAGCTTTTATGCCTTCGGTTGACGGTAACGGTAACATAGTTTATTCCACTTACAAACCAACGGGTTACAAAATAGCATTGCTGAAAAATTTTCAGGAAAAAGATCCTGCCTCACTCGGGAAATATAAACAGCCGGATATTCTGATAGCGCGCTACAACAACGAAGATTCTCTGAAAGCAGGAAGTAATTTCAACTGGAATAAACTCAAGAATTTCAATGACAGGGACGTGCCTGTGATTGAAAAAAAGCCATACAAAAGTCTGTTCACTTCTCTTTCATTTGTTCCTGTCATAAGATTTGACACTTATAAAAGAAAGAATAAACTGAATTTCATAGAAGCGATAAAACCCGGACTTTACTTTTTCTCAAATGAAATGCTCAACAGATTTTCAGTCTTCGGTGGAGCTACAATAAACATCAAAGGCGAAAGGGACCTGTTCCTGCAGTTTCTTTATGACAACGGATTTCCTTTCTTCAAGGATTTCTTTACAAAGAAGGTTGGATTCCTGCCGACGCTTACTCTTGAAGGATATAATACAACAAGAAAATCCGACGGAGACCTGATAGCCGGCGCCGATACAATTAATGTCGGCATCACTTATGATCTGCTTTCATTTGACTTTGGAATGGCTTTTAATATCATAAATGACGACCATAAAATGAAATTCGGATATACTCTTTCAAATTATGCATATGACATTGACGCATTTGCAATTCCTGAAAGCGGAATTTCAGTCAGGTCTTCAAGGGAGACTTATTTCAAAGCGCATGATCTTTCACTTACTTACAATTACGAGAATATTCTTCCTGGTAAAAATTCCGATATAAATCCTATCGGAAGAAAACTGGATATAAGGTATGATTATGAACTCAGCAAGATCAATCCATCAATAGTTGTAAATGACAACGGAACTATCACGACAAATTACGAGAACAGAAATCTTCACAAGCTGTCCGGGTCATGGACTGAATCCATAGGTTTGTTCAACAACAAGCACTCCGTTTCCCTCAGATTATCCGGAGGTACAATATTCGGACCGCCGGTTGAGGACTTCTATAATTTTTACGCTTCGGGACTTCCCGGAATGAGAGGTTATCCATTCTATTCGATAGGCGGAGGAAGAGCAGCGTCTGTGAATCTGACATACAGACTTCCCCTGATATCAAAAATTGATACGAGGATATCGCCTATGTACCTGGATAAGCTGTATTTCTCTCTCTACGGAGATTTTGGAAATGCATGGAACGGAAGCGATACAAAACTCAGCGATTTTAAAAAAGATATAGGAGCGCAGCTCAGACTTCAGGCGTTTTCATTCTATGTATTCCCGACAAGTATTTTCTTTGACGTGGCTTACGGTTTTGACAGATTTTCTAATGTTTATCAGAATACAAAAGTTACATACGGCAGGGAATTCAATTACTACCTCGGTGTGCTGTTCGGATTTGATATATAAACAATTATAAAAAGACCTGAATCAAAATAAAGCCGGGTTCTTTGATCCGGCTTTTTATCTGAGCTGTTCTTAAGTTCACTATTCATTCAAAAATCCATACTTCCTTTACCTTCGTGTGAAGCGTATCATTCATCTTACCGATAAATGGGTTCCGGGCATCCCTTTTATCCGAAAGCCACTGCTGATTCGCATTCAGAGAGTCGTCCCTGTATTCGAGAAGATAAACTGTTTTATCGTGAAGACCGTAATGCCTTATAAGGTTTACAATGCCTCTGCTTATTTCCCCGAACATAAATCTCTGCTCCGTTATAAATTTCAGTGACTCAGCTTTACTTCGGATGCTTTCGTAGTTCAGGATAAATATTTTCCATAATGCATCATCATTTTCCTTTGTGATTTTATCCGAAGCTGATTTCATTTCATCAAGCAGCTGAAGTGTTTTCCTTCCTGCGCCGTCTGCGTCATTGTAAACAAGAGCGTCTTTTATTCCTGAGTACTGCCGGAAAAAATCGTTGAACAAAATTCTCTTGTCAAGGGGAGCAATCTCAGAGGAATTAAATTTAATCCTTAGTTCTGCATCCATTGACTTTATCCTAAACCTGCCGGCACTTGTATCATTTGTTAAAACAGAATCCGCTGATAAAAAAGAGGAACTGCGGAGACCGGGAAATGCAAATGAAAATATTACAGCAACAGTTAAAAAATATTTAACGGTCATTTATATTGATTTATTTTGTTTATAAATGTCTATAAAATTGGACATTGAATTCACTTCCGCACAATATTGATATTTTATTTCACTTATTTTTCCTTATCCTGTTCTGACAGAAATAATTACCTGAATACAGATAAACATAAATTAATAATATTAAAATTAATTTGAACAGTATTAAACAGACACAAATATAAATTCAGACAGAATAACAACATCTTAAAATGAATCTTGAATAATATTTTTATTAAAATTATTTTTTATAAATCCCTTAGTCATTTCAAAGATGATGACCGATAATTCAAAACTGATACTTACGAAATTGATCCATACGCTGATCTGGCTGTTCTTCAACGTTGTAATATTTTATCTGCTGTATGCAGTAATTGCAAATAAGATTGATATCCTGATATGGTTAGGTCTCGGCTGTTTTGTACTGGAAGGGATAATATTACTTCTCTTTAAGAATTACTGTCCGCTGACGCTGGTAGCGCGGAAATATTCGGACTCGGCTAAACATAACTTTGACATATACATTCCTGAATGGCTGGCGAGATACAATAAGCAGATCTACTCAACCATTTTAGTTATAGTAATAATTATCCTTATATACCGGCTGTCAGCAAACTGAATTTGTTTACAATTTTAATTTCATTTTTAAGTGAAAGAGGAATTACAAAAAACTATGGATTAATTTTATGCAGATGGAAGTTCAGTTTATACTTTCAGTATTTATACTAATATAAATTCCGGGAAATATATTTTTTCACAAAGCTTTAATGCGAAATCATGTCAGATATTTTTCTGAAAGCAGAATGGCGGAAACTTCTTATTATCAATTATCAGGTTGACCGGGAAATACTTCAGCCGTATTTACCTGATAAAACCGAACATGATCTCAGGAAAGGCATCTGTTACGTCAGTCTTATTGGATTTATGTTTCTCAATACACGGATAAAGAATATAAAAATTCCTTTTCATGTGAATTTCGAGGAAGTAAATCTCAGGTTTTATGTCAGACATTGGGATACAAAAACAAATGAATGGAAAAGAGGTGTCGTATTTATAAAAGAGATCGTTCCACGGGCTGCGCTGACTTTAGCCGCAAATACATTATACGGCGAGCATTATGAAACTCTGCCGTTATCTCATCAATGGCTCACCGGAAAGGATTCAATTACCGTTGAATATTCATGGGAAAAATCAGGAAAAAGGAATTCCATAAAAATAAAAACCGGAACGGAACTGACAGAGATTGAAAAAGGAAGCGAAGAAGAATTCATTACCGAACATTACCTGGGATACACAAAACTGGATAACGAAAAAACATCTGAATACGGAGTTGAACATCCGCGGTGGAAAATTTACAAAACCCTCGGGTATGAAGTAAATGTTGATTTCGAAAAAATATACGGAAAGCAGTTCGGATTTTTGGAAAATGAAAAACCGGTTTGCGTATTCCTTGCAGAAGGTTCAGAGATAAGGGTGAGAAAAGGAAGGAAAATATAGATTAATTTTTCCGTAACTAAAATAAACTATTATTATAAGAATAGCAGGATTTGAATGAACACTGAAATCAAGTCCGAAGAAGTTAAAAATATGGTTTGAATGGTTTTCAGAAATTAGCTATTTTACATGTTTTCAAATGCGCCCGTAGCTCAATCGGATAGAGCAACAGCCTTCTAAGCTGTAGGTTACTGGTTCGATTCCAGTCGGGCGTACGATTCGTAATCAAAAAGCGAATTTTAAAACCCAATTTTTTTTGGGTTTTTTAATAATAGTGTAATAGTATTTTACTATTAGTATATTTATATAGCAGTTACTTACTACTGCCCATTATACTGCCCACTGTTCTTTTAGAAAGGTTTATAACTCTGTTTTTGAAAGACTTCAATTTACTTTTTTCATTAACTTTAAACTAAACTTCAATGTCATTTTTATTTAAAAGAAAGGATTTCGGATTCTGGTACATTGGCTATTATGATGAGTCAGGAAAAATGAAAAAGATTTCCACTAATGAGAAACTCAAAACTCGTGCAGATCTTGTTCATGACAATTTCAAAAAAAAGAAAAACAGGAATATCACTCCGGATATTCTGTATTTAAAAGATGTTCAGGACATAGTATTTAATTTCATTAAGAACAACTATGTCCCGGGAACTTTGTTGATATACAGGAATGCAATCAAAAACCTTGATTCGCAATTCGGATATAAACCGATCAAGTCAATCACACTGATTGACATTGAGGAGTATAAATCAAGAAGACTGAAAACAATATCTCCGGTGACGCTGAATATCGAACTCAGAACCATTAAGGCATTTTTCAATTACTGTGTGAAGTTCAATCTGCTGTCAGAGAACCAGCTGAGCAAAATATCTCAGATTCGGATACAGGAAAAAAAACTTCTTACATTTTCTGCAGAGGAAATAAATCTAATAATCGGAAATATACGGCATCAGAAAATGAAGTTGATTGTAACAATAGCTGCTTACACCGGACTAAGGCTGAATGAAATACTGCACTTGAAATATTCAAGGATGAACCTGCAGGAAAAAACCATTGAAATTATAAATTCAGGTAAGTTTACGACCAAGACTAAGAAGAACAGGATAATTCCTGTTCCTAATACTTTGCTTATAGAATTGAGTTCCTTGTTTTCCTATAACGACACTCCCCTATTAATTGATCCTGATAATTACATTTTCTCTGCAGAAGGAATAACTCCTTATGACAAGTCTTACATTACAAGAAAATTCAAGTCAGTGCTCCGAAAACTCAATCTCAACGAAGACCTTCACTTTCATTGTCTCAGGCATACTTACTTTTCAAATCTGTCGCGTTTGAATGTTCCTGTCAATTACATCAAGGAGCTGGCGGGACATTCATCAATTAAAACTACGGAGATCTATCTGCATAACTTCCGCCAGGATCTGAATAATTTTGTGCAAGGATTTAAATATTGAATTTTAAATATTTTCGGTTTAAACTTACAATATGGAAAAAGAAATAAAATATAACGGTAAGACATATTACCATGCATCGAAGTAAAGAGAAGAAAAGAATTTTCCTTTATTTATTAATCTATATATGGTATTATTGAGGTGTCAAAATTTGACACTTGATTAATACATTGTATGAACAAAAATAGTAATAAAAATATTGATTTTATAGAACTTAACCTGAAAAGTGGTAGAAAAACCTTTTCCATGAAAGAATTGATAAAATTTAAAGGAGAAAATGTTAATGCTGCTAAACAGTATGTTAAATACTCCATAAAAAAAAGTTTATTAAAAAATATATCCGAAGGCTTTTATGCAATTTATTCTCCTACAGAAAAAGATTCAGGAAAAATTTCTCCCGGTGATTTTATAGATCAGTTAATGGTATATAAAAAAATAAATTATTATACCGGTTTATTATCAGCCTCTGCTTTTTATGGAGCGACTCATTACAGACCTTTAGTTTATCAGGTTATTGTTGATAAACAAATACACACTCCGAAAAATATATTAGTGGGAATTGATTTTCATAAGAAAAAGCATTTCCCTGAATATTGTATAATTAAACAGAATGGAAACTATGGGTATATTAATTATTCCACCCCAGCATTAACTGCCTACGATTTATTTAAATATGAAAAAGAGAGCGGAACTATTGGCAATATTATTCTTGTGATTTCTGACATTCTTTCACAAATTAAAATAAGTGATGTTAAAAATTTATTAAAAAATAATATGGAAATGACTTATGTTCAGCGTCTTGGTTTTATTCTCGAAAAACTTGATGCAAATGAACTTGCGGTTCCGTTATATGAATATTCCAAAAAAGCGACTGCATATATTCCGCTTTCCAGATTAGGAAAAAAATCCGGAAATAAAAACAGCAGATGGAAAATAATTGAAAACATAAACTGGAAGGATTTCATTGATACCTAAAGCATACATAGATCAATGGAAGATTTATTCACCATGGCAGCAAAATGAATTCGTAGAACAAGATCTAATTCTTACAAGACTTTTAATCGAATTATATTCAAGTAAATTAATTTCCAACAATTTAGCATTCAGAGGAGGAACAGCATTACATAAATTATTTCTTAAGAAAGCTTACAGATACTCTGAAGATTTAGATTTTGTGCAAATACATGCTGGAGAGATTGGGGAAGTTTTAACTGAAATTAGAAAAATTGTTAAACAAATAATTCCTACAGTACCGAGATATAAGAAATCAATAAGTAATAACACTTTGATCTATTCTTATATTGCTGAATATCCGCCGATTCCTAAAATGAAAATCAAAATAGAAATTAACACACGTGAACATTTAGCAGTTGATGGAAAAAGAAATTTTAATTTGGAATGTAATTCTGATTGGTTTACCGGCTCAGCTGATATAGCTACATTTTCAACCGAAGAATTACTTTCTACTAAACTTCGTGCATTGTATCAAAGAAAAAAAGGAAGAGATCTTTTTGATCTATGGACTGCACGTGAACTGGATCCTGATTTCAAAAAAACTGTAAAATTATTTAAAGCCTATCTCAAATATGAAAATTTAAACATTACTAAAAAAGAATTTCTTGAAAACCTGACGGCAAAAATTGAAGATCCTGTTTTTCAAAATGATATTATCCCGTTAATCCTGAATAGTACTGATTATGATCCGAATATTGCTTTTGAATTTATAAAATCCAACTATTTTCAGTACTTGTAATTTAAAGGTTTGGTAAGAACATTCATCAAGTAAAACATCGGAGATCTAACTGCACAACTTCCGTCAGGATCTGAATAATTTTGTGCAAGGATTTAAATATTGAATATTAAATATTTTCGGTTTAAACTAACAATATGGAAAAAGTAATAAAACATAACGGCAAGACATATTACCACGCATCAAAATACAGAGAAGAAAAAAAAATTTCTTATCAGCAAATGAATAATCTTCTTCACGGTAAAAAGTATAAGAAGAGGTATGTTAAAAAAGGTGATGATTCATTTCCGGAAGGGAAGAAGGTTGAATACAATTATATTGCAGCTCCTAAGTTTAAGAAGGGTAAAGATTATATTGTCAGGGGTAAGTTTATATATATATCGGAGGATTTTTTTAGCTGAATTTATCAGGAAATTAAGAGAACTATTTCATAAACAGAACATGAATTTTCTTAACTGACCTTTTTTATTATTAAATGATTAATTGTAGCTATTCTAAAAAGAAATTCGTTCTTTAAACCAGATTTCTTTCGGGCATTCTTTTCAGATATATCAAGACTCATTAGTTGCAAAAAATATTTGTATGAATTATCAAGCATAATAAAATAATCAGCGAGTTGATCTTGTAAATTTTCAACTGAAGCTTTATTATCATCAACTAAATCTTTGGAAAAAGTACTCATTAAAAAAATCTATCAAATAAAAAGTGTTAAATGATGATACGGAATCCGTAAAATTACTTTTAAAAGAGAAAAGATTATTGAACATAAAATTCAGCATTATAGGTAAATAAATTATTTTCACTAAAGAAAATAAAAGTGTGTGTTTCTCAGTCTTTGTTAATTGCACTTTCCTATTCCCTTTCGTAAAAAGGGGATCTTTTAAAAAAAGCCAAAGATATTTCAAAGTTTTTGATAATGATCTAACTATAATTAATCCTCTGGTTTCCGAATTTCTATTCACCGCACTGATTGAAGTATAAATACTCACAGCGGAATAGAAGAATGCTATAATTACTATTGTATTCTTTGAGTATTCAGAAATAAAATTAATGTAATATGGGTTGTAAGAGTAAAAGATAATACAAGTCCATATTACAATTAAATTAGAAACTAATAAAGTTGTGAAAGATCTTATTTTAGATTTCTGATATGTTAATTTTATTATATTCTCCATTTTTTAAGGATTTGGTTCTGGTGGACTTGGCATTGGGCACTCACCACCAACTGTTGAAGGCTTTGCCCAAATATAATATACTCCGGTTGCAGGACATCCATAAAACGTTTCTGATGAACCGGGATTTTTCCACAATGCTCCGCAATCGTAAGTGCCGTTTTCCCTTTTAATACAGACTTTAATATACATTTGAACATTTGCATTATTTGTAACTTTTACCCTTAATGTGTTTTGTGATGAACATAAATCATAAGGACCCCAGGAAGCTGTAACTCCTATTAAAGATCTCCAATAATCCCACTCACATTCATCTGATCCGTTACCGTTACCTGACAATTGTATAGTTTTGCACTGTTCTTTATTTATATCAACTGTTCCGGACCATTGAATATTTGTATTTGTCCTGGCTACGTAAGAATAATTCCCATTCTTTTTTACTGCAGAAACCGTCCCGTTAGTCTGGTCACATGATGGTGCACCCGAATTAAAGTAATGAGTTAATGTACCAATATTAGTATCCTGAAGGGTAACATTTATATTACTCCATCCCGATGATAACGTTGTATAGAAAGTTACCTTTCCATTATCTCCACCATATGGATTATTATTTGTATTAGTGCTTGTATTTGTACTTACCGGATCTTCATTCTTATCACAAGATTGAATGTAAAGGATAAAAACAATGTTTTTTCCGCTTGAAAACTGC